>JBEKKV010000001.1:0-147090 GCA_050010555.1 Dehalococcoidia bacterium
CGACGGCCACCTGGACGCCGACGCCGACGAACACAACGGTGCCGGCAACGGCGACCTTTACACCGACGCCGACGAACACGACGGTGCCGCCGACGGCGACCTTCACGCCGACGCCGACGAACACAACGGTGCCGGCAACGGCCACCTGGACGCCGACGCCGACGAACACAACGGTGCCGGCAACGGCGACCTTTACACCGACGCCAGTGCCGCCGACGGCGACCTTCACGCCTGTACCGCCTACGGCCACCAATACATCAACGCCGCCGCCGACGGCTACCCGGACGCCGACGCCTGTGCCGCCGACGGCCACAACGCCGGCCCCAACGGCAACCAAGACGAAGACACCGACACCCGCTGCGACGTCCACTGCAACGCCGACGCCGGCCGGGTCAGTCACGCCTACGCCCACGCCTCGGGTCACGCCACTAGACAAGCTCATCGAGAGGCTCGAGCAACTGATCGACCGTAACTGCCAGGGCCGGGCGAGCAGATCATTCCAGTGCAGAGAATGGCAGTTCGAGCTCAAGCTGCTGGAGAGACTGCGCGACCACTGGCACTGGTAGTAATCGGACAAGTCTAGAGAGCAAAGCGCAGGTAATAGCTTCGAACAAAGAGTGACGCCCGCAAACGCGGGCGTCACTCTTTGTATGGTGGTTGACCGGGGAAGAAGGTCAGGCTGGAGGGGCGGACGCCGGGAGTGTCATCCGGAAGGCAATGATGCCGTCCGTCAGTTGTGCTTCGAGCTTGCCGCCATGCAACTCGACCAGGTCGCGGGCAATGGGGAGGCCGAGGCCGCTTCCCGCTGACGGTCCGGTGCGGGCACGGTCGCGGCGGTAGAAACGCTCGAACAGCCGCGGGAGTTCCTCTGGGTCTATGTCTGTCGCGGTGTTAGCGACCTCAACGCATACTTGCTGGTTCCCGTCGTTGAAGGCGTGCACGCGCACCTGGCCGCCGGCCGGCGTGAACTTTCGGGAGTTGTCCAGCAGGTTCTCGAGCACGCGTTCCACCTTGGCCCGGTCGACGAAGGCATGGATGCCTGGTGTCATATCGCAGGCGATAGAAACGTGTCTCTTTGCGGCGCTTACTGTGGTCCGCTCGACCGCTTTGGTGGTGAGCGCCGACAGATCGACGTCCTCGCGCTGGACAAGGGCTTGGCCAGCCTCGATCTCCGACAGGAACAGCAGGTCGTTCAGCCGCTCAGTCAGCTTCGTGACCTCGTCGTATATGACGGCGCCGGCATGCTTTGATTCTTCTTCGCCATTGATCACGCCGCCTCGAAGCGCCTGGGCGAACCCCAGTATCGACGTCAGCGGCGTCCTCATGTCATGCGAGACGTTGGCCAGCAGGGCACGCATCTGGTCCTGTGTTTCGCCTACGCTCGTCGCCATGGACGAGAACGCGCGCGACAACTGGCCGACTTCGTCGCCGCGGTCCGCCGGCACGTCGATGTCAAATGCGCCCTGGGCCATCTGATCGGCGGCCACCGTGAGTTTGCTTAGAGGTCGGGTGATGTTCCGGCTGATGACTATCGCCGAGGCGATGGCGACGGGAAGAGCGATTACGGCTGCCAGCGCCAGCCAGGGCAAGACTTGCAGCCAGGCGTGGGCGAAGGTATCGTCCGGAATGACGATCGCCAGGCGGTAGGGCGCAACCTGCGTCCCGGTCTGCGAAGGATCTGCGGCCGCCGAGTCGCTCGGCGGCGGAATCGTGATCCGCTGCCCCCCTCGGCTGGTCAACGGCGGGGAGACCGCCGCCAGGATGACGCTGCCGCCGGTTCCCCCTTCGAGCTGCCACGTGCGGTAGTAATCACCGCGAACTGGCGGCGAAACGCCGTCAGCGGGCAACGAGCTCTCCGGGATCTGAAGCTGTGAGCCGGATAACCCTCCGCCCGTGTCCTCGACGACGACGCCGGAGTAATCGAACAGAAGGATCCGCTCATTGTACTCGGTCGCCGCGGTGCGGGTGTATTGCTGAAGCTGCGAGAGCGAAGCGCCGTCAATGAGGAGCTGGAAGAACTGGCCGTGGATGACGGGCGCCGTCGCTTCCGTGTGGTCCAGCGCCTGCTGCTTTTCCTGGCCGTGCGTCAGGGCAACGAAGACGCCGCTGGCCAGCACCAGCGAGCCTATCACCAGCAGAACGCTCGCTGATACCAGCTTGCCGCGCAGAGTGCGGGGGTGGAAGGCAGACAGCGGCGCCATGCTAGTTCTCCGGGACGAGCCGGTAGCCCGTGCCCCAGACCGTCTCTATGCGTACGCCGTGGCCGTGGTCGGCCAGCTTCTCGCGCAGCCGTGCGACATGCACGTCGACGGTCCTGTGCCCGTAAAACGAGGTCCCCCATGCGAGGTCGAGCAGGCGGTCCCGGTCGAGCACGACGTTGGGGAAGTGAGCGAACGCGAGGAGCAGGTCGAACTCCCGCGGGGTGAGCGGAACGACCTTCTCGCCCAGTCGGGCTTCGCGGCAGTCGATATCCATGGAGAGCGATCCGACTTGCACCCGCTCCGTTCGGGTTGCGGCGCCGGAGCCGGTCCGGCGGAGCACTGCCGCCACGCGCGCCACGAGTTCGTCTGGGTTGAACGGCTTTGTCACGTAGTCGTCAGCTCCGAGGCGGAGGCCGGCAATCCTGTCGATGTCCGAAGCTCGGGCCGTCAGGAGCAAGATGGGCACCTGGCCGCGGAGCTTGCGGCAGATCTGAAGGCCGTCGGGCCCGGGCATCATGATGTCGAGGACGATCAGCGCCGGGGACGACTCTCGCGTCTTGCGCAGCGTCTCGTCGCCGTCGCAGGCGGTCTCTACGCGGTAGCCCGCGCGCCGCAGGTACAGCGACACGAGCTCGACCGTATGCGCGTCGTCGTCTGCTACCAGGATGGGCTTTTCGTCCATATTCTCACTGCACCTTATTCTATTTTGCAGCGCTAACGATCCCAGCGGCAACTTCAGGCGTTACCTCAAGGCGTTGGCGCGGGCGTCGTTTGCGGCCCCGGCGTGCCTCCGGCTCCGGGCGGCCGTCCGAACCCACGGAATCCATTGCCATCGATCAGGTTATCCAGGTTGCTGGTCGTGCTCTGTACCAGCTGGTTCGCCTGGTCCTGGGTCATTTGCTCGTTCGCCACTGCCTGGTCCGCGTTCGTCTGGATCTGCTGCGTCAGGAAGGCCTTGAGGTCGTCGCGGGACTTTCCGTGCGCCTGGGCGACCGTCGCCATCGTTGCGCCGCTAGCCGAAAGCTCGGATTGGAGTTGGTCCTGGGAGATGCCGAGGAAGTCGGCCAGGGCGGAGTTGATATTGCCGAGGAACATACCGCCGCCACGAGCGCCAGGCGTACCGAAAGCGCCGGGCGTTCCGAACGGAAGCGGTGTCCCCTCTGCGCGCGCCGTCTCGAAAGCGCCCGGCGTGCCGTTGCCGCGTGCGCGCGGCGTCCCCTGAGCCGCGGCGTCTTGTGACGGCAGCGGTATTGCCGTGGGCGTCGAAGCCGCTTTGCTCGAACCGCCGCCGCAGGCCGTGGAGACCGCGGCGACTCCAACGATAAGCGTTAGAAGCGCCGGCGCGATGATTGCAGGCCGGATTAGTCCTCTGTTCACCCTCGCTACCTCCCTTTCTTGCTCTTACTCGCTACGTAGCGCCTCGATTGGATCAAGGCGAGAAGCCCGGAAAGCCGGGTAGATTCCGAAGAACAGGCCGATGGCAGCCGATACGGTGAAGGCGACGACGATGCTGAACGGCGTCACCAGCGTGTTGACCGCAGAGCTTGTGCCGAACGACTCGCCGTTGGCAAGCCTCGCGGCCAGGACGCCGATGAGCACTCCAATGGCGCCGCCGACGAGCGTGACCAGCAGCGCTTCGATGATGAACTGAAGGAGGATGTCCTGCCGGTTGGCGCCGACTGCCTTGCGGATGCCGATCTCGCGTGTCCGCTCCGTCACTGACACGAGCATGATGTTCATTGTGCCGATGCCGCCGACGATAAGCGAGATGCCGGCGATAGCGCCGAGCAGTATCGTGAGCGTCTTGCTGACGTTCCTGGCTGCGGACGTGAGGTCGCTCTGCGATTGCACCACGAAGTCTTGAGTCCCGTGGCGGTCCAGAATGACGGTGTTGATGGCGGCCTTGGTCTGGTCCACCTTGTCGCTCGAGGTGACCTTAACGATGATCTCCTGGATGTTCGATTGGCCCGTTGGGCTGCGGCCAAAAGGCACTCTCTCCTGGAAGGTTGTGAGCGGCACGATTATCGTCGTGTCGTCGGTACCGGTGCCGGCGGCCCCGCGCGCCTCCATGACGCCTTCGACGGTAAGGTCCAGAGAGAACGGGCCGAAGCTAAGGCGCACGTTCTGGCCGATGGCGTTCGCCGGTGTGTCGAAGAGGTCCTGTGCCACCTGTGCGCCCAGGACGACGTTCGTAGCCTTGGTGCTCATGTCCTGGTCGGTGATGAAGCTACCCGTCGCCACCTTCCAGTCGCGGACGGTTGTATAGTCTGGCTGGGTCGCGGTCATCGAAGTCGCCGTCGCCGTGCGCCCGTTGCCGGTGAGCTGTGTGCTTAGGGTCAGGCTATACTGGGCGACTACGGCGCTGACGTACGGCAGTTGCGGGTTGTTCTCCAGGGCGGCAGCGTCGTCAGTCGTCAGAGAAAAGGGGTTAAATGATCTGGTGCTGGTGCTTCTGCTACTACTACTACTGCTGCTACTGCTGCTAGTGTTGTTCTGCGACTGAATGAACAGGAGGTTGCTGCCGAGGCCGCTGACCTCTTTCGTTACGCCTTGCTTCGCGCCCTGGCCCGCCGCCATGAGAGCGATGACCGCGGCCACGCCGATAACGATTCCAAGCATCGTGAGAATGGTGCGCAGCTTGTTGGTTGTTAGGGCCATGACCGCTGACTGGATCATGCTGAAGACGATCATGCCTTCGCCTCCTCTCGCGCCAAAGCAGGAACCACCTCTCCGATCTTGGGAGCGACGTTCGCCGGAATGATCTGCCCCGGTGGTCCGTCGAAGACGATGCTGCCGTCGCGCACCTGGACGACCCGACGGGCATAGGCGGCGACATCCATCTCATGTGTTACCAACACTATCGTCATGCCACGCTCGCTGTTGAGGCGGACGAACATCTCCATGAGGTCGACAGTCGTCTTGGAGTCGAGGGCGCCCGTCGGCTCGTCGGCGAGGATGAGCGCCGGGTTCGTCACCAACGCCCGGGCGATGGCGACGCGCTGCTGCTCGCCGCCGGAAAGCTGCGTCGGCCGGTGGTGCGCCCGACGCCGCAGGCCCACTTCCGATAGCGCCCGCAGCGCCATTTGTTTTCGATGGTTGGAGCCGCGGTAGATCAGCGGCAGCTCCACCTGTGCCGACGCCGGCCAGCGTGATATCAGGTTGAACGACTGGAACACGAAGCCGATGCGCCGGTTGCGTATCATGGCGAGCTGGGCGTCGGTCATCTTGTGCACGTTGTGGCCCTCAAACCAGTAGCTGCCGCGCGTCGGCCGGTCCAAGCAGCCGAGGATGTGCATCAGCGTGGACTTGCCGGAGCCGGACGCTCCGACGATGGCCAGGAACTCGCCGCGCTTTATGTCGAGGTCAATGCCGCGTAGGGCGGGGACCGGCACGTCACCGGCGCGATATATCTTGTATATGCCGCGAAGCTCGATCATGTTTCGAAGCTCGGTCATGTTCAGCTCCCTCCACGGGCACCGCCAGGAGCAGCGAACGATCTCGAAGCGCCTCCAGTGCCGCCGGTGCCGCCGCCGGTGCCACCGCCGCCGAAGAAGAGCCCTCCACCCTGCTGAGTGGTAGATGTCGTGCTGGATGACGTGGTGGTTGAGGCCGTGGCGCCGGGGATGACGACTGTCTGGCCCTCGGTGAGGCCGTTCGTGATTTCCGTCTGGGTGCCGTTCGTCAGGCCTGTCGTCACCGTCTGGCGACCGGTCGAGCCGTCGCTGTTCTGGACGTTGACGACCTCATTCTGGCCGTCTCGCTGAATCGCGGAGCTGGGGACCATGAGGACGTTCTGCGCCTGGTCGACGATGATTGTGACTGAGGCGTTCATGCCGGCCACCGGCTGCGGGTTGGGAGTGGCGCTGGCTTCGGGAGTGGGTTGCGCGGTGGGTTGCGAAGCGCCGGGAGTGGGCGAAGCGTTAGCGGAGCTTCCGGACTGCCGGCCCGCGCCGGACCTGGCGCCCTGGCCGCCGCTAACGATGTGCGCCTGCGCCTGGTAGGTCACCACGCCCTGGGTCGTCGTGGGGTTCGTGCCGATGGAGTCGATGACGATGGGGAATGCTGTGCCCGTGATGGCATCGAACGTAGCGGTACCAGTCTGGCCGACTTTGACGTTGGGCATGTCCGTTTCGCCGATGCTGACGTTCAGGACGAGAGCGTTGGGCGTGTTGAGGACGATTGCCGAACTGGTGCTGCTCGACGCGCTCGACGACGAGCTTCCTCCTCCTCCTACCGTGTCGCCGACGCTGATGTTGAGGGCTGCGACTGTGCCGTCGAACGGCGCGATGATCTGTGCGTTCTGCAGGTTCTTTGTCGCCTCGTTGAGGGCGATCTGGTCCAGCGCGATCTGGTCTTGCTGCGACTGGATAGCTGCTGCCGTGGAACCCTGATAGGTGGTGCCTTGCTTGGCCTGGGCCGCGATCAGCGCGTCCTGGGCCGAACTAACGGCTTGCTGCGCCTGGCTCACGTCGTCAGGCGAGGGGTTGCTGAGCGCGGCCAGGTTTGCGTTCGCGGTTTGTAGCGCCAGTTGCGCTGCCTGCACGTTGGCATCCGCCACGGACACATCGTTGCTGTCAGGACCGCTGCCCAGGTTGTCGAGGTTGTCCCTGGCGGTCTGAAGAGCGTTGTCGGCCGTGACGTAGGCCGAGTTGGCCGTAAGGATCGCGGACGCAGCCGAAGGCGTACACCCTGCAGTCTCGGTCGGGGATGGGGTCCCCGACAGGGAACTTGATGGGCCACTTGCGACGATGCCGTTAAGGTAGTCCCGGTCTGATGAACTAAGCGGCACCGACGTGACGCTTGGGCAGGCCGTCTCCGCGCCCTGCAGCTTGGCTTCGGCTGTAGACAGGTCACTCTCCGCGTTGTCGACCGCTGTCTCGTCCGCGCTCTTGCTGTTGCTATAGTTCGTGTCGAGCGCCGACCGCGCCTGCTGCGCCTTCGTCAACTGCGACTGGGCCGAGAGCACCGCCTGTTGGGCCGAGCTGATGGTGTCGCTGGTCGGGTTGTAAAGATCGTTTAGGGCCGTGTTGGCCTTGTCCAGGTTAGATTGCGCCTGGACGACCGCCTGGTCGGCGGCAGCGAGTTCATCGGGGGTGCTGCCCTGGAGCAGCGTGTTCAGTTGCGTCTGAGCTTCGGTAAGGCTCACCTGCGCCTTCGTGACGGCGTCCTGGAGCGACTGCGCATCCATCTGCGCCAGGATGTCTCCTTGCTTGACAGCCTGACCGACCTTGACGTTCACAGCGGTAACGAGCCCGGACTGGCCGAAGGAGAGGTTGGCGGTCGATTGCGATGCTGCCGTTGCGCTGGTAGTTATCGATTTCGTGATCGTGCCCAGCGTTACCTTAGCCGTCTGCGTCTGGGCCGCCGTCGAGCTGCCGTCGCGCAGAAACGTCGCCCATAGCGCCGTCCCCACAGCGATGACGAGCGCTGCGGCCACCACGAGCATAATCAGTCGCTTACGCCAGCGATGGCCGCCTTCTTCGAGAAAGTCGTCGTAGTCTTCTGCTGCGTTGGTCATCGTTTGCTCCTCCTTGCGACGGGCTGGTCGCTGGACCCCCCGGCGCTGCCCCTAAGGCTTTCCATACAAGACAAGGTTAGCGTTGAGTCGGTCGCGAAGTGGTTGCGGAATTGTAACAATTAGCCGGCGGAAGCGTCAGGGGGCTAGCTGGTGGAGCGCACTCGCCTGGCCGGCGCAGTCGTAGAGCACACCCTGATAGCCGGACGGCGCGTCGGTTACGGGCGTGCAGGCGCTCTGGACGGCCGCCATCACTTCAGCGGGGCTGGTCATGGAGCCGAAGAAGGTGGGAAGCGCCGACGGTCCCCCGTTCAGGGAACGACCGCCGCGGCCACCACGCGTCCCACCGAACGGGATCTGCGCGGCGAATCCTCCTTCATTCGTCAGCACGTAGCGGACCGCGCCCGCCTGAACCAGGTCGGCGAAGCGGCTGATGGAGATGGCACTGTCGGTGCCCATGAAGCCGCCCATCGCCATCACCGATATGTTGTATTGCGCGATAAGGCGCGAAGCGTTCTGCGAGCTCGTGACCGCGAGTTGCCACGTAGCGGAGGGGTCGCGATGCGTCTGTAGCCAGGCGGCAAGCTGCGCCGTGCCGCTGTCGAAGGCCTGCGAGCCGAAGGTGGCGCCGGACGCGCCTTGCTGCGGCCCGGCCTGCGGCAGCGTGGTGTTAAGCGACGGATTCGCCGCCTGGCTCACCGACCAGGCTGCCGGGAGGAGCATTAGCCCGGCGAGGCTCAGCGCCACGCCTGCCATCACGGGGAGGCGTCGCAGGGCGAGGACGGCGACGATGGCGACTCCGGCAAGTGCCGTGACCACGGTCAGCGGGCGGACCCAGCCGTAGAAGTCAGGCGTTCGCCCTTCGATGTGGAGTTGCGTCCAGAGGGTGAGCGCGACCAGCCCGATCGCAACCAGCAGCCAGCGTCGATCGCGGCGGACGGCTCCCGCCACCGCGACGGCGCCCGCGCCGACTGCTGCCGCGACGCCGGGCGCCAGCGCGGAAGTGTAGTAGCTGTGGTAGATTCCCTGCGCATAGGAGAAGACGCCGGCGTAAAGCAGGATCCAGCCCACGAATAGCGCTGCGAAGGCGCGTCGCAGCGGGTCGCGGCGCCAGTGCCAGAAAGCGAGGAGCCCGCCGAAGACCGCGAAGGGCAGAAGCCAGCCGATCTGGCCGCCATTCGCAGTGTCAAACATCCGAAGCATGCTCGGGAGACCGCCGATTATGCCGCCGGCGCCAGCGAAAGCACCGAACGCGCCGCCGCCGTTTCCGCGATTGACCGGCTGGCTTGGAGTGGTTGGGCGCATGTTATTGGCGCTCCCGGGCGTCTGTCCGGAGGGTGCACCGGGCGCTTGGCCAAAGCCGCGGTTACTACCGCTCGGCAGGTTCCGGCTGGGATTGAAGTTGGGGGCCGGATTGATTCTCGTGCCGCCCCCGCCACCCTGGTTAGTGCCGTCGACTCGCCCGAAGCCGTTGTAGCCAAGGGCGAGGTCCAGAACGGTGTTGTTGGTGCTGCCGCCGATGTATGGTCGCTGCGACGCCGGCCAGGCATCGACTACGACCATCCAGGAAGCTGAGACGACCAGTGTCACGAGGCCTAAGATCGCCAGTTGGCCCGCGAGCCGTCGAAGCGAAGTGCGGCTGAACGCCGACACGCCGACGACGAGGGCCATGGCGAGCGCCGGTCCCGGAATCCAGCCGTCGAGCATCTTGATGTTGAAGGCGACGCCGGCGAGGAAGCCGGCAAGGGCGGTCCAGGCCCACCAGCGGCGACTCTCCAGCGATCGCAGTATCGCGCCCGCCGCACCGATGAGGGAGAGCATGAGGAACGGCTCTGGGAGGTTCAGCCGGTCGACGGCGACAGTGATCGGTGTCAGCGCCAGGGCCAGGCCAGCGATCGTCGCCGCCGTTAGGCCGAAGTAGCGACGCACTATTAGCCAGAGCAATCCGACGCTTGCGACGCCGGCTAAGGCGCTGGGAAAGAGGATCGACCAACTGGAATAGCCAAAGATGCGCGCGGAGGCTGCTCCGAACCAGAGGAATACCGGCGGCTTATCAACGGTGATGAAACCGCCCGGGTCGTAGGAGGCGAAGAAGAAGTTGTGCCAGCTCTGCGTCATGCTGCGAACGGCGGCGGCGTAGAAGGTGTTGCCGTAGCCGTTGTCGGTCAGGTTCCAGACGTAGAGGACCGTCGCCAGGCTAAGAACGCCGGCCAGCGCCGCCACGTTGAGCGACACCGCCGGAACAGAAGCTATCCTCTCGAAGGCCCGTTTGCGTTCGTACGGTTCGTCTAGCGTGGACATGAGCCGATTTGCTTCTCTCCCTACAGTTCCTGACAACTATCTTATTATCCCGGGTGTGTCGCGGCGAGTGTGTTTCGAGACTGTAACGATGTGCCGATTCTCACTGCGCTTAACGTGAAAGAAGGTGTATTATCTGCCGGAGGTGGCGCTCCAGGCTCGAATCAGCATGAAGGAGGAAATCGTCGTGCGAACAAGAACCAGACTGAGGCCGGCTCTTGCCGCCCCGGTTCTTGCGCTCGTCGCCCTGCTGATCTCGGGGTGCATGTGGGGAGTTGTGCGGGACGCCGGCAGCGGCGTCGGCATTGAGGGCGCGACGGTCAGATATACCGATTCAGGGGGTAACACGGGCTCGACGACGAGCACAGCCTTCGGCCTCTACTTCTTCAACGCCTCGACCGGCTTCCCGACTGTCGGGCCGGCGAAGCTCCGGATCAGCGCTCCCGGCTACTCGACCCTGTCGACAACCCGCTCGATCCTCTATGACGACAATCCCTTCGCTAACCTGGCTGATCAGTCGAGCTTCTGGGATACGGAGTCCTTCGACCTCAAGGTGGGAAGCGGCACGGGTATCATCACTACCCTGGCGAGCGGCCTTCACTTCCCGGTCGGCGCCATGTACGACGGTCATGGTAGCCTTTATTTCAGCGAGCTTGACACCTGCCGTATACGCAGGATGGACGCTGACAGCGGCCACATCACCACCGTCGCGGGCGACGGGACCTGTGGCTTCTCCGGCGACGGCGGTCCGGCGACCGATGCGGAGTTGAACAATCCCACCGGTCTCGCCCTTGCGCCCAACGGCGACGTCATCATCGCCGACAACGGCAATTGCCGCGTGCGGAGTGTTGATCTGGCCGCGGGCACGATCAGCACGGTCGTCGGCGACGGCAACTGCGGCTTCAGCGGCGACGGCGGCGACGCCACGACCGCCCAGATCGCCATCTCGGACCCATCGATGCCGAGCGCGTACGTTTGGTCGGACATCGCCTTCGATGGCGCCGGCAACCTTTACATCGCCGACATCTTCAACTGCCGCATCCGCGAAGTGGCCGGCGGCACGATCTCGACGATTGCCGGCTCGGGGCCGACAGGCTTCGGCTGCGGCGAATCCTCGGGCGACGGCGGTCCGGCCACCAGCGCCCGTCTTGACGAGCCGGGGAGTGTCGGCGTGGATGCGGCGGGCGAGGTGTTTATCGGTGAGGTGAGCGGTTGCCGGGTGCGCAAGATATCGGCTGATGCGTCTGCCACTATCCAGACGATTGCCGGCCGCGCGATCTGCACTTCGTCCGACGATGGCGGTCTTGCGGTCGATGCCGGCCTCGCCAACGTCCGCGGGCTTGCGCTCGACGCTGGCGGAAACGTCTACATCTCGCAGTTCCGCTTCGCTCCGGGCGATCCCACTCATATGCTCGACTGCGAGGTGCGCAAGATCGACGCAAGTGACGCCCGGATCAGCCGAGTTGCCGGAGACGGCACTTGCGGCTTCGACGGCGATAGAGGCGCAGCGATAACAGCGGAGGTAAACGTACCGGGCGACATCGCGCTGGCCTGCAACGGCGATGTCGCATTCACCGACGCGCTGGACGGGAGTATTCGCGTAGTGAAGGGCGTCAACGATGGCGGGCCGGTGCCAGACGCCGACAATAACGGGACCGGCGACGTCTGCCAATAGCCGCAATCAGCCCTCTTGTTGCATCCCGCCAGAAGGGCGCGCGGAAGCGCGTCGGGGGCTAGCCGGTCGCGGCAGAGACCAGGCGTCGCGCCTTGTCGGTGAGCTGCCAGATGGCCGGGCCGGACGCTTTGTCGCAGGCCGGCGAATGCAGCGAGCAGCGGGCGCAGGCGCTCGACGTCGCGCGAGAGGCGCAACTCAGGTAGCCTTCGCTCACGAGTCGCGCCAGCAGGTCGTCGACCAGCGGCGAGGGGACGCCGAGTTCGCGCGCCAGCGTCTCGCTAGACCACGTGCGGTCACCGTCGGCGATGAGCGCGAGCAGCCGCTTGAGCATCGTCAGACTCCCAGTCCGAACAGGCGCGCTGTCTGATAGATGAGTATCGCCACGCCGAACGAGACGACGAGCATGTAGCCCACGGCGAAGGCCGTCCAGCGCCAGCTTCGCGTCTCGCGGAACAGTGTGACCGTGGACGCCGCGCAGGGGATGAAGAGCATCTGCAGGGCGATGAAGGACAGCGCGGCCGCCGGCGTCATGATGCCAGCAAGCGAGGTGCGCAACGAGGAGTCGCCGTTGCTGCCGAGCAGGACGCCGAACGTGGCGATGGTCTGCTCCTTGGCGACGAAGCTTGTGAGCAGGGCGACCATCGCACGCCAGTCCAACCCCATCAGGCTGCCGAGCGGCGCCAGCCCGCGGCCGATGTGGCCCAGGAAGCTCTGCTCGATGCCGCTGCCGGGGAAGGTGGAAAGGGCCCAGACAACGAGCGACACACCGAGAATGACCGTGCCGGTCAGCGTGACGAAATGGCGCAGGCGCGTCAGCGTCGTTAGGAGGACGGAGCGCAGGTTAGGGACGTGATAGCGCGGCAGCTCCATGACGAACGACGACTCGTGCCCCCGGAACAGGAGCCGGCTGATGAGCAACGCGACGATAGCCAGCACCGCCAGGTTCACCATCACCATGCCCCAGGCGACGAACGCCGCGGCGCTGCCAAAGAAGGCCGCAGTGAACAGGGCGATGACGACCATGCGCGCCGAGCAGGGGACCAGCGGTGCGACGAGGATGGTCGTGAGGCGGGCGCTGGGCGATTCTATGATGCGGCTGCCGCTGATGGCCGGTACGTTGCACCCCCAGCCGACGAACAGGGGAAGGAATGACTTGCCGCGCAGACCGATGAGGTTCATGAACCGGTCCATGACGAACGCAGCCCGCGCCATGTACCCGATATCCTCCAGGACGGTCAGGGCGAGGAAGAGGAGCGCCAGGATGGGGATGAAGGTGAGGACGGTGCCCACACCGCCGATGATGCCGTTGGTGAGCAGGCTTGTGCTCCAGTGCGGCCAGCCGGCAAGGGCGCTCTCCAGTCTCGTCGTGCTTCCGCCGACCAGCTTGTCGTCCAGGAAGCGCTGCATAGGCGCCGCTACGCTGAACATCAGCCAGTAAATGCCGAATACGACGGCCACGAAGGCCAGCACGCCGCCGAGCGGATGCATCAGCAGGTGGTCGGCGCGTTTCGCCAGGGACGACTCGCTTCTTTCGCGGCGGACGGTCTGATGATATATGGCGGCGGCCCAGTCGTAGCGGGCGCCGGCAATCTCTATCGCCGCGCCGTCGCGATGTCGCAACGCCGCTTCGATGTCAGGGCGGGCCTCCGGCGGCACTTCCGTCTTTAGTGCCTTCGCAAGCGCGCGGTCGCCTTCGAGGAGCTTGACGAGCAGCCACTCGCGCGGATAAGGCAGGTCGAGGCTGAGAGGAACCGCCTGGTCGAGCGCGTCGAGGAGCATTGCCGTGTCCGGCTCCAGCGGCAGGCGAGCGATGTCTGGCGTTGCGCCCGTCTTTGCCGCCTGTTCGATGGCGTCGACGAGCTCGTCGATGCCTTTGCCCTGCCTGGCGACCAGCGCAACGACGGGTACGCCCAGCGCCGACTCCAGCCGCTCGACGTCGACCTCCAGGCCGGCGGACCGCGCTACGTCCATCATGTTCAGGGCGATGACGGTGGGCAGGCGCAGCTCCAGGAGCTCGCGGACGAGGTAGAGGTTGCGCTCCAGACTGGAGGCGTCGACGACGGCGACCACGACGTCTGGCCTCTCGGTCGCCAGGAAGTCGCGCGCGGCCTCCTCTTCGACGGAGTTGGCGGAGAGACTGTAGCTGCCGGGCAGGTCAACGAGGGAGAAGACGGTGCCGTTGCGTCGGTGGACGCCGGTCTTCCTTTCGACCGTCTTTCCGGGCCAGTTGCCGGTGTGCTGTCTCAGGCCCGTCAGAGCGTTGAAGACTGTGCTCTTGCCGGTGTTCGGCGCACCGGCCAGGGCCACCTTCAGCGTCGAGACGGTCGTGGTCGTCATAAATGCGAATACCTTGGCGCGACCGTCAGTCGCATCGACTCGCCGCGGCCAAGCGCCAGGCGCACGCCCCGCACGACGAGGACGATGGGTCCGTGGCCGCTGTTCCGTTCCATTTCGATCGTGGTGCCTGGGATGCAGCCGAGCGCCAGGCAGCGTGCGCGGAACGAACGCCCGCCGGAAAGCGCGACAATCGTTCCCGTTTCGCCCGGCTTCAGCGAGCCCACCGGCACCGCGAGTTCAGTAATATTCACTGTGTAGCTCCCGCACTGGCCGCCGCATCGGGCAGCCGCTCCACCATCACGCTTCCCGCCAGATCGCCGGCTACTTCCTTAAGCTTGCCGTCGACGCGCACCCAGACTGAGCCGTCCTCCGCGCTCACTCCTTCGACCTCGACGATGCGGTCAGGCCGCACGTCCAGGCGGGCCAGGCGTCGCAGGAACTCGGGCGTCTCGTCATGGATGCGGACGATGCGCGCGGTGCCGGCCGGGTCGAAGCGGCTGAGAGGCAGGATCTGGGTTGAAAGGGCCTCCTGCTTGCGGCCGGGTATGGCGTGGCCGTGCGGGCAGGAGGCGAGGTCGCCGAGAAAGTCGACGAGACGCTCCTCGAGCGCCGGCGAGGTGGCATGCTCTAGCCGGCCTGCTTCGTCGTGGACTTCGTCCCAGGAGAAGCCGAGGAAGCGGACGAGGAAGCTCTCCCACAACCGATGTCGCCGGATAAGGGAGCTGGCAAGCCGCTGGCCTTCCGGCGTGAGGCGGACCGGGCGCCGCGGCAGGTGCTCGATGAGCCCCCTGGCGGCGAGCCGTTGCAGCATCTGCGTTATCGACGGCATGGAGAGGCCGAGCCGCGACGCAAGGTAGGAGGTGGTGACCTCCTCGCCGTGCTCGGCGGCCAGGCCGATGATCTTGAGGTATTCTTCTGGTCTTTCTTCAATCATTGCCATCTGTCCAATTAGGATGCCCTAATTATGGCGCGAAACGCTTGAATAGGTCAAGCGGCGTGTCGCGGATAGGAAGACGAGCCGCTGTTAGGCTGTCCTAATAGGATAATCGGCAGGAATTGCGGAAAGTGGAGTGACTGGCGCGGGGGAGATGATGATGGCGGTTGCCGAGTTGGGGAAGCCTACTCTGTCACCAGGCGATAGCCGACGCCCGGCTCCGTCAGGAGGTGGCGCGGCCTCTGCGGGTCGGCCTCGATCTTACGTCGCAGCCTGGCGACGTAGACGTGCAGGTAATGCGCCTCCGAGCCGTACTCCGGTCCCCAGACCGCCTGGAGGAGCATGCGGTCTGTCAGCACCTTGTCCGGCTGTGCGGCCAGCGCCTTCAGGAGGTCGTACTCCGTCGGGGTCAGGTGGACCTCTTCGCCGGCGACGCTGACACGACGGCGCGGCACGTCGATCTCGAGATCGCCGCTCTTGAACAGCGCCATCGCGCCGGAAGCCGGATGAGCGGCGTGTCGCAGCGCCACCCTCACGCGCGCCAGGAGCTCCTCGACGCCGAACGGCTTCGTCAGGTAGTCGTCCGCGCCCAGGTCCAGGGCTGACACCTTGTCGCGCTCGCCTCCGCGCACGGAAAGGATGACGATGGGCGTGGCGGCGCGCGCCCTCACCTCTCGAATGACGTCCGTGCCGTCGATGTCCGGCAGGCCGAGGTCGAGCAGAATGAGATCGGGCGGCCGCAGCGCAAAGCTGTCGATGGCGTCCCCGCCGGTCTCGGCCGTGTCCACTTCGAAGCCGTGGCGGCTGAGGTTGGTCTTCAGGGCTCTCAGGATTCCCGGGTCGTCCTCAACGACGAGGATGCGCGCGCCTCCTCCCTGTGTCATTCGCGATGCTCCCCGGGGGCCGCGTCCAGTGGTAGAGTGAAGGCGAAGCGCGCGCCACCGCCGTTGACGTTCTCCGCCCAGATGCGGCCGCCGTTCGCCTCGACGAGCCCTTTCGCTACGGCGAGGCCCAGGCCCATACCCTTGGAAGGCGAGTCGCGCCGTTTCGCACGGAAGAATGGATCGAAGACGCGCTGGAGTTCCGCGGCCGGTACTCCGGGGCCCTGGTCGACGACTTCCACCTGCACGTTGCCGCCTAAGCGCCGGGCCGAGATGCGGATCTCTGTTTCCGCCGGCGTGTGCTTGGCGGCATTCTCGATCAGGTTGAACAGGACATCCCCGATGTGCAGGTAGTCCACCAGGACCGGCGGGACGTCCTCAGAGATAACCGCGGCGATAGGATGGCCGGCGGTCAATGGGCGCAGCCGGCCCAGCACGTCCTCGATGAGAGCGCCGATATCGTGCCACTCCCGGTCGGGGCGAAGGGCGCCCGCCTCTATGCGCGACAGGTCAAGCAGGCTTGTGACGAGCCGGTTGAGGTATGCCGCGTCTTCTTCGATGGAGCGGGCGAACTGGCGCCGTTCCTCGTCGCTCCAGGTCACGTCGCCCTGCAAAAGGCTGCCGGCCGAGGCAAGGATAGAAGCGAGCGGCGTCTTGAGGTCGTGCGACACTGCGTTCAGGAGGGCCGTCTTGAGCTCGTCGGTACGCCGTAAGACTTCCGCTTCGGTCGCCACCTCTCGGAGGCGCGACCTCTCAACGGCGAGGCCGAGCTGGTTGGTGACGGCGAGCAGCAGGCGGTCGTCTGCGCTGCTTAGCGGCGCGGAATCGGGCTCGGTGACCAGGATGAGGTTGCCGACCTGACGCCCCTGCAACTGAATCGAAACCCCGTTCAGCCGGTCCTGCCCCCTGGGGGGAGCAAGCAATCGCGGCGGTACGATCCGCACCCATCTCCCGCGGGGCGTTCGTCCTCCGGCCGGCGCAGCGCCTTGACTGAGGATGTGAGCGGGCGGCGCGGCGGAGGACTCCGCGATCCGCAGCGCTTCCGCTTCGCCGGCTTCCGCACGCAGCGTCAGGGGCGCCTGCGGCCCGAAATCGACGACGACGGCCGCGACGCCGAGCTCTTCGCGCAGCCGCTCGGCGACGGCAACCAGCGCCTCACGGATGTCCGGCGTTTGCATGAGCCGCACGACGTCGTAGAGGACGACCGCCTCTCTTCGCCGACGCTCCGCCTCGCGCGCCCGCCGTCGCAGCGCTGCCGCGAGCTCACCGGTAATGACGCCCGTCACCAGCAGCACGCCGAGCGCAACCCACTCCTCGGCGTTCGAGACGGTGAGCCGGTGCGTCGGCGTTATGAAGAAGTAGTCGAAGGCGAAAAAGGACGTTACGGAGGCAAAGACCGCCGGCAGGCTGCCGAAAGCTATGGCGGTCAGCAGCACCGCGAGCAGGTAAAGCATGGAGATGTTGCCGACGTTGGCGGCCTGCCTGATCAGCGCGATAACAGCGGTCACGAACGCTGTCAGGAGCAGCGCCACGGCGTAGGCCAACCATGGCCAGCGCGCGAGATAGCGAGACGGCGTCGTCTGCATGCTGTCCACAGTATATTCCTGCCGTTTTTCCGGAGGAAATAAACGAAAGGAGGCCGCGCTGCCGCGGGGCGGCCTCGAAGCTATTCCGGGCCGGTATCGGCGGCGACGACGATGTCGATATCCTTCGTTTCGCGCATAAGGCGCGTCACCAGCGAGCCGCGGACGATCTCCTCCCAGCGGCTGGGCGCGGACTGGCCCATGACGACCATCGTCGTCTTGTTGGCGTTGACGTACTTGATAAGCTGCTCGCCGACGGAGTCGCCTTCGAGCTCGACGACCTCGCCGCCGAGGTTGCGTGCGAGGTCGAAGATTTCGCCCAGGAGCGCCTCCTGCTTTTCGTTCGGCCCGCGCTCGGACGTCTTTACATAGAGGCAGACGAGCTCGCCCTCCATGCGCCGCGCCAGCCGGTAGCCGCGGCGGACAAGCTTGAACGATACCTCTTTTGGCGAAACGCAGACCACCACTCGGTCGCGGACGGCCTTGACGGGTCTGGCGCCGGCGGGAGTTGGCACAAGCGCCTGAAGCTGCTGGTCGACGTCGATCGTCGTCTGGCGGAGAGCCAGCTCCCGAAGAGCGACGATGTTCCCTTTCTTGAAGAAGCCGCCAAGCGCCTGCGGGATGCTTTCGCCCTTGTAGATATCGCCTCGCTTGAGGCGGTTGATGACGGCATCGGGCGTCAGGTCCACGAGCTCGATTTCGTCCGCCGAGTCGACCACCCAGTCGGGCACGGTCTCCCGTACTCTTACGCCGGTTATATCGGCAACAGAGTCGTTCAGGCTCTCCAGGTGCTGGACGTTCACGGTGGTAATGATGTTGATGCCGGCGTCGCGCAGCTCTTCAATGCTTTCCCATCGCTTCTCGTGGGCGGCTCCGGGGACGTTGGTGTGCGCCAGCTCGTCGATGAGGACCCACTGCGGACAGCGCTTGAGGATGGCGTCGGTGTCCAGCTCGTAGAACGTGCGGCCGCGATATTCGATGGCCTTGAGCGGGATCTGCTCCAGCCCTTCGAGCAGTTCCGCCGTCGCCGGCCTTCCATGCGCTTCGATGAGCCCGACGACCACGTCTTCGCCGCGGGAGATGCGCCGATGCGCCTCGGCGAGCATCCGGAACGTCTTCCCGACGCCCGGCACGGCGCCGAGGAAGACCTTTAGCTTGCCGCGTCCTGCGTTCTTGACCTCGGTGGGTTTCTGCTGCTCGTCTGTCATTGAGAACCGGCGCTGTCTTCCCTGTCCAGCGCCAGGTTCAATTCTAGCACGTTGACGCGCTTCTCGCCGAGGAAGCCCAAGTCGCGCCCTGCGGTGTTTTCTTGCACAAGGCGCATCACTTCGTCGACGTTCATATTGCGGGCCGTCGCGACGCGCGACGCCTGTGCAGCCGCGTTCGCCGGCGTGATGTCGGGGTCGAGGCCACTTCCGGAGGCTGTAACCATGTCGACCGGTATCTTGCCAATCTGAAGTCCCGGGTTTTCCGCCCGGACGTTCGCCACGTCGGTTTGAATCCTCTCGATCAAGGTAGCACTTGTCGGGCCGAGGTTCGAGGCCCCGGAGGACAGCGGGTCATAGCCGTCGCCGGCTGCGGAGGGGCGCGGATGGAAGTATTGCGGCCCGGCGAACTGCTGCCCGATGTACTTCGAGCCGACGACCTGCCCGTTCTGCTCGATGAGACTGCCGTTCGCCTTGTCGTGGAAGGCAATTTGCGCCAGCCCGGTCATCGCCAGTGGGTAGAGGAGGCCCAGGATGACCAGCGTGACAACGGAGAGTTTGATAGCAATGAGCGCGCTTTTCCACATAGCTCTTATCCTAGTTCATCACGTGCAGCGCCACGAGAATAAGGTCGATGACCTTTATCCCCAGGAACGGAATAATCAGCCCGCCGAAACCGTACACGAACAGGTTGCGTTGCAGGACCGCCGCTGCCCCCAGCGGCCGGTACGCCACGCCCCGAAGAGCCAGCGGGATGAGACAAATGATAATCACGGCGTTGAAGATGACTGCCGAGAGAATGGCGCTGTGCGGCGAATGCAAGTGCATGATGTTCAGGTGGCGCAGCTCCGGATAGGTCCCGGCGAAGAGGGCGGGAATAACGGCGAAGTACTTCGAGACGTCGTTGGCGATGCTGAAGGTGGTCAGGGCGCCGCGCGTCATCAGCAGTTGCTTACCGATCTCGACGATCTCGATGAGCTTGGTGGGATTGGAGTCGAGGTCGACCATGTTGCCGGCCTCCTTGGCGGCGATCGTCCCCGTGTTCATCGCCACGCCGACGTCGGCCTGGGCGAGCGCCGGCGCATCGTTGGTGCCGTCGCCGGTCATGGCGACGAGCTTCCCCTGGCCCTGCTCGTTCCGGATAAGCTCCATTTTCTTCTCCGGTGTCGCCTGCGCCAGGTAGTCGTCGACGCCTGCTTCTTTGGCGATGGCGGCGGCGGTGAGCGGGTTATCGCCCGTTATCATGACGGTGCGGATGCCCATCCTGCGCAACTGCTCGAAGCGGTCCCTGATGCCGCCCTTGACGATGTCCTTCAGGTGGATGATGCCGATGATGTCTCGGTCGCGGGCGACGACCAGTGGCGTGCCGCCCGAGCGGGCCACGTTGCCGGCGATAAGGCTCAGAGTCGTTGGAATGATGCCACCCTGCCCCCGGACCCATTCCTCGACGGCGTCGACCGCGCCCTTGCGAATCTGCTGCCCGTTCCAGTCGATGCCGCTCATCCGCGTCTGCGCGGAGAACGGCACGAAGGCCGCCTCCGACTCGCTGATGTGCCGGTCGCGGAAGCCGAACTGCTTAGCCAGGACGACAATCGAGCGGCCTTCGGGCGTCTCGTCGCTGAGGGAGGCGAGTTGGGAGGCATCGGCAACGTCAGCCTCCGTGTAGTCGGCGACGGGGATAAACTCTGCCGCCTGCCGGTTGCCGAGCGTTATCGTGCCGGTCTTATCGAGGAGGAGCGTGTTCACGTCGCCCGCCGCCTCGACGGCGCGACCGGACATGGCGAGAACGTTGTGCTGGACAAGGCGGTCCATGCCGGCGATTCCGATCGCGGAAAGCAGGCCGCCGATAGTCGTCGGCATCAGGCAGATGAGCAGCGCGATCAGGACGGTGACTGACACGCCGGCGCCGGAGTAGATGGCGTAGGCCTGAAGCGTCAACACCACCAGGACAAAGAGGAACGTGAGCCCCGCCAGGAGGATGTTGAGCGCGATCTCGTTCGGCGTCTTTTGGCGGGCCGCGCCCTCCACGAGTGCGATCATGTGATCGAGGAACGTCTGCCCCGCCTCCGCCGAGATGCGCACCTTCATCTGGTCCGAGAGCACCCGCGTGCCGCCGGTGACGGCGCTGCGGTCGCCGCCGCTCTCACGGATGACGGGCGCCGATTCGCCGGTGATGGCGGACTCGTCGACGGAGGCGATGCCCTCGATCACCTCGCCGTCGCTGGGAATCATCTCGCCAGCGCAGACCTCGACGATGTCGCCTTTGTGCAATTGACTGGCGGGGACGACTTCCACCTTTCCATCGACGAGGCGGTTCGCCATCGTTTCCGTCTTCATCTTGCGCAGCGCGGCGGCCTGCGCTTTGCCGCGTCCCTCGGCGACCGCCTCGGCAAAGTTGGCGAAGAGGACGGTGACCCAGAGGAAGAGGGCTATGGCGCCGATGAAGCCGGCATTCGGTCCGCCCTGGACAATCGCGCGGATGAAGTAGAACGTCGAGATGACACTGCCGATCTCGGTGACGAACATGACCGGATTGTGCAGCATTGAGCGCGGGTGCAGCTTACGGAATGCCTGCAGCGCGCCCTCGCTGACGAGGGAGGAGAGCGGCACGGTCTGGCGGCGGCGGCGCTTGGGCTCGCCGGCGTCGGGAGCGGGCGGCTCCGCGACGCTGGTATCCGGTTGCTCTGGGTCTGTCATCATCTCTCCGTCAGAAGAGCGTTCCCGCTTGCATCAGATAGTGCTCGACAATCGGTCCCAGCGCGTAGACCGGGAAGAACGTCAGCGCGCTGACGACGATGACCGCCGCCGCCAGCAGGCCGATGAATAGGAAGCCGGTTGTCGGGAAGGTTCCCGCCGATTCCGGCACGGGCGTTTTCTTCACCATCGTGCCACCAACGGCAATCATCGGGACGAGCCAGACGAAGCGGCCGATAAGCATCGCCATGCCGAGCATGACGTTGTAGAAGCCGGTGTTCGCGCTCAGCCCGGCGAAGGCGCTGCCGTTGTTGCCGGTGGCTGACGTCGCTGCGTAGAGGACCTCGGACAGGCCGTGCGGGCCGGCGTTCAAGATTCCCGCCACGCCCGGTCCGGCCGTCGCCGCGAGCGCGCTGAAGCCAAGGATGCTGGTCTCGTGGATGAGGATCGCGATCATTATCAGCTTCATCTCGGTCGACTCGATCTTCTTGCCCAGGTACTCGGGCGTGCGGCCGACCATCAGCCCGGCGATGAACACTGCCAGCATGGCGAAGATGAGCATGAACATGATTCCGGTGCCGACGCCGCCGAAGATGTTCTCGCCGATGGCGATGTTCAGCATCGCGGTGCCGCCGGCGAGCGGCGTCATGCTGTCCATGGAGGCGTTCACGGCGCCACAGGAGGTGACGGTGGTCGCATTGGCGAAGAGCTCGGAGCCGTAGGTGCCGAAGCGAACCTCCTTGCCCTCCATGCTGCCGCCTGCCTGGCCGGACGTTGCGGCCTGGGTCACGCCGGCGTTGGCGATGTTCGGGTTACCGACCTGATCGCTCCAGGTCATTATGCCCAGCGAGAGGGCGAATATTGCGGCCATCGCTAGGAAAAGCGCCCACCCCTGACGCTGGTTGCCGGCGTAGCGCCCGAAGGTGTAGGTGAGCGCCGCCGGAATCGAAAGAAGGACCACTACTTCGAAGAAGTTGGTCAGCGGCGTTGGGTTCTCGAATGGATGCGCGGAGTTGGCGTTGAAAAAGCCGCCGCCGTTCGTGCCGAAGAGCTTGATCGCCTCCTGCGACGCGACCGGGCCGCGCGCTATCGTCTGCGTCGCACCTTCGACTGTGTGGGCGATGGCCGGCCCGCCGAGGGTCTGGACCATTCCCGACGCCATGAAGAATATGCCGATGATAATCGCTCCGGGCAGGAGGACCCACAGGCACGCGCGCGTCAGGTCAACCCAGAAGTTGCCAACGTTTTCGGCCGAGTGACGCGTCAGGCCGCGAATAAGCGCCATGGCGACGGCGATCCCCGTTCCCGCGGACAGGAAGTTCTGCCAGGTAAAGGCCAACATCTGCGAGAAGTAGCTGGCGGCCGTCTCCGGGACGTACGACTGCCAGTTGGTGTTGGTGACGAAGCTCGCGGCGGTATTGAAAGCGAGATCGGGGCGCATGCCCGGCGCGTCGAGGGGGTTCCAGGGGTGGAAGTGCTGGAGACGCAAGATCAGGTAGACGATGACGATGCCACAGAAGTTGAACAGCAGCATGTCGATGGTGTAGCGCGTCCAGCGGCATTCGTGACGTGGGTTGACGCCGATGACGGCGTAGATGCGGTTCTCGACGGGTCGGAGAACAGGATCGAGGGGAGTCGATTCGCCGGAGAAGACGCGCGCCATGTACGCGCCCAGGGGACGGGTCAGCGCGGCAATGACGGCAAAGAATGCGAGGAACTGCAGGATTCCAAATGCGGACACTACAGCTTCTCAGGTCTGATAAGCGCGTACAGCAGGTAGAGCATCACGAGGAAAGCGATGATCCCTACGATGAGATAATCGAAGTTCATCGCTCCCCCTTCTAGCTAAATGCGATCAATTGCGAATACTAGCACACCAGCGAGGGCCATGAACACTGTAGCGATAACTATCATGATTATGTCAGCCATCAGCTTGCTCCTGCCTCCCGTCCGGTTGGGCTGCTGCCTTCCTCTTGACGCGCAGCACAATCGATGTTCCGGTTGTCCGCGTCTCCACGTCCAGGCAGTATTCCTCCGTCAGGCGCCGGGTCATCGCCTCGGCAAATCGGGCGCCTTCCGGGTCGTCGACGCCGTGCGAGATCGTCACGCTTTCGATGACGGATGGATCAGCCGCCAGAAGCGCTTCGCAGGCCGCCCAGACGAGCCCGCGGATCGCTTGCTGAGTGCTTTGCGCTGTTGCTGTCCTGTCGCTGGCCATTTTCGCGCCACCTCCACTCCAGGTTCCACGTTGATTCTCGCGCGTGACACATCAACGCCGCCTAAACAAAGGCGGCGCTACGCTTAACATTTGCTCAATATGATGGTGATGAGGCGGGCTTCAGTTGCGAGCGTGTGTGGGGGCGAGTTGAGGGCCGATTGTCGTCGGCGATGGCGGGTCGTGTGGCGGGCAGGCCGCCTACTCGAATCGGATGGTGAAGCTATACATCCCCATTGAGCATACCCCCTTGAGCGTCGATCCCGCTTGCTGAGGAGGCACGTTGACCTCGGTCTCTCCCGTCGGCGGCAATTGTGTTTGGTAGCCGAGCTTTGGGATGCTGAGCGACGACGAGCAGTCGAAATCGCCGTTGGTCTTGATCTTCAGGGTGGTTGGCAGGTTCGCTCTTGCGACGGTGTCCCGCGGGCTGTAGCCGTTCCCGGCCGCGATCTCCACGGTCTGGTTTCCGCTGGCGGTGGACACGCTGCTCTGCCCCGCATCTCCCGCTTTCCCACCCTGTCGAATGACCATGACTGTAGCTACGGCCGAAACGACGACGGCAGCAGCGAGCCACGCCAGTATCATCGGCGTCCGCAGGTTCTTTTCGTTCTTCGCCATGTCGCTTCTGCCTTTCATGAGCTGAATAGCGGGTTGATCACGCCGACCGCTGCCAGGCTGTTGATAGCATTGAAGATCGCGAAGAAGATCACCAGCAGTCCAACGGACTTGAAGAAGACACCCTCATATTCCTTCGTGTTGACCGCCACCGACGTAAAGCTCAACAGCCCCAGCACGGGAAGCGTACCCAGGGCGAAGAAGAGCATCGTCAGAGCGCCGGTAATGGCGCTGCCGGTTGACACGGCATAGAACTGCATCGCTTGAGTGAAGCCGCACGGCAGGAAGAACGTCGCGCCGCCCACCAGCGCCGGCGCGACGGTGCTGCTGAAGCCGGCAGTGCCCAAGGCCCTGTTCGATATGAATCTCGGCATCGAAGGTTGAAGCCGGCGTGCCCAGGGGAACACGTCCAACAGATTGACACCGATTGCGAGCATGAGCAGAGCGACGGTCAAGGTCAGTATGAACGTCCCCGTGGACTGCAGGCGAAGCGCTGAGCCGAGAAGGCCGATCGCGCCGCCCAGGACGAAGAATGACGCTACACGGCCAGCATGGAACAAGGCCTGTGGTTTCGCCCTGTGCCCCGACCGCGCGAAGGTCGCGGATATCGAGAGGACAAGGCCGCCGACCAGCGCCGCGCAGGTAGAAAGGGACGCGGCCACTCCGACCACGAAGGCTGTGCCATAGGTGCTGGCATTCCCGCTGGCAAGACCGCCGACGCCCAGAGATCGCATCAGGACGAAAAGGGCGACGCAACTGATGGCGGCGGGAACAGCGACGCCAAACTCGTCCCAGCCGATATGTCTCTGTTGTATGGTCGTTGATAGCGAGTGTTGGGAGAGTGCCTTTGAGAGCTCTTCAGCGATTTCCTCGGGTGGCTTGTCTCCAAAGTCGCCCCGAACTCGAACGGATCGCGTCCGCAGACTGGCCCTGGCGGAAACTACCCTTCGGACACTTCGCCAGCTCGCTCTCACAGAGAAGAACGCATGCCTTGCAGTGCATGCCATCGACGAAGAAGGTGTACGTTCGGATGCCCGCGGTTGCCATGCGCCCCTGCCTCTCGCTGCCCGCCGGAAGGCCACCAACTCTATAGGAATAGTACCATTGTAGCCGCCGCTCGAGTTCTGTCAACTCTCGATGTCTATATTCTGACGGGCGAGATGGATTGGCTGGACGGAGGGAGACGCGATGTCGAATGCCAGCGAGGCCGGCGTCAGGAGGGCTTCGTTTCCTCTTTCGCCTTATCGATGATCTTCTGCGCCAGGTGCGCCGGCACTTCCTCGTAGTGGTCGAACTCCAGGGCGAAGTGGCCGCGACCCTGCGTTATCGAGCGCAAGTCGGTCGCGTAGTGCTGCACCTCTGCCAGCGGGACAAGCGCATCGATGACGCTGTAGCCGTCCTGCGGTGATATGCCCAGCACCTTCGCCCGCTTGCTGTTCAGGTCGCCCATGGCGTCGCCGGTGTTGGCCTCGGGGACTGTGACGCGAAGAGTCATAATGGGCTCGACGAGGATGGGCCGGCCCTGGTTCACGCCCTGCCTGAGGGCCGACGAGCCGGCTATCTTGAATGCCATTTCCGAAGAGTCGACCGGGTGCTCCTTGCCATCGTAGAGCGTGACCTTGACGTCGACGAGGGGGTAACGGGCGATTACGCCCTCCTGCATCGCCTCGAGGACGCCCTTCTCGACCGCCGGTATGTACGTCTTCGGCACCACACCGCCGACGACCTTGTCCTCGAACTGGAAGCCGCTACCCCGCGGCAAAGGCTCCAGCTTTAGCGCTACGCGCGCGTACTGGCCGTGGCCGCCGGTCTGCTTCTTATGCGTGTACTCCGAAGTGCTGGCCGCCGTTATCGTTTCCTTGTACGGCACTTTGGGCGTAGTCAGCTCCAGGCCGACGCCGAACTTGCGCTGCACCTTCTCGACCGTCACCTCCAGGTGCGGCTCGCCGAGGCCCGATATCACCGTCTCGTTCGTATCCGCGTCGCGGCGGACGCGCAGCGTCGGGTCCTCTTCGAGGATGCGGTTGAGCGCCGTGCCCATCTTGTCGAGGTCGGCCTTCGTCTTCGGGTGGACGGCGGCGCTGTAAGCGGGCGTCGGGAACGTTATCGGCGGCAGGACGAGCGGCTTCTCCTTCGTCGCCAGCGTGTCGCCGGTTGAAGTCTCCGCGAGCTTCGACAGGGCGCCGATGTCGCCGGCGACGAACTGGGGTATCGGCTCCTGCGCCTTCCCCCGCACGATGAAGAGTTGGCCGATTCGCTCCATGGCGGATTTATTCGAGTTCCAGGCCTGGGAGTCGCCCTTGAGGACGCCGGAGTAGACGCGCAGGTAGGTGAGCTTGCCGACGTAGGGGTCGGCCGTCGTCTTGAAGACGAGCGCCGCAAGCGGGCCGGCCGGATCGGCCTTCACGTCCTCTTCCTGGCCGGTCGAGGCGTTGTTCGCCTTGATCGGCGGCCGCTCTTTCGGCGACGGGAAGTGGGCGGCGAGCGTGTCGAGCAGCGGCGCGGTGCCGATGTTCTTAGCCGCCGCGCCGACCAGCACGGGCACGACGGCGCCGGAAGCGATGCCACTACGCAGGCCACGCGTCAGCTCTTCCGCCGTGAGCTCCGTGCCGTCGAGGTACTTCGTCAGAAGCTCGTCGTCAGTCTCGGCGACGGCTTCCACGAGCTGTTCGCGGTAGCGCGTCGCCTGGTCGGACAGCGAGTCGGGCACGGGGCCCTCCGTGCCTTTCTCGCCGACATATTCCTTCATAGCCAGCAGGTCGACGACGCCGCTGAAGGAGCTCTGGGCGCCGATGGGGACCTGGAGAGGGACGCATTTCTTGCCGAAGAAGGACTGTACCTGGGCGAGCGCCTGCGCGAAGTCGGCGTTCTCACGGTCCATGCGGTCGATGAGCACCGCGCGGGGCATACCCAACGCGTCGGCGGCGGCCCAGGACGTCTCGGTGCCGACCTCGACTCCGGCAGAGGCGTCGACGAGGACGACGGCGGCGTCGGCGGCCTGGACGGCGGCGCGCAGCTCGCCGGCGAAGTCCGCGTAGCCGGGCGCGTCGATGATGTTTATCTTCTTGGCCTTCCACTCGCAGGGAAGGAGGGAGAGGTTGATGCTTATGGTGCGCTTGACTTCGTCGGGATCGTAGTCGGAGGTGGTGGTGCCGTCTTCGACGCGGCCGAGGCGGTTGATGGCGCCGCTGGCGAAGAGGATGGCCTCGGCGAGGGTGGTCTTGCCGGTGCCGCCGTGGCCGATGAGGACGACGTTACGGATATCCTCTGTCTTGTACTCTTTCATGGGGGGATACTCCTGTGCCCGGGCTGCAGGGGTATGTTAAACGAATGGGGGAGCAGGGGCAAGGAGATGCCCGGAGGGAGGCGAGGGCGCTTGATTGACCCATTGAATTCAACTGTTTTTTTGGTCACGTTGTTGAATCTAGCCGGGAGCGAAGTGAATCTGCAAAGTTGCGCAAAAATGCAGCGAAAACGTGGGGTCCGCGGACGGACGAGCGAAGGGATGGCGGTGGCGGTTGAAGGCAACATGGTCCGGCTCCGGCGACTGGCATCGAGAGGCTGGAGTCAGGATAGCAGAGTGGGGGCGCGGTTGTAAGGGGGTCGCGGCACTCGACGGGAGGCGGCCATCAGCGCAGCCCTAGTCCCCTACGAAGCGCCGTTCCGGCCGCAGCGCTGGTGAGGCCAAGAACGGCCAGCTTGACGGTGGGCCGTGTAGGAGTCTATGGTTGCGACAACATGGCGACTACGTTGTCTACGAGGGAAGATGGGTTTGCAGTGGTTGACGTCGAAACCACCGGACTCTTCCCTTACGCGCATGACAGAATCATTGAGATAGCCGTCGTCAGCCTTGACGCTGTCGGGACGCCCATGGCTGAGTTCGTTACCATCGTGAACCCGCAGAGAGACGTTGGACCGACTCGGATCCATGGCCTGTCTGCCCGAGACGTTCTGAATGCCCCACTGTTCGAGGAGATAGCAGGGGATGTCGAATGCCGTCTTAAGCGGAATGTATTTGTGGCGCACAATGCTCGCTTTGACCACGATTTCCTAACCGCGGAATTCGCTCGGATGGGGAAGCCCTTGCCTCCGATTCCGACGCTTTGCACTATGCGTTTAGCAGGTCACAACGTCGGCTCGGTCGCCTCTCTCAGCCTAGATTCACTGTGCAACCACTTTGAGATTGAGCGGGAGCAAGCGCACTGTGCGCTGGCGGACGCCCGAGCGACGGCTCGTCTGCTTTCCATCCTTATAGCCAGCCTTCGTTCACGGCGCCAAGACCTTCACGATTTCGTCCAGGGCGGTCAGCCCTCTTCGTTTGCGTGGCCGGATCTCGCCCCGAGTGGGCGCGTTTTAACCCGTGAGCACACTGCTAAGAGGCCCGAAGCCTCCTATTTGGCGAGGCTGGTGGAAGCGCTGCCTACAACCGCCCCGGCTGGGGCAGATGGCCATATGGAGTACTTCGATCTGTTAAACCGCGTTCTTGAGGACCGCAGGGTGACCGAAGCGGAAGTCGGCTCGTTGCATGAGGTCGCAACACGATGGGGCCTGACAAAGGAACATGCGAGGAGCGTTCATGTCGACTATCTGGCTGCTATCGTAGAAGCTGCTCTCGAAGACGGCGTCGTCACGGAGGCGGAGCGCGCGGACCTGGACGAGGTCGCGCGACTACTCGGGTTCGATTCAGCCCTGCTTACAGAGATGCTCGATCTGTCTATGAACCGGCGAGCAGGTCAATGCGATCAGGGAACCCGACGCGGGGAGAATCAATTGCGCGGCCAGTCCCTATGCTTCACTGGAGAGTCTCGCCTGATGTTTGGAGGCGTGCCGCTCTCGCGTGCGATGGCTGAATCGCTTGCTGCTGAGACGGGTATGGTCGTCAAGAGTTCTGTGACCAAGGGCTTGGATCTTCTGGTTACTGCCGACGCCGACTCTCTTTCGGGAAAAGCCGAAAAGGCCCGTAAATACGGTACGCGGGTCATAGCGGAGACAGTGTTCTGGCGGTTGGTCGGGCTCGAAATGAAATAAGAAACGCTGTTGACGGCCGCTGTAGCCTACTCCGTCGTTTCGAAGGAGCGCATGGCCAAGAGCAGCATCACGACGGCGAAGACGGCCAAGATGCCGATGTCGTCCAGCGTGCCCAGGTGGTAGCCGCCGATCTGAATCCCCGGAGCGAGCGTCGAGCCAAGCAGGAGGCGTCGCAGCGGGTCGACGCCGTAGGCCACGGGGTCCAACCGCGTTACGACCGCCATCCAGCGGGGGAGCTGTCGCAGCGGGAAGAAGGCGCCGCTCAGGAAGAACATCGGCATCACGAGGAAGTTGATGATCATCTGGAACGACTCCATCGTCTGGAGCCGCGACGCGATGAGGATGCCGACGGAGGCGATGGCGAAGGCGACGAGGAACATCAGCGCCAGCAGCTCGACTATGAGAAGCGGGTTGAGCCCAATGCCGATGACGGGCGCCAGGATGATGAGGATCGCCCCCTGGAACATGGCGATTGTGCTGCCGCCCAGCGCTTTGCCCAGCACGACGGCCGCGCGGCTGACGGGCGCGACGAGCAGCTCACGCAGGAAACCGAACTCCCGGTCCCAGACGATGGACATGGCGCTGAAGATGGAGGTGAAGAGGACGGCCATCGAGATGATGCCGGGGTAGAGGAAGCGCACGTAGGAGACGTTGCCTAGCTGCTGCGTCAGTCCGGCTCCCAGCGACGCGCTAAGGCCGGCGCCGAAGACTATGAGGAAGAGCAGCGGCTGCCCCAGCGAAGCGATGATCCGGGCGCGGTCGCGGGAGTAGCGGAGGACGTCGCGGTACCAGATGATGTAGATGCCGCGGAGGTTGGCCTCAAGGCCGGCGTATCGTTCCGGCTGGCCATTCACAGTTGGTGCGTAAGTTGCCATTCTAGCGCCTCCCTCCCCCTCTCCACATGCGTCCCATCGCGCGAGCGGTGGCCAGCGGGTCCGCTTCCTGGTCGCGGATCGCGTGGCCGGTCAGCTTCAGGAAAACGTCGTCGAGGGTCGGCCGGTGCAGGTCGACGGACTCGACGGGCACAGCCAACTCGTGAACGACTCTCGGGATGAACTCCGCGCCGTTAGGCACTTCGAGTCGCAGGCGGCCGTCCTGGCTCTGCGCCTCGAGGCCGTAGCGCTGGCGGATGTCGACGATGGCTTTTTCGTTATCGGGCGTGCGCAGGCTGATGATGTCGGCGCCGACCATGCGCTTGAGCGCGTCGGGTGTGTCCAGCGCAACAATCTTGCCCTGGTCGATGACGGCGATGCGGCGGCAGTGCTCTGCCTCCTCCATGTAGTGGGTTGTCATGAAGAGCGTGATCTCGTGGGCGCGCTGGAGCTGGAGGATGTGCGTCCAGATGTGGTCGCGGGTCTGGGGGTCGAGGCCGATGGTGGGCTCGTCGAGGAAGAGCACGCGCGGGTGATGGATGAGGCCGCGGGCTATCTCCAGCCGCCGCTTCATGCCGCCGGAGTACGTCTTGACAACGGCGTTGCGCCGGTCCCATAGCTCGACGACGCGGAGCACCTCTTCGATACGGCTATTTCGCTCGCTGCCGGGCACGTTGTAGACGTGGGCGTGGAAGCGCAGGTTCTCCAGACCGGTCAACTGGACATCGAGGCTTGGGTCCTGGAAGACGAGGCCTATCGACTGGCGGACGGCGTTTCGCTGCGTCTGCACGTCGTAGCCGGCGACTTTCGCGGTGCCGGACGTGGGACGGAGGAGCGTGCAGAGGATGTTTATCGTCGTCGTCTTGCCGGCGCCGTTCGGGCCGAGGAAGCCGAAGACTTCTCCCTCTTCAACGTCGAAGCTGACGCCGTCGACGGCTGGGACTGGGCCGAAATTCTTGCGGAGGTCGGAGACTTCAATAGAGGGCATCGATCCTATTATAAATCCCTTCTGTGTTCAGGGCGAAGCCGTGGCTACGGGGCGGCGTCCTGGCCGTGAAGGATGGTTTCGATCTCCTTGCGGGCGTTATCGATCACGCCGCGAACTCGTTTGATCGTCTCGGGGTTGTTGAACGGTCGGCTCCCGTGCCGGAATATCAACCTAAGCAGATCACGCACGTCGTGCTTCATCTCGTGCAGCTCGTCGCGGAGATGCGGGTTCCACCAGGAGCTGGTGCGCTGTCTGATGCCTTCGACGACGTCCTTCTGCTCTTCGAGGAACATCTTGCCCTCATCCGTGATCGAGAAGACGCGCTTGCCGTCCTGCGGCGTGGAAGTGACGTAGCCCATGTCTTCGAGCAACTGGAGAGTGGGGTAGACGGCGCCGGCGCTGGGGGTGTACATTCCGCCGAAGCGCTCTTCCAGCGCCTTGATCACCTCATAGCCGTGGGCCGGGCGCTCGCTAACCAACTGGAGGATGACGTACTTGAGGTCCCCTTTCTCAAAAAGGCGACCGTGCAGGCGTTCGAAGTCAAACCAGGGAGGTCGTTGCATGGTAGTTCTCCTTCTGTATCGTGATATACAACGTCATATCACGACTGTATCGAAACGTCGACGCGATGTCAAGTCCCTTTTTCATCGGTTTTGTGGGTAATTCTTGACCCGCCGCTCGGCCTGCCGCGACGGGAGGCGACGCCTTTCAAAAGGGGGCTCGAACTATCGGCGCTATTGCGGTAGTGTTAGGCAGTTCCGAGAATTCTCCAGGAAGGCCTGATGCAAGCAATACTTGTGGTCGGCGAAGGCGAAGCCGTGCGCGAGCTCGTGCGGGAACTGGGCGACGCCGGCTATGACGTAACGGTTCACCGTCGGGGCGAGGCCCTTCAAGCGCTAAGCTTATCGACGCCGGCGGCCATCGTCGTCGATTTTTCCGACGGTGGCGGCTTTGGCGACATTGCGGGACCGGCGGACGGCCCGGACAAGCCGCCGCTGCTGGCGCTCCTTCCGCCGCAGACCCTCGGCGGGCGGCCTCTCGACCCGGCCGTCGACGAGTTCGCGCTGTTGCCGCTGCGACCGAATGAGGTGACGCTGCGGTTGCGCCGGCTGCTGGACCGCCACGGCCTTATCGACTCGCCGGAGGTGCTGCGCCAGGGCGCGCTATCGATCGACCTAGCCGGCTATCGCGTGTTCGTCGACGGCGTTCTCGTGGAGCTGACGTTCAAGGAATACGAGCTGCTCCGCTTCCTCGCCACGAACCCGGACCGCGTCTACACTCGGGAGGCGCTGCTGGACAAGGTCTGGGGCTACGACTACTTCGGCGGCGCGCGCACCGTTGACGTTCACATCCGGCGGCTGCGCAGCAAGATCGAGCGCGGCGGTCACACCTTTGTCGAGACGGTCCGCAACGTCGGCTACCGCTTCTACCAGTCCTCCGGTCCTCCTTTGTAATCTCAAATTCATCGCCGCGTAATACGCGCGAAACATCCGCCCTCTAGACTCAGGGTGTAGAGACACCCGCCTGAGCAGGAGGACGGCTATGCCAACGAGCGCTATCAATTCTGGAGATACCGCCTGGGTACTCATATCGGCGGCCCTTGTCATGCTCATGACGCCGGGCCTCGCCTTCTTCTACGGCGGATTGGTGCGCGATAAGAACGTTCTCGGCACCATAATGCACAGCTTCGTCGTAATCTCGATCGTCAGCATCCTGTGGGTCGTCGTCGGGTACAGCCTGGCGTTCGGGCCGGACCACTGGGGCCTCATCGGCGGCTTCGACTGGACATTCCTGCGACATGTCGGCCAGACGCCGAACCCCGACTACTCGTCGACGATTCCGCACGAAGCCTTCATGGCCTTCCAGATGATGTTCGCGATAATCACGCCGGCGCTTATCACCGGCGCCTTCGCCGAGCGAGCCAAGTTCAGCACGTTCTTGCTCTTCATGGCGGCATGGTCGTTGCTGGTCTACGCGCCGATAGCGCACTGGGTATGGGCGCCGGGCGGCTGGCTGCGAACCCTGGGGACGCTTGATTTCGCCGGCGGGACCGTAGTGCACATCAACGCCGGCATCGCCGCCCTGGTCGCCGCGATCATGTACGGGCGGCGCCGCGAGTTCGGCAAGGAGGCGCTGGAGCCGCACGACGTATCGATGATGATCCTCGGCGTTGCGCTGCTGTGGTTCGGCTGGTTCGGCTTCAACGCCGGCAGCGCCCTGGCGGCCAACGGCGTAGCGGTCAATGCCCTAGTCGTGACACATGTCGCCGCCGCGACCGGTGCGTTCACGTGGCTCGTCCTCGGATGGTGGCAGACGAAAAAGGCGAGCGTCGTTGGCGCGGGCGCGGGAGCGGTGGCCGGTCTGGTGGCGATCACGCCGGCGTCCGGCTTCGTCGACGTCGGCCCGGCAATTGCTATCGGAATCGGGGCCGGCACGTTCTGCTACTTTGCCGTTCAGGCCCGGCACCTGTTGCATCTTGACGACACGCTGGACGTAGTCGGTGTGCACGGCGTCGGCGGCGTCTGGGGAGCGCTTGCGACCGGGATCTTCGCATCGGCTGCCGTCAACGTGGCGGGCGCGAACGGGCTTATTCACGGCAACCCCGGGCAGTTGGGCGCCCAGGCGGCGGCGGTCGGTGTAACGCTTGCCTACTCGCTAGTGGGCACGTTCGTAATCCTGAAGGTGATCGACCTCCTGTTCGGCCTGCGGGTCTCGGAGGAAGAGGAGGAGATGGGTCTTGACCTGTCGCAGCACGGGGAGCGCGCCTATGTTTACCAGGGACTGAGCGTCCAGGGTCTAAGCGTCGTGCAAATGGCGGACGTGACTGTCCCGCGGCCGCGCGGTGGGAGCAACGACGGGCGCGGCGGACCCGTGCCGGCGATGGGCGCGGGTAGAATGCTGGGCACGGAGGCCAGCGACAAGCCCGATCTATAGGGCAACCTCGGCAGGGGACTGCGGCGCCTTTTTGAAGTAATCGGCGTCGCCGAGAAGCTGCAGCGGCAGCATCCGCGGCGGAAGGATCAGTGTGACCTGTTTCGCCCTCGTAACCGCATCGTCATGCGATTGTAATGTAATCGTAACAAAGGGCCTCTACACTCCGAACAGGGATTCGTTCCTCAGGAGGTGGAGGTCCATGCCCGCGAACGCGATCAACGCCGGTGATACTGCCTGGGTACTGATATCGACTGCCCTTGTGATGCTCATGACGCCGGGCCTCGCCTTCTTCTACGGCGGGTTGGTGCGCGAGAAGAACGTTCTCGGCACCATCATGCACAGCTTCGTTGTGATAGCGCTGGTCAGCCTTTTGTGGGTGACCGTCGGCTACAGCCTGGCTTTCGGGCCGGACCACTGGGGCCTTATCGGCGGCTTCGACTGGACGTTCCTGCGGCACGTCGGGCAGACGCCGAACCCCGCTTACGGGTCGACGATCCCGCACGAAGCGTTCATGGCTTTCCAGATGATGTTCGCGGTTATCACGCCGGCGCTAATTACCGGCGCCTTCGCGGAGCGGGCGAAGTTTGGGACGTTCCTTCTGTTCATGGCCGCCTGGTCGCTGCTGGTCTATGCGCCGATAGCGCACTGGGTATGGGCGAGCGGCGGCTGGCTGCACAACTTCGGCGCTCTGGACTTCGCCGGCGGATCGGTTGTGCACGTGAACGCCGGAATCGCTGCCCTTGTCGCCGCGATCATGTACGGTCGGCGCCGCGAGTTCGGTAAGGAGGCCCTGGAGCCACATGACGTGTCGATGATGATGCTGGGCGTCGGGCTGCTCTGGTTCGGCTGGTTCGGCTTCAACGCCGGCAGCGCGCTGGCCGCCAACGGGCTGGCCGTAAACGCCCTCGTCGTCACGCACGTCTCCGCGACCGCCGGGGCGCTGACCTGGCTGCTACTGGGCTGGTGGCAGACGAAGAAGGCAAGCGTGTTGGGCGCGGGCGCGGGGGCGGTGGCCGGTCTGGCGGCGATTACGCCGGCGGCGGGCTTCGTGGACGTCGGCCCCGCTATCGCGATCGGTATCGGCGCTGGTGTATTCTGTTACGTGGCCGTGCAGGCCCGCCATCTGCTGCATCTGGACGATTCGCTGGACGTCGTCGGCGTCCACGGCGTCGGGGGCGCCTGGGGCATGCTGGCGACGGGCCTGTTCGCGACAGTCGCGGTGAACGCGGCGGGCGCTAACGGGCTGATTCACGGCGGCGCGGGGCTGTTCGGCGCGCAGGCGCTTGCCGTCGGCGTTACCCTAGGCTATTCTCTCGTCGCAACGCTCGCAATCCTGTATGTGCTCGACATCCTATTCGGGCTGAGAGTCTCCGAAGAAGAAGAGGAGATGGGCCTCGACCTGTCGCAGCACGGAGAGCGCGCTTACGTTTACCAGGGTTTGAGCGTGGTGCAGATGGCGGACGTTACGGTCCCGCGGTCGCCCGGGGCGACAAAACCTGAAGCCAGCCGGCCCGCCGGTCAACAATAGGCTCAAAGCACTACTCAGCAAGCCAGAAGGAGGAGTCAGTTTGACACCACAGGAAATAGAGAAGTTCGTCAAGGAAAACAACGTCAAGATCGTCGACCTCAAGTTCAATGATCTGCCCGGCCTCTGGCAGCACTTCTCGATCCCGGCCAGTGAGCTGACGGAGCTCGACGACCTGACGAAGAGCATCTGGGTGGAGGGCATCGGCTTCGACGGTTCGAGCATCCGCGGCTTCCAGAAGATCCAGGAGAGCGACATGATTCTCATCCCGGACCCGGAAAGCGCGAAGCTGGACCCGATCTGCGAGGCGACCACGCTCAGCCTCATCTGCGACATCTACGATCCGCTGACCCGCAAGCCCTACACGCGCGACCCGCGCTACATCGCCAAGAAGGCGGGGGACTACATGCGGTCGCTGGGCGTCGCGGATGAGAGCTACTGGGGGCCCGAGGCCGAGTTCTTCATTTTCGATGACGTCCGCTTCGACCAGACGGAAAACACATGCTTCTACTACGTCGACTCGGTTGAAGGCGACTGGAACACGGGCCGCGAAGAGAACCCCAACCTTGGCTATAAGCCGCGCTATAAGGAAGGCTATTTCCCGGTGCCGCCGCACGACTCGTTCCAGGACCTGCGCAGCGAGATGATCTTGACGATGATCGACGCGGGCCTGCCGGTTGAAGTCCATCACCACGAAGTGGCCACCGGCGGCCAGGCGGAGATAGACCTCAAGTTCGACAAGCTTCTGATCATGGCCGACCGGATGATGTGGTACAAGTACATCGTCAAGAACGTCGCCCGCAAGCACGGCCGCGTCGCTACTTTCATGCCGAAGCCGCTCTTCGGCGACAACGGCTCCGGCATGCACACGCACCAGAGCCTCTGGAAGGGCGGACAGAACATCTTCTTCGACCCGAACGGCTACGCGCTCATCAGCGAGGCCGCGAAGCATTACATCGGCGGCCTGCTGAAGCATTCGGCGGCGCTCATGGCGCTCTGCGCGCCGACCACGAACTCCTACAAGCGGCTGGTACCCGGTTACGAGGCGCCGGTCAACCTGATCTACTCGGCACGCAACCGCAGCGCCGCCATCCGAATCCCCGTTTACACCGACAACCCGCGGACCAAGCGCATCGAATACCGGCCGCCGGACAACACTTGCAACCCGTACCTGGCGTTTGCGGCGATGCTCATGGCCGGCCTCGATGGGATGGAGAACAAGATCGACCCGGGTTCACCGCTGGACAAGAACACCTATGATCTGAGCCCGGAAGAGGCGGCCAAGATCCAGACGGTGCCCGGCTCGCTAGAAGAGGCGATCGACGCTCTGGAGAAGGACCACGCGTTCCTGCTGAAGGGCGGCGTGTTCACCCAGGACGTAATAGACGTGTGGATCGAATACAAGCGGGAGCGCGAGATCGACCAGCTCCGGCTGCGGCCACACCCGTACGAGTACTACATGTACTTCGACGTCTAGGAGGCGTCGTTCACTCCGAACTGAACTCTTGACAGCCACATTACGGCCCATTAGGCTTTAGCCAGTGGCCCGCCAGATGGCGGGCTGCTGGTTGCGAATCCCAATAGAGAGGTGAGACATGGCCGCAGAACGCGACAAAGACTACGTTCTCCAGACCTGCAAGGCGCAGGGCATCAAGTTCATCCGCCTCTGGTTCACGGACATCCTGGGTTCTCTCAAGAGCTTCACGATAACGGTCGAGGAGCTTGAGGGCGCGCTGCAGGAGGGCATGGGCTTCGACGGCTCGTCGATTGAAGGGTTCGCCCGCATCGACGAGAGCGACATGGTTGCGATGCCCGACCCGTCGACCTTCACCATCATACCCTGGCGGCCGCGCGAGCAGGGCGCTGCCAAGATGTTCTGTGACGTTATACGCCCGGACGGCACGCCCTTCGACGGCGACCCGCGCTACGTGCTGAAGCGGAACATCAAGCGCGCCGCCGACCTGGGCTTCACCTACTACGTCGGACCGGAGCTGGAGTACTTCTATTTCAAGAGCGTCGATTCGCCGCAGCCGCTCGACCAGGGCGGGTATTTCGATCTCACGCCCCTGGACGTTGCCACCGACCTTCGCCGCGACACAATCCTGTACATGGAGGCGATGGGCATCGGCGTCGAGTACTCTCACCACGAGGTGGCGCCCAGTCAGCACGAGATCGACCTTCGCTACACGGACGCCCTCTCCATGGCCGACGCGGCGATGACGTATCGCCTCGTCGTCAAGGAGGTTGCGCTGGCGCACGGCGTTTATGCCACCTTCATGCCGAAGCCTGTCGCGGGACAAAACGGCTCCGGCATGCACGTGCACCAGTCGCTGTTCAAGGGCAAGAGCAACGCGTTCTTCGAAGAGGGCGACAAGTACCACCTCTCGAAGCTCGCGAAGAACTACATCGCCGGGCTGCTGCATCACGCGCGCGAGATCACGCTCATCACGAACCAGTGGGTTAACTCCTACAAGCGCCTGGTGCCCGGCTACGAGGCGCCATGTTACATCACGTGGGCGCGACGGAACCGATCGGACATGGTGCGGGTGCCGGAATACAAGCCGGGCAAGGAGATGGCGACGCGCATCGAGTACCGCTCGCCGGACCCGGCCTGCAACCCGTACTTGTGCTTCGCGGTCATGCTGGCCGCCGGCCTGGAGGGGATCGAGAAGGAGTACCCGCTGGGAGAGCCGGTGGAGGAGAACGTTTTCCACCTGACGGCGGACGAGCGCAAGGCCCGCGGGATCGGCGTGCTGCCGGGCAGCCTGGAGGAGGCGATAGAGGTGACGGAGGGAAGCGAGCTGGTGCGCCGGTGCCTTGGCGACCACGTCTTCACTTCGCTCATCGCCAACAAGAAGATGGAGTGGGACGCCTGGCGGATGCAGGTGACGAACTACGAGCTGGAGCGCTACCTGCCCATCCTGTAGCGGGAGTGCGCGCGGGCAAGATCCTCCTGAGGCGGACAAGTGCCCGCGCTACGCGGACTCAGGGAAGGTCTCGCGTTAACGATGAAATAATGGTGAGGCCGGGGACCCAAAAGGTCGCCGGCCTTCGTTTTTGAAGCGAAATCGTCCGGGAGCTTCAGCGGTCGCCGAGGGAAACGGTGGACGCGGGGCCCCCGCCACCGGGCTGCTGCGTCGTCGACGTCGGGAAGACGGCGTGCACGGCGCTGTCGGTCGCTTTGAACAGCGGCTGCGGGTACAGCCCGACTACGAACACGCCGATGACGAGCGCCAGGATGACCGCATTGACGCCGGCCGGGACGCGCAGTCGCAGCTTGTCCTCCGCCTCGCCGACGTACATCTGCCGGATGACCAGCAGGTAGTAGTAGAGCGATATCAGGCTGTTCACGACGGCCAGCGCCGCCAACCAGAGGAAGCCTTCCTTGGCGACGGCCTGGAAGAGCAGGAACTTGGTCGCGAAGCCGGCGAACAGGGGCATGCCCGCCAGCGAGAACAGGGCGATGGTGAGGGAGAGGGCCAGGAAGGGCGCCCGCTCAGCCAAGCCGCGGAAGTCCTCGATTTCGTCCTTGCCGGTCGCGTTGTAGAAGGCGATGACCGCCGCGAAGGCCGCCAGGTTGGTGATGATGTAGCCCGTCATGTGCAGAACCAGCGTGCTCGCCGTCGCTTGCGAGAGGGCGGCGATGCCCATCAGCATGAAGCCGGCCTGCCCGATGCTGGAGTAGGCGAGAAGTCGCTTGATGTTGTGCTGCTGGATTGCGACGAGGTTGCCCAGCGTCATGCTTGCCGCAGCCAGCGCTGCGATCATCCACTGCCAGTCGCCGAGCACCGGCAGGAACGCCTCGGTAAAGAGGCGCAGCAGGAGCGCTATGCCCGCGGCCTTCGACGCCGCCGACAAGTAGGCGGTGATCGGCAGCGGCGCGCCTTCGTAGGCGTCCGGCGCCCACATGTGGAAGGGCACGGCCGACACTTTGAAGCCGATGCCGGCGATAACCAGCACGAGCCCCACGAGCATCGCCGGGCCGAAGCTGCTGACGCCGGCGCTGAACGCCGCGTTGATGTCGACGTAGGAGGTCGAGCCGGCGACGCCGTAGATGAGGCTGAGGCCGTACAGGAACAGGGCTGAGGAGAAGGCGCCAAGCAGCATGTACTTCATGCCGCCTTCGTTCGACTTCGCGTCCAGCTTGGCGAAGGAGACGAGCACGTAGAGGCTGAAGCTCAATAGCTCCAACGAGACGTAGGCGGCGATGAGGTCGCGGGCGGCGGCCATATAGATAGCGCCGATGGTCGAAAGAATGAGGAGCCCGTAGTACTCGCCGGCGTTTCGCAGGTTGGCCCGCACGAAGTGCGCCGACGCCAGGCAGACGACGGCGGTGATGGAAATGAAGAGGACGCGGAAAAACGTCGTATAGTTGTCGACCTGGACGAGGCCGGCGAAGTCCAGCGGCCCTTTGTTAACATAAAACAGCGAGACGACGAGGATGCCGCCGAGACCCGCCGCCGAGACGTATGGTAGATAGGTACGGGCGCGTCGCGGGTCGTAGAGGCCGAGGGCGACGACGACTGCCGCCAGCGCCGCCAGCAGGTATTCCGGGATCAGCAGCGAGTAGTCCAGGTTCATCGCACCGCCGGCATCGAGAGTACAGCATGGGAGATGCGGTCGATGAACGGCGCCGGCCACGTCCCCATGAACAGCAGGAAGAAGATGAGCACGGCGCCCGCCGCCTGCTCAAGGCGCGTCATCTCGACCAGCTTATCCCAGCGCACGTTGAACGGGCCGAAGAAGGCCATGGCCAGCATGCGCAGGATGTAGGCCGCCGTTACCGCCGCGCCGAAGACCGCCAGGGCGCCGAATTCCGGATAGGTGCGGAACGTCCCGACAAATATGTGGAACTCCGCCACGAAGCCCGATAGCCCGGGCAACCCCAGCGACGCCAATCCGGCGATGGCGAAGAAGGCCGTGAAGCGCGGCATCTTGTTCGCCAGGCCGCCGAAGAGAGACATGTCGCGGACGTGCGCCTGGTCGTAGAGGGCGCCGACCATGGCGAACATGAGGGCCGTCATGACGCCGTGGGAGAACATCTGGAGGACGGCGCCGTTCACGCCGATGGGGTTAAGCGTCGCGAGGCCCATCAGGACGTAGCCCATGTGGCTGACGCTGGAATAGCCCACCATATACTTGAAGTCGCGCTGCGCCATCGCCGAGATCGAGCCGTAGATGACGTTCGTTGTCGCCAGGACCATGACGGCCGGCATCCAGAACTGCGCGCCCTCAGGCAGGAGCTGGATGCCGAGGCGGATGATCCCGAAGGCACCCAGCTTCATCAGGACGCCGGCGTGGAGCATGCTGACGGCGGTCGGGGCAGCGACATGGCCATCCGGCGACCAGGTGTGGAACGGCCACAAGCCGGCCAGCACGCCGCAGCCGATGACGAACACGGGGAAGACCGCCTTCTGGAAGCCCTCCGAGAAGTGGACGTTGTAGAGGGCCGGCAGGTCGAAGGTGCCGATGTTCGCCTTGACGAAGATGGCGAAGATGCCGATGAAGATTAGCACGCTGGCGGCCACGAGGTAGAGCGTCAGCTTCATCGCGCCGTATTCTTTCGTGCGGACGAAGGTCGGGAAGCGGCTGCTGGAGCCCCAGACGGCAATGAGCAGGAACATCGGCAGGACGGCGAGCTCGTAGAAGAAGAAGAAGAAGAACAGGTCGAGCGAGATGAACGTGCCGAAGACGCCCGCCACCAGCGCGAAGAAGAGGACGAAGAAGTCCTTGTTGCGATAGTCGATCTTCCAAGAGATGAGAACTCCGGTGAACGCGACAATGCCGTTGAGGAGCACCATCGGCGCGGAGACGCCGTCGACGCCCAGGTGCAGCGTTATGCCGTTGGCGGCCAGGAAGCCGACATTCTCCAGCCAGGGCCAGCGGCCCTCGAACTGGATGACGCTGTCGCCGCTGCCGAACTGGTAGGCGAAGAAGACGTACAACGCCAGTCCAAGCGTCGCTGCCGCAGACGCCGCAGCGATGTAGCGCACGACGTTCTTGTGCTGCGCCGGCACCGCCAACAGGACCAGCGACGTCGCCAGCGGGAGAACGATGAACGGCAGGAGGATGTAGTTATGCGGCATCTACGTCCCCACTATGAGCGCAGCTATCGCGAGGACGACCACGCCGGCGGCCATCAGCAGGGCGTAGTTCGGCATCTTGCCGGTCTCGTGGAATTTCAGCAGGAAGCCGCCGAAGCGCGTGACGTCGGCGGGCCCGTTGACACCGGTGTCGTTGACGACCGCGCGGTCGTACCAGGAAACGATGCCCGCGACGACCAGCACGACGTGATTAATGGCCCACTGGTAGGCGTCGTCCATGTAGTACTTGTTGCGGAAGAGCGTGTAGAGTTGCGGCGCGGCCTCGCCTGCCACCTTCGCGCGCTCCGCCGTGCCGCTCCAGATGTAATAGCCGCCGGCGATTCCGAGGAGCACCAGGATGATGGACGAGGCGGTGACGCCGGCGTTGATCCGGAACGCCTCCGGCGCGGTCGTGAACAGGAACTGGCCGAAGCCGCCGGGGAAGCCCATCAGCTTTCCGACGCCCGTGAATACCACGAATCCGGCGAACACCGTCAGCACGCTCAGCAGGAGCAGCGGCAGACGCATAGCCAGGCCGGGCTCGTGCGCGTGCTCGTAGACATGCTCGTCGCGCGGCTTGCCCGTGAAGACCAGCAGGACCAGCCGCGTCATGTACAGCGCCGTGATGAGCACGCTTGCGAGGACCAGCAGGTATATGAAGAAGTTGTGGTTCTCGAAGGTCGTCAGAAGCAGCTCATCCTTGTTCCAGAAGCCGGCCAGCGGGAAGAGACCGGCCATCGACATGGCGCCGAGCGTGAAGACCGTCGCTGTGACCGGCATCTTCCTCGCCAGCCCGCCCATCTTCGTCACCTCCAGCTCGTCGGTCGCGTGGTAGACCGAGCCCGAGGAGAGGAAGAGGAGCGCTTTGAAGAAGGCGTGCGTGAACACGTAGAGCAGCGCCACCGTCACCGAACCGGCGCCGAGGGCGATGAACATGAGCCCGAGGCTGTTCAGCGTGGAGTAGGCGACGACGCGCTTGATGTCCGTCATTACCAGGCCCATCGTCGCGGACATGAACGTCGTGATTAGGCCGACGCCGGTGACGGCGATGAGCGTGTTCGGCACCTCCTGGAAGAGGGGCATCGTGCGCGCCACCAGGTAGACGCCGGCGACGACCATCGTCGCGGCGTGGATGAGGGCGCTGACCGGCGTGGGGCCTTCCATGGCGTCGGGCAGCCAGACATGGAACGGGAACTGCGCCGACTTGCCCATCGCGCCGAGCAGAATGAGCAGGACGGAGGCGGTCAGATAAGCGTGGTCGATCTGGCCGTTGCGGGCGGCGTTGAAGATGGTCTGCATGTCAAAGGTGCCGACGGAACGATAGAGCAGGATGATGCCAATGAGGAGGCCGACGTCGCCCAGGCGCGTCGTGATGAACGCCTTCTTGGCAGCCTCCGCCGCGGAGCGCCGCTCGTGGTAGTGGCCGATGAGCAGGAACGAGCAGAGGCCAACGCCTTCCCAGGCGAAGTAGAGCAGCAGGAAGTTGTCGGCGAGGACGAGCGTCAGCATGGCCGCCGCAAACAGCGATTGCACGGCGAAATACCAGCCGTAGCGCTTGTCGCCCTTCATGTAGCCGAGCGAGTAGACCTGCACCATCAGGCTGATGAAGCTGACGACCGCGACCATCACGGCCGCGAGCTGGTCGACCTGGAAGCCGATGCGCAGCTCGAAGCTGTCGAACTTCACCCACTGGTGGCCGGAGTGGACCGCCGAGAACTGGCCACCGCCGGCCAGCGCGCTCGTCAGGTCCTTGAGGACGAAGATGAACACGACGAACGAGGCGCTGATGGCTAGCACCGACAGCCAGTCGCCCTTGCGCGGCAGGTACTTGCCGAAGAGGATGAGAATCGCGGCGGTAGCGGCCGGAATGGCGGGAATGAGCCATGCCTGCTCCATGCCCATCGCTAGCTGCCCCTCTCGCTGGTCGAAACGGCCGTCGCTGCTACCATTTCAGGTCGTGCACCTCATCGACGTTCGCTGTCGTGCGGTTGCGGAAGATACGCAGGACTATCGCCAGCGCCAGCCCGACCTCGGCGGCGGCGATGGTGATGATGAAGATGGCGAAGATGATGCCGGCGAATCGCTGCGGCGACGTGTAGACGGCGAAGGCGACCATGTTGATGCTGGCGGCGTTCAGCATCAGCTCGACCGACATCAGGATCAGCACGGCGTGCCTTCGGACGAGGACGCCGTAGACGCCGAGCGAGAAGAGGATGGCGCTGAGAACGAGGAAGCTCTGCAGCGGGATCACACGCCGTCCTCCTCCTCATCTTCCGAGCGCGCCAGCACTATCGCGCCGACGAGGGCGACCAGCAGGACCAGCGAGGAGACCTCGAAGGGAAGCGCGTACGTTCGGAACAGCGCGTCGCCGATGGCGTTGAAGTTGATCAGCGCTGGCGAATCAGCCTTGCGTGGCCAGGTCGTCAGGAAGATGGTCGCGATGAGCACGCCCATCAGGCTCAGGCCGGCAACGACGGCGAACGGCTTCTGGGCGCCGTCCAGCTCCGGCACCAGCTCGCGGGCGCGCGTCAGCATGAGCGCGAACAGCAGCAGCACCGCGACGCCGCCGGCATAGAGCAGCACCTGAACTAGCGCCAGGAACTCGCTGGCGAGCAGGATGTACAGCGCCGCAACTGCCAGCAGGGTGAAGACGAGCGAGATGGCGGCGTACGCCACCTTGCCAGTCGCGACGACGCCCAGGGCGAAGAGCACGGTGAGCCCGGCGATGAAGTAGAACAGCACTTCCGTTACGGTCATGGCGCCACCCAGGGTGTGAATCCGCCATCGCGGGAGCGGGCCAGCAACTGCTCCAGGTCCATCACCAGCTCGCGGCGGTCGTAACGCGACATCTCGTGGCCGGACCAGGTGTTGTTCATGGCGATCGCGCTGAAGTTGCACGTCTCGACGCAGATGCGGCAGCGGATGCAGCGCCCATAGTCGAGCAGGAACTGGTCGACTATCTTGCGCCGCTTGCTTTGCCCTTCAGCCGCCAGCGGGTTGTCCTTCATGATGACGGAGATGCACTCCGTCGGGCAGGCGCGCTCGCAGGCGTGGCAGCCGGTGCAGAACGGCTCGCCGACCTCGGCGTCCCAGAGGAGAAGGGGGTAGCCGCGCTCGCGCTCCGGTAGCTCGCGGTGCGCCGTAGGGTACTGGATGGTCACCGGCTTGCGGACCATCGTCCGGAAGGTTTCGGCCATGCCCCGCAGCACTCCAAGCATCAGACGGCGCTCCTGGCGACGATTCGGGACGGGGCGCCCAGCGGCAGCCGCGTGTAGACGACGTAGCCGGCGACAAGCAGCGTGACGCCGGAGGTCACGAGGAACGTCCAGTCCGGCCAGTGATAGACCAGGACCAGGCCGTTGAGGAATATCTGCGCGAACGCCAGCGGCAACAGGAGCTTCCAGCAAAACGACATGAGCTGGTCGACGCGGACGCGCGGGAACGTGGCGTTTATCCACATAATGACGAGAATCAGCGTCATCGTCTTCCCGAACATGAGGACGAGCTGCCAGGGCCAGCCCCACTTCAGTCCCAGCGGCCAGTCCCAGCCGCCGAGAAAGATGAGCGACGCGAGGACGCAGAGCGCGAACATGTTCGTGTACTCGGTGAGGGCGTAGAGGATGCTCCAGCGGATGCCGCTGTACTCGATCCAGGGCCCGCCGGCAACCTCCGACTCCGCGGCCGCGACGTCGAACGGGCGTCGCGTCAGGTCCGAGACCGCCGCCGCCATGAAGAGGAAGAAGCCCAGCGGCTGCCAGATGATGAACGGCACACGCCCCTGGTCGCGGACGATGGCGACGAGATTGAGAGAGCCGGCAAGCATCGACAGCGCCAGCACGGCGAGGACCAGCGGCACTTCGTAGCTGATGAGCTGCGCCGCCGTGCGCATGGCGCCGATGAGGGCGTATTTGCTGTCGGAGGCCCAGCCGGCGACGATATAGCCGAGTACGGTGAGGCCGGACACGGCGAGGAAATAGAGCAACCCAAGGTCGAGGACGCGGACGCTCCATCTGGCGGTGAAGGGGAGGACCAGCAGTGTCAGAAAGACGGGTACGAAGGCGAGGAAGGGCGCCAGCTCGAAGGCGAGGCGGTCGGCGCTGGCGGGACGGAGGTCTTCCTTCAGCAGGATCTTCATCATGTCGGCGATAGGCTGGAAGACGCCGTAGGGGCCCGTGCGCATGGGGCCGAGGCGCATCTGGATGCGGCCGATGAACTTCCGCTCGACATAAGTCAGCGCCAGGACGACGAACACCATCAGGCCGAGGACGACCAGGAGGCGCCAGAAAGCGTCGACCCAGACGTTGTCGAAGAAGGCGCCTAGCTGGCTCATCTGTCCACCTCGCCGAGAACGATGTCCACGGAGCCGAGGATGACGACGGCGTCGGCGACGTAGTGCCCGACGATCATCTGCTTCAGCGCCGTCAGGTTGCTCAGGCAGGCGGAGCGGATCTTCAGCCGATAGGGCTTCTCGCCGCCCTTGGACACCAGGTAGATGCCGTACTCGCCGCGTGGGTTCTCCGTGCGCATGTAGACTTCGCCGGGGGGCAAGCGCAGCCGTCGCGGCGCCTTCTCCGGCATGATTGGCCCGTCCGGCATCTGCTCCAGAGCCTGCTCGACGATGCGCACGGACTGCCGCATCTCCTCCATTCGCACCAGATAGCGGTCGTACACGTCGCCGTGGGTGCCGGTTGGGATGTCGAATTCGAAGCGGTCGTAGATGGAGTAGGGGTCGTTGCGACGCAGGTCGAAGGGGAGGCCGCAGGCGCGCAGCATCGGGCCGGAGAGGCCGTAGTCGATGGCGTCCGGCCGCGAGATGACGCCGATGTCGCGGCAGCGCGTGATGAATATCTCGTTCGTCGTCAGCAGCCGGTCGATGTCGTCGATGCCGACGCGCGTTTGGCCGCAGACCCAGCGGACGCGCTCCTTGAAGTCGGCGGGCACGTCCCAGACGACGCCGCCGGGACGGAAATAGCCGTACATCATGCGGTCGCCGGTCAAGGCATCGAAGATCTCCTGGATGTACTCGCGCTCGCGGAAGGCGTAGGTGAACGCGGTGCCGTATACGCCGGTATCCGTGGCGAAGGCGCCGATGAACATGTAGTGGCTCGTGATGCGGTTCAGCTCCGAGAGGATGATGCGGATGTACTGCGCGCGCTCCGGCGGCTCCAGGCCGGCCAGCCTCTCGACCGCCATGCAGTAGCACATCTCGGCGTTGAACTGCGCCAGGTACTCCGTGCGGTCCTGGTAGATGAGGCCCTGGCGGTAGTCGACGTTCTCGGAGAGCTTCTCGGCGCCGCGGTGCATGTAGCCGATGTGCGGCACGACGTCGACGACCCTTTCGCCGCTGACGGTGAGCACCATGCGGAAGACGCCGTGAGTCGCCGGGTGCTGCGGCCCGACGTTGACGTTGATATCGATCGTCTCAAGCTTGCGTTCCTGCTCCGTCACCATCAGCCGCCGCTCTCCCCAGACGGGCCTTCCGGCTCGCCGCCCTCGCCAGCGATGCTTTCGTAGCCGGCGGGTACATGCCCGACGTTCGCCGCCGCAGCGCCCAGACGCGATCCTTGCCACTCTTCCACCTGCGCCAGGGGGTTGTCCTTGCGCAGCGGGTGGTGGTCTGTCATGTCGTCCGGAAGCAAGAGCGGGACGGGATTCGGGTGCCCTTCGAAGACTATGCCGAACATCTCCGCCGTCTCCCGCTCCAGCCAGTCGGCGCCTTTCCAGACGGACGCGGCAGACGCCACGCGCGGGTCGTCCTGCGGCAGGCGCGTCTTCAGCGTTACGCCGTGACCGTGGGTGAACGAGTAGAGCTGGTAGACGACCTCGAGCCCCGCTTCTTCGTGGTCGACGCCGAGGAGGCAGCGCAGGTACTTCAGGTCGAGCTGCGGGTCGTCTTTGGCCGTGCGCAGGACTTGCAGGACGTCTTTTCGGTCGATGGTGAGCATGACGTCGACTGGGCCCTGCGACGCGACGAACTCGATGTCGGGCAGAGCTTCGCGGAACAGGTCGGCGATCGTGCCGGGCTCGGGCGGGACGATCGGGGCCTCCTGCGGCCCTTCGTGCGGAGCGGTCATCCGATGTTCCTCCGCTCACGCATGATCATGTCCTGGAGGCAGATCAGACCATCGATGAGCGCCTCGGGCCGCGGTGGGCAGCCGGGCACGTAGACATCGACGGGGACAAGCTTGTCAACGCCCTGCACCACGCGGTCGTAGCGCGTGTAGGGGCCGCCGTTGGTGGCGCAGGAGCCCATGGCAATCACCCACTTGGGGTTCGGCATCTGCTCGTACAGCAGCTTGACGGAAGGCGCCATCTTCTTCGTCACGGTGCCGGCGACGATCATGACGTCGGACTGCCGCGGCGACGCCCAGGGCACGATGCCAAAGCGGTCGAGGTCATGGTGCGACATGTAGGCGGACATCATCTCGATGGCGCAGCAGGCGAGCCCGAACGTCATTGGCCAGAGGGAGGACTTGCGCGCCAGGGCGAGGACGTAGTCGGCAGGCGCCTGGACGATTCCGGGCAACACCTGCCGGTAGAAGGCGTGAGGGCGCTCGACCTGCACGGGGCGCAGGCGCTCGGCCTCGCGCTCCAGGCTTGTCAGCGGGTGTGGAGTCGTCGTCGTGTCGCCCCTGTCGATCTCTTCTACCGCCACTCCAGCGCTCCCTTCTTCCAGGCGTAGATCAGGCCGGCGCCCATGACGGCGAGGAAGAGGACCATCTCGAAGAAGGCGGCTTTGCCCACGCCGACGAAGCTAACGGCCCAGGGGAAGAGGAAGACGGCTTCCGCGTCGAAGACAAGGAAGAGGATAGCGTACAGGTAGTAGCGGATGCTCATCTGGGTGCGGACGCGGCCAATGGGGAGCATTCCGCACTCGTAAGGGGTTGATTTCGCCTTCGAGGAAGAGAACGGCGCTAGAATCCTGGCGGAGATGAGGGCGGCCAGGACCATTCCCACGCCAATTCCCACAGCCAGAAGGACGGCCGCGTAGTTATTCCAGAGGGTTTGCAAAAGATCACCGCTATGAGAAAAGTGCAGGCAACCTACGCCGGAATGCTATCAATGGGCGAATTTAGGGTCAATTATTCCGGAATCGCGGCTCTCCCCAGCGGGGAAGGTGGTTGCCCGACGGGTCAATCGAGCTCTTGGAGGCGTTGGCACAGCCCCTCCGAGCGCGCTTGCGCCGCTGCAAGCTTGGCGCGCTCACGCTCCACGACCGCTTCCGGCGCCCGCGCGCGGAACTGCTCGTCGGCGAGGCGTGCCTGCAAGCGCTCGCCCTCCGCTTCCGACGCCGCGAGCTGCTTCTCCAGCCGCCCGCGCTCGGCCACGAGGTCGAATAGGCCGGCCATAGGGAGCACGACCTGTCCCCGACGCAGGACGGCGCTGACGACGCCTTCGCTGGGCGCCGCGGCCGGCGAATCGACGATGTGCAGCGGTTTCACCCGCGCCAAGGCGACGACGGCGTCGCGACTGTCTTCGAGCGCCTGGCGGAAGTCGCCGTCGCCGACAGCGTACGCCTCGACGAAGCGCCCCGGCTCGACGCCGCGTTCGGCGCGCACGTTCCGGATCGCCCTGATGACGTCGATCACCGCGTCCGCTCGCGCCTCCGAGTCGACGTCCAGCCAGCGGGCGTCCGCCTGGGGGAACGGCGCGACCATGAGCGCCTCGGCGTCCGAGTCCGCGATGTGCGGCGAGAGGGCGCGCCAGGCGGCCTCGGTGACGTACGGCATGTAGGGGTGCAGCAGCCGCAGCGCCATGTCGAGGACGTGCGCCAGGACGGGTAGCGGGGAGTCGTCGCCGGCGACAAGACGGACCTTGGCCATCTCCAGGTACCAATCGCAGTACTCGCCCCAGAGGAAGTCGTGCGTCTGGCGGCCGGCCTCGCCGAGCTGGAAGTCGCCCATAAGCTGGTCGACGCTGCCGACGACGGCGTTCAGACGCGACATGATCCAGCGGTCCTCCAGCGCCATCCACCCGCGAGCGTTAAGTGACGGCGGCGGCAGCTTCCGGCCTTCAACGCGGCTGACGACGAATCGCGTGGCGTTCCAGAGCTTGTTGGCGAAGTTGCGCCCCGCCTCGATCCGCTGCTCGGAGATGCGCAGGTCGTTGCCGGGGGTCCCGGCTGTCGAGAGGGCGTAGCGCAGGGCGTCGGCGCCGTACGTCTCGATGGCTTCGACGGGGCTGGGAATGTGGTGCTTCGTCGTTACTTTCGACTTGCTTATCTTCTCGCCGCGCTCGTCGCGCACCAGGCCGTGCAGGTAGACGGTGTGGAACGGGATCTCCTTCATGTTGTAGAGGCCCATCATGATCATGCGGGCGACCCAGAAGAAGATGATGTCGTAGCCGGTCTCCATGACCGACGTTGGATAGAAGTAGCGCAGGTCCGCGGTGTCGTTCGGCCAGCCGAGAGTGGAGTGCGGCCAGAGGGCGGAAGAGAACCACGTGTCGAGCACGTCGGGATCGCGCTCAAGGCGCTTCGAGCCGCAGTGCTGGCAGACTTCGGGGTCGAGGACGGTGACGGTCAGGCCGTCGCAGTCGCGGCAGTACCAGACCGGAATCGGATGGCCAAGCCAGAGCTGGCGGGAGATGCACCAGTCGCGGATGTTCTCCATCCAGTTCAGGTAAACCTTTGTGAAGCGCTCCGGGACGAAGCGAACGCGCCCGCTGTTCACCACGTCGATGGCGGGCTTCGCGAGCGGCTCCATGCGCAGGAACCATTGCTTGCTCACGAGCGGCTCGACGAGGGTGTGGCAGCGCTGGCAGTGCCCGACGCTGTGCGTGTACGGCTCGACCTTCACGAGGTAGCCGCCCTTTTCCAGGTCCGCCTCGATAGCGGCGCGGCAGGCGAAGCGGTCGAGGCCTTTGTACGGGCCCGCCTCGTCGCTCATCGTCGCATCGAGGTTGATGGCGCTGATAGTGCGCAGGTTGTGCCGCTGGCCGACCTCGAAGTCGACCGGGTCGTGGCCGGGGGTGATCTTGAGGGCGCCGGTGCCGAAGGCCGGGTCGACGGCTTCGTCGGCGATGACCGGTATGCGGCGCTGCATTATCGGTAGGAGGGCAGTCCGGCCGACGACCGTCTTGTAGCGCTCGTCGTTCGGGTTCACGGCGACGGCGACGTCGGCGACAATCGTCTCCGGGCGCGTCGTCGCGATTGTGACGTAGTCGCCGCTCGGTTTGCCGCCGTCGTCGAGGAGCGGATAGCGGACGTACCACAGGTGGTCCTGCGCCTCGTGGTGCTCGACTTCGAGGTCGGAAATGGCCGTCTGACAGCGCGGGCACCAGTTGATGATGCGCTCGCCGCGGTAGATGAGGCCGTCGTTGTAGAGGTTGACGAAAGTCTGGCGCACCGCCTTGGCCGGCCCCGGGTCGAGCGTGAAGCATTCGCGGGTCCAGTCGCAGGAGGCGCCCAGCCGCTTGAGCTGGTCGCGGATCTTGCCGCGGTACTCGTTGATCCAGGCCATGGCGCGCCGGACGAACTCGTCGCGCCCTACCTCGTGGCGGGTGAGCCCCTCTTTCGCCAGCTCTCGCTCGACGACGTTCTGGGTCGCGATGGCGGCGTGGTCTTCGCCGGGCAGCCAGAGTGTCGGCTCGCCGCGCATGCGGCGCCAGCGCGTCAGGATGTCTTCGAGGGCGACGAAGAGGACGCTGCCGAGGTGGAGGTCGCCGGAGACGTTGGGCGGCGGCATGATGATGGTGAACGGCGGCCGCGACGGGTCGATTTTGGGTGTGAAGAAGCCGCGCTCTTCCCAGTAGCGGTAGAGCGCCTGCTCGACGGCGGCGGGGTTGTAGGCCTTATCGAGGTTGCCGGTGGTCTCGCTGGTCATGGCTCTCTCGCGGTGTGACGGACGCGACGAAACGCCTCGGCGAAAGCGGGCTCACGAACGGGATCCCGGGCCGAGGACGTGGTAGGCATAGGATACGGGGCGCCAATCGTAGGGGCAAGAGCGAGGGCCAGGCCGTGCGAAGCGCCCGCGAGTAGGGCTGGGCTAGTGGCCGATCGGCCAAGAGGCTGAGTCCTCTTGGCCTCGGGCATCACGCCAGTGGGTGTCAATTCGAAAGGCTGCGCTCGGGTGGCTAAAGTGACGGAGGCGGACACGGAATCTGTTGCCAGGGGGCATGATGTCCACCGGGAAAACGCCCTCATCCCTCAAGCAGATGTTGCCAGCGTTTAGGGTTTCATAGGTGACATTGAAGACGTCTGAATCCCCGTCGTTTTGAAATAGAAGGTAGTAATCATAGGCGCTTCTTCCCTGGGCTGGTTCGGATGTGAGGCTCACCTGGACGCGACCCGGCCGATCGGGCAAGAGATGGAACTCCTCAGCAAAGCCTGGTTGGCGCGCGAAGAGTTCGCCGATCTGGTGGCGGGTGAGCGGCGTCACGGTTCGTGAGGATCTACCCCAGGCGGTGCCTTTGTGGAAGTGAGGCGCACGGGGGCTCCTAGGGATTCTGACGATCACGAAACCTAGCGCAGCATCCGATGGCGACGTGACGGATGACGTCTGAACCGTCAAGGGACCGTCGAGGGCTTGCCGGGCAACGAGCTCAATTCGCTCTGGGGCGCCCGCAAGGGTAATAGGATGGAGAGCGGCGGCGCGCCCTTCGTCATCCTCTTCGATTCCGTAGATAAGGGTGCCACCGTCGGAATTTGCGAAGGAGGCTATCGCTTTGGCGATAGGATCACTGTGCCCAGCCTCAGGCAACTGCTGCTTGAATTCCAGGTGGTCGGACTCCTCAACGCGTTCGGCGACGAGAAGCTCAACGTGAGCGAACTTGGAAGGCGCTTGGGGGTCAGACGGATCCGGTTGTGGGGACTCGGGCGCGGGTCTGTCGTCGCTAGCACTACTATCTTCGTCGTTCAAGGTAGAATGGCCTCATTTCAAAGAGGGCCACGCCCCCGTGGCGACTTAGGCGCGCCGCGTTGCCGTTATTGAGCTTGCGCGGGTGGCGGGACGAAGACCCGTAGGGCCAGCTCGCGGTCCAGCATCAGCAGACCGGCGCCGTCGCTGCCGATGAGCCTCAGGTTGCGCAGGACCCGGTTCGCCGACTCCTCTTCCTCCACCTGCTCGTTGACAAACCATTGCAAGAACGTGCCGGTCGCGTGGTCGGACTCGGCGGCGGCGGCGCTGGCGAGGGCGTTGATGAGCCCGGTCACCTTCTGCTCGTGGGCGTAGACGTCGGAGAAGGCGTGCTCCGGCGATTGCCATTCGGTCGCCGGACCGTCGATCGGCGCGAGGACGACGCGGCCGCCGCGACTGCTTATGAAGTCGAAGATCTTCAGGCCGTGCATCTGCTCTTCCTGGAACTGGACGCGCATCCAGTTGGCGAAGCCGTCGAGGTCCAGGGACTCGAAGTAGGCGCTCATGGAGAGATAGAGGTAGGCGGAGTAGAGCTCCGCGTTGAGCTGGGCGTTCAGCCTCTGCTGCATGTCGTCACTGAGCATAAGTCCCTCCTTGCCCGCGATTTTAGCTTGCCCGCGACTGACGCGCCTCGCCGGCGCTCCTGGCGAGCGGCAGCGCATGGTTGTTGGTCTCGCCGTTGCGAGCGCGGGCGACGAGGAAGAGCAGCGGAAAGGTCGCCCGCTCCAGCAGCATCTGCACGACGCGCGCCCGCCCGGGAGAGAGGCGCCCTTTCCAGGAGGCGATGAGCAGGTCGCAGTCGGAATCGGCGGCGTAGCGGATGATCTCCTCACCCGGATCGCCGACGCGCAGGGCGACGACCATGTTAGCGTTTCGCGGCACGCCGGCAACGGCGAAGCTGCTGCGCAGGAACTCGTCCTGCCAGGCTTCGAGTTCGTGGCGCGGATCGTCGAGGAAGACGGGCGAAGCGGGGGCGCGCGCCGTCTCCGGGTTGGAGTCGACGACGTGGAGCATGAGCAGCCGCGCGTTGGAGCGCGAAGCGAGAATGGACGCCTCTTCGACCGACAGCGTCGACTCGAAGTTGCCGTCGAGCGGGATGAGGATGCGCCGCAGGTGCTGCAGGCGATGGACCTGGGTGCCGGCGTCGAGGGCGGAGCGCAGGACGAACACGGGACAGGGCGGGTTCTGGAGGACGTGCAGGGTGACGTGACCGGCCGGCTCGTCGAGGTTGCCGCCTTCGCCGTGGCTGGACATCAGTATCGCTCCGGCGTGGATCTCCCAGGCGATGCGACGGATTGTCTCCGCAGGATCGCCGGTGGCGTTGATGAGAGTGATCTGCGTCTGCCATTCGTCACCGAGGTTCAGACGCGCCGCCGTTTCTTCCGCTGTGAGCGGCCGCGGCGATACGTAGAGCACCTGGATATCATTCTCCTGTAACTCGGCAATCGCCTCCGCTACCCGCAGCGCTTTCTCTGCCGGCATGGACCCGTCGAGCGGGACCAGCAGCGGCGCAGTCTCAAGTAACATCGGAGTCTCCCTTTCTGCCGATGGCCGACCAGAAGGTGACGGCGGGGTCGTAGCTGAAAGACTGCCAGTGGCCGGGTTCAACCAGGCGCTCCTCCATGTTCACGCGCACACGCGCCGGGGCCCCATCGATTCTCACCTCCATTACTGATTTGGCGCCGATCCGAATGTCAACGCGGCGCTTCTGCCAGAGGAACGAGTATTCCAGATTGTCGGTGCCGCTGGGCAGGAAGGGGTCGAAGCTGATGCTTTCGGCGTTGAACTTCAGCCCGGCCAGGCCGAATGCTACCGTCTGACGGAGCGCGCCCAGCGAGCCGATTCGCACGCCGCCGGCAGCGCCGCGGAAGGGGGGCACCATGTCGATGCCGATAGACTGGTCGAGGTACTTGCGGCAGAGGGCGTCGTCGCGGATCCAGGCAGCGATAAGGGCGTGGATCGGCGGGCTGAGGGAACTCGTGTGGGCTGTCATCGGCTCATAGTAGGCGACGTTCTTGCGCGCCGCAGCCTCTGTCCACAGCTCCGGCAGGAGGCGTATCGCCATCAGGACGTCGGCCTGCTTGACGGCGCGCATCCGCTGCACTGCTTCGTGGCCGACGGCGATGTCGAGCGGGACGCCCGCCCGGAGATAGGACGCGACGTCGACCGGCTGCAGGCTGAAGAAGCCGTCGAACTGCTCCACCAGCTCGTCCTTGAGGAAGGTGCTGCGCTTGATCCGCTCGCCGACGCGCCGCCACTCCTGCGGATCGTTGGGTTTGATGTGAAGCCGTTTCATCAGCGACTCGGCCGCCTCGGGGTCCGACTCCCGCAGCTTCGTCGCGTAGGATTCTGCTTCGAGGAGCGTCCAGCGGGCCATCCCGTTGGTGTAGGCGTTGTTGTCGACGCCCTCGTGGTACTCGTCGGGGCCGATGACGCGTCGAATCGAATACAGGTGGTCGGAGGGCGAGACGCGGCTGTGCCAGAAGCGGGCGCATTCGAAGAGGATCTCGCCGCCGAAGTCGCGCATGAAGTCGTCGTCGCCGGTCGCGCGCCAGTACTCGATAACGGCGTAGGCGACGGCGGAGGTCACGTGGTTCTCCTGCTCGCCGTTCAGCACGCGCACCGCGGAGCCATCGGGAAGGGCGACGAAGTCCGGCGTGCGGTCCTCGCCGGTGTCGGTCGATTCCCAGGCGTACATGGCGCCGCGGTAGCCGAACGATTTCGCGCGATGACGGGCGGCATCGAGCGTGCGGTAGCGATAGAGAAGGCAGGAACGCGCCGCTTCCGGCCAGAGGAGCGAGAGGAAGGGCAGGATGAAGAGCTCTGTGTCCCAAAAGACGTGCCCGTGATAAGCGATGCCCGACAGGTCGCGCGGGCCGATGGAGCTGAGGCCGTCGTTCACGGTTGCAGAGGACATCAAGTGATAGCTGGCGAAACGGAGCGACTGCTGCAGAATGTCGTCCCCCTGGATCTTCGTATTCGCCAGCGACCAGCGGTCCCGCCACACCCGTTTGTGTTCGTCCGCCAGCTTCTCCCAGGAAAGGTCGTTTTTCTGATTGGGGCGCTGCTCACGCGCGATGACCTCGCTCACCAGGTCGAGGACCAGCGGCTGGTTGATGTTTACCTCCGCCGCTATCGAAGACTTCGTCAGCAGCGCCGGCTTTCCGTCAACGAAGAGCCACGTCTTTGCCCACGTCTGCGGCTCCGTCGTCGGTGGCTCTTCCTGGGCGGGCCAGTGCAGCGGCGACTTGTCGGCGACGTTCGGCAGAGCAACGACGATCTGTTGCGGCCCTTCGCCAGTCTCCAGCGACAGGACGAGCCGGTAGAGGTAGAGCTCCGGCCGGGAGGCGCAGGCCAGGCGTTGCGAGCGCCAGAGCCAGGAGCGGCCATGACGGTCGGTGAAGGACCAGGTCCGGTGGAGGGTAGCCTCACGCATGTCCAGTTTTCGGGAATGCGAGTTGGTGCGGACGCTGGACATGCTGAAGTTGAGCGTCTCCGCGCTGACGAAGAGCGTCGAAGGGTCGGGGAGGGTCAGCAGCGTCTGGCCGGCGGGCCCGGAGGTCGGGACGAAGACGCCGGCGACGATGATCATGGGGTTGGACGCCGGGTTGCCCTCTTCCAGCGCCGCGCGAATGCCGAATTGGCCGTTGGCGACGGCGAAGACGGCCTCGGCGCCGCGCTCGTTGAGCGGGTCGAACCCTTCCGCGACGAGCGCCCAGGACTCTTCTTCGCCCGCCATCAGCTCACTGGTAGTGTCGACTGCCACTGAAGTATCTCCGCAAACGTTCTTGGGCCGCCGGCGAGCTTGATGACCGGCTCCGGCACGCCGGCCGGCTCCGGCCCGACGGAGATGAAGGCGGCGTTTTGGGCCTCGGGGATGAGCATGCGCGCGTCGCTGCCCGAGAACCCGCCGACGTCTCCGAACTCGTCGCCGGCGACTAGCACATCATCGTTTTCGATGGCGTTTTCCCGCGCCACGCTCTCGAACAGCCAGACAAGGGAATCGCCCTTGTCCGTCAAGCCCACTTCCACGTACTTGCCGTCGCTGGTTATGCGCGGCCGCGCCAGGCCTGCGCCGCGGGCAAGCTCGGCGGCAAGCTCTATCACGTCGCCGATCTCCGCGAAGCCGGCCGCGCGGACCCGATCCCTGGTCGCGGCGATGAGGTCGCTGATCTTCGCTTTCGGCGGGTCGGCCCATTCGGGGAGCGGGATCAGATCGACCTTGCGGCGATTCAGGCGCTGGTAGATGATCACCGTCTCCAGCCCTCTCGCCCGTAGCTCTCGCTGGAGCTCCTCGGCGGCGGCAGTCAGTTGCTGCTCTTCGACGGCGCTGGCCACGCGGCCGTAGACCTGGCGGCGAACGCCCGCCGCGTCGTAGGACCAGACTTCGGAGCCGCGATTCGTGCAGACGACAAGGTTCTTCGCTCGCGCTTCCGGCGAGAGCAGCAGGAGCGACTGGTTCTCCAGGTTCTCGACCTTGGTGCCTGTTACCGGCGCTATCCAGACGCCGCGAAGGAGAAGCGCCTCCAGCGCGCGGTTCAAGTCGGGCACGGGCGTCTGGCGGTCGGGTACAGCCGTGCCGTCCCAGTCGAATATGATGAGCTCGAAGCGACGGTGCAGGGCTTGAGGCAGACTGTCCACTCTGCTTGGGCTGGTCATGGTCCCTCTCCTAAGGACCTCCCGGGCGCGCCTGCCGCCCCCGAGAAGGACATGGCCTTCGGCTATTTGCGCTATGATACCACGAAGGCGAACGAAGGCGCTTCGGGGCCGTTTGATCTCGCGGCGGCCGTCGGCTAGGCTGGATGGTAGAAGCGATAATGGAACGCAACGAAATCTCTTCGAAGCGCCCCAAGTACTCCTTTCCCAAGCGTCCGTTACTGCCCGTTGCCTTCGCTATGCTCCTGGGGCGCCATCGCTCCTTCGCGCACGATTCGGCGCTGGTGATGGCTAACAGCCCTTATCCGCGCCGCTTTGAGGGTTTCGAGCGTCTGCCGGAGGACTCCTCGTTCGTCCTCGTCATGAACCACTTCAACCGCGCCGGCCTGAACACGTATCACGCCGCCATGGCCGTGAGCGCGGAAGTTGCGGAGCGACGCCCCGGCCGCCGGGAGCTGAGCTGGCTGCTGACCAGCGAGTGGTACGGACGGCGCATCGGGCCGATTAAGATACCGGTCGCCGTCACTCGTTGGGTCTTTGGCCGCGGTGGGCTCATCTATGACCTTGTCATCTTGCCGCGACGCCCCGAGCTCGTCATGGCGCGGGCTTCGTCGCTACGGCGCGTGCTGGCGGCGCTCAAAGGCGGGCCGGTGGGCATCACGCCTGAAGCGGCGGGCTCCGGCGTTCTCATCGAGCCGCCGCCGGGCAACGGGCTTTTCCTAGCGACGCTGTCGCGGCACGGCTATCCGCTCTATCCGCTGGCCGTGTTCGAAGAGGGGTCGACGTTGGTCCTACGGATCGGCGAGCCGTTCCGGCTGACCCTCGATCATGGGATGTCGCGCGAGGAAGCGGACCGCAGGGCACGGGAGGAGTCGATGACGGCGGTGGGGCGTTTGCTTCCGCGCGAGTACTGGGGCGTCTACGCCGGCGCCGTCGAGCGCTCTCTCGCCTGACCCGCTACCCGCTCGCTTCAGCACTCAAGCGCGGTCTTTCCTTCGGTAGAAGCGGTAGGCTGAGGACGAGCAAGGCCGAGGCGATGAGGATCAGCGCCCGGTAGCCGGCGATGTACTTCCAGCCGTTCAGTACGTCGATCATGACCCCGAAAATGCCCGCTCCCAGCGCACCCGCGCCCGCGGTCGCGTAATTGGCGATGCCGTAGAAGCGGGCGCTTTCGCCTTGGGGCATCTCGTCCGCCAGGAACGCCCAGGTCGACGCGGCGTACGCTCCGCCTGCCAGGCCAAGGATGGCGCCCAGGGCGAGCATTAGCCAGAGGCTCGGGAAGAGGCCGATGGGCACTAGATAGACAGCGGCAACCAGCGCCGCGAACAACGCCACCTTCCGCCGTCCCAGCCGGTCGACCGCGCTTCCGGCCAGCAACGCGCCGACGATGCCCACTACAGTCGCCAGCACGAGGATGCCCGCTGCCCAGGCGCCCGGGCTGGACAGGTGGAAGACGTCGGAGAGGAAGTTGCGTAGGAAACGCTGAATGGACACGAAGCCGAGGAAGAAGAGGAAGCGGGCCGCTAGCAGTCGCGAGAAGCGGGAGTTAGCGCGAACGTCGTAGAAGAAGGCGCGATAGTTTGCATTCCGAATTCCTTCCCAGATCGGCCGCCCGACGCTCGCCGGCTCCGGCAGGCGGCGGAACACAGTGGCGGCGCCCGCCAGCAGCAGAAGGATCAGCACAGCGTAGGCGCCCCAGGGAGCGTTGATGCTCGTGAAGAGGCCGGCCGCCGCCAGGCCGACAACCGTTCCGCCGACCTCGACCGCCTGCTTGGCGCCGGATGCGACGCCGCGTTCCGACGGCGGCGCGAAGTCGGGCACGAGCGCCTGGTAGGCCGCCTGGCCGAAGTTCGAGGTGACCTGCAGGAGGGCGTAGGCGACGAACGCAAACCAGAAGTTGAACGCCAGCCCGAAAAGGATGATGAACACGCCGTCGAGAGCGGCCGAGCCGAGGATGAAGGGCCGCCGGCGCCCGAAGCGCGAGCCGTAGCCGTCGCTGAGGGAGCCGGCGAACGGCTGCGTCACGACGGCAACGCCCAGGCCGAAGAAGAGGAGCAGCCCGAGATAGGTGTTTTTCTCGCCGGCGGGGACCAGCCTTTCGACCGCGTAGGGCGCGATTAGCGTGTTCAGGCCGGCCCATAGCGCGGAGAGCGGCAGGCCGTAGATGTTCAGGAGGACGTAGCGACGAAGCTGGTCGCGCGGCGGGAAGCGGATGTCCGACCAGAACCGCCGCCTGTCGCCCGTCTGTGTCGCCATGACGCGATTCTACAGCATCGTTCGCAGCAGCGCCCGCTTGAGACGCGGCTCGGCGTCGTCGTACACTGGAATGGGAGGACTCAGACCATGGAGCAACCGATAAAGGTCTACGGCGCGCTCTGGTGCCCCGATTGCCGCCGGACGCTTCGCTTCTTGAAGGAGCGCCAGATTCAGTTCGAGTTTGTCGACCTGGAGGAGCATCCGGAGGAGAAGGCGGTCGTGCGCCGTCGCAACGCGGGCATGGAGGTGATCCCCACCCTTTGTTTCGCCGACGGCACATTCCTCGCTGAGCCGTCGAACGAGGCGCTCGCCCGCAAGCTGGGTATCGAATAGGCCGCGGCGCTACTTCAGGCTGAACGGCGGGTATTCGTCGTGCAGCAGGAGCGTGTAGGTCTCGACCCGCAGCTCCCAACGGAGGACCCCCTCGCCGAACTCCCACAGGCTGTCCGGGTAGTGGCCGGTAAACAGCGTCGCGAACCAGCCGATGACCGCAGTCACCAGCCAGGCGATTTCGACGACGGCCAGGACGATAATCTGCGGGATGATCAGGATGAACCGAAAGCCGACGGTCCAGCGGTTCCTATCCTCGAATACCGCCGGGAAATCCGCCTCCACCGGATACTCGCCGTCGCCGAACGGAGGGTATTCGTCTCGCAGCAGCGCCCAGTAGGCCAGGGCGCGGGCCCGCCAGCGCAGGAAGAACTGCTGAAGGCCGATCAGGTCCTTGTTCGCCTTGCCGGTGAAGACGATGATGAACCAGTTGATTACCGCGGAGATCGACGCGACCGCTCCTAGGACACCCGTCCGGCCGACGTCACCGACGATCAGGACGTGCGGTATCGCCAGGATGATGCGGAAGCCGACCGTCAGGCGATTACGGGTTGGGGCTTGCGGCGCGACCGAGTAGGTGGCCTGCTGACCGTCCATCTTTCTCCTCCTTGAGTCGAGTCCGGCCGATGGGCCCATCTTACGGCGCGGTCAGGCGAATTACAACGTCGATTGCCGGCGTCAGTCTGCCGTGGCCTGGTTCCGACCGCCTCCGACGAGCGCCCGCAGCGCCACTTCGAGCCTGCCGCTCAACACCGCCACGCCGAGGATGATCAACGCCGCGCCGGCAAGGACGTTCACGCCCAGTGACTCGCCGAGGACGAGCCATCCCAGCAGAAGCCCGATGACCGGCGGGAAGTAGGTGACAGCGGAGACGAGCACGCCGATGTTCACCATCAGCCAGTAGTAGGCGATGTAGGCGAATCCCGTTCCCAGGACGCCCAGCGTCAGCCAGGCCAGCCACGCCTTCAGGCCGACGTCGAGGTTCGGGCTTCCGCCGGCGACGGCGAACGCCAGCGGCCAGACGATGAGCGCGCCCAGCGCAACCTGCAGCGTCGCCACGAGCACCGGGTCCTCGCGGGCGAGCGTCTTGCGGGCGAAGACCAGCGCCGAGCCGTAGGATAGCGCCGCCGTCAGGACCGCCAACTGGCCGAGGAAGCTGCTGTCGGTCAGGTGCCGGAGGTCCGGGCTGCTGAGGACGAGCACGCCGCCGAAGCCGAGCGCCAGCCCCCACAGCGCGCTCCGCCCCAGGCGCTCGTGTGGGAGGAAGAACGCGGTGAAAACGGCTGTCCAGAGCGGCATCGTCGAGTTCAGGACCGCCGCGACGCCGCTGGCGATGTGCTGTTCGCCGCTGGCGATGAGGAAGAACGGCAGCGAGGTCGCGAAGACGGCGGTCACGAGCGCCTTCGGCAGGATTGTTCGGGGCGCGACAATCTTGGGCCGCCGGATCGCGACGACCAGCAGGAGGGGGATCGCACCGAACGTGAGGCGGCCGGCGACAAGGGTGAGCGGCGCCGTCTCCTCGACGATCACCTTGATGAAGAGGAAAGAGGCGCCCCAGACGACGCCGAGCGCGACTAGTATGGCAAGTGCTTTTGTGTTCAAGGGAGTGCTCTCAGTATAGCACCGCCGTCGCTTGCGGGCCGCCGTCTCTTGACCCTGCCGCCTGCCTCGATCCAACATGAGAATGCATTGAACAACAGAAAGGCGACGATATGAACTCCCTATTCGATCCCTCCGTCATCGGCGGCATCCGGCTGCGCAATCGCTTCATGCGCTCCGCTACGTGGGACGCCAGCGCAACCGACGGCGGTGATGTGACAGACGTCTCCGTCCGAATCTTCGACGACCTGGCGCGCGGCGGCGTCGGCCTGATCATGACCGGCTACGCCTACATTTCAGAGCAGGGACGGGCCGCCGGCGGGCAGTACGGCATCGCCGAAGACCGCCATATCGACGGGCTGCGACGCCTGGTGAAGGCGGCCCACGACGGCGGCGCCCGGATCGGCGCGCAGATCGCCCACGCGGGGAACAACCGGGTCCTCATCAAGGGACAAGCGGGCGTCGGGCTAGCGCCGTCGCAGATCGAGGGCTTCCCGATAGCGCACCGCGCGATGACGGTTGGCGAGATCGAGGCGACGATTGGCGACTTTGCCTCCGCGGCACGTCGGGCGCAGACGGCCGGCTTCGACGTCGTTCAGCTTCATTTTGCCCACGGCTACCTGGGCAGCCAGTTCCTCTCGCCGCTGGCGAATCATCGCACGGACGAGTGGGGCGGCTCGCCGGAGAAACGACGCCGCTTCCACATCGAGGTGCTGCGGGCCGTTCGCAAGGCCGTCGGCGACGACTTTCCCGTCTGGGCGAAGCTCGGGCTGGTGGAGGGCGAGGGCGGCCTCACTCTTGCCGAGGGACTCGACGCGTTGAAGGCGATGGAAGGCGAAGGGCTGTCGGCGGTGGAGATAAGCGCCGGGCAAGGAGCGGTCGGGGTCCGTACAGAGCGGCCCGAGGACGAGGAAAGCCTCTTCTTCCGCGTCGAGAGCGCGGCGGCGAAACGGGCGGTCGATATCCCCGTCGCGGTCGTCGGCGGCATCCGTGAGCTGGCGACGGCGGAAGACATCGTCGCAAGCGGCGACGCCGACCTGATATCCTTCGCGCGACCGCTCATCCGCGAGCCCGATCTCATCGCCCGCTGGCAGCGCGGCGACACCGCGCGAGCGAAGTGCATCCGCGACAACAAGTGCCTGGCGGCGGTGTACGCTACGGGCGTCTTCGAATGCCAGGAGGAGGTGCTGCTCCGGCAGCAGGGGTCGAGCACCTAGACGTCGACCACGCGCACCGCCCGGCCCACGCAGCGGTCCGACCATGTTGGATTCTGCCCTGTCGCCGTGCTACTGTATTCGCGGCCTCTGTCGATGATACCTGCGGAGAAACAAATGACCCAGGGCGATAAGTACATAATCAACGAGCTCCGCAAGGAAGAAGCTTGGCGGATGTTTCGCATTATGAGCGAGTTCATCGAAGGCTTCGACACGCTTGCCGGCCTCACGCCCGCCGTCACGGTCTACGGATCGGCGCGAATACCTCGCGGCGACCCGTTGTTCGTGCTGGCGGAGGACCTGGGACGTCGACTGGCGGAAGCCGGGTACGCGGTCATTACGGGCGGCGGTCCGGGGATAATGGAAGCGGCGAACAAGGGCGCCTTCGAGGCGGGCGGCGTCTCGGTGGGGCTGACCATCGCTCTGCCGAAGGAACAGCCTTCGAACGAGTACCACACCATCACCCTCGACTTCCATCACTTCTTTGTGCGCAAGGTCATGCTCGTGAAGTACGCGACTGCCTTCGTGCTGATGCCCGGCGGCTTCGGCACCCTCGACGAGCTGTTCGAGACGATCACCCTGATCCATACCCGAAAGATACGCTCCTTTCCCGTCTTCCTCATGTGCAAAGACTACTGGGAGGGCATCGTGGAGTGGCTGAGGCAGAACACGCTGGCGCGCGGGTACATCGACGCGGCGGACCTCGACTTTCTGTCGCTTGCCGATGACCCCGCAGGCGTGGTTGCGAAAATCGACCAGTGGCAGCGCTCTAAGGGGCGCACCAGGGTCTCGAGCTGAAAGGAAGACTGAAAGATGCGACTGACTTCTCACGGCGCGGCGCGTGAAGTAACCGGCTCCTGCCATCTGCTCGAGGCGGGCGGAAAGCGCATCCTCATCGACTGCGGTCAGTTCCAGGGCGGCGACCACTCCTACGCTCGCAGCGCTGAGCCGTTCACGTTCGACCCGCGCAGCATCGACGCTGTGGTGCTGACGCATTGTCACCTGGACCACATCGGCCGCCTGCCGCTGCTGGTGAAGGCGGGCTTTCACGGACCCATCTACGCGACGACGGAATCGCGGGAGATAGGGCGTCTGATCCTGATGGACGCGGCTCACGTGATGTACGAGGAGTACGGCGCCAGGCGGCGAAGAGCGGCGCGCCAGGGACAGGAGATTCCGCCGCCACCCTACGCTGTCGATGATGCGCTGCTCGCCGTCGACAAGTTCGCGCCGCCGGTGGCCTACGAGACGCTGTTATCCCTCGGCGACGGCCTGACGCTGACGCTGCACAACGCCGGCCACATCCTCGGCTCGGCCTTCGCCGAGATCGAGGAGCGACGCAACGGCAGCTCGAAGTGCGTGATTTTCAGTGGCGACCTGGGCTATCGCGGCCGTGAGGTCATGCCCGACCCGGCGCAGTGTGGTCCCTGCGACGCCGTCGTCAGCGAGGCCACCTACGGCGATCGTTTGCACCGCCCGGTTGAGGAGTCGCGGCTGGAGTTCATCGCCGCCGTCAAGCAGTCGATGGAGCGCGGCGGAAACGTGGTAATCCCGTCCTTCGCCCTGGAGCGGTCGCAGGACGTGTTGTTCTACCTGCACCAGATGTGGGACGCTGGCGAGATCGGCCCCAATGGCCGCATCTTCCTCGACAGCCCGCTGGCGATAAGCATCACCGAGGCCTATGAGCGGCACCTGCGGGCGCTCAACCCGGAACTCCTGACCGGACTGGGCCGGGGAGAAGACCCCTTCGAGTTCCCGGGCGTGGAGTTCACGCCCAGCGCCGAGGACTCGCGGGCAATCAATCGCTTTCAGTCGGGGAGCATCATCGTCGCCGGCAGCGGGATGGCGAACGGCGGGCGAATCATCCACCATCTGCGCCACAACCTCTGGCGACCGGACTGCTCGGTCATCTTCGTCGGCTACCAGGCCATCGGCACGCCGGGGCGGGCCATCGTCGACGGCGCGCATTCGGTGAAGATATTCGGCGAGGAAGTGGCGGTGCGCGCCCGCGTGTACACGATAAACGGCCTGAGCGCGCACGCCGACCAGCGCGGCATCGTCGACTGGCTGCGCACGAGCGGCAACGCGCAGGTGCTGCTAGTACACGGCGAGCCGAAGTCGCTCGACACGCTGGCGGGCGTCGTCCACGAGGAGCTGGGGCGGAAGGTGACGGTGGTGGACCCGGAGACTCCCTACGACCTCTAGGCGTCGCCGAGGGTGATGTGCTCGCCGCTGCGGAAGACGCGCGACGCGCCACCTCGTATGACCGTCACGACGCCGGGCCCCCTCACTTCCCAGTCGCGGCCCCGGCCGACGCAGCCGGTCGCGCCGTCGATGCCGAGCAGCGTCAGCCCCCGTTCGCTTGACCGCTTCTCGAGCCTGGGCAGCGCCTCGCGGCCCCATTCCTGGAAATGCGGCAGGGCGCAGATGCCCGGCAGCAGGCCTAATGCCTCTGTCCACTTCCCCTGGTAGCCCATCGTCTGGCCGAGTACCATGGCGCCGGCGCTGGAGCCGGCAATGGCGCACCCTTCGGGCAGGGCGCTCGTCAGGCGCCGCCAGAGGAGGGAATCGCGCAGCGTCTCGAGGAGAAAGAGCGGGTCGCCGCCGGCCAGGTAAGCGAGATCGACGCCGTCCAGCTCCGCCACCAGCCGCTCGTCGTCAGCGGACCGCTTGTCGACGGCCATGACGGCGATTGCGTCGGCACCGAGGGTCTGGAAGTGACGGACGCCGTGCTCTGCGGCAAGTCGGGGGGCATCGCGGGCGGCGGTGGGCAGTATGGCGACGCGCGGGACATCGCGTCCCAGCCGCTCGAGCAGGTACCTGTCGAGATCGTCGTCCGGGGGTCGAAACTCGTCGCCGCCGACGAGAGCAATCAGGGGTTGAGCCATCCCTTGTTCCTTCCGTGCTCATTATCGCACGTCGGGGGGATGCAAGGGGCTGGCAGGTGCGATCAAATAGGGGCGCATCGCGATGCGCCCCTACACGCTGTCATCGTCGCGTCGAATTGAAATCCCTACGGTGTTCTTTCGAAGACCGCCGCCATTCCCTGGCCGCCGCCGCAGCACATCGTCTCCAGGCCGTATCGAGCGCCGCGGCGCTCCATCTCGTAGAGCAGCGTAGCGGTTATCCGCACGCCGGTCGCCGCGATGGGGTGGCCGATGGAAATGCCGGAGCCGTTCACATTCGTGCGGTCGAAGTCGCGCTCCGTGAAGCCCCACTCGCGCGTTACCGCGAGCACCTGGGCGGCGAACGCCTCGTTCAGCTCGATGAGGTCCATGTCCTTCAGCTCCAGCCCGGCGTGCGCCAGCGCCTTCTTGGAGGCTGGCACCGGACCGATGCCCATGTACGCCGGGTGTACGCCGGCCGACGCCCAGGACAGGAGCTTCGCCATCGGCTTGAGGCCCAGCTCCGCGGCCTTCTCCGGCGTCGTGACGAGGCAGGCCGCCGCCGCGTCGTTCTCGCCGCTGGCGTTGCCGGCCGTTACCGTCGACTCCGGGTCGAACTTGAGGCGGATGGGCCGCAGCGACGCCAGCTTCTCCAGCGTAGTGTCCGCGCGGGGGTGCTCGTCGCGGGCGAAGAGCACCGGGTCGCCCCTCCGCTGCGGTACCGACACCGGCACCGTCTCGGCGTCGAAGCGTCCCGCGTCCCAGGCGGCGCAGGCCCGCTGATGCGAGCGCAGGGCATACTCGTCCTGCTCCTGGCGGGGGATGTTGTACTGCTTGCGCAGGTTCTCCGCCGTCTCGATCATCCCGCCGTCCACCGGATAGCGGAAAGTACCGGCGGTCACGCGGCCCCTGTCCAGCCGGTCGAGGAGCTGCTGATGGCCGCGATTGGGCCCGAAGCGAATGCCGGTGATGTAGAACTCCGCCTGGCTCATGCTCTCCACGCCGCCGGCAAGCACGACGTCGGCGACGCCAGTTTGCACCTCCATAGCCGCGAGGCAGACCGCGAGCAGGCCGGAGCCGCAGCGCCTGTCGAGCTGGAAGCCCGGCACTTCGACGGGAAGGCCTGCGTGCAGCACGGCGAGGCGTCCCATGGCCGGCGTCTCACCGTTGGGATAGCTGTGGCCGAAGACGCTGTCGCCGATCACCGCCGGGTCGATCTTCGTCCGCGCCAGCACCTCTTCGACGACCAGCGCCGCCAGCGTCTCCGGGTCGATGTCCTTCAGAGCGCCGCCGTAGCGACCGACGGGGGTACGCACGGGGCTGCAGATTACCGCATCTCGCATTTCTCTCCTCCTGTTGCGCAATTACGAATGCAGGGACATCATAGTACAGAGTCCGTTTTGGCGCCTCAAGTCGACTGGGGGCGGCATAGCGAGCCGCCTTTTGCCTTGACAGCGGGCCGGTGCAAACGGTATGCTAGCTTTGTTCAAAACGTTGGCAGGCGGCAACCGGTGGCCGCTTGCCGCTGGGCCAGGCAGCAGTCAGAAAGCAGGAGAAAGTCTTGCCGGAACGCTACCACGTCCCGGTAGCGCCAATCGCGGCGCGTTTCCCCCGGATCGGCAAGTACAGCATTGTCGACTGGCGAGAAGACTGCGCCCGCTGCCGTAACTGCGTTAAGAACGCCTGCGTCAGCGGCATCTGGCCCCTGGAGCGCGCCCACGACCTCGACCCGCTGGCGTCCCTGGAGCCGGCCTTCGACTGCCGTGCCTGCCTGTCCTGCGTCCAGAACTGCACCAAGGGTATTCTTGCCCTGTCCGTCAATCCCTATTACCTGACGCTCGGCGGCCGCTACTGGAGCCGCAAGATGATCCTGACCACCTGGGACCAGGCCGACACGGGCCGCATCCCTGTTTCCGGCGCGGGCTATCGTGGCGCCTTCTGCGGTCCCGGCTTCGACTCTATGTGGACTGACATGTCGGAGATCGTCCGCCCAACACGCGACGGCATTCACGGCCGCGAGTACATCAGCACGTCCGTCGACATCGGCCCGAAGCCGCTGCGGGTGCGCTTCGAAGCGAACGGCGGCTCCGAGAGCGAAGAGCAAATCATCGAGCTGCCGCTGCCGCTCATCCTCGACGTCCCGCCCTGGGGACGCGACGGCGAGAACCTTCTGGCCGCCAGGACGAGCGCCGCCGGAACGCTGGGAACGCTCAACGTTGCCCGCGCCTCGCAGATCGACGACGCCGACGATCTCGATCACCTGGCACCGCTCCTGGAAGGCGAAGAGGTGCGCTCTCGAGGCGAGCTGCTGCGTCGCGCCCGCTTCGTCGAGATCAGCGATTGCGATGGCGTCGGCGAGCTCGTCGGGCAGGCGCGTGAGGCGAATTCGCGTCTCGTTGTCGCCGTCCGAGCGCCTTTCAGCCGCGACGCCGGGGAACGGCTGCTGCAACTGCACCAGGCCGGCGTCCGCGTTGTCCACCTCTGCGCCGACGAGCTCAGTCGTGAGGTCGAGACCGAGGAGCCGCGCTATATGCGCGACGCCCTCCGCGAGGCGCACGGCCGTTTGGTGCAGGAGGGCATTCGCGACGAGATGACAATCATCGTCAGCGGCGGCATCGCGCTGCCGGAGCACATGGCAAAGGCGATAATCTGCGGCGCCGACCTGGTGGCCGTGGGGGCGCCCCTGCTCGTGGCCCTGGGTTGCCAGGTCTGCGACGAGGGCGACCACGACGCGAACTGCCCGGTGAAGATCCAGCAGGTCGAAGCCGACTACGCCGCTCAGCGCATGGTGAACCTTATGGGCGCCTGGCACTCGCAGCTAATCGAGGTGCTCGGCGCGATGGGCATCCGCGAAGTCCGCCGTCTGCGCGGCGAGACCGGCCGGGCGATGTTCCTGGAAGACCTGGATAGGGAGGCTTTCGGTGACATCGGTTATTGACCCTGTCCTGGCGCCCGGCGTCGACCGCCCCAACGGCCCCGCGCTAATCGACGTTGAACGCGTCGTTCAGCCGGCGCCCGACCGCTATCGGAATCCGATAGGTCGCTTCAAGGTGCGACGCAGCGCCGATTGCAAGGGCTGCGCCGTCTGCGTCGAGATATGCCCTTACGGCGTCCACGTCAAACCCGACGGCTATAATCGGCCGCTGCGTCCGCGCGATTTCCTCTGCATCGGCCCGAAGTGCGCCGAGACGGACCACTATTGCGTTGAGCATTGCCCCAACAAGGCGCTCTCCGTTGGTCCGAACCCGACCGCCGACGCCATCGGCGATCCGCGCTGGACGTCGGACCTCCTCCTCGCGACCTGGCGGCAGGCGGAGACCGGCCACGTGGCCGACGTTGGCGACCTGGAGTTCCGGCACGGCGCTTCAGGCGGCGGCTTCGATGCCCTCCGCTTCCGCTTCCCGCAAGTGACGGCTCTGGTCTCGCCCGACGAGGTCGACACGAGCCTGGAGCTGAACCATCGCAACGACGGCCGCCCAAAGATCAGCATCGATCTGCCGTTCTACGGCGGCGGCATGTCTTTCGGCGCCGTAAGCATTCACGTCATGGTTGCGCGGGCCCGCGCCGCCGTGGCCTGGAACACGTTCACCTGCACCGGCGAGGGTGGCTACCCGGAACGCCTGCAGCCTTACGATCACCACGTCATCACGCAGGTGGCGACGGGGCTCTTCGGCGTGCGCGAAGAGACGATCCAGCGAGTCCGCATCGTCGAGTTCAAGTACGCGCAGGGCGCCAAGCCCGGCCTGGGCGGCCACCTTCTTGGCGACAAGAACACGGCGGACGTGGCCCGGATGCGGCAGGCCGTCGCCGGCAACGCGCTGTTCTCGCCGTTCCCGTTCCACAGCGTCTATTCGGTCGAGGACCACAAGAAGCACCTCGACTGGATCAAGGAGATCAACGCGCGTGCTCTGATGGCCGTGAAGGTCTCGACGCCAACCGACGTCGACATGGTCGCGGTCGGCAGCTATCACGCCGGCGCTCACATCATCCACATCGATGGCAGCTACGGCGGGACCGGCGCAGCACCCGACATCGCCAAGAAGAACATCGCCATGCCGGTCGAGTACGCCATCCCGAAGGTTCACCGCTTCCTCGTCGAGGAGGGCGTGCGGGACGAGGTCGTCCTCATCGCCAGCGGCGGCATTCGGACGGCGGACGACGTGCTGAAGGCGATCGCGCTCGGAGCGGACGGCGCGGTCATCGCTACATCGGAACTCGTCGCGCTTGGCTGCATCCGCTGCGGCAACTGCGAGAGCGGTCGCGGCTGCGCCCGCGGCATCGCCACAACCGACCGAGAGCTGATGCAGCAAGTGCAGATAGACTGGGCGACCCAGCGCCTCATTAACCTCTATTCGGCCTGGCGTGAGCGGATGGTCGACGTGGTGGCCCGCCTCGGCATGAGAAGCGTCTCCGAACTGCGCGGTCGCCACGACTGCCTGCGTCGCGTCCGCTGGGGAGAGGACGACCGCGATGACTGACGCCGCCGACAGGATCATCGAGTCGCGGGCGGAGCTTCTGGAAGGGAAGCCCCGCACGGTGGAGCGTCGCGCCGCCGACGAGGGCGGCTGCGGCGTAACGGGCTTCGCCTGCTCGATCCCGATCCGCGGGCAGCACATCTACGAGCCGTCTGTCCAGATGCACAACCGCGGCAACGGCAAGGGCGGCGGCATCGCGGCGGCGGGGCTGGTGGCGGAGGACGTGGGCGTTACGCAGGACGTGCTCAACTCGCATTACCTGCTCCAGGTCGCCCTTCTCGATCCCAAGGCGCGCGGTGAGGTCGAAGAGGCTTGCATCGCGCCCTATTTCGACGTCGCCCTCTCGTCGCATATGCAGACGGTCGACGACTACCGCGACGTGCCGGGGATGGAGATAAAGCCGCCGGACGTCCAGCGCTACCTGGCCCGCGTCAAGCCGGGCGTCCTGACCGAGTTTGCCGAGCGCCAGGGCCTGGCCGACCTGCCCTCGCGCGACGTGGAGGACGAGTTCGTCTATCGCAACTCCGTCCGCCTGAACGAGAAGTTCTACGCCTCGCTCGGAGAGCAGCGGGCGTTCGTCCTCTCGCACGGGCGGAACCTGGTCGTGTTCAAGATTGTCGGCTACGCCGAGCAGATCGTCCAGTACTATCGCCTGGAGGACTTTCGGGCGCACGTGTGGATCGCCCACCAGCGCTACCCGACTAAGGGGCGCGTGTGGCATCCGGGCGGCGCGCACCCGTTCGTCGGCCTGAACGAGGCGCTGGTACATAACGGCGACTTCGCCAACTATCACTCGGTCGCCGAGTATTTGCTGCAGCGCAACATTCGGCCGCAGTTCCTTACGGACACCGAAGTCTCGGCGCTGCTGTTTGACCTGTGGTCGCGCGTCTATAAGTACCCGCTGGAGTACGTCATCGAGGCGCTGGCCCCGACGACGGAGCGCGACTTCGACCAGCTTCCGGAGGAGAAGCAGCTTCTATATCGCCGCCTGCAGGCCGCCCACATCCACGGCTCGCCCGACGGTCCCTGGTTCTTTATCATCGCCCGCAGCCTGCCGGACGAAGGGCGCTATCAGCTCCTGGGCATCACCGACACGGCGATGCTGCGGCCCCAGGTCTTCGCCCTCGGCGACGGCGACGTCCAGATCGGGCTCATTTGCTCGGAGAAGCAGGCCATCGACGCCACGCTGCACAGCCTGGCCGCCGAAGACGCCCGCTTCTGCCCCGTCGCTGACAAGTATTGGAACGCACGCGGCGGCAGTCACACCGACGGCGGCGCTTTTCTCTTCAACGTCGAGGGGAACGGCCACAAGACGCTCACCTGCACCGACAAGTTCGGCCGGCCGGTGACCGCTGGCAGCGCTTCCGTCCGCTGCGACGTCCCGGCGCCGGAAAAGGCCGCACCGTCGGTCCGCGAAGCCATCAGGGACTACCTTGCCCGCGACGACGCGGCCGCGCTCTACGAGTATGCCTCGGAAGCGCTTCCCACCTGGCAACCGGACGGCCTGCGCTCCTTCTGCGACGCCCTCATCGAAGAGGCGGCGGAAGGCGAAGGCGCCGCCGCAACAGCCATCGAGGCGCTCACGCTGCTGCGCGACCGCCGCTACGACACGGGAGACAAGCGCCGAAGCTCGGTGCTACGCGTCGTCGAAGAGGCGCTCACGGCGCTGTTCGAGGCCGCGCAGCCGTTCGGAGCCGCCAACAAGACTGCCTATCGCAAGATCGGCTGGCTGACGCGCGAGCTGCTGGCGCCGCCGCAGCCGGGGGAGGAAACGCTTATCGTCAACGCCGAAGGCTTCCCGCCGGAGGGCGACGACTGCGACGCTGTACTGGTGCGGCGTGCCTATGAAATGGGATGGCGCCGCTTCATCTGCCACGGCTACCGAGGACAACGCTTCGCCGGCTGCGGCCTGGGAGCCGAAACGCAGGACGTCCGCATCGACGTGTACGGCAGCTCCGGCGACTACCTGGCCTCCGGCGTCGACGGCCTCTCGATCTTCGTGCACGGCAACGGGCAGGACCAACTCGGGCAGATCATGAACCGCGGCAAGCTCGTCGTTCACGGCGACGTCGGCCAGACGTTCCTCTACGGTGCCAAGGGGGGCGAGGTGTACGTGCTTGGCAACGCGGCAGGACGGCCGCTGATCAACGCTGTCGGGAGGCCGCGCGTCGTCATCAACGGCACCTGCCTCGATTTCCTCGCGGAGTCGTTCATGGCCGGCGACCCGCTAAACGGCGGCGGCTTCGCCATCATCAACGGCATGGAGTTCGACGAGCGTCAGAACCTGGTGCCGCAGCCCGCGCCGTATCCCGGCGGCAACCTCTTCTCTCTCGCTTCAGGCGGCGCCATTTACGTGCGTGACCCGAAGGGGCAGGTCGACGAGTCGCAGCTAAACGGCGGCGAGCTCGGTCCGCTGTCGGACGACGATTGGCTGCTGATCCGTCCCTACCTGGAGGAGAACGAGCGTCTCTTCGGCATCGGCGTCGACGCGCTGCTGACCGTCGACGGCGTCCCGCGGGAGCCGAAGGACGTCTACCGAAAGGTGGGCGCTGTCCGGCTCGGCGTGCTGACGGGCAAAGCGGCTGAAGTGGAAGACGACGACGTCGGCGGCGAATAGCGTCGCGCTCTGCCATCATCCCATCGCCCACACCCTACGTTGTTCTGATAGAATGAGCCTATGGAGCGACGAAAGTTCGGCGTCACCGACCTTGAGGTCTCGGCCCTCTGCCTGGGGACGATGCAGTTCGGCTGGACCGCCGACGAAGCCGCGGCGATCGAGGTCATGGACGCGTTCGTCGCTGCCGGCGGCAACTTCATCGACACCGCGGACGTCTACAGCCGCTGGGCTCAGGGCAACCCGGGCGGCGTCGCGGAAAGCATCATCGGCCGCTGGCTGAAGAAGCGCGGCAACCGCGACAAGCTGGTCATCGCGACGAAGGTCGCCATGCCGGTTTGGGACGGGCCCGACGGCAAGGGCCTTGGTCGCAACCACATCGTACAGGCCGTCGAGAAGAGCTTGAGCCGCCTGCAAATCGAGACGATTGACCTCTACCAGTCGCACGCACCCGACCTGGAGACGCCCATCGAGGAGACGCTGCGCGCCTTCGACGACCTCATTCAGTCGGGGAAGGTGCGCTACATCGGCGCTTCGAACTACACGGCGCCGCAGTTAGAGGAGGCGCTGGCCGTTGCGGGTGAGAGATCGCTGGCCCGCTACATCTCTCTGCAGCCGAACTACAGCCTCGTGAACCGGCATGAGTTCGAGGACGCCCTCGCCGCCCTCTGCCTGCGCGAGAGAATCGCCGTCATCCCTTATAGTCCGTTGGCCGGCGGCTTCCTTACCGGCAAGTACCGCCCAGACCGCCCGCAGCCGAAAAGCGCTCGGACCTATCAGACGCGGCGCTACGAGAACGAGGCCGGCTGGCGGGTCATCGAGGCGTTGGAAGTGATCGCGCGGGCGCGTGAGACGACGCTGGCGGCGGTGGCCGTGGCGTGGCTGCTTGCCAAGCCCGTGATAACGTCGCCTATCTTAGGCGCCAACAGCGAGGAGCAACTCGCGGCGATCCTGCCGGCGGTCGACCTGCACCTCTCGCCCGAGGGGGTCGCGGCGCTCGACGAGATAAGCGCCGGCGTCTAGAACGTCCTGGTCTCGACGGGCGGCTTGATTCAAGGAAGAGCGGTTGGCCCCCGAAGACACGACGGTCCTGCGCACCGGATGTTCGTTTGCCCTGTATAGTAGGTTAGCGCTATAATTGGAACATGACTGACCAGTCACCCACCCGCGTCACCGGCACCGACCCAACCAAGCACCAGCGCCTCCTGGAGACGGCAGCCGAGGAGTTTGCTCGCGTTGGCTTTGAGCGGGCCGCCGTAGATACGATTGCCGAGCGGGCGGGGGTTGCCAAAGGGACGGTTTACCTCTATTTCGAGAGCAAGGCGGCGCTGTTCCGCGCGGTCCTGGGGGAGTTGCATAGACGTTTGGCGGAGATTTGGCTTGGAGGAGCTGCGGCTTCGGACCCGGTCGAGGGTCTCCAGCGCTTGATCCGGAGCCAGCTAGCGCTGGCCGACGAGGCGCCAGAACTGTTTCGCTGCTATACAAGCGCTCTGTTCGGGGTGAACCGCGACTTCCAGCAGGACGCGTCGGCGATTCTCGCCTGGCAGCAGTCGCTTTTGCGGCCGTTGCTGGCCGAGGCAGGAGCCAACCACGACCTCGACGTGAAGGCGGCTCTGCTGGGAGCGGCGGTGCTGTCCGCAGGCCTCGTGCGCGGTCTGGACAGTTCCCGCGAAGAGCGCAGGACGGCGCTCGAAGAGAGCGTCCTCCTTAAAGGATTCCTGGAACCAACGCCATGACAGCAAGGATGAATCTTCTACGATCACGGCTTCTCGGCGGCCAACGAGATTGGCGGGCCTGGGTGCTCGCGGGCTACCTGCGTAAATGGGTGATCCTCGGGGTCCTTATCGGCGTTGTCGCCGGCCTTGGAGCTATCGCATTCTTCTCGGCCATCCAGTGGTCGACAAAGCTGTTCCTGGGCGGGATCGTCGGCCTGACACCGCCGCTGCCATTGGGAGAGGGAAATCCGATCGTCACCGCGGCGAGTCGCCGCTGGCTGATCCCGGTCGTGACAACGTTGGGCGGGCTGTTGGCCGGCATCATCGTGTTTTCGCTGGCGCCGGAAGCCGAAGGCCACGGCACTGATGCCGCCATCGAAGCCTTCCACGAGCGGGGCGGCAGGATCCGCGCCCGCATCCCGCCGATCAAACTCGTCGCCTCCGCGATCACTATCGGCTCCGGTGGCAGCGCTGGACGAGAGGGGCCCACCGCCCAGATAGCCGCCGGTTTCGGCTCCTGGCTGGGAGACGTCTTCCGCTTATCTCCGCAGGACCGACGCATCGCCGTCGCAGCCGGCGTCGGGGCCGGCATTGGCGCCATCTTCAAGGCGCCCCTCGGCGGCGCAGTCCTGAGCGCGGAGATCCTGTATATCCGCGACTTCGAGGTGGAGGCGCTTGTCCCCGGATTCATCGCGTCGGTCATCGGCTATAGCATCTTCGGCGCGTGGTCGGGGTGGACGCCGGTCTTCGGCAACGGGATCGCCTTCCAGTTCGACCAGCCGTCGTCGCTGGTCTGGTATGCGGTGCTGGGAATCCTTGCCGGTCTCGGCGGGATTGCCTACGCGAAGGTGTTCTATGGCACTCGCGACGCGTTTCGCCGAATTCGCATTCCGCCACATTTCAAGCCGGCCATCGGCGGTCTCGGCGTAGGGCTGATCGCGCTGGCGTTTCCGCAGGTGCTCTCCATGGGATACGGCTGGATACAGCTTGCAATTGACGGAAACACCGCCCAACTGGCGGTTGGAACCATGCTCGCGCTGGTAGTGCTCAAGATTCTGGCCACCTCGCTAAGTGTCGGCTCGGGCGGCAGCGGCGGCGTTTTCGCACCGGGACTGGTAATTGGCGCCATGTTGGGCGGCGGTATGTGGGGACTGCTGCACGGTCACGTGGCCTGGATGCCGCCCGAATCGGGGCCGTTCGTCATCGTCGGCATGATGGCGCTCTTTGGCGGCGTTGCCAAGGCGCCCATCGCGGTGATCCTGATGGTGGCCGAGATGACGAACGAATTCTCGATGATCGTGCCGGCGATGCTGGCCGTGACCATCGCTTATCTCGTGTCGGGCAACATCAGAATCTATGAGAATCAGGTGAGGACGCGCGCCGATTCGCCCGCGCACAAAGGTGAATATGGGATCCCGCTCGTTCAAACGATTACCGTAGCCGAAGCGATGCGGACAGACGTCATCACGGCGTCACCGGAGGAATCGATCATCGAAGCGGAGGAGCGCATCTACCATAACGACAGGCGGGGCCTTCCGGTAGTTGAGGACGGGCGGTTAGTGGGCATGTTCACGTCCAGCGACGCTTTGCGCGCCCGCCATCAGGGATTCCTGAGGGTGAGAGAGGCAATGAGCCACGACCCTATCATCGCCTATCCCTCCGACAGCCTGTACACGGCGCTTCTGCGGATGACCAAGTCGGGAATCTCGCGGCTTCCGGTCGTGGAACGCGAGGCGCCGGACCGAATCGTCGGCATCATTAGCACTCGCGACCTGGCAGCGGGGCTCGAAGTTCGGGTGGGCGCCGTCGCCGCCGAAATCGACCGCGGGACGGCCGAAGAGAAGTCCTGAAAGGTGGAGTTACTATGCCCGTTGTGCCACGGTTCCATTCGGTCAAAGAGATCAATAAGCCGCCAGCGGATCGAGTTCACCACAACAACACCGCTTGCCCTTCGGGGCGGGATATCCCGCCGGACGAGCGGCTTGCTGGCAACGGAGGGTATCGGCTTTGCGATGACTGCATCAAGCTGAAGAAGCAGGGCCGATAAGGCTTCGACTTTGGCGGGTCTTGGTGGACGCTAGGCCGCTCGCGGAACGCCTGATCAGCGCGTCAAGACGACTTTGCCGATCACGCGCCCCTCTTCAATCGTTTTCTGCGCCAGGCCCGCCTCCTGAAGCGGCAGGGCGATGAAGACCGCCGGCTTGATGTCGCCGCTCTCCACCCAGCGCCAGGCATCGAGGAACTCCGCCTTGTTCGCCATGTGCGAGCCGAGGAAGTTGAGTTGCTTGTTCCAGAGCAGGCGGATGTCGGTCTTGGCGTCGTAGCCGCTGGTGGCGCCGCAGGTCACGAGCGTTCCGCCCCACTTGAGGGAACGGACGCTCGTCTCCCACGTCGCTTCGCCCACGTGCTCGAAGGCGATGTCGACGCCGCGGCGTTCGGTGATCTTGCGCACCTCTTCGTTCACGTCTTGCTTGCTGCGATTGATCACGTATGCGGCGCCGAGCTCGCTGGCGATCTGGAGCTTGTCGTCGCTGTTCGCCACGGCGATTGCCCGAGCGTTATGGAGCTTGCAGATCTGGACCGCCATGGTCCCCAGGCCGCCAGCGCCGCCCCAGATGAGGACGAAATCGCCGGCCTTCACCTTCGCCCGCGTGACCAGCATTCGCCAGGCGGTGAAGAGCACGAGCGGCATCGAGGCCGCCTGCTCCCAGCCCAGGTTCTTCGGCTTTGGCACGACGTTGAAGGCGGGTACTTTGGCGTATTCGGCGTGAGCGCCGTCGAGGGGGCCGGTCTGGAAGCCCCAGATCTTGAACTGACGGCAGAAGAAGACCTCGCCGCGGGCGCAGGCGTCGCAGGTCCCACAACTGAAGCTACTGAAGACGACGACTTCGTCGCCGACCTTGACGTTCTTGACCTCGCTGCCAATGTCGACGACCTCGCCGGCTGCGTCGCTGCCGGAGATGTGCGGCATGACTATCGACACGCCCGGCAGGCCGCGGCGCGCCCAGATGTCGTTATAGTTGCAGCCGGACGCCTTTATCTTGATCAGCACCTCGTTCGGCGAGATCTGCGGCTCCGGCACGTCCATGTACTTGAGGACGTCGATGTCCCCATGCTCGTTGAACACCACTGCCTTCATTTCGGCGCGTCCTTTCTGCTCCCGCGATGGGGCACGGATTCAAGGCGATGTTACCGGAAGCTATCGCTGGTAGTCTACTGCGGGACCGGCGTGCGGAGGTTGGCCCGACATGCCGATCAATACATGGAAGACGTTTTCGCCCGAGCGGCAAGGCTGCGGGCGATGACCCGTTGGGAAATGGACTTAACGACAGACGCGCTGTTGAGCGACGGCTCAGATAGCGAGGCGGACGAGGCGCCGCCGGAAGAAACTCCGGAGGTAGCGCCGGCGGCCTCGGAAGAAACCGTATCCGCCGCGCGGCCGTCTGAAGCCGGCTCGCCCGCACGCGGCGACGACCTGGCGCCCGCGCTGGCCGCCTGGACCGACGCCCTTCGCTCCGTCGAGCGCAGCATCAACGAGGCCGCGGAGTCGATTCGCTTCCTGCGCGCGACGCTGCAGCAGATGGCGCCCCTCCTGCGCAGCCTGGGCGGCCTGGAGGAGGCTCTGGGCGCCTTCATTGACCAGCCGCGTCCAGCCGAAACGCCGCCTGTCGCAAAAGCGCGCGCTCCTCTTCGATTCCCGGACGGCGGCGTGGAAGCAGAGATGGCAAGTCCAACGGCCATTCCGCAGGCCGTCGACGGCGGGCGCTTCGGCCGTGAGCGGGAGGCGATGAGGCGCAAGCCCGACCTGAGAGAGAGGGTGCAGCAGCCGCAAGAGGCGGAAGGCGCCTGGGCGATGCCGGCGGGCCCGCCGCGGCCGGCGCCGAGGCCGATAACCCTCGTGCCTGACGACACGCCGGCACCCTATGCATATCGCGTCACCGTCGAGGACCGCAAGAACTCGGTCGAGCTGATGCAGCTTCACCAGGCGCTGACCAGCATCGCGGTGGTGCGGAACTTGGCGCTGCTCAACTATGTGAACGGAATAGCTTCGATTTCGCTGGAAAGTACGGACGAGCTCCAGCCGGTTGAGCTGGAGAACGCCCTGCACAAGGTCATGAAACGGGACTGCACGATCGTACTGCACGATTCGAATACGTTCCTAGTGCAGCTTGGAGACAAGTCTTGATATCCGGGGAGGCGTCAGTTGGAGGAAGAAGGCAAGGGTCAGCTAAGGGCGGGAATCAGCAAATGGTTGCTCGGGGAGTCGCCGAAGCCCAAGGGAGAGCACGGCATTAGCCATCCGAGGGACCAGCAAGCGGACGAGAATCCGGACGCCGCTGCTCTTCGACGGCAGGTAGAGCGCCTGCGCGATCTGGGCATCCTGGCGCTGCTCCTGCACAGCGCCGGCACGAGCACGGAGATACTGACTCTCTTTCTGGACAGGGCGCCCCAGATCAGCGGCGCCAAGGTCGTCTATCCGCTCCTGCTGGACAAGCGACGCGGTGTCCTCCACGCCAAGCCGCTGGAGGGCACGAATGATGCGCGCCTCGACCAGGCGGCGCTCGCCTTCGAGGCGGAGATGACGCAACTGGAGTTCCCGCTGTACCTGCGCAGCACTCGCCGCATCATCCTGGAAGCGGGCGAGGTCGTCGTTGCGCCGTCGGTGCGCGACCTGGCGGAGGACGTGCTGGGGCGCCAGAGCTGCGAGAACGGACAGAAGCGCCTGGACGTCAAGAAGCTGGCGATGGTCCCGCTGGTGATGAACGGCGACCCCATCGGCCTGGTGACGTTCATGTTCGACCATGAGGACGTCGACGTCGAGATCCTCGAGCTGCTGGCCGGCCATTGCACGCTGGCCCTCAAGGAAAGCCTGGACCAGGAGGAAGCGGGCCGCTTCAGCGAGGTGGATGAGGTGACCTGGCTGCGCAACCGTCGCTTCTTCAAGGATACGTTGGCGCAGGAGATAGTGCGGGCGAACCGCTACAACCGACCTCTAACGGTTGTCCTTCTGGATATCGACGGGTTCACGGCGTTCAACGAGGGGTATGGCCCGTCGATGGGCGACAAGCTGCTGCGCTCCGTCGGCATGATGCTGGTGACGTCGCTCGCCGAGCCGGAGGTCGCCGTCCGATACGGCAGCGATGAGTTTGGGCTCATCCTGCCGGAGAGCAATCGCGCCGTTGCCGTCGCCATGACGAGCAAGTTGCTTGCCCAGATTGGCCAGGTGACGGTTTTCGGAGGCGACGGCCCGCCCGAGCCCGTGACCGCCAGCGTCGCCATCGTCGCCTATCCCGAAGACGGCACCACTCGCGACGAACTGATCGACGCCGCGGAGGCCGGCCTCGCGGAGGCCAAGCGCGACAAGGACGTCGGGATGGAACCAAACCGATCTCTCGGCTGGAGCGCGCGCGCCAGCTAGCGAAACTCCGTTTCCCTGCTTTCGAATCGTTGCGACCGCGTGATATGCTGGTTATCGCGTTCTTAAGACGGTCCGACGGTGGTGAAACGGTGACGTTGTCCAGATTGTGCGCACTGGTTCTGGTCGGGTTGGTTGTGACCGGCTGCGGCGGCAAATCAGGCGGCTCACCGAAATCAGGCGCCTCGCCGCAAGCTACGGGCAATCTCCTGCAGAATCCCGGCTTCGAGCAGGGGGCGGACCCCTGGCATACGATGGAGACGGCCGGCTGGTCGCGTGATTTCGACGTGACCGACGTCCTTGCTCACTCCGGCGCCCACAGCCTCCACGTCGCTCTCGTGCCGCCGCCGCAGCCGGAACAGGACTGGGTGTTCGGCGTCGCCCAGGACATAACTACGAACGAGGTGCCGGAGTACGTCTCCGGCTATTACCGCGTCGAGAACTGGCAGAAAGCGACGCCCAGCCAGTACCTACAGTTCGTCGTCATCGTATTCTCCAAGGACCCGTCGACGGGTACGACGACGAACACGCAGCTCCGCTACCTTCTCGCCGGCGCCTCGACTGAGCCGTTCCGGATCGACAACGCGAAGTTCATCTTCGTCAACAGGTCGGAGCCGGCGACGGGGCAGTGGGTGCACTTCAGCGGCAATGTGAGGGAGGACTTCCAGAAGGAATGGGGCAGCCTGCCGCAGAATATCACGTCGGTGCGGATCTTCTTCGAAGCGCGGTACGATTCGTCGACCGCTATTCAGCCGCAGATCGGCGGCGACGTTTACTACGACGACGTGTACGCGGGCTCGAAGGCGGGCGCGCCGGACCAATAGCTAGCTGATCGGGGGTGGGGCCAGCCAGTCGTAGCCGATGCGCGGGTCGTCGTGCGGCAAACGCCCCTCTTCCGCGACGTTGTAGGTGCTGGACGTCAGGTACACGAGGTGCGCCTGTCCGCCTATCGCCTTGCAGCCGTGGGCGACGCCCGCCGGTATCTTGAGCAGCCGCGCCGGGTAGCGGTCGCCGAGAAAGACTTCCTGCAGCTCCCCGCGCGTCGCTGAGCCGTCCCGCAGGTCATACAGCGCCACCTTCAGGTCGCCGGCCACCACGTACCACCAGTCGACCTGATGCGGATGGACGTGCCAGGCCTTGATCACGCCGGGGAACATCAGGGAATGGCTGACCTGCGCGAAGCCCTCGCCGGCAGTCGCGTCGGTGGCACGCACCATCTCGCGAAAGAAGCCGCGTTCGTCGCTGTGCGTGACCAGGTCCTTGAGCTCGACGCCTTCGATCATTGCTCGTCCCCTCGCTGCGATGTCAGGCGCAGTATAGCGCAATCGCAGCCGGCGGCAATATGAGGGTTTCCCCCGATTGCCCGGGCAACCGGCGAAAGGTAATTTGGATTCGCAGGTCCCCGCCTGCCCCCTTCCGGGTCGTTTGCTGGAATGGAGTCCGTAGCGACTGCAATGTCCCTTTCGCAACTGGCTGCCCGGGCTGACCCTTTCAGACGCCGGCTACCCGAGCTGAGCCCGACGCTGGCCGCCCTTATACTCGTCTTCCTGACGGCGGCGGCGTACGGCCTCCTCGCGCCGGGTTTAGACGCCGGGTTGTACGTTCCCGCGGCGGCGCTGGCACTCGTCCTCGCGGCGGTCATCCTCCTACGGCCGGAAATCGGCCTTATGCTGATGTTCCTTACGGCGCCCCTCGAGACGACCTACGTCGATGTCGCGGGCTTCAGGATCAAGCCGTCGCAGGTTATCGGGCTGCTCACGCTGGCCGGCTGGGCGCTTCAGCTCGCCGTGGGGCGGCGAAAGGCCATACGGTCGAGCGGCCTGACAAAACCGCTTGCGCTCCTGATGCTGACCTTCCTGCTGGCTTTCGTGCTGCACTTCCAGTATCTGTCGTATGGCATCTCGTTGTTCGGGCTGCAACTGTGGTTCGTCGCCATGATTATCGTCCTTGCCAATTTCGTCGACGAGCCCGGCGTGCTGCGGCGCTGCTTCTGGATGTTCATCATCGCCGGTACGCTGGAAGCGGCGCTGGCGATAGTCCAGGCCGCCGGCTTCTACGACAAGGTGACGACCACCACCGCTTACGGGTCGATCCTGAACCAGGCCAGACCGGCGGGCACTTTCAGCGAGCCCGACTTCCTGGCGCCATTCCTCGTAGGCGCCTTCCTACTGATCCTTCCGTTCTGGGGCAGCAAGCGGACCGGCTCCTGGATGCCAGCGGTCGGCGTGGTCGTTCTCCTGCTGCTGGCTGCCAGCATTCTGGCAATGGTTCGCGCCTCCTGGCTGGGGATGATTGCCGGACTGGCGGTCTTCGGCTGGCTGAAGCTGCGCGAGCGAGGTGATGGGCTTGATTTCGCTGCCCTGTTCAAGCGAATGACGAGCATCCTCGCCGCTCTGGCGGTCATCCTCGTCGCTCTCGCCGTCGTCTGGCCGACAGCTCTCCAGACCGTGAGCGTTCGCGCCAAGAACTTGGTCGCCATCGTCGAGCCAGAGAACCCGGCGCCGACGCGCGCTCAAGAGATGCAACAGGCCTGGGCCGTCATCAAGCAGAACCCTCTTCTCGGGCATGGTGTCGGGACCATAGCGATCACGACCGAATATGGGCGAACTGTCGCCGCTTCGGCGAATAGCGGCCGGTCCGGAGTCGTTGGCGCTGGCATAGAGCTGGGCCTTCTCCACGACCAGGGGATCGGCGGGCTGTTGGCGTTCGCCCTTCTGATGGGCGTGTTGCTGTGGCGCTTGTTGCGAGCTTTGAAGAAGGCGGGCACGTCGCTTCCATACGTCCAAGGCGCCATTGCCTGCGTCGTCGGGCTGACAATCTCCGCGTGCTTCAACAATCTCTATTACTTCGCCTACTACTGGCTGATCATAGCCCTGGCGGCTGCGTTTTCCGACCTGCTCTTGTCGAAGAGCCCGACAGCCCAGGACGCCACCGTCTGACGGTAACGAAATGCGCATCGGGATGCATGTCGCCGGGCTGCTGCCGTATCGGACGGGTCGGGAAACCTACGCTCAGGCTCTCCTGGGGGCGCTGGCCGGCCTCGATCACGACAATGAGTACCTCGTCTTTGTGAGCCCCCAGAACCGTCATCTCTTCGATCGACCGGAGCGCAACTTCCACACGGTTGAAGTGAAGCTGCCGCGCTTCCCTTCGCGACGCTTGTGGGAGATCGCACGCCTGCATCTGGCGCCGGCTGTCAGGCGACTGGACCTTGTCCACTTGCTGGAGTCGCCGCTGCCCGTCTATCAGCCGGCGAAGGCGCTGGCGACAATACATGACATAATCCCGCTTCTCCGGCCTGACCTGTTCCCGCTGAAAGGGCGCGTCTTCTATCGCCAGGCGCTCGTACGTGGCACCCGACGCCTGCGCACCGTCATCGCGAGTTCCGAGCAGACGAAACGCGACCTTGTGGCGCGTCTGCGTCTCGATCCGCAACGGATTCGCGTTATCTATCCGTCCGTGGAGCCCCGCTTCGCACCGCTGTCTGACGAATGGACACTCAGCGCTGTAAGGCAGAAGTACGCTCTGCCGGAGCGGTTCCTCCTCTACGTGGGGACGCTGGAGCCGCGCAAGAACCTGCTGCGGCTTATCGGCGCGTGTCGAGGCCTGCGGAAAAGCGGCTTCGACATGCCGCTCGTGCTTGCCGGCGGCCGAGGCTGGCTTTGCGACGACGTAATCGCCACAGCCGAGGCGATGCCGGATTGCGTGCGCCTCACCGGCTTTGTCGATGACGCCGATCTGCCTGCGCTCTATAACGCTGCCACGACCTTCGTCTACCCGTCGCTTTATGAGGGCTTCGGCACGCCGCCCCTGGAGGCGATGGCCTGTGGCCTTCCCGTCGTGTGTTCGAGCCGCTCGTCGCTGCCGGAGGTCGTCGGCGACGCGGCGCTGCTGGTCGATCCAGAGGACGAAGAGGGAATCGGCTCAGCGATTCTTGACGCGACACGGGACGACAAGCTGCGCCGCCGATTGCGCGAGGCCGGCCTTGCCCGCGCTCGCCTCTTCTCCTGGGACGACACGGCGCGCCATATGCTCGGCGCCTACGAGGCGCTAGCCCGCGGCCTCCCGATTCCGGAGAAGGAGAGGGCAGAAGATGCAGCCTGAGCGACGGCTCAAGGCGGCGATGGTCGTTCCAGTTGATCGCGGCGGCTACCTCTGGCTGGCGCTCAACTTGTGCGAGGCGCTGGCCGAGAACGGCGCCGACATGACGCTTGTGACCTCTCGCTCCTGCAAAGAGCTCCCGGCGCACGAGAGCGGATTTCGGATTATGGCGGTGCTTGGGGGGATGGAGCCGGAGCGGCCGAAGCTGCTTCGCGGCGTCAGCTACGGCGCCACTATGCTGGGTCTGCGCGCGTATCTTCGCCGAGGCGGATTCGACATCGTCCATTTCCAGGACAGCATCGTGCCCCACGTCGATGCCGCGTTCTTTATGCTGAGGGGAAGCGGTCGCCCGAAAGCCGTGCTGACATCGCATGATCCTGACCAGGATGCCATAACGGCGACACGGCGCTCGCTGTTGCGTCGAAAGGCGCTCGCGGGTGTCTACCGCGGCGTCGACGGCATCATCGTGATGTCTGACAGCGCCCGCGACGAGTTGGTCAGCGCATTCGACGTGCCCGCTTCGAAGGTGGCGCGGATCGCTCACGGGAATTATCGATCGTATGGCGCCGATCGCGCTCCGTCGAAGGCGGACGCGAGGCAGCGGCTTGGCCTGACCGCGGAAGGGAAGCTGGTCTTATTCTTCGGCTCGTTGAAGCCCAGTAAGGGGCTGGAGTGCCTTCTGCGCGCCTTTGCCCGCGTGCGAGAGGCGGAGCCGACAGCGCGTCTCCTCGTGGCCGGCGAGCCGCGCGGGGTTGAGGTACCGGCGCTCGAAGCGCTGGCAGAGAGCCTCCATCTTGGGGAAAGCGCGATCCTGCGACCTGGGTACGTCCCATCGGAAGCCGTGCCGGACTACTTGGCTGCCGCCGACCTGGTTGCGCTGCCGTACCTGCGAATCTTTCAAAGCGGCGTCCTTCATCTAGCCTATAGCTTCGGTCGCCCGGTGGTGGCTACGCGGGTCGGCGCCCTGGCCGAAGACGTGCAGGATGGGAAAAGCGGTCTGCTGGTGCCCCCGGGGGACGAGGAGGCGCTGGCGGACGCTATCCTGGAGCTGCTTGGCTCCCCCGAGCGGCTGGCGACGATAGGTGCGTACGCAACGGAGCTGTCGCAAACGGTCTACGATTGGAAGGCGATTGCCCGCCAGACTCTCGATTTCTACGAGTCGCTTCTGGTAAGAGGTAGAGCCGCTTGACCTACGCGGCCTTCCTGAGCACGCCCGCCGACTCCATCACGCCCTGAGCTGCGGCGAACGTGTCGCTGAGGTCGGGTTGCTTGGACGCCCACTCCAGGTACTCGCGCACGGTCTCCGTCTCGCTCACCCCGGGCTCCCAGCCGAGGGCGCGGAGCCGCGCAACGTCGGAGAAGATGTGGCGCGTGTCGCCGAGGCGATAGAGCGTGCAGCATTCCGGGACCGTGTCGACGCCCGCGGCGTGGCAGACCATCCAGGCAAGGCCGAGGACTGTGATACGCCGGTCGCCGCCGACGTTGAACACCTGGTAGTCGGCGCGGCTGTCCTCCAGCGCGAGCAGGTTGGCGGCCACAACATCGTGAATCGAGACGTAGTCGCGCAGTTGGCGACCGTCCTCGTAGATGACCGGCGGCGCGCCCGTCAGCACCCGAACGGCGAACGACCGCAGCGCTCCTGAGTAGGCGTTGCGGAACGACTGTCGCGGCCCCTGGACGATGGAGTAGCGCAGCGCGACGCTCGGGATGTCGTAGCGACGGCCGAGCTGAATCGCCAGGTCTTCCTGGTCGCGCTTCGACAGGCCATAGCTGTTGTGCGGCGCGGTCACGCTTTCATCGGTCCAGACAGGCTCCATCGGCTGGCCGCAGTTTGGGCAGCGGTGCTCCCAGTCGCCGTGACGGAGCTGCTGGCGCGTCCGCTGGCCGGGATAGCGGCTGCCGTGCAGTATGCACAGGTGCTTGCCTTCGCCGTAGACGGCCTGCGACGAGGCGACGACGACCCTGGCGATCGGTAGGCGCTCGTTGACGATGATCTGGTAAAGCAAAGCGGTTCCGACGCTGTTGGTGGCGAAGAAACGCGAGAAGTCGGGCAGGTAGTCCTGATAGGCGGCGAAGTGGAAGACGGCATCGACGCCCTTGAGCGCGCGGCGAAAGGCTTTCGGATCGGTCACGCTGCCGCGGATGAACTCGGCTTCGGGCGGCAGGTAGTCGGGCGGCTCGCCGTTGTGGACGGGCGGTTCGAGCGAGTCCAGGATGCGCACGTCATGACCGCGTTCCAGCAGCGCATCGACGGTGTGCGAGCCGATAAAGCCGCAGCCGCCGGTAACCAGTATCTTCAAGTCGACACCGTCCTTTCACTCAGGACGCGCCGCGCCCCGAGACCACCGCCAGAGCCGTCCGTAGCAGTATCGTCACGTCCAGCCAAAGCGACCAGTCTCTTATGTACTCCAAGTCCAGCCGCACCCAGTCGTCGAAATCGCTTATGTCGTTGCGGCCGGAGACCTGCCAGAGGCACGTGATGCCCGGCTTGACCGCCAGCTTCTGTCGCTGCCAGGCATTGAAGCGCTCGTATTCCTCCTGGAGGGGAGGACGCGGTCCGACCAGACTCATGTCGCCCTTGAGAACGCTCCAGAGCTGCGGCACCTCGTCGAGGGAGAAGCGGCGCAGGAACCGGCCGGCGGGCGTGACGCGCGGATCGCGCTCCATCTTGAAGACGGGGCCGCGCATCTGATTGCTCGCGATGAGCCCCTCCTTCAGCCTGTCCGCGTTTTCGACCATCGTGCGGAACTTGTAGCCGGTGAAATAGCGACCGTTCTTTCCGACGACCGGCCAGCGATAGAACAGCGGCCCGCTGGACGACAGCTTGACGATGAGGGCGACCGCCGCCAGCAGGGGCGAGAGCAGCAAGAGGAGCAGCGCCGCGGCTACGACGTCCATGGCGCGCTTGAGCGCCGACTGCACGGCGAACGCGCGTCCGATACGCCTTCGCGCTATCGGGGGCGGTACGCTTGCGAATGCTGGATCCTCGCGCCAAGCCGACCGGACCGCGCTCCGTTTCATCGATCTCTCGCTTCAGGCCGCCACCTGGCGGAAGAACCGATCGTAATCATCCGCGACGTCCTCCCAGGAGAATTGCGTCCGTACGCGCTCCCTGGCCGCCGCTCGCAGCCAATCGCTGCGGTTGGGATCGGCCAGAAGGTCGCTGAGGACGCGGGCCAGGTCATTTGGGTCCTTTCGCCAGTAGACCGCCGCATCGCCGCCGACCTCGCGGTTGAACGGCACGTCGAAAGCGGCGACGCAGCAGCCGCAGCCCATCGCGTGAAGGAGCGCCGGATTCGTGCCGCCGACCTCGTGGCCGTGCAGGTAGACATAAGAACCGGCGTAGACCTCCTCGATATGGCCGGGCTCGTAAATGCCGCCGAGGAAGCGGACGCGGGGCCCGGCCGCTTGCTTCAGCTCTTCGAAGTAGCGGCTGCGGTAGTTCGCCGCGCCAACCACCACAAGTTCTTTGTCCGTCTCGAGCCGCGCGAAGGACCGCACGATGACGTCCGTGTTGTTCTCGGGCTCGATGCGGGCAACGACAAGCGCGTACTCGCCGGCTCGGAGGCCGTATTGCTGGAGGACGGCCGGGTCGCGCGGCTCGAACAGGTTGGCGCCATAGCCGATGTAAGTGCTGTCGCGGCGGTGCGTCGAGCGGAAGTAGGGCTGGAGCGCCCGCGAGTCGCAGATGAGGCGCGAGGCGGTCCAGCGGGCACCGATCCTTTCGACGAGGCGGAGGTATAGCTTGGCGAGCGATCCCCACTTGCGCCGCTGCCAGTCGAAGCCGTCGGTGTTCATTACGATAGGCTTTCCCGCGAGCTTCGCCGGCAGGTAAAGGGCGCTGGCGCGAAAGCCGAGGACGTAGAGCACGTCGAAGCCAGCGAAGAGCGCGTGGGCGGCGCTGAGCGTCTCGTGGCTCAGCGTCTCCAGCGACTTCGTGTACAACGCCGGCAGGTAGCGCAGCTTCACGCCTTGGTAGGTGTCCGGACGAGTCGGGAGGGAGTAGCGAGGCCGGCAGTAGACCGTGACCTCGTGGCCGCGGGTGACCAGGCGCGGCGCCAGCTCCGACGCCACCGTCTCGAAGCCGCCCCAGCGGGCCGGGATGCCGCGCGCTCCGATGATAGCGATCTTCAGCGGCGCATTGCCGTTTCTTGCTTTCATCTCCCCTGCCCCTGCAGCGCCTTCGAAGCGCCGACCGATACGAGCGGCGACTCCGCCGCTTCCTCCTCAGCCAGGCTCTCCTGGAAGACGGCGAGCATGCTGCGCGCGTAACGCCGCCACGACATCGCCTCGTTCACATAGCGGCGGCCGCGCTCCCCGATCGCGCGCGCAAGCGCCGGGTCTTCGACGAGGCGGATGATGGCTGCGGCGATTGCTTCGGGGTCGCGCGGCGGCACGAAGAGGGCCGTCTGGTGGTCCGTCAGCGCCTCGGTAATAGCCGCGCCCGTCGACACGACTACGGGGCGCCCGCAGGCCATCGCCTCCGACACCGCCAGCGCCCACGTCTGGTTCTCGTTGGGGAACACGAACGCGTCGCAGGCGTGGTAGTAGAGCTTCAACTCGTTCTCAGGCACGGCGCCCGCGAATGTCACTCGCCCGTCGAGCCCCATGGGCGTGACCAGGCGACGCAGCGACTCCGCGTAGTCGGGGTGCTGCTCCGGCGTCCCGGCGATCAGGAAGCGGATGTCGTGACCGGTGGCGACGGCCCGGGCGACGCCCTGGATCGCGTCCTCCAGGCGTCGATGCGGCATAAGGATGCCGAGCGAAAGCAGGAGGAAAGCGTCTTCGGGAATCGAATAGCGGCGGCGCAACGCCCCGACGGCCGAAGGGTCCTCTTCCGCGAGCGCTGCGCCGTCGACGCCGCTCCTGACGACCGCGCAGTCGATGCCGAAGCTGGCGTCGATCAGCCGCTTCGCGTAGTCAGAAAGGACGACGGTGCGGGAGATCCGTCGGACGAGGTGGCGGTCCAGGCGGAAGAAGAGCAGTCGCGAGAGGAGGCGCGCCGGCCAGAGCAGGCGACGCCATTCGGCGACGGGCGCGAGCGGGGGCCACGGTGGATCGTTGCACATCCAAACGACCGCCGGCGCCGGTGACATGACTCGCGCCGCCCAGACAGCCGCCCAGTGCGGCGGCCAGTGATGAGGATTGATGACTTCGAGCGGCTCGCGGATGCTGCGCGCCAGTTGCAGCATGTCCAGGAACGCCCGCAGACGTCCCGGAACTAGCGGCAGGCGGGCCAGGGCATGCCGTCCGGTGACTACGATTCGCAATTGCGAGCAGACAGCCGGGTAGCAGCGTTGGTCGAAGGCGGGCGTGAAGACCGTGACGTCATGCCCCATCTCTTGCAGCTCACGCGCCAGGTAGACCGCCTGACGGTCGCCACCGCCCTCCGCGACAAGCTCCGGCAGAAGGATAGCTATTCTCAACTTCGCGCCTCCAGTGCAACCGGGTCGCTCTCGATAGCCGCTTCGGGGCAGCCGGCCAGTCGCGCGGCCATGAGAGCGCAGGCCCGCGCTTTCGCCCGCAGCGGCTCGACGCGCTGTCGCAGCTCCAGCGACGCTTGCTCGCGGTTGTCCAGCAGGGCGGCGACCCGCGCCGCAACGTCGGCGGGCTCCAGGGACTGAAGGTCAACGACGCGGTCCTCGTGCCCGAGCTGGTGCATGAACTCTCGTATTTTCGGACCACTCGCCAAGGCGAGGCCGGGCGTGCCGGCCGCAGCGCCGAGAATGTTGGCATGCAATCGCATTCCGAGCATGATATCGCAGCGACGAAAGGCGGCCAGGACGTCGTCGGGACGCTGGTAGGCGGCCATCTCGACCGGCACGGGACGCGTCATAGCGTGGACCACAAGGTCGTCGAAGAGGCCGTCGTCGTCCGGCTTGCCGAAGTGCATTGGGATGAAGAGCAGGCGGGCGTTTGTCCTATCGACGATCGCGTCGAGGCATGCCGCGAGCTTCGTCACGAGTTCCGGAGTGGTGAGACGCAACAAAGGGTCGTGGTGCATCGGCCGCATCGAGATTCCAATGAGGGGTCGAGAATCTTGGTCTGCCTCTGTGCCAGCCTCGGCCGGCGGCGAGAGAGTGATGGCCGGGTCCGCCGTCACCTTTACCGGACGTCTCACGCCGGCAGCCCTGATGCTCCTCGCCGAGAACTGGTCTCGCGCCGTTACCGCAGCGGCCCGGCCCAGCGCGAGGCGCGTCAACAGCCGGTACAGCAGCGTCGAGGGCGGGTAGGCGCCGACCGCGTAGAACATCACCGGCTTCCCCAGGAGCTCCGCCGCCAGCGCCAGCAAGACGTAAGGGCGGTAGAAGTGCAGCCTGTCGGACAGCAGGCCGCCGCCGCCGATGAGAACGGCATCGGCGCTGCGTACGAGCGTCAGCAGCTTCGCGGTCCGCAGCGGAGAACGCCAGCTAAGGTAGCGTCCCTCCTGTTCTGTCGCCAGTCGCAATCGCGCGGGGTTGCCGCCGAGGAGGACGATTCGCACATCCGGCGCGGCCTCACGGAGCAGGCGGCACATGGCGAGACCGATCGCGTCGTCCCCGACGTTGCCGTGCCCGTAGGCGCCGGCCATCAGGATCAGCGGGCCCTTCAAGCCGCCGCTTCTCCTTTCTGCGCGCCCTCGGTGGCCGCGAGCCGACGCCGCGACGCACTGTTTGGCTTGGTAGCACAGGCAAAATAGTAGAGGCCGAGCAGTTCCGCCGCCTTCGTGCCGTCGAATACGCGCGCCGGTCGCCCGAACGTGGTCAATGTCTTGTCCTGTATTCGGGCGAGGAGTCGTGAGCGCCCCACAAGCGGGAGCATCGGCGGGAAGATTCCCGCGGCGAATACCGTCCGGACCGAGAGCCCCGACTGCTCCAGGAGCTCCGCAATCTGCTGTCTGGTAAACGGCCGCTCCCAGGCTCCCCTGCGCAGGCGAAGGGCTTTGAAGGACCGCATGAGGGCGAACTTCTTCGGCACGATGTCGGAGTAGAAGACGCCGCCGGGCCGCAGGACGCGCGTCATCTCGGCGACGATGGATGACGGGTCCGCGAAGTGCTCGAGCAGACCCGTCGACAGGACGACATCGAAGCTGCCGGTGGCGAAGGGCAGCGCGAACGCGTCGCCCAGCAAGAGGGCCATTTCGACGCCGTCGTCTCTGCTGCGGCCAGTTGCCAGACGGATAGCCGCGGGCTCGTAGTCGATGCCGACTGCCTGGAAGCCGAGACGGGCCAGAAATCGCGACAGACGGGCGGAGCCGCAGCCCACCTCCAGGCATCTCCCCGATTCCGGCAGATAAGGCTTCAGGTAGCTCAACTTCGTTTCGTCGATGGCGTACCAGGTGTCATGCGGCTCGTTGCCCCGGGCGGCCGACCACAGGTCGCCCCAGTACGCCCTGGATTCGCGTCGAGATTCGTCACTCTTGAGAGTCAAGCCGCCTCCTGTGTAACGGCGCGTCGCGATCGGACGCTCGGCACGGCTCGCCAGAGCACGCGCACCTCTTCGATTCCCAGCAGGGACGCCACGACGACGTACACGCCGCCGCTGGCCAGAAGGAGCGTTATCTGCTCCGCCGCCGTCAGCAGGTACGAGGGCGACGAATGCGCCCGGTCGACCACCAGGAACGCTGCGTAGTAGACGGCGACAGCGACGCCCGCCGCGAGAAGCGGTCGCAGGGCGAAGGCTACCAGCCGCCGCGGCGACGGCACACCCGAGGCATGCCTCACCAACCAGTAGGTTACGAGCATTGTCGCGACGTAGTCGCCGGCTCGAGCCAGGGCAAGGCCGGTCACCGACCAGACGTGGCTCAGGCCCACGGCCGCGCCTGCGTAGAGGCCGATTGTGGCCAGTTCCGCCTTCAGCGGCGTAACGAAGTCGCCGGCCGCGAATATTCCCTTTTGCAACAGCAATGTCATTCCGACAGCGCTTATGCCCAAAACGTACGCGGCAAGCACGTGGCCGCCAATGCGAACATCCTCGGGCGCCACCTTCCCGGGCCCGTACGCCAGCCGCGTGAGCGGCACCGAGGCGGCTATTATCAGCAGCGTTGCCGGTATGAGGACGACAAGTGTTAGACGCGCTGCTTGCATCATGGCCGGCGCCAGCTCCGCGCGGGCAGTGGCGGCAAGACGGACGAATCGGGGGTAGATGATTACTCCCAGCGAGCCGTTGAAGACCGTCGTAGGCAGAGTACAGATCGTAACCGCGATCGCCATCATCGATACCGCGCCTGTGCCCTTCGTCGACGCTATCAAGCGCTCGATGAGCGGCGCGCAGTAGGCGACGCCCATGTAGATGGCAACAGGCGCCGACTGGGCCAGGACGCGCCGGACGCCCGGGTGCCGGAGATGGATCGTCGGCGCGTAGGTGATGCCCTTCCGCCTCAGAAAGACCATAAGCAGCGCCACGTGCGCGACGCCACCGACCAGGAGGCCCGCGCCCGCGGCCGTGATGCCGATGGTCTTCCCGCCGACGATGACGAAAGCGATGGCGAAGACGTTCATCACGACCGAGTTCAGCGCCGGCGTCAGAAAGTGCTCTTTGGTATTGAGGATGGGTCCCAGCAGCGACGCGAGGCATATGAACAGGAGCAGCGGTAGAGTGAAGTACATGAGGTGGGCCGCAGCGGTTGCACTCTGCTCCGACAACCCTGGCGCGATGACACTCACGAGCGCCCGGCTGAAGATCATACCGATGAGCACGAGCGCCGCGATAGAAATCGTCGCTAGGTTGACGACGGAGCTCAGCGTAATGCGGGCGTCTTCCGGCTTCCCCTGCTCGACGTAGTTCACATAGACGTGCACTAGCGCCGGCGCCAGTGCCCCCAGCACCAGGATCGCCTGCAGCGTGGTCGGGATGAAGACGGCAACGAAATAGGCGTCGGAATCGCCCGAGAGGCCGAACACCGACGTTATCGACGCGTTTCGGGCATAGCCCAGCATCGCGCCCATGAGCGTCAGCGCCCCAACGAGACCGATAAGCTGGTAGAGCCGCTTCATCTTCCTTCAGCCAAGAAATCGCGTATCTAAATCGCCGATGCTTCCGCCGCGCTCTCGTTCGCCTCGCCTTCGTCCGTCGCCGCCGCCGTTTGCCGCAGCGCGACGGTGAGCGCGTGCACCAGCGCCATGTGGACATCCTCTATCAGTCCCTGCTGGTCGGCGGAAACGACGACGCTGATGTCGACGAGGCCGGCAAGCGCGCCGCCTTGGAACCCCGAGAAGCCGATAGTCACGGCGCCGCACCGTCGCGCCGCCTCGATCGCGCGAAGCACGTTGGGCGAATTGCCGCTACCGGACACGGCGATCACGACGTCGCCGGCCACCAGTGATGACTGCAGTTGGTTGGCGAAGGCGTCCTCAAACGACGTGTCGTTGGCCCACGCCGTGAGCAGCGCGACGTTGTCAGTGAGCGAGACTGCCTTTACGCCGCCTCGGCTGTCGTCGTGGTTCGGCTTATGCCAGTCGGTCACGGCGTGGCTTGCAGTCGCGGCGCTGCCGCCGTTCCCGAGGACGTATACTGTCTTGTCTTCCGCCCTCGCGCGGATCATCTCCTCGGCAACTCGGGCAACCTCTCGAATCGGCAGGGCGCGGAGCGCCTCGCTGAGACTGCGCGCGTAGGAATCCAGGAGCCGGATGAGCTCCGGCCGCGGCGGCGAGCCCGCCATGCCACCCGCCGTCTGACGCCTTTTCGCACGCCGGTCTTGGAGATAGATCGGCTTCATGGCTGTCTCTCCGCAACCGTTTGCGTGGCCGGCTGTCGCTTCTCCTTCTCCTCGATGCGCAGCGGCCGGTACGAGGGCGGCAGACTCCTCTGTCGCCCCAGCACGCGCTTCAGGGAGGCGAAGAGCAGTCGCAGGTCCAGCCAGACCGAGTAGTCGCGAACGTAGGCAATGTCCATCAGCGCTTGTTCCTCCGCTTCCTCTCCTCGCGACGTGTCGGCCGCGGGCCCGGTGAGCCCGGGGCGAACTCGCATCAGATTGCGCAGCCACGGCTCGTCGGCCGCACCGTCCTGCTCGACCAGGGCGCGAGGCCCGACGAGGCTCATGTGCCCGGCGATGACGTTGACGACGTTCGGAAGCTTGCCCAACCGGCCTGCCGCGATCAGCCTGCGGAAGCGCCAGGCGAGACGCGGCACCAGCCCGGGCGGTTGACGGCCCGCCGGCTCGGCGAACATAAGCAAAGAGAAGCGTTCCTGCTGTCTGCCCAACACCGGCTCGCGCGCGAAGAACGGCCCATCGCCGTCGATGCGGCTGGCCAGCCAGCAGAGCGCAACGCACGGCGCGAGTAGTAGCAGCAGCGCCAGCGACCCCAGGTAGTCCAGCACGCGCTTCATCAGAGCGTCGGGGCCGGTGATTCGCAGCGGCTGTACGCTTACCAGGGGAAGGAACCCGCTGTCCGTCATTTCGGCGCCGGTGGTCACGAGGTGCTGCAACCCCGGCGCCAGCTTCAACCGAATGCCTTCGCGGCTCGACGCAAGCTCAAGCAGGTCGCGGTAGCTCTCCCAGCTAACGGCGTTGGGGAGCACCACGACGGTCGAGACGCCGTACTTTCGCGCAACCTCGCGAACGGCCCGCGGATCACCGAGGACGCGCAGGCCGTCGGCAACGTGGCTGCCAACGGCGCGATAGTCGTCGAGGAAGCCGACGACTATCACTCCAGCCGAAGGCGGCCAGTTCAGCTGCCTTGCCACCGCGACGCCGTGCGCGCCGGCGCCGACGACCAGGCAGCGGCGCACGAAGTGGCCCGACTCGCGCAGGCGGAAGATGACGCGCCGAACGAGAAAGCGCGCGCCGCCGACGAACGGAATAGCCAGGAACCAGGCGAGGACGAGCGCCCCGCGGGAGATCGGCTCGTTCGCCAGGAAGGCGAGGATGAGGATGCCGCCGGTGCCATAGGTGATGGCCTTGAACGTGGCGGCGTACTCGCGGTGGCCGCTGAAGAGCGCTTCCGGATCGTAGAGGCGGTTGCCGACGAAGAGCAGCAGTATAGTCACGACCATCAGCCCACCGAAGAACACAGTGTAGTCGGTGGGGCGTGACGCCTGGTCGTTCAGGAAGCGGCCGCCGTACCGACAGGCGAACGCCGACGCCAGTGCGGCGACTAGCATTGTAAGGTCGACGGCGAACAGCACCAGGGCCGCAGTCTTGTCTTGCCTAGACATAGGCGCTAGCTCGCAATCCGGTTGGCAGATCCGCGTACTGCCCGTGCGACACGGAGTTCACCAGCACTTTTGCGCCGCCCATATCGAACTGGAAGTCCATGCGATAGAGGCCAAGGCGCTCCATCTCGGCGCAGACGGCCGCCCGCCGATCCGGTTCGCAGTAGATCAGAAGGAAGCCGCCGCCGCCGGCGCCCGTCACCTTGCCGCCGATCGCGCCCTGGGCAATCGCCCGCTCGTAGACGCTGTCGATGCGCGCGTTCGTGACGCCGCCGGCCAGCCGCTTCTTCTGCTCCCAGGTGTCGCGCAGGATGCGACCGACTCGCGGCAGGTCGGCCTGCTCCAGCGATTGCTTGACCTCCTGCGCAGCCTCCTTCAGGTAGTGCAGCGCCTCGATAACCTCGGCGTTCTTCTCCCGCGTCGCCCGGCGCTGATCGTTGCCGATATTGCCGGCACTGCGGGCGGAGCCGAGGAAGAAAAGCAGCAGCCTCTCTCGCAGGCGCTGGCGAACATCGCTGTCCAGCTCCAATGGCGCTACCTCGACGCCAGCGTCGTCGAAATAGATGCAGTTCAGGCCTCCGAAAGCCGCCGCGTACTGGTCTTGCTTGCCGCATGGCCGCCCAAGCTTCTCGCTTTCGATGCGATAGGCCATGTCTGCTACTTGCTTCGGCCCCAAGCGCTGCCCGACGAGTGTGCTGAACGCCTTGATCAGCGCCACGGCTACCGAGCTTGAGGAGCCGAGCCCCGTACCGGGCGGAATCTCCGACGCCAGGAAGACTGAAAAGCCCTGGTTTACTCCGAACTCGTGCAGGACGGCCCGCGGCAGGCGCAGGTCGCCGTCCCAGATGGGCTTCTCATGACTTAGCCAGCGATTGAAGCAGCGGTAGTCGGATGAGCTTATGTGGACGCCTTCTCCCTCGTTGGGGTGAACGAACGCATAGAAGTACTTGTCGATAGCGGCGCTAACGACCATCCCTCCATACGGGCCGTAGTACTCCTCCAGGTCGGTGCCGCCACCGGCCAGGCTGATCCGCACGGGTGCTCGTACAAGCAGCATCTTCGTTGTCTCCATCAAACTCAGGTGGGCGGGAACTCTCGCTGCCGGATGAAAGATGTGCGACTTCGACTCTCCCGGACCCCAGGTCGCGCTCGGCCTGGACATAGCGTTCTGGAGAGCCGATGTCGAGGAAATAGCTATCGCTCAGGTAGGCGAGGACCGATTCGCTCCGCTCCAGCAGGAGAGGGATGAGCTGATCGCCGAAATCGAAGAATGAGTCCGGTGGTATGAAGCGCAGGACCGACGGCTCGACCGCGTACACGCCGGTATTCGCCCAGTGCGATGCGGTCTCTCCAGGTGCCGGTTTCTCGCGGAAGCGCCGCACTATGCCGTCGCCGTCCACCTCCGCGATGCCGCAGCGTTCCGGCTCGTCGGTCGGGTACAGCGCCATCGTCAGGGCCGCGCCGCCGCTGCGATGAGACTCCGCGAGTGCGGAGAGATCGATGTCGGTCAGCACGTCGCCGTAGAGGACAAAGAAGGTTTCGTCGAAGAAGCGCTCCAGCTTCTTGACGGCGCCGGCCGAGCCCAGCAGCGTTTCCTCTTGCGAGTAGGAGATGCGCACGCCGAGCTTGGAGCCGTCGCCCAGGTGCCGCCGGATTGCCCCTGGCCGGTGGTGCAGATTGACGGCGATCTCTGTGACACCGTGCCGGGCGAGCAGGGCTACCAGGCGATCGATGAGCGGCCGTCCGCCTAGCGGCAGCAACGGCTTCGGCACGCGCTCCGTGAGGGGGCGCAAGCGCCTGCCTTCGCCGGCCGCCAGGATGATCGCCTTCATGCCGCCCTTTCCTCTTCCCAGCCGCTGTTACGCAGAAACCAGCGCGCCGCCGCCTCCAGATCGGGCGCAACCCATCGGAGCGGATGGCTCCCGCCAGCACGTCGCAACGAGGGCCGCGTGCGCTTGCCGGTCAGCACCATGACGAAGGGAATGCCCGCCGCCTGCGCCGCCTTCATGTCGCTGGGGCTGTCGCCGACGAAGCAGGTGGACTCCGGGTCGATACGGAAGCGGCGCATCGCCTCGACGATGAGGCCGGGCCGCGGTTTGCGACAGCCGCAGCCGGCTGTGGGGGTGTGCGGGCAGCAAAGGATGGCGTCGATGCGGCCGCCGTGCGCTTCCACTTCCGCCGTCATGCGCCGGTGGATCGCGTCCAGCGTCTGGCTGCTGATGATCCCGCGTCCGACGGGCGACTGGTTGGTGACGATGACGACGCGCACGTCGCGCTTCGCCAGCAGACGCAGGGCGTCGAGGGAGCCGGGCAGGAACTCGAACTCCTGCCAGCACTTCACATAATCGTCGCGATTGCGGTTGACGACGCCATCGCGGTCGAGAAAGATCGTCGGCCGCGTCGGCTCGCTTTCCGCCTTCTGCATCGATTCTCTCAAATGCGTTACCCCGCTGTCTGGTACGTCAGCACGATCTCGCGGTCGCGCGAGAGGTCCGTTTGCACTTCCAAGCCGTCGCCGCTCACCGGCTTGCCGTCGAGCTGCAGCGAGAGCGGCTTCGCGCCTTCCGGCAGCGACAGGCTGAGCGAGAGCGGAATGTCGCCCGTCCCGGGCTGCTTCTGGATGAACAGGCTGTACCGGGCCGTCTTTCCGCCGAGGTCCGCCACTGCCGGTGTGACGTACTGGAACGCCACCTCCCGCTTCGCGTCTTTCGGCAGGCCGAAGAAGCGCCCGAAGACGCTCTTGCCGTCCTCCTGCGTCACTTCCTGCGCGCCGGCGCTTGTGCCGTCAACGGCGATGTCCACCAGCCGGCTCGACCCTTTCGTGAACAGGCGCAGGTAGCCGCCGTAGAGGCCTTGCAGCATCAGCCGGTAGACGAGCTGCGGGTCGCGGCCCTGCTCCCAGGCGGCGAGCTGATTCTGGTAGTCGAAAGTGACGGTGCTGTGCGCGTCGCCCAGCTCGTCCAGCGCGACCTGCACCTGCATCCGCTTGTCGATGGCGATGTTCAGCTTCGTGCTGTTCACGCTGGCCTCCACCGGCATCAGGTAGTCGCCGGGCGGGTCCTGGAGCGAGCCGTCCAGCCCCATGTCATGCGCCAGCGATTGGAGCTCCGGGTTGAACGAGTAGAAGAGCGCCGTTTTGCTGTCGCGCAGCTTCTGCATCGTGTCCAGCAGCGGACTCCACTGGGAGGACGGCAGGCTCATGAGGCGCTGCAGCATGTCCTCAGCGAGAAAGGCCGTGAAGGCCTTGCGGTCGCTGCCGGGCTCCAGCGGCGTTCGCGTGAGCGCTTCCGTCGTATCGAGCACGTTCGACGGGTCCACTGTGACTCCGTACTCGCTCACGTCAATGGGGCCGGTAATGTCCAGGAGTTGCTGCAGCGTTGTCACGTTGATGCCGATGACGCCGTCGACGGGACCGCCGCCGCCCTTCTCGTAGAAGACCTGCGCCTGTTGCGCGGCCGTCGGGAAGTCGGGCGACCAGTTGGCAAGGTCTAGACCCCAACTCCAGTCCTTGAGCAGGTAGTCCTTCAGCGGCGTCGGCGGCTCCACGTACTCGTGCGAGGTCGCCTGCCACCGCTCGTTGAAGGCGATGGCGTCGGAAAACGACATCTGCTGGACGTGGCCCTGATCCAGGGTCACAACGCCGAAGACAGAGATGAGGCCGCCTGTAGGCAGAAGCTCCGCGTTGTTTTGCGCCAGCACCAGGTAGGTGCGCGGGCCCTGGAAGCCGAGGAAGTCGGGGAGGAAGGCCGATGCCTGGTCATACGTTTTCACCAGGTTCGCGATCTCGCCGCTGTGCTCGTCGACCTGGCTGACGGCGTGCCCAAGCGGCGACACGAGGCCGCCGCCGTCGATGCTCTGACGGACGGCGAGCAAGGCGTCGAGCCCGGCGCTGACCTGTTGCATGTGCGGCCTCACCCTGTCGAGAAGAGTCATCGTCTTCTCGCTCGTATCCCCGGCGGGCATCTCCCGCACCGCCCTGTACTCTTCGGCAACGGCAACGCCGGCCAGGCCGATGTCGCTGGCATCCCTGCCCATGGCGAGCACGTCCTCAGCCGTCGAAGCCTGCCGGCCCAGCCACGGCACGTGCTCCGCGAGGCGAACCAGCGGGTCGTGGCGGAGAGCGCTCTGGCAGGAGGTGAACTCCGATTCCGCCGCCTCCAGGTGGCGCTTGGTCGTCGCCAGCTCGTCTTCGGTCGCGTCCAACCGCTGTTGTTGCAGCGTGTCCTGGGCCTGGAGCAACTGCTCCCTGGCGTTGGCCGCGTCCTGGTAGAGCGGGCGGTAGTGCCACCAGCCCAGGGCAGCCACGACTGCCAGCGTGAGGACTGCTCCGAGAACCAGCTTCAAACCGAGCCGTGGCTTCCTGAGTCTCACGTTCTCTCTATTCGATTTTGTGTACCCGCCCTGCGGGCAGCCAGGCTTGCCGGTCGCGCGCGTTGAGACGTTCGCGACCGGCGTCGCCTTCTTGTTACGAGCCGCGCTTTGTGGCGATCCGTATCGCCGAACCGGAAACGAACAGAAGCAGGCCGCCGGCAAGCAGGGTCAGGAGCAGGCCGGAAGGCGTCGTGTCGGCGGGACCGGTGCCGGTCGAAGGCACTGTGACGTTCGCGGGCGCTGCCGCGGGCGCTGCCGCCGGCGCCGCTACTTCTACCAACACCTGGCTCGTAAGGTCGCCGCAGTTTGCGCCAACGACCACCGTTCCCGGCGTGGAGCCGACGGCCAGCGACGTCGTCGCGATTCCGTTGGCGTCCGTCATCTTCGGCGCCGCGTCAACGGTTGCGCCCGTGCCCGGTTGCGATACGACCTGGAACGTGCACTCCAACCCGGACTGGGCCACGCCCGCCTGGTTGACCACCGTGGCGGAGATCGACACCGTGGCTCCCGTCGCCGGTGCGCTGTTGGACAGCGTCATGGTCACGCTGCCCGTGGGCGGCGGGTAGGCCAACGCTGTGCCGCCGCCAACCACCCCGACCAGCAGGAGGCCGGCGAACAGCGCCGCCAACTTGCATCCAAAGCTAGACCACTTCATTTCTCTTCTCCTTTTCTCCCGCGTCCCACCAGAAACGCGGGGCTAACCCGTTCGTAACCCGCTAGCGTGCGTTCCGTCGCCGGTGGGCAAGGCCCGCACGACTAATCGGTCACTGTATTGCCGCGACGCGGCGTCGAACGTGCCGGCGCAGGTTATCAGCGTGATCATCTCGCTGCTTGTTGCTCCGACGATCTCCGGGGTGGGCGCCGTGGCGGCCGGATAGGTGACGCTGAGAACGACCTCGTAGTCGTGGACGCTGCCGTCGGCCAGGCGGACCTCGACGGCGTCTCCCTTCTTCAGGTCTTTTAGCCGTGCGAAGACCGCCGGCCCGTAATCGTGGTAGTCAACGTGGGCGGAGAAGACGGCGTTGCCGCCGCCGCCGGGCCTGGCCGAGAAGTCGTACCAGGCGACGTCCTCCGGCCCGTTGGGTGGCTGCATCACGCCGTCCGGGCCGATCGTCTTCACGCTCACGGGCGCGTCGACGCCGATGCTGGGAATGACGACGCGCACGGGCAGCGCCTGCTCGACCGGAGCCTGCGGCGGTCTGGGCGCCGGTGTCGGCGAGGAGGCTACAGCGGACTGCAAGCCCAGCGAGTCGCTCTTAGTGCCGTCGCTGCCGAAAATGACCCAGGCCGACCAGGCGACCGCGGCCAGCGCCACGGACGCGCCGGCCAGGCTGAGCCACAGCCGCTTTGACCGCAGCCGCGACCCGCCCGAGCGCGTGCTGTCCTTCTGTGTCATGCCGCTTTCGCCTCGGCCTTCTTGCGACGCTCTTTCTTCTCGCCGTCCGGCGTGTAGTAGTGGTAATAGTAGTAATAACCGCCGCCACCCCGACGCTTTACCTTGTTCAGCACCACACCGAGCAGATGCGTCTTCGACCTTTCGAGCGCTTCGCGGGTGCGGCGAAGCGCCTGCATGCGCGTCTTGCTCGCATCGACTACAAGCATCGTGCCGTCCACCTTGGATGCCAGGATGCTGGCGTCAGCCACGGGCAGCGTTGGCGGGCTGTCGATTATGACGACGTCCGCCTGCGAGCGCAGGGCGTCCAGCACCGCATCGAGCCGCCGGGAAGCCAGCAGTTCCGATGGGTTCGGCGGCAGAGGGCCGCTTGGAACGACCGTCAGGTTCTCGAAGCGGGTGCGCTGGGCGTAGCCGTTTAACGTCGGCTGCGGGGCGAGCAGCAGGTTGGTGAGCCCCTGCTCGTTGTTCAGCCCGAAGAAGCGGTGGATGGATGGTCGGCGCAGGTCGGAGTCGACCAGGACGACCTTCTTCCCGGCCTGAGCCATGACGAGCGCCAGGTTGGCGGCCGTCGTGCTCTTTCCCTCGCGCGGGTTTGCGCTGGTCACGAGCAACGTCTGGCCCGGCCGGTCGATTGTGCTGAACTGGATGTTCGTGCGCAGGACGCGGTAGGCCTCAGCGAAGTGGCGTCGCGACAGGGACCCGGCGATCAGGTTGTCGGCGGGGTTTTTCAGCCCGTGGAAGCGCGCTACGCCGCCCAGGGAGGGCAGACCGCTCGCTTCCAGGTCTTCCGGCGACTTGACGGTGTCATCGAGGTATTCGATGACGAGGGCGATGCCGCCGGCCAGCAGCAGGCCGACGAAGGCGGCAAGCAAGGTGTTGATCTTGACGTTCGGCTTGATCGGCGCCGTGGGTGTGGTCGCCGCCTCGACGATGCTGACGTCGCCCGGGCGGCTGAGCTTGTCCTGCGTGTTCTCGTCGATGAACGCGGCCGCCGCCGTGTTGGCGATGTTGCTCGTTAGCGCCGGATCCGAGTCCTCGACGGATAGCCGCAGGAGCTGCGTGTCCGTCACGACGGTCACGGTCATCTTCTTCGCGAGCTGGGCGTTGCTGAGCGGCAGGTTCAGCCGGTCGATAACCGCCTGAAGGACGGGCCGCTCTTCAATTAGCTCCTTATAGGTGGACGTTAGCCTCTGGCTGGTAAGGATGTCGTTATAGGCGATGGTCCCGGGGACCTGCGTTTGGTTGACCAGCAGAGTAGCAGTGGATCGGTAGATGGGAGTAAGGGTTTTGCTGATGCCGTAGCTGGCAATCCCGCATATCAGCGTGCCGAGCACCAACAGCCACCACCAGCGACGGACCAGCGATACGTAGCGGGTGATCTCCATGCGGATTCCTTTCCTGCAATAGTCGGGCGCTTGCACTATGGTCGCTCAATCGGAGCGGGGGGCTCAATCAGGGGAAACCCCAGAGGAACGCTGGGAAAGCACCGATCCCGTGGATCGGGCAGGGATCGGGTCGGTTCTGGGCGTCGTATGACCCGTCGAAGTCGGACTCTGGCGAGGGGGGTTGGCGCTATATGGTCGGGGTGCGCTGCTCGCGACGCCGGCGCTCGAACTCTTCCAAAGCCGCGCGCTGCGACTCGCTGAAGGCGGCCCAGGGACGCTGGCGGCGGATGATCTGGTAGGCGTCGGCCAGGGGGTAGCCGATCGCCACAAGGACGGCGGAGGCGACGCTCGGGCTGCGGCCGATACCGCTGCGACAGTGAATGTAGACTTTGCGGCTGGCCGCTATCTCCGCGAGCGTCCAGTCGGTCGCTGCGTCAAGCTGTTCCTGGCTCGGCGCATCGCGGTCATCGACGGAGACGTGAAGGAACTTGAGGTTGTGCCGGGCAAGCGCCTCCTCATCGTCGGAGGCCTCGCTGCGCACGTCGAGGACGCTGCCGATGCCGGCCTTCGTGAGCAGTCGAAGCCGGTCAGGCGGCAACGCCGGGCCGAGCGCCAACTCCGGCGTAATCCAGACGAACGGCGTTCGCGGGCGGAGCTTTCGCCAGAGCTTGCCGATCATCCGTCGATCACGTCCTGCACCATCGCCCGCTGCTCGGGATCGCTAATGTCGAGCACGCGCGCCGGATTGCCGATGACCACGCAGTTGCTCGGCACGTCGTGGATAACTATCGAGTTCGCGCCGATTCGCACGTTGTCGCCTATCGCTATTGGTCCCATCAGGCGCGCGCCGACGCCGATGAAGACGTTATCGCCGACCGTCGGGCCGACCAGACTGTCCCACGGATTCTTCACCTTGCGCTTGTGGATGAGCCCCAGGCCGGAGAAGGGGTTGATCGTACAGTTGCGGCCGATCTTGACCTCACCGGCGATCATGAGGGAGCCGTGCGATATGCACAGCCCGGGCCCGATGCTGGCGTTGTCGGCGATCTGGACCTGCCAGAGGATGATGTTCAGCCAGTCAAGCAGGCGCGGCAAGACCGGCAAGTGGTGCGCCCGCAGCCAGCACTTCCCGCGGTAGATGACGACGGCTGAAAAGGGGAATACCCACAGCGCCGCCACGAAGCGCCGCGCGTCGAAGAGCCACGACGCGGCGAGGATCCCTTTGCCGCGGTCGACGCCCGTCAACTGGGCGTAGACCTTGAAGTCCTCGCGGATGTTCTCGAACACGCTTGCCGGAATCCTCCCGCCTTTCGGCTATCGCTGACGCTTTTCCTCCGGCGCTTTCTTCGGTATGGCGCGGGCCGGAGCGCCGACGGCTGTGTGGTTGTCCGGTACGTCGCTGATGACGACGGCGTTGGCGCCTATCGTCACGTTGTTGCCGACCGTTATCGCGCCCAGCACCTTGGCGCCGGTGCCGATGTAGACGTCATCACCAAGGCGCGGGCCGTCGAGCGTGAACACGTCGCCGCCGCGCAGGCCGATGGTGACGTGAGGATTGATGTAGCAGCTCTTTCCGATGACCACGGCGCCGTCGATCACTACGTAGCCGTGGACTATGCACAGCCCGCGCCCGATCTTCACGCGGTCGCCGATCACGATGCCCCAGAACAGGCGATTCAGCGTATCGCAGACGAAGGGGAGCAGGGGGATACTCCGGCGGTACGCCCACGCCTTCAGCCGGTAGCAGACGACGGCCGGCCACGAGCCACGCAGGATGATCGAGTCGAATCGCTCCCAGCGGCGCTTCCAGTTGCCTTTCTTCGGGTCCGGCAGCCAGGTGAAGCTGGAATAGTAGTAGGCGTCGTAGTCGGAGCGGATCTCGTTCCAGACGTTGTCGCTCATGTTGCCTCTTCGCGGGGGCTTTGGAGCGCGTTACACGCTGGCCCAGGTAGGGGTCTTGACGGCGGTCAGGAGGACATAGAACTCCTCGAAGCCGATAGTTGCCGCCAACCAGCGCTCCCAGCGGTACTGGGCGCCGCGGTTCCGGTTTGCCAGCGACTCGACAACGGACGCAACTACGCCGCCGGTAAGGCGCGGCCTCTGCCCGAGCCGGAGAGTTGTGAGGGAGAGCTTCGCCTGCTCGGTTTCAAACGTGGCGGCGTCCGGGGGGGCGGGGTTCCGCTCCGGGTCGAAGAAATCGAAAGTCTCGATGGTGAAGGGGCGCCTCTGGCCTGGATTGCGCGAAGTCGCCCACGTCGACGAGGCGTGCGGCAGCCAGACGTGGACGAGGGCGCCGGGACGGCAGATGCGCCAGATCTCGCGCATTGTCGCCAGGAAGTCAGGGACGTCATCGAGCGAGTGGTCGAGGTAGATCTCTTCGACGCTGTTGTCCTTGAAAGGCAGCCCGTCGCCGACGTCCGCCAGGATGGCGACATCCGGCCCGGGCTTCCGGCTGATTCTCAGGGCGCCGGTCTGTTTCCGCGCGCGGTCGAACTCTAGGCTTATCATGCCGGAGACTCCCTCCCGTCAGATAGCGATGTTACCCTAGTCCCGAAAAAGGCCGCAATCCTGTCCCTGTACTCTTGCACCACCGATTCCGAGTCGCCTTGCATCTGGAGCTGGCCTTGCTGGATCAGGACGGCGCGGTCGCAGAAGCGCGTGACGGCGTTCAGGTCATGCGACACGAAGACAATCGTCACGCCGTTGGAGCGCAACATTTCGATGTGGCCGAAGCACTTCTGTTGGAACTCGCCGTCGCCCACGGCCAGCACCTCGTCGACCAGCAACACCTGGGGACGCACGTGCACTGCGACGGAGAAGCCCAGCCGCACGTACATGCCGGAGGAGTAGGTCCGCATCGGCTCGTCGATGAAGGCGCCCAACTCCGAGAAGGCGATGATGTCGGGCAGAGCCTCCAGCGCTTCTTTCTTGCTCAAGCCCAGCAGGACAGCATTGAAGATGGCATTCTCTCGACCGGTGAGTTGCGGATGAAAGCCGGCGCCCAGCTCCAGCAGAGCGGACACGCGCCCTCCGACCTCGACTTTGCCGCGGGTGGGACGCGCCAGGTCCGCCATGATCTTCAATAGCGTGCTCTTGCCGGATCCGTTGGGCCCGATGATGCCCATGCTGTCACCGCGCTTCACCGAGAAAGTCACATTGTCGAGCGCCCAGAACGGCCGGCCGGCGTTGCCACGGAGGAACGAAGGCAGGTGGAGGACCGTGGTCTTGATCTCCTCCGGCTTCTGCGCCCGCAAGTAATAGCGCTTGGAGACGCCGTCGAGGGCGATGGCCGTACCGTCAGAGAGCATCCGCGAACCCCCGCTCCAAGCGGCCGAAGACGAACATACCTAGCAGCACGGAAACGGCGGCGAACGCCAGGGAGGGCCACAGATCGACTAGCGTAGGCAACCGGTTGTAGACGAACAGGTTGCGCCAGCTCTCGATCAGCGACGCCAGCGGGTTAAGCATCAGCATGTGCTTGTAGCGACCCGTCTGGCTGAGCGGATAGATGATCGGCGTCATGTAGAACAGCAGGTTCAGAAAGACCTCCACCAGGTGCTCCAGGTCGCGGAAGTAGACGTCGATAGACGACACGATGAGGACGGTGCCCAACAGCAGCACCAGCTCGACGAGGGTGAGCAGCGGGATGCCGATAAGCCAGGTGGCCGAGGGGTGCCTTCCCGAAACGAGTATGATGACGGTGATGATAGGCAGCGTCATCACGAAGTGCACCATGTTGTTGGCCACGGTCGCGAAGGGCAGCACGTAGCGCGGGAAGTGCACCTTCTTGATCAGGTTGCCGTTGTGGGTGATGACGGGCGCCGACATCAGCACCGAGGTCTGGTACCACGCCCAAGGGAAGAGCGCCGGCAGAAGGACAAGCTGATAGGGTATGTCGGAGTGAATCCGCGCGAAACGGCTGAGGGCGAAGTAGAGGACGGCGCCCAGCATGAGCGGCTTCAGTACGGACCAGACGAAGCCGAGGATCGTGTCCTGGTAGCGGAGCTTGAGCTCTCTGGCGGTCATCAGGTAGAGGAGCTCCCACGTCCGGAAGAACCGCTGAGGAATGATGGCCGACCACCCTCTGCCGCGGGCGTCGAAAGAACCTGTAGCCGAGTCCTGCGCTGTCATAGGCTTAGCTTTCTCGTCTCGGCGGCGAATCTGTGGTTAGGCCGACCAGCCCGGCCTACGTTGTTGGACACCCTGTTGCGCCCAGCGCCGTTTGTCTAAGCCTAGCAGCCAAGGGATGATGAATCAACCGAGCGCCATCTCGGGACGGGCCCCACTTGAACGTGGTCGACGGACACGCTAGCGTTTAGCTGAAGGGATACGACGATGTCGGCCGAAAACCCGCGTACGACAATCGAACCGTCGGAAACCGCGCCTCCCGCTGTCCGCTTTGCCCATGAGAGCGAGGAGGAGTTCGCGAAGATCCTCGACTTTTACGGCATCGCCTGGGAGTACGAGCCGCGCACGTTCCCCCTGCGCTCCGACGGGGAGAGAGTCCTCGAAGCCTTTACCCCCGATTTCTACCTGCCGGACATCGATACTTATATCGAGCTGACGACGCTGAAGCAGGACCTGATGACGGAGAAGCACCGGAAGATGCGCACTCTCCGAAAGCTCTATCCGGACGTCGACGTCAAGCTGCTGAACAAGCGCGACTACCTGCGCCTTCTTGCCAAGTACGGCTTCGGACCACCGCAGCCGCGCAGCATAGAGGGCGTGCACCGCGTGCTGGTGAGCGCGCCGCAGCTCCGACGGCGGGTGAAAGAGCTCGGCGTGCAGATATCGAAGGACTACGCCGGCAAGTCGCCGGTGCTCATCGGCGTTCTCAAGGGCGTCGCCTGCTTCATGGCCGACCTGATGCGCCAGGTGTCGCTGCCCGTCGCTATCGACTTCATGGCGATCTCTTCGTACGACAGCGCCGACAGCAGCTACGTCCGCATCCTCAAAGACCTGGACGAGAGCATCGAAGGGCGCGACGTGCTGCTGGTCGAGGACATCGTCGACACGGGCATGACGCTGAACCACCTGCTGAACTATCTGCGGGCGCGCAAGCCGGCGACGCTGAAGGTGTGCACGCTGCTCGACAAGCGGGCGCGGCGGCTGGTGGACTTGCCGCTGGACTACGTGGGCTTTGAGATACCGGACGAGTTCGTCATTGGCTACGGGCTGGACTACCGTCAGCTCTATCGCAATCTGGGGTTTATCGCGACGTTGAAGCCGGGCTGGATGGAGGAGCAGGCCATGCATACCGGCGGGGACTCGTCTACCGACAGGGACGCGTCGCGGGCAAAGTAATGCCCCAAGTAACCTCTCCGCGTTTCGGCTTCGTCCTCCTCCGGTTATCCCCCCGGCTCAGGTTTGGGGCCTTCGCCTCAGGTTCCCCGGATTCGTCCACCGGTAGACCGCGGGTCCGCCACTTGGGGCATCCCTAACACTACATCGGCAGTAGAGGCTTGTCAATAGGCGCGGCGAGGGAAATCGCTGCCTTTTTGCGGCCTATCGTTAACCAAAAACGAGTTTACGCGTTATCGCTGACATAACTATAGAAGGCGATTAGGGAGGTCGAGATGCGCAGAGCAATTGTAGTGTTTGGCACGGTGGTGCTTCTTCTTTCGGCGTCGCTCGCCAGCGGGCACGCTTTGGCTCGTACGCCTACGCCGACTGCCACCGCCTCCCCAACACCGACGTCGACGCCGTCGTCGCCCGGCGCGATCGCTCTCTCTCCGGACATCGAATACTTCACCATTAACCTCTGGGTGAATGGCAATCAGGACTGGCAATCTCAGATTGTGGCCAAGATCGGCGGAGTCGTTTGCGGCACTGAGGCGCAATCGCCGGGTAGTTTCCCCGATAGCGGTGTGGTCGAGCACGTCGTCCAGGTTAAGTCCGACGCCCTGATTCCCGGCTGCGGCAAGCCCGGCGCGAGCATCACCTTCCTCGTGAATGGACGTCCTGCCGACCGAATTGCCGAATGGTCGGATGCCAAGGGCCAGGAAGTGCCCGTGTCCTCAGGCCCCGTGTGGTCCGGCGGGTCGTTCGACCTCCTTACCCTGCTCGTTGGGCCGTCCTTTGCTCGGGTCTGGGGAGACGCCGATCTTCAGCTGAAGACGGGCGACGAGAAGATCATACCCTATATCGGCGAGACCGCCTGCGGCTACCTGGAGACGCCCTGGATGGGAGAAGCCCCTCCCTACGGTTACACTGTCGCCGTCTATTCCCGTGAGCTTCAGCCCGGGTGCGGCTACGAAGGCGCAACCATCACCTTCAAGGAGTTTGACACGACGGGCAAGGTCCTTCTTGGCACATCTGCCCAGACGGCGATTTGGCACGCCTGGGACGGCACCGGCGATTCGATGCGACGAGCCGACCTAACGTTCACTGCCGCTGCAACAATCAACATCGGCGGCATGGGGGATGGCAGTTCACGCGCGGGCGGCGCGCCTTTCGACATCGCGCTCGGGTTGGCGGTGGCCGGCGTTGCGGCGCTGGCGGCAGGCGCAGCGCTTCGCAAAAGGGCATCGCAGCGCGACAGAGCGCGCATACGAGAAGGCTGACGGTTCCAGCCGTCAGAGTTGTGAGAACGGCGTCTTGAGCCCGCAACGGGAGGACTAAAGTCCTCCCCTACATTGCCCAATATTCCCGTCGGACGTTTACGGCGGGCTTCAGGGGACCAGGCCGGTCGTGGCGTTCTCCCGCCAGCGCTTGGCGTCGAACGAGTAGTCGTCGGCGATCTGCTCTCGCGATACCTTGCGCAGCGCCGTCTTCGGGAGCGGCGCGTCGGTGAGCACGAGCCGGTTCGTGCGCTTATATGGCGCCAGTCCGTCCTCCAGCGCGTCGACCTCCGACTGCACGAGCGCCTGCAGCGCCGATTCGTCCAACTGGTGGTCCTGCGTTGCCAGCCGCTCGTTGACCGCGGCGAAGTTCGGGTACACCACCGCCCATACCTGCGTCTTGTCGCGTACCTTACGGCTGACCACGCACACGTCCTCGATGACTGGGCTGCGGCCTAGCTGCTCCTCCACCTCGTCGGGATGGACCTTCTCGCCGGAATCGAGAACGATAACGTATTTGCTTCGACCGGTAATGTAGACGTTGCCCTGGCGGTCGATGTGACCAATGTCACCGGTGCGGAACCACTCGCCGATCATTGCCGCCTTCGTCTCTGCCTCGGCTTTCCAGTAGCCTTGCATAACGTTCGGCCCGCGGACGATGAGCTCTCCTTCGCCGTGCAGCTTCACGTAGATGCTCTTCTCCGGCACGTCGATGAGGTCAACGTCAACGCCAAGGAGAGGTCGCCCTACGCTGCCCAACTGCTTCTCGTAGTAGTTCGTGAAGCGGAAGCGCCCCGGGTGGAAGCGCTGCGCACAGACGACGGGCGACGTCTCCGTGAGGCCCCAGGCCTGGAGGACGGGCAGGCCCAGGAGGTGGAAACTCGTGGCCGTCTCCGGGTTGAGCGCCGCGCCGCCGCTGGCCACAAAACGCAGATTGCCGCCCAAGCGTTGGTGCACCTCGCGGAAGAGCAGGGGGCCGATGTTGACGCCTGTGCGCTGCTTCGTCCGGCGCACGATCTCCAGGCCGCGCTCGAAGGTCTTGCCGCGACCCTGGGCGTCGGCCTGAGCGCGAATAGCGCGGACCATGATGTCGAGCAGGGCGGGCACGCCGAGAAAGACGGTGGGCTTCGTTTCCGCCAGCCGGTCGCGCACCCGCACGAGGTCATTCTCAATCGTCACCGTTGCTCTAAGGGACAGCGGCAGGACGAACTCGGCGGTGAAGGGATAGGCGTGATGGAGCGGGAGCAGGAGTAGAATGCTATCGTGCGACGACACGGGCAGAGCCTTGAGGGCTCCGGCGACGTTGGACATGAAGTTGCGGTGGCTGAGCACGACGCCCTTCGCGCCGCCGGTGGTGCCCGACGTGTAGACGATGGAAGCGATATCGTCCGGCTTGATGACCGTCGCTGCGAGCGCCACGTCGCTCTCGTGCGATGCGAACGAGAACGCCTCTTCGAAGGGCAGGATGCGGGCGCGGGCGCGACGAAAGAGGCCGCCTCCGCCGGCTGCACGCGCCTCGGCGCCGGGGCCGACGACCAGGATGGTCTCCAGGTCGTGAAGGCGGTCCGGGATATTGGGGAGCGCCTTCTCCGAGACGATCGCGAGCTTCACCTCGGCGCGGCGCAGCGCCTCCTCGATCTCGCCGGGCTTTAATTCGTAGTAGACCGGGACAGCGACGCCTCCGGCGTACGAAATCCCCAGATAGGCGACGATCCACTCCAGCCCGTTCTCGCAGACGATCCCCACGCGGTCGCCGCGTTGCAGCCCGAGAGCGATGAGCGCGGAGGCGAAAATCCTTGCCCGCTGGCGCAGCTCGCCGTAGGTCAGCCCGGTGAACTGGCGTCCCGCCTTGATCTGGAACGCCATCTTGTTTTCCGAGCGACGCGCCGCTTCGTCCAGCGATGCCGGTATCGTGAGCTCCATCGTTCGTACCTCAGTAGGGGAAAGCTTGGCGTGATTCTACAAGGCGAAATCTGTACGAGCAAACGGACGTCGCGGCGAGCGGCGAAAAGCCTGGTCCCGCTGCCGCTCGTCTTCGATCAGCCGGGCTAGACGACGTCCGGGCGAGGCCATTTCAGGTCGCAGCTAAGGCAGCGCGCCTGGATGAGCTGGTCGCCGCGCCAGTAGCTCAGCGTGAAGCTTTTCTTGCAGCGAGGGCACTCCGGCACACCGATCTTGACCTCGTGCTTGGGCTCTTCCGCCCGCGGCTTGTCGGGACTTCCGCCAGCCGTCATGGCTTGCCTCCTCGCGCCAATTGTACACTATCCGCGGGTCCCGGTGCGTATCTACCGCGAAGGGCCAATTGCGATAGAATGACGGCAACCGGAAGGCGCTGATGGGAGCTTGCCATGAGACAGTACATCCAGGTGACGACGACGACTTCGACGCGAGCGGAGGCGGAGCGGATTGCGGAGGCGCTCGTCGAGGCGCGGCTGGCGGCCTGCGTCCAGATCGTCGGACCGGTGGCGAGCGTCTACCGGTGGAAGGGCGACGTTGAGAGGGCGACGGAGTGGCTGTGCATCGCCAAGACGGAGCGCCGCCTGTACGACGAAGTGGAGGCCGCGATCAAGCGACTGCACACGTACGAAGTCCCGGAAGTCCTGGCCACCGAGGTCGTGGACGGCAGTAAAGACTATCTCGTCTGGCTTCACGAGGAGCTGGCAGGCCCCGGGGACGCCGCGGACCGCTCATAGCGCCTTAGCCCCAGCACGCGCCCCAGCACGTCGCTCCAGCGCAGGTTCGAGGCGCCGCCGATGGTGATGTCGCGGCCGGCGAAGGCGCGGATGGCGGCCGCAACGAAGATCGCCGAAACGCCCAGCAGCAGCCCCACGTGCGCCCAGTCGAGCCCGCGCACCAGCGGCTCTCCGGCGCCATAGTAATAGAACGGCGAGGCGTACCTCAGGCCGGACAGGCTGTGGACTGTGAGGGCGATTGTGTTGAAGAAGTAGCCCGCCGTCGCCAGCGCCGTCGCCCCGCCGGCGGCGTAAGCGCGATTCGGCAGGACGGCGCCGAACCACAGCGAAATGGCGTAGTAGAAGAGCGCCATCGGCAGCATGTTGGCCGAAGCAAGCGCCGCGCCCTTCAGCGTGAGGTTGATGTCGACGAAGGGGACCGAGAGCAGAAAGCCCAGGAAGCCGAAGCCGGCGATTATCGCCGCGCCGGCGGAGATGCCGATCGTCTTCTGGATGACCATCTCCGAACGCGTGATCGGCTGCGACATGAGCAGGTCGATTGTGCCGCTGCCCTCTTCGCCGGCGATGGCGCCCGTGCCCTGAATGACGGTGTAGACGATCAGCAGGATGGGAATCCAGCTAAAGTACTCGGCGCTCACGAAGCCCGGCGCCGTGGAGTAAGCGAGGTCGCTGCCAAGGAGCGCCTGGACGGCCTGCGGGAGCTGGATGCTGGCGACAGTCGTACGGTAGGAGGGCCACAGGTAGACGATTGACGCCGCCATCAGGGTGAACGTCAGGCCAAAGCCGACCACCTGCCAGCGCTGGTCGCGCAGACCCTTTCTAGCGACGCTCAACCAGCGCATCGGCCTCCTCTTCTTCTTTGCGTGTCTCGGTGTCGCCGGAGTAGTGGGCGAGGAAGAAGTCCTCCAGGCTCGGCTGCTCTGTCCGCAGGTCGACGACGCGGTGGGCCGCGATAGCCTTGACGGCGGCGTCCAGATCATCGAGCGCTTGGATGCGGACCGTCGTGCCGTCGCGGCGCAGCTCGCGGACGCCGGGCAGCGCGAAGAGGTCCACGGGCGGCGGCTCGGCGAAAGTCACCTCCAGCACGTGCACGGCCCTCGACTTCAGCCGCGCGATGTCTTCGATGGCGACGATCTTCCCCTCGCGGATGATGGCGACGGCGTGGCTTAGCCGCTCGACCTCCGGCAGGACGTGTGACGAGAAGAAGACGGTCCGCCCTTCTCCGACCGCTTCCTCGAGCAGCCTGGCGACCTCCTGCTGGACGAGGGGGTCGAGGCCGCTTGTCGGTTCGTCGAGGATGAGGAGGTCGGGGCGGTGCATGAGGGCCTGGACGAGTCCCAGCTTCTGCTTGTTGCCCTTGGAAAGCGCGCGAATCGGCACCGAGGGGTCGAGGTCCAGGCGCTCGAGGAGCTCCCGCCGGAAGCGGCGGTCGCGCTTCGCCGGGCGAAAGGAGTCGATGAAGTCGAGAAAGGCGTGGCCGCGCAGCCCGTCGTACATCCGCAGGTCGCCGGGAAGGTAGCCGCAGCGGCGTCGCACTTCGACGGAGTTGCGCTGGGCGTCGAGGCCGAGGACGCGGGCGACGCCGGCGGTAGGGCGAATGAGGTCGAGGAGGACGCGGATGGTGGTCGTTTTGCCGGCGCCGTTGGGCCCGAGGAAGCCGAAGATCTGGCCGCCGTCGATTGTGAGGTCGATGCCGCGGAGGGCGCGGACCCGCCCGTAGTCCTTGACGACGGACCGAAGCTCTATCGCGGCGGTCACGAGGCCTCCGAAATCACGAACTGGCTTGCCTATTGGATTATATCGCCTCGTGAGGGGAGGGTCAGCATGCAGGGGAGCGAGGGGGAAGCTGCGTCATGCTCGCCGAGGCCGAGTCGCCGTCAGAACTTGATGATGCTGCGGGCCACTTCGCCGCGCTTCAGCGCCTCGAACGCCTCGTTGATCTGCTCCAGCGAATAGACGCGTGATATCAGCTCTTCCAGCTTCAGCCGGTGCGTCATGTACAGCTCCACGAGCGCTGGCATGTCCATGCGGAATCGCGTCGAGCCGTAGAACGAGCCCTGCAGCGTTTTGCCGAGAAACAGCCCCGTCGTGTGAATAGACAGCGTCGCGTCGACGGGGGGCATGCCTACCATCACCACCTCGCCGCCCTTGTTCGCCGCCTCGAACGCCTGCGCCACCACTTCAGGGATGCCGATGACTTCGAACGCGTAGTCGACGCCGCCCGGCACAAGCTCCCGAATGCGGGCGACAGGGTCCTCCTTCGTCGCGTTGATCGTGTCCGTGGCGCCGAACTCGCACGCCAGCGCCAGCTTGTTCTCCAGCGTATCGACGGCGATGATCCGCGTCGCGCCGGCAAGGCAAGCCCCCTGAATCACGTTCAGGCCGACGCCGCCGCAGCCGAACACCGCCACGCTGCCGCCGACCCGCACTTTCGCCGTATTCGTCACGGCGCCCACGCCCGTCATAACGCTGCAGCCGATGAGCGCCGCCTTGTCCAGCGGCATGTCGTCGCAGATCTTCACCACCGCCGTCTCATGCGTCACCGTCCGCTCCGCAAACGCCGACACCGCGGTCTGGTGGTAGATGACCTGATCGCCCTTGCGGAAGCGTGTTGTCTTGTCGAGCATTCGCGACGAGGGGCCGGCTTCGCACAGGTACGGCCTGCCCTCGGTGCAGTAGCGACAGACGCCGCAGGACGGCACCCAGGAGAAGATGACGTGGTCGCCCTCGCTGACGCGCGTCACGTGCGTGCCCACCTTCTCGACGACGCCGGCGCCCTCGTGGCCCATGACCATCGGCAGGCGCGCCGGCCATAGCCCTTCGATGAAATGGAGATCGCTGCGACAAATGCCGGCCGCCGCCATCCTCACCATCACCTCATGCGACTGCGGCTCTTCGATCTCGATCTCCTCGACGACGAGGGGCGTCTTGGGCTTGTACAGGACGGCAGCCTTCATGCAGCAGCCTCCTTAGCGCTTTCGGGGGAGCGCCAGGCGCGCCAACCGGCGGCCGCGAGGGCGCCCGAACCCCAAATGCCGGCGAGGAACGCAATCGCCCAGCCGACAACAGGAACGAGAAGCACAGCTTGAAGAACGATGACGCCCAGCGTCGTCGCCGCGTAGGGATGGTCGACCGGCCGCGCGCCGCCTCCAAGCGAGAGGAGCGCCGCGCCGAGTCGCGTGCCTGCCGTCACGTAGCCGAAAAGCCCGAGCAGCGGCAGGACGGCAAGCAGCAGCGCGAGGCCCGCGGGAATGCCGACGACTGTGAGCAGGGCGAAGACGCTGAGGACCGGCAGCACTATCCACACGGCCACGGCTCCCAGGATGCTCGCCGGCAGATCTCCGGTGAGCAGCATCGCGGCGCGCGAAAGCTGGTGCCCGCCGACCGCAGCAAACGCGAGCCCCGCGATCACCGCCGCCAGCGTGAGCCCCAGCCATAGCAGCCAGAAGAAGGCGCCGCGGAAGAAGCGAAAGCCGCGTCGGTTGATGCCGTGGTCGACGACGGAGCCGCTCTGGCGGTTCACCGTGCCGCGGATGATCGTGACGCGGTCGACGTGAGAGCCGCCCTCCAGCGTCACGGTGCCCCTGATTATCGTGACGGCGCCGTTCACGCTGCCGGCGATGTCCGCGTTGCCGTTGACGACGATGAGCCTGCCCGTGACGGTGCCGGCGATGTTCGCGTCGCCGCGGATGACGACGACGGAGCCGACGCTTTCGCCCGGCGGCAGGGTATAGGTGCCGTGGAGCCGCAGCGCCAGGCCGCCCTGATTGCCGTCGTCCGCCGACGCCGTTACCGGCGCCAACGCCGCGAACGCCACGCACAGGACCAGCACCAATCGACGCAGCATGGGTTCCCTCCCCTATCGCCAATATACGTTGACCACCGCTGCGCTGTCGAGCAGGTGGCGCTTGGCTGGCTCCCTAGACATCAGAGCGCCCTGTCCACAAGATGTGTGACACGATCCCTGCACGTCGCGGAGGTGCAAGAAGATGGCATCCCTTTCCTACGCCAACGGCGCGAGCACGGTCCCGCTGCTCGGGCAGACCATCGGCGACCGGCTGCGCGAGACCGTCGAGCGCTTCGGCAACCGGCCGGCGCTGGTCGTGCGCCATCAAGGCTATCGCGCAACTTACGACGAGCTCTGGGCGCAGACGTCGCTGGCCGCCCGCGGCCTTATGGCGCGCGGCATCGCACGGGGAGACCGCGTCGGCATCTGGTCGCCCAATCGGTACGAATGGGTGGTCACGCAGTTCGCCGCCGCTCGCGTCGGCGCCGTCCTTGTCACCGTCAACCCCGCCTACAAGACCGCTGAGCTGCAGTATGCGCTCATCCAATCGGGTGTCCGCCTGCTTATCCAGTCGCGGGCGTTCCGGCAGACCCAGTACGAGTCGATGCTGGCCCAGGTGAGGAGCCGTTGCCCGGACCTGAAAGAATCGCTGGTGCTGGAGGACGGCTGGCGGAAACTGCTCGACGGCGGCGCCGGCGTTCCGGAAGGCGAACTGGCGGAGCGGGAGTCGACCCTCCAGTTCGATGATCCCGTGAACATCCAGTACACGTCCGGCACGACGGGCTTCCCGAAGGGCGCTACTCTCTCCCACCACGGCATCTTGAACAACGACTTCTTCATCGGCGAGAAGATGCGCTTCACTGAGGTCGACCGCGCCTGCATCCCCGTTCCTTTCTACCATTGCTTCGGCGCTGTCCTGGGCAACCTGGCCTGCATCACGCACGGCGCCTGCATGGTGGTGCCCGGCGAGACGTACGACGCCCTGGAAGTCATGCAGACCGTGCAGGACGAGAAGTGCACCGCGCTTTACGGGGTCCCGACGATGTTCATCGGCGAGCTCGACCACCCGCGCTTCTCCGAGTTCGACTTCTCCAGCCTGCGCACCGGCATCATGGCCGGCTCGCCCTGCCCGCTGGAGGTGATGCGGAAGGTGATATCGGTGATGCATATGCCGGAGGTCACCATCTGCTACGGCATGACGGAGACGTCGCCGGTTTCCACGCAGAGCGCCACCGACGACCCGCTCGACAAGCGCGTCGCGACGGTCGGCCGCGTCCATCCGCACGTCGAGATTAAGGTTATCGACCCCGCGACCGGCCGCGTCGTCCCGCGCGGAGTCGCCGGCGAGCTTTGCACGCGCGGCTACAGCGTCATGCTCGGCTACTGGAACAACGAGGAAGCGACGCGCGAGGCCATCGACGCGAACGGCTGGATGCATTCCGGCGACCTGGCGACGATGGACGACGAAAGCTATTTGAACATCGTCGGGCGCATCAAGGATATCATCATCCGCGGCGGCGAGAACATCTACCCGCGCGAGATAGAGGAGTTCCTCTTCCGCCACCCCGGCGTCGCCGACGTGCAGGTGATCGGCGTGCCGAGCGAGCGCTACGGCGAGGAGACGATGGCCTGGATCAGGCCGGCGGAAGGCGCGCAGCTCACTGAGGAAATGATGCTGGAGTTCTGTCGCGGGCAGATCGCGACCTTCAAGATCCCGCGCTACTGGAAGTTTGTCCTCGAGTTCCCGATGACCGTCACCGGGAAGTACCAGAAGTTCCGGATGCGGGAGATTGCCATCGACGAGCTTGGCCTCCAGAGCGCCGCGGGCACGAAGACAGCCTGATCACTTCCCCTTCGAGGCGCGCTCTCCCTCCGGCTGCGAGCTCTCCACGATCCGTCCGTCGCGCATGTAGACGATTCTGCCCGCAGCTTCGGCCACGTGGACGTCGTGAGTCGCCAGGAGGATGGTCACGCCGTGCTCGTCGCGAATGCTGCGGAACAGCGCCAGCAGGTGGTCGACGGCTGTGGAGTCGAGGTTGCCGGTGGGCTCGTCGGCAAGGATGATCGACGGATTGTTCGCCAGCGCCCGCGCGATCGCCAGCCGCTGGCGTTCCCCACCGGAAAGACGAGGCGGCGTCGCTTTCTCCTTGTCCGATAGGTCCATCTCCGCCAGGAGCTCCCTTGCCCGCTGCAGCCGTTGAGCGTGCTTCGTGCCGGTCCCAAACATCGGTATCTGGACGTTCTCCATAGCGGTCAGGTTCGGGAGAAGGTTGTGCAACTGGAAGACGAGGCCGATCTCCTGGCGACGAAAGCGGTCGTTGCCGGCGGAACGCAGGTCGCGGCCGTTGACGATGATCCTGCCGCTGGTCGTGATGTCCAGGGAAGCGAGCAGATGGAGGAGCGTCGACTTGCCGCAGCCGGACGGTCCCATCAGGGCGACAAACTCGCCGCAGGCGATGGTCAGGTTCACGCCGTCCAGGGCGCGAGTGACGTTATCGTAGAGCTTGACGACGTCGATGGCCTGAATTGCGGGGCCCTCGGAACCGCCGTTGCCGTTACTCATGTCGCAGCGCCTCCATCGGCTCCAGCAGCGCCGCTCGAGCCGCCGGGTAGATCGCGCCGAAGAACGCCACGCCGACAGCCACGCCCAGCGCTTGACCGAAAACCGAAGCCGGGTACTGCGGGTGGAAGAAGCCGACTACTTGTGGCAGACTCTTGATGACCTGGATGGCCGCAAACCCGAGGCCGGTCCCGATGAAGGCGCCTGCAAGGGCGATCAGAAGCGCCTCTCCCATCACCATGATCACGATGCGTCCTCTCGACCAACCGACGGCCCGCAAGATGCCGAACTCGCGTGTCCGCTCGAAGACGGACATTAGCGACGTATTCATTACGCCGACGGCGCCCATGAAGAGCGCCAGGATGGAGACGCCGACGTCAGCGGCGCTGATCAGGCCCAGGTTCCGGTCGACTACCCCGAACTGCGACGCGGTCTGAACGCAGGCTAGTTCCGGGTGGTCGTGCTGGATCTGCGCTTGCAAGGCACCCAGGTCCGTGCCGGGCTTCGTCTTCACAAAGAGGAGCGTGACGTAGCCTGACAGGCGCTGTCGGCCCTGCACCCAGCTCAGCGGCAGCATCGAAGCTGCGTCGGCGAACGGGTTCCCGACGCTGTAGATGCCGACGATGTTATAGGTAATAGTGTCGATGGTCACCTGGTCGCCGACGGTCTTGTGCAGGTCTTCGGCGGTGCGAAAGCCCAGGATTATCTCGTCGGTTGCGTCGGTCGTGTACGCGCGCCCTTGGAGGATCTGCACGCCGAACGGCGCGAGTTCGTCCGGCGGGATGCCGAGCTCGAGGAAGAATGGATTGCCGTTGAAGTTGACGCCGGCGACGAGCACACCGACGGTCTCCTGGACTTGCGGATAGGACTTGACCGCCGCAACCTCCTTCTCGTCAAGGTTGCTATACAGAACGTCCGATACGCCCTTCTGAGCGACGGTGAAGTCGGCCTTCCCGATCTCAAGGACCGAGATCGCCGTTTGCTTGAGGCTGTATGTGAGCACGCCCATCGCGACGACCATCATGATGGCGATGGCGACGGCCAGGGCGGTCAGCGATGACCGCACTTTGCGGGTTAGGACGTTACGGGGAATGAGCCCAAGAAAAGACATTCCTTGTCCTTCCCCTAACGGGACTCGCCTTCAAATCGGCGCGACGACATCCGGCGTCTGCTGGGTCAACTGTCGCACATTGCGCGGCGTTTTTCAAGGGAGGAGTTGTGAGCGCCTTTGGGGGTGCGTCCGCCGAAGGCGGACGCCGGAACGCACGCTGGCGCCAGCAATCGTCCGGCAGTTGCGTCGTCGTCGACTCGTGAATGATACGGCAGTGAAGGGTGCGATGACCGCGCTCCTTGCCGTATCGATAATCGTGCCTAGTGGAAACGCGCCTTCCAGATGAGTGGACACGACTGCCCGGTCAGGAAGAACACGTTCTCGTCCTTGTCCCAGGCGATGCCGTTCGGCGTCCCTCCCGGGCACATCTCCGGCGGCAGCGTGAAGCGCACCACCTGCGACGGATCGTCCTCTCGAATGCGATAGATGTAGGATGTCTCCCACTGATTCGCCCAGATGTAGGTCCCATCGAATTCCAGCTCGTTGAGCTTTTCGATCGGCTCGCCTCCGAACGATATCGACACCTGCTTCACGATCGCAAACGACTGCGGATCGCGATAAAACAGTGTCGAACTGCCGTTGGAGTTCACCAGCCACTTGTCCGTCGCCGTGAGCCCCCAGCCTTCGCCGTCGTAGTGCGCGAGGAGCGAGTATGGATTTGCGGCCGTGCGGTCGAAGAGAAAGGCTTCACCCTCCATGTAGGTTAGCAGATACGTCTTCCCGAAAGCCCGCACCAGCCCCTCGCCGAAGAAGCCCTCATTGTTGGGGACCGACCAGAGCACCGCGCCGGTCTTCTCGTCGAGCGCCCGCACCTGTGATTTGCCCTTCAAGCCCGTGCTCTCCCAGAGCACCCCGTCGCTTACCAGCAGGCCTTCTGTCCAGGCATTGTCCGCGTGCGGGATCGATTCCAGGAGCTCGACTCGGCCTTCCGGCGTTGGTGATGAAGTCTTGGAAGAATGACAGTCGCCTCCCGCAACGGCGTTAACCAGCAGGACGGGAAAGAGCGCGAGGAGAGCCGCATAAGGTGTCTTCATTTCCTCTGGTATTATAGGCTTCCCAATCCACGCGATTCCAGCGGCGGTCGACCGTCTGGCGCCGATTGCCTACTCTAGTCATTGCCGGACTTCTAGCCCTTGACCGAAACATCAGGCGGTTCTAGAATCCGCTTACTTAGCGCCGTCCCTTTGATTCGTCGAGACGGCTTGCGGATCTGTATATAGCGTTTCAGAGCCCCAAAAGGAGGTCCAAGACATGAAGCACAGCAAGGGAAAAAGCGCGCATGGAAGGCGCTTTTGGTTAGTGGCGCTGTCCCTCGTCGGCATCCTCTCCCTGGTGGCGATGTCCTGCGGCGGCAGCAGCAAAAGTAACACGCCGACGCCGGCCGGTACGAAGGCCGCCGGCACGACGGCCGCCGGCACAACGGTTGCCGGCACCACGGCGCCCTCCGCGGGAGGCCCGCTCAAAGTCGGTATCCTCTTTGACTTCACCGGCGACCTCTCCGAGTTCGGGCCCAACATGCTGAACGGCGCCAAGCTGGCGCAAACGGACATCGACGCCGCCGGCGGCGTCATGGGCCAGGACATCGTATTTAAGCAGGCCGACTCGCAGACGTCGTCCGCCCCGGCTGTGGACGCCGCAAGGCAACTAGTTGAGTCCGACGGAGTCTCCGCTGTCATCGGATCGCTGTCTAGTGGTGTCACATTGGCCGTGGCGGAGGGCGTGACGATTCCCGACAACGTCATCCAGATCTCTCCGGCTTCGACGTCGCCCGCGCTCACCGACGTGCAGGACAACGACCTCCTGTTCCGGACCACTCTCTCCGACACTGCCCAGGGCCTTGTCCTTGGGCAATTGGCGAAGCAGCTCGGCTACAACAAAATGGCCACCATCTACGTGAACAATGCCTACGGCCAGGGCCTCTCCGACGCCTTCGCGAAGTCCTTTGAGGCACAGGGTGGCACGGTAACGGACCAGGTCCCGACGGAACAGGAGCAGGCCTCCTACCTGGCAGAGCTCCAGAAGGCTGTCTCCGGCAACCCCGATGCCGTTGCGGCGCTCACGTACCCGGAGAGCGCGGAAGTCTACCTTAAGGAAGGGTTTGACAACAACCTCCTCAAGAACCTCCTCTTCTGCGACGGGACTCAGTCAGCGGACATCGTCAAGGCTGTTGGCGCCGACAAGCTGGAAGGCATGGAAGGCACTGTTGCCGCGGCCGCCGATATCCCGACTGACTGGCAGTCGGAGTTCGAAGCAGCCTACGGTCCTCTGCCGCACCTGCCCTATATCGCGGAGTCCTACGATGCGGTCATCATGGTCGCCCTCGGCGCCGAGAAGGCCCAATCGACTGACCCGATCAAGATCCGCGACGCCATGCGGACGCTCAACGACCCGAATGGCACAAAGATCACGTCCGGCGCGGCGGGCATCAAGCAGGCGCTGGACCTGATTCACCAGGGCAAGCCGATCAACTACCAGGGCGCATCCGGATTCGCCGGCTGGGACAAGAACGGCGACGTGCCGTCCGGCTACATTCAGATCTGGAAGTACCAGGGCGGCCAGATCGTCACCGTCAGCAAGCAAGCGGTTACCCTGCCAACGCCAGCACCATAAGAGCCTCTTCCAGGAGAGCAAAGCACGGCCCGGGGAAGAACTCCTCGGGCCGTGTTCTATCTCCGGGGCAAAGAAGGGTGAATTCGCTCACTATCCTGGGACAGAACGTGGGGAGAATGAAGGCTCAAGGGGACGAAATGCAGGGGGCCTTCAGCCCTTCACCTCACCGCATGCAAGAATCCAGTTGCCGCGAAACCACGGTTATCGTTCGGGGACGTCAGCGAAGCCACTCGTTTGACGTTGGCCGAAGGTTGGGGACGAAGGAGGGCTTGCCCGACGGGCGTTAGCTGCCGTCGGCGGCATCCTCCGCTGTCGCTGTCGGCGCGACGTCCACCGCCTCCTCGACCGCCCTCGGCCGTTCTTTTTCCTTGCCGGCGTACACCGATACCCGCTTCTCCTCGCCGAGAATGCCCTTTGGCCGCAGCAGCAGCACGCCGACGACCAGCACGCCGATGAGCAGGTTCCGCACGTAGAAGATGCGCGGGTCCTGCGAGTTGCTGACGAGCGAGCCCGTGCGGTCCCAGATTAGCCAAACGACCAGCGCCCCTAGAATCGCGCCCTTGTTGTTGCCGCTGCCGCCGACGATAAGCATCACCCAGATGAGGAATGTCGCGAACATCGGCACAAAGGTGTCCGGCGTTATCGCCCGCACGTAGTGTGCGTAAAGGGCGCCGCCGACGCCCATGATGAAGGCGCCAAGCATGAACGCCTGCATCTTGAAAGCGAAGATGTTCTTGCCACTCGCCGCTGCGGTCATCTCATCCTCGCGGATCGCCCGCAGCACACGACCCCACGGCGAGCGTATTCCCCGCTCCACGGCCACGTAGACGATGAGTAGGACAAATGCGGCAATGCCAAGATAGACGTATCTGTAGTCAGCCGTGTCGACCAGCCCGTGGAGCGGCTGGGGAATGCCGATCATGCCGCGCGTCCCGTTGACCAGCCAGTTCTCGTTGACGAAGACGTGTCGGAGCGATTCGGCGACGCCGATGGTGACGATCGCAAGGTAATCTTCACGCAATCGCAGAGTGGGAATGCCAACGATGAATGCCAGGATAGCACAGACAAAGCCGGCGCCCACGAGGCCGACAACGAACGGCAAATGATAGCCGCCGATGTAGGTCTCGTAGGCGCCGCTGGAAGACTGCTTGGTGAGGACTGCTGTGGTGTAGGCGCCGACGGCAAAGAAGGCCGCCACGCCGAAGTTGAATATGCCCGTGTAGCCCCAGTGCACGTTCAGGCCGACAGCGAACACTCCGTAGATCACCACCAGCGTCAGGAATCCGGCCATGTAGGATGGGTTGATCATGTCGTGGAAGAAACTTGGTATCATTGCTTCCTCGCTCCGAAAATCCCCTGCGGACGCACGAGCAGGATAGCGAAGAGGATGATGAAGGCGATGGTCGGCTTGTAAGCCGGCGAGATCCATTCCGTAGAAAGCTCCTGCGACACGCCGATGGTCAGCGCGCCGACGAGGGCTCCGTGCGGGCTGCCCACGCCTCCCAGTATGGCGGCGGAGAACAGCGGCAGCAGGAAGTCGAAGCCCATCTCCGGCATGAGGTGAGACTGAATTCCCAGCAGCACGCCTGCGAGCCCGGCAAGCGATCCGCCGATCAGCCACGTCCAGACCACCACCTGCTCAGTGTCGATGCCGGAAACGCGCGCCAGGTCCATGTTGTCAGCCGTCGCGCGCATCGCCCTGCCGAGCTTCGTGCGATAGAGCAGCAGGTACACGACAATAACGGAGAGCACGGCAACAACGCCGATGAACATCTGGTCCGGCTTCAGTTCGATTCCGAGAGGGAAGTTGTGCGCCCGCTGGATGCCCGTCACGTAGAAGTGCGTGTCGGGGCCCCAGCGAAGGTAGACGATGCTCCGTACGATGATCGCCATTCCCAGCGAGGCCATCGCCAGGATGACGAGGTTGGCGTTTCGCCGTCGCAGCGGCCGGTAGACGAGGCGGTCGATTACCACACACAGCACGGCGACGACGGCCATCGCCGCCAGGATGGCCCCAATCATCCCGATGCCAAAGGACAGGGGACCGATGTGGCCGCCGCGGGCGAAGGTCAGGAAAGCGATGTACGCGCCCAGGGTCATGAGGTCGCCGTGAGCGAAGTTGGCGAACTTGAGGATGCCGTAGACAAGCGTCAGGCCAATCGACCCCAGCGCAATGATGCTGCCCACGATAAGGCCGATGACGATTAACTCCGCCATTTTCCGCCTCTATCCACCGAGATAAAGCCTTCCAACCTCTTCGCTGTTGAGGAGGTTCTGGCCGGTGTCCTCCATCGCGTTCTTGCCCATCACCAGCACGTAGCCCCGATGGCAGAGCGCCAGCGCCTCCCGCGCGTTCTGCTCGACGATCAGGATCGCGACGCCTTTATGATTGATGTCGCGGATCTTCTCCAGTATGTCGCCGACCATGCGCGGCGAAAGGCTGGCGGTCGGCTCGTCCAGCAGCAGCAGGCGTGGCTCAAGCATCAGCGCGCGGGCCAGGGCGAGCATCTGCCGCTGACCGCCGGAAAGCTTGCCAGCCTTCACGTTTGGCCGCTCGGAGAGGACGGGGAACAGGCCGTAGATCTCGTCCAGTCGCCGCTTGAAGCCGTCCCGGGCGATGAACGCGCCCATCTGGAGATTCTCGACGATGGTCAGGGAGGGGAAGACGTTTTCGCTCTGCGGCACGAAGGAGACGCCCTTTCGCACCATCTTCTGGGGTGGGAGGGCCGTCGCATCTTCGCCGTTCAGGAGCAGCTTGCCTTTGCGCAGCTTCAGCAGTCCGAAGCACGCTTTGAGCAGCGTCGACTTGCCGGCGCCGTTCGGCCCGATGACGGAGACGATCTCTCCTTCGTCGACCAGCAGCGAGACGCCGTGGAGGATATCGACCTCGCCGTAGCCGGTGACGACGCCGTCGGCCTCGAGGATGACGCTCACCGGTACTGCCCTCCCAGGTACGCTTCCAGTACCCGTTCGTCGTGCACCACCTCTTCGGGCGTGCCTTCGGCGATCTTTTCGCCGCTGCTCATGACGATGACGGGGTTGCAGAGCCGTGCTACCAGGTCCATGTCGTGCTCGATGAGGAAGAACGTGATCCCCGATTCATCGCGCAGCTTTTCGACGAGCAGCGCCAGGCTCTTCATCAGCGTCGGATTGACGCCGGCGCCGGGCTCGTCGAGGAGGATGAGCTGGGGGTCGCACATGAGCGTTCGCGCCAACTCCAGCAGCTTCTTCTGCCCTGACGACAGAGTGGAAGCGTACTCGTTGCGCAGGTGCCACAGGTTGACGAACTCAAGGACTTGCAGCGCCTTGTCGCGGATCTCTCGTTCCTGGCGCCGCACGCGGAAGGGCAGCAGCCATGGGTTCCACAGCTTCTCACCGGACTGGCCGGCCGGGACGAGCATCAAGTTCTCGACAACGGTCATCTGCTTCAGCTCGCGCGGTATCTGAAACGTGCGGACAATACCCCTGGCGAAGACCTTGTGTGGCGGCAGGCCGTCGATGCGACCGCCGTTGAAAACGATGCGACCGGATGTGGGCTTGAGGAAGCCAGTGACGATGTTGAACAGTGTGGTCTTGCCGGCGCCGTTCGGGCCGATAAGGCCGGTAATGGTGCCGCGCTTCACATTGAAGGAGCAGTGGTTGACGGCTCGGAGGCCCTCGAAGCTCTTGGTGACGGCTTCCACGCTGAGCAAGGCGCCGTTGGCGGTTGACATAATTGCCCTCTAGGGACGCGAAAAAGCACTTTCTAGTCACCAAATATACAATAGTTCGGGGCTATGCGCTCCACCCCCTCGGCGATTGAGGACAAAGCATGGCAGGGATGGGACGATCGACGATGCGGAAAGAGAAGAAAAGGTACGCTGGGGACAACTTGCTGGAGCAGCCCGTGGGTTGCCGCGTCCGTGAGGCCGCCGGAAACCGGACCGCTCCAGCCAAACTCGCCTCGCTCCCCTGTGACTGCCCTGTCGGGCGGACATCGAGGCGAAGACGCGAAAGATGCGCTTTGCTGCTAGCTCTCCCCTCGGCGCTTGACCACGAAGGCGCCGACGACCAGCAACAAGACGAACCCAATTGCCGCGACGACGATTATGACGTCCTTCGCATCCCAGTGGCTGCTGCTCGACGCGGCCGCGGCGGCAAGCGGTATCAGCGACATTCCCCCCACGATTGCCTTTCGAAGATCGCGCGCATCACTCACCGGGGACTGGAAAGCGGGACACCACCAGCGCGCCCAGTATAAGCAGGCGCTGCGCCCCTGTCAAAGGTGGCGCAAAAGTCACATGTGCATGACCAGGCCGCCGTCGACCACGAGCGTCTGCCCCGTCACCATGTCGGCGCCCTCGACAAGGCTGACGACCACCTGTGCCACGTCTTCCGGCTGGCAAACGCGCTTCAACGGCGTCATCCCCGCGATGGCGTTGCGGTACGCCGCGGTGTCACCCGGTCGCGCCTCATGCCAGCGGGTGTCGACGAAGCCCGGCGCGACGCAGTTCACCCGGATCTCCGGCGCACAGGTCCTAGCGAACGACATCGTCAGGTTGATAACGGCCGCCTTCGAGGCGCAATAGGGGATCGAGCTGCCGCCGCCGGCAATCCCCGCTACGGACGCGATGTTGACTATGCAGCCCGCGCCCTGTCGCTGCATCTGCGGCACGACCGCGCGGGAGCAGAAAAAGACGCCTTTCACGTTCACGGCCAGAATGCGGTCCCACATCGCCTCCGTCACCGCTTCCAGGTCCTTGAAGTCGGCGAAGTGGGTTATGCCGGCGTTGTTGACCAGCACGTCGATCCCGCCGAATCGCGCGACGGCCTGCGCCGCGATGTCGCGCACCTCGCGGTCCTGCGAAACGTCGGCGCGAACCAGCAGCGCGCTCGCTCCCAGCGCCTCGACATCGGCTAGCGTCCGGCGCGCTTCGGCCTCCGAACGCGAGTAGTTGACGACGACGTTCGCGCCGCGTCTCGCCAGCGCCAGCGCCGTCTCGCGCCCAACGCCGACCGCCGACCCGGTCACGATTGCCCTCTTGCCAGCCAGTTCCATCTGCTCCTCCTTCCGCGCTCGCCGCGGTCGCAGTTCTCGTTCGAATGCTAGTCGCGGCCGCCAGTTGCCGTCAATTGCTCTCGCCTGCCGCGTCCTGTCGCGCGTTCGGAATGCGGCGCTTGTGTCGATTATCTCCTGGTATGGGTTGAACCGAGTGAGGAAGGGCGGAGCGATGTCTTTTGTTCAGTGGGCGAGGCGCGGGACCGCACAGCCACGCCTATTACCGGTCGCATCGGCGATCGTCCTCGGCGCTGCCTTGCTCGTCACCGCCGCTGGCTGCACGCCGCAGCAGGTGATGGAGACGAAGGTCGCCTTCGGCTTGAACGGCATGCGGGCCGACAACGGCCTTCCGCCGCTCGCCGTCGACCCGGCGCTTTCGTCCGTTGCCCGCACGAGGGCGGAGGACATGGCGACGAAGGGCTACTTTAGCCACACGCCGCCGGACGGCTGCGATTTCCGCTGCCTCTTCGTCAAGGCTAACGTTACGACCGCGTGGAGCGGCGAGATAATCGCCTGGAACGACTTCTCTGCAACGGACACGGTCAACGAGGCGATTCAGATGTGGCACGATAGTCCCGCGCATTTTAGCGTCATCACCAATCGCTGCTTCACGCGGATGGGAACAGGTGTGGCGACAGCGGCGGATGGGCGGATCTACTACGTGGTGGTGTTTGAGGGGCGGGCGCCGGGCTGTTAGCAGCGCCGGTAGACGTGCAGCCGCGGGATTGGCGAACAAGCCCGCCGGTTGAGGAGCTACGGCTCTCCGACCGGCGGGCCCAAGCGTCTCGCGCCTGCCTTCTCACTTGACCCGCTCGCTTCGCCGACCTCTATTTACCCTGCAGCCTCGTCTGGCATGTGAGAACCGACGCCTGCGGCTGTCTAACTAGCGAAGGACCGCCGATGATGTTAGACTTTGCTTAACAAACGCATCCGCGTAGAGCAAAGCTATGACGGCTCCGATCTCCGGCGACGGCGAGCTCGTAACTCGCGCCCTCAGCGGTGAAAGCGCAGCTTTTGGCGAGCTGTACAACCGCTACCTTCCGTCCGTCTACGACTTCCTCCATCGCACCCTCCAGGACGCTGGGGATGCCGCCTATGCGACGCAGGAGACCTTCCTGCGCGCCATGCGGAGCCTCGCTTCGCTTGCCAAGCCTGCCGCCTTCAAGGGGTGGCTCTTCTCAATCGCTTACGGTCAGGCTATGAGCCGCATCGAGCAGCGGAAGCGCCCGACCCTGCCGTCGCCGGCGTCTCGTGCGTACGGCGAATCAGACGGGCTGCTCCAGGAGGTGGACGTCGACCGTCTGGCCGACCCGGCGCAGGCGGCGGAGATGCAAGAGACGGCGCGATTGGTCTGGGAGGCGGCGATGATCCTGGACCGCCGCGCTTACGCCGTTCTCGATTTGCACACTCGCCAGGGGCTGGAGAGCGCCGAGATCGCGGAGGTGCTGGGCGTGAGCAAGGGCAGCGCCTACACGATGCTGAGTCGCATGATGCGCTCCGTCGAAGAGGTTATCGGCGCTTATCTGCTCATGCGACGCGGCGTCGAAAGCTGCCCGGCGTTGCAGCGAATCGTTGGCCGGTTCTCGATTCCGCCGCTCACGCAGGAGATGTGCCGCACCGTTGATCGCCACGTCGAAGACTGCGCCGTATGCGAGCAGACCCGCCGCTCGCTCCTGGCGCCGCTGGCCCTTTTCGGCGCCCTTGCCGTCGTTCCGCCTGCGGCGGGCATCAGGGAGCGCATCTGGAAGAATCTTGAGACGCAGTGGACACAGCCGGGGCGTCTTTCTGTCCAAAAGGCCCGCCTGGGCAAGAGTCTCTCGATACTGGCGCGCAGGACGGAGACGGCGGAACGCGGCTCCGGTCAGTCCATCGGCGGCAGGGACCTGTTCGTCGTGCTCGGCGCCGTCTTAGTGTTGGCGGCCCTGCCCGTGATCGCGGTGTTCTCGATCTCGGTCTCTGGCTCCAACTCCGACTCTCCCTCTGTTTCGCCGCTCTACGTAACGGCGACGAAGCGCCCGCCGACCGCGACGCGTACCCCCGGGCCGAGCGCGTCAGCGACGGCCGCCAGGACGCCGACCGCAGCGCAGACATGGGAACCGCCGACGATTGCGCCTGTGGCTCCCGCGACGCAGCATCCGCGGTCTACGCCGACGACGCGTCCAACCAGCGGGCCGGCGCCTCCTACCTTGCCGCCCGTGCCGACGACGCCGGCCGGACCGACCGTCAAGCCGCCGCCCACGCCTCGCCCAACGAAGACGCCCTGGGCAACGCCGCCGCCTCTCCCCCAATAGGCCGCGCGGGCGCCTCCTTCCGCACTCGGACGGCAGTGCGTTCGCTGCTAACCGACTAGCCGGCCCAAAGTGGCGGATGGCGGTTCGCCCATGGCCGCGCCTGCTCGAGCTGCGCCGCCAGCCGGAACAGCGTCGCCTCGTCACCGAAGCGGCCGATGAAGTGGCTCCCGATGGGAAGGCCCTGCGTGTTCCAGCAAAGCGGCACCGACATCGCCGGCTGCCCGGTAACGTTGCAGATCGGTGTGAAGGGAACGTATGTGCCAGCGCGTATGATCCCGAACAGAGGATTGTCCGGAGGCGACTCCAGCGCGCCCAGCGGTAGCGGCGGCTCCGCCAACGTGGGCGTGAGTGCGACATCGTAGTCGACGAAGAAGCGCTGGAGGTCACGCGATATCCTCTGCAAGATTGTCCACGATATCAGGTAGTTGGGCGCTGTCTGTTGCCGCCCCATATCCGCCAGTGCGCGTGTCAACGGCTCCAGCTCGTCGGGCTCGGCGCCGCGACCCGTGATGAGCGCCGCGCCGTCGACGTTCTGCCCCACTCCGGCTGACCAGACGACCATGAAGGGCCCAGTCACCATCTGGCCGTCAATCTCCGGCTCCTTCTCCTCGACGTAGTGGCCCAGGTCCGCGCATAGCTTGGCCGCGTCCCGGACGGCGGCGACGCAATCGGGATGGACCGCGCTGCCGGTGCTGGACTTTGTGGTGAAGGCGATGCGCAGCTTCCCCGGATCGGCGCCGACCTCTTGCAGGTAGGAACGCGCTGGCGGTGGCGCCCAGTACGGGTCGCCGACATCGGGGCCGCAGGTCGCGTCGAGCAGCGCGGCGCTGTCGCGGACTGAGCGGGTGAGCGCGTGGTCGATGACCAGCCCGCCCATGACGTCGCCACTGTCCGGGCTGAGCGGAATGCGGGCGCGCGTTGGCTTGAGGCCGAATAGGCCGCAGCAGGAGGCGGGAATACGGATGGAGCCGCCGCCGTCGTTGCCGTGGCCCATGGCCACCATGCCCGACGCCACGGCGGCAGCCGTCCCGCCGCTTGACCCGCCCGAGCTGTGCTCCGTGTTCCAGGGATTGCGCGTTGGACCGAATAAGTGCGGCTCGGTCGTCGGCAGGATCCCGAACTCGGGGGTGTTCGTCTTGCCGAGGATGATAAGGCCTGCCCGTTTGTAGCGCGCCACCAGCTCGCTGTCGTGGTCTGGCACGTTGTCTTTGAGGAAGGCGGTGCCCCAGGCCATGCGAACGCCCGCGTATGAAGCCATGAGGTCCTTTAGGAGGAACGGGACGCCGGTGAAGGGGCCCCCCGGCAGCGGTCCGGACGCCGCTTGCCGCGCCAGGTCGTACATGGGCGTGATGACGGCGTTCAGCTTCGGATTGAGCCGCTCGATGCGCTCGATGGCCGCGTCGATGAGCTCGATGGGCTTGACCTCCTTTCGCCTCACAAGCTCCGCCTGGGCTGTTGCGTCCAGCGCCACGAAGTCGTCCATCGCCAGGTTTCCTCCTCGCTAGCTATGCCCGGGTGCAGGGCGATCTTGCGCTAGGCGGCGGCGGCGGTCAAGGTTCTTGGCTGATCTTTCGCGTTCAGCGCGGCGCTGCGGCTTCCGAAGCGATTAAAGACTCTTCAGTTTGTGCCGTTACTGATTCAGGAGGGGCAATCACTCTTGTTTCGCGTTATCTACGGCATTGACGATCACGAGCAAATCGACCTTCTTACGTCCGGTGACTCGCGCGCAATCGAGACGCTGTCGAACGTGTGGTCGCGCAACACGCGCAATCACGTTCGCGCCCTCGTCGAGCAGTGGCAGCTCGACCTGGACACGCGCGACAGCTACTCTGGTATCCACTCGCAGCTCGCCGCGCAGCACGCCCTCGCCCTGGCCCGCTGCGCCCGTCTTTCGTCGGATGAGGTCGGCGCGCTGTGGATTGCTGGCCGCGTTTACGATCTGGGCAAGATCGCCCTTCCGGTAGACCTCCTGACGAAGGACGGCCCCCTGAACAGCGCCGAGATGCTTGTCCTGCGCTCCCACGTTTCCGTCGGTCACGACCTCCTGCACGACTGGCCCGTGCTTCGCACATCACCGCACTGGCTGCAAGACCTCGTCCTGGAGACCGTCCTCTTCCACCACGAGCGCTGGGACGGCGGGGGCTACCTGGGCGGGAAGCACGGCGAGCAGATTCCGCTGCCGGCGCGAATAATGGCGATTGCCGACGCCTACACGGCTATGATCCTTAACTCGCCCTATCGGGTCGCCCGCGAGCCGGCGCAGGCGCTGCGGGAGATCGGCGAGAAGGCGGGCACGCAGTTCGATCCGGACCTCGCGCAACAGTTCGTCCACGCCCTCAGGCTGGGCGCGCGCCACACCGGCGTGGTGCTGGGGACCAATCACGAGTCGGGGCAAGAAACCCGGAGAGTAGCCTGAAGCGGAGGGCTATTCGCGCGCTTCTCGCCAGGCGGCGAGCCGGGCCATCGCCCTGAACGCGCGCTCGAAGTCCGGATAGACCGCGAGTCCCGCCTCCGTGCAGCCCTGATAGAACACCTCGAACGCCTTCATCGTCCTGGCGTTGTCGGGCGTGCGGAGCGCCAGCGCCACCGGCACAGGACTCTGGTCCGCCGCCTCGTTCATCTTCTCCACCGTAGCGCGCACCATGTCGTCAACGTCCGGCACGCGGTGCAGCCACCAGTCCAGTCGCGGCAGGATGAGGATGCAGTCGATGTTCGGGTCGCCGCCGACGATCTCGACGGTCTTGTGGAAGCCCTCCCGGTCTTCGAGAGCAACGGTGTCGAGAGGATTGCGGATGCTGGTGCCGGCCAGCGGTGTGAAACTGCGTAACTTGGCCTGCGCATCTTCCGACAGCGGCGGAACGCGTAGCCCCAGGCTCTCTGCTCTGTCCGCCGACAGCACGCTGGAACCGCCGCCAACGACGATGATGGCGACGCCGCGTCCGGACGGCGGCCTCAGGAGGTGGAACGTTACTGCCATGTCCACCAGGTCGTCCAGGGCGTTGACGCGAACGGCGCCCGCCTGCCGGCAGAGCCCGTCCCACACCTGCGTCGAGCCGGCGAGGCTGCCTGTGTGCGACTGTGTCGCCCGTTCGCCAGCGCCCGTCGCCCCGCCCTTTAGCAGGACCGTCGGCTTCACCGCCGCAGCCGCACGCAGCGCCCGCTGGAACCGGGGGCCGTCCTTCACGCCTTCGATGTAGGCGAGGATTATCTCCGTCTGCGGGTCGGCGAGGCAGTATTCGAAGAAATCGCTTTCGTCGAGGTCGGTGGCGTTGCCGTAGCTGATGACCTTGCTGAATCGCACTCCCCGTAGCGCAGCGTGGTGCACCAGGTCCTCGCCGTTCAGCCCGCTCTGCGAGATGAAGGCGACGCTGCCCGACTCCTTCGGGAAGTCGCCGCCGAAGCTGATACCCCCGGCCGGACAGTACAGACCCATGCAGTTCGGCCCGACAAGCCGGATGCCCGCCGCTTTCGCCTTCGCCAGCACCAGGCGCTCCAGCTCTATCTGCTCCCGCTCGCCGGTCTCGCGAAAGCCGGCCGTGAAGAAGTGGATGCAGCGGACACCCTTGGCCGCGGCGTCGTCCATCAGGCCCGCGACGCCGCTCGCCGGAATCGCCGAGATCACGTAGTCGACCGGCCCGGGAATCGCTGAGAGCGATGGGTAGCAGCGGAGCCCCAGTACCTCATCGAGCGTCGGGTGCACGGGGTAGAGCGGCCCCGGGAATCCGAAGGTCTGCATCCCTTTGAGGAACATGTTTCCGCCGCCCCAATCGCGCGGCTTGCCGGAGACACCGACGACCGCGACGGAGCGAGGATAGAACAGGTAGTCGAGGGGGTGAATGCTTTCCTTTGGCACTTTGCGTCGCTCGTTTTGATCCGACCCTGAACGAAAGCTAGGCCAGGGAGCGGAATAAAGTCAAACGAATCAGAACGGCCCGACGGCGCAGGGTTTTGCCACGTTTTGTTGAAATGAGGCCTGTGCTAGGCTAGGTATTGCATTCAACCTCTTGCGAATGACTGGAAACCGAGTGGAGATGACTGATCGCGCCCTGGAGGGGATCCGAATCCTCGAATACTGCGACATGATTGCCGGGCCGTACTGCGGCAAGCTGCTCGCCGACCTCGGCGCCGAGTCGATCAAGATAGAGCAACCGCCCGCAGGCGACCGCGCCCGCCGCATTGGTCCTTTTCCCGACGACCTGCCGCATCCGGAAAAGAGCGGTCTCTTCCTGTACGTCAACACGAACAAGCGCAGCATAACGCTCGATCCGACGCTGGCGACGGGAAGGCGTATGTTCCAGGCGCTCGCCAAAGATGTCGACGTCCTCATCGAGGACCAGACGCCGGGCCGCATGGACGCGTTGGGCTTGGACTACGAGAAGCTGGCGGTCGTGAACCCCGGTCTTGTCGTGGTCTCGGTCACGCCCTTCGGTCAGACGGGCCCGTACGCGCAGTATGCCTGCCGCACGCTGAACCTCCACCACGTCAGCGGCCACTCGACTAAGTTCTTTATAGCCAGATTCGAGGAGCCGGGGAAGGCGCCGGTCCCACCCGGAGGGTACGCCGGTGAGTACGACAGCGGCTTGAACGGCGCCATTGCGGCGCTGGCCGCTCTCTTCGCACGGATGCTGACCGGCGAGGGGCAGCACGCCGACGTCTCCAAGCAGGAGGCCCTCCTCGGCCTGGAGCGTGTCGACCTCTGCCGATTCGCTGACGGCGAGACGATTGTCGGGCGCATCGGGATGCAGGTGGGCGGTCTCATGGCCTGCAAGGACGGCTGGGTGATCCTTACGATGCCGCAGGACCACCAGTGGGACGGCCTGGTAAAGGCGATGGGCAACCCGGAATGGGCTCAGGACGAAGAGTTTGCCACGGAGATGGGCCGCGCGGAGAGGCGGGACGAGATCCAGCCGCACGTCGAGCAGTGGGCCGCCGAGCGCACGAAAGACGAGCTCTACCACCTGGCACAGAGCTACAGTGTGCCGCTGGCGCCCGTCCGCTCGACCGAGGAGGTCTTCAACTGGCAGCAGACACGGGAGCGAGGTTTCTTCCAGGAGGTTGAGCATCCCGTGGCCGGCACGTTCTACTATCCGACCGCCGGCTACAAGTTCTCGGAGACGCCCTGGCAGGCGGAGCGCCCGGCACCGCTGCTCGGCGAGCACAACGAGGAGATATACTGCGGTCGCCTAGGCTACTCGCACGAAGAGCTGGCGCGACTGCGCGCTGAGGGAGTGATCTGAGCATGCCGGAAAAGCGACTCCCCCTCGAAGGCGTGCGGATCCTTGACTTCACTTGGGCATGGGCCGGCCCTCAGGCGACACTACTCCTCGCCTTGCTCGGGGCGCAGGTCATCAAAGTCGAAAGCCGCCGCCGCCTCGACCACTCGCGCCTGCGCTCGCTCGTCGCCGGTCGCTCCATGGGCGGCCCCGACGAGTCGTTCATCTTCAACACGTTGAACCTGAACAAGCTCAGCCTGACGCTGAACCTAAGCAAACCCGAGGCGATTGAGATCGCCCGCTCGCTGGCGAAGATCAGCGACGTCGTGACGCAGAACATGCGGCCCGGTGTGCTGGACAGGCTCGGCCTCGGCTATGAGGACTTGAAGGCGATCAAGCCGGACATCATATTGCTCTCATCGTCGGCGGTCGGCAGCACCGGTCCGGAGCGGCTCTACACCGGCTACGCGCCGACGTTCGCTGCCATGGGAGGCATGGCTTACATCACCGGTCGCGCCGGCGGCCGCCCTGCGCCGCTGATGGGCACCATCGACCTGCGCGTCGGCAGCACCGGCGCCTTCGCGGTCCTCGCCGCGCTCTACCATCGAAAGCAGACCGGCCGAGGGCAGCATATCGACCTCTCCTCAGCCGAGGCGGTCAGCTCGCTCATGGGCGACGTGTTCATGGACTACACGATGAACGGCCGTGTCCAGGAGCGCGCCGGCAACAACGACCGGGCGATGGCGCCGCACAACGTCTACGCCTGCAAAGGGGACGACCAGTGGGTGAGCATCGCTGTCGGCACCGAGGACGAGTGGCGCGCCCTTTGCGGCGTAATCGGCGACGAGCGCCTTAGGAGAGACGAACGCTTCGCCGACGAGGCCGGTCGCTGGCAGAACCGCGAAGCCCTGGACGAGATCATCCGCGAGTGGACGCGAGAGCGTGCTCCGCTCGACATAATGCAGGTGCTACAAGCTGCCGGAGTTCCGGCAATGCCCGTCTACGCCGGGGAGGAGATAGTGGTGGACCGCCACGTCGTCGAGCGCGGCATAATCCAGGAAGTGGACCACCCTCTGATGGGCGTGAAAAGGGTGCTCGGCCCGCCCTGGCGGCTGTCGAAGACGCCGGCTCGCATCATGCGGCCGGGGCCGCTCCTCGGTCAGCACAACGACTACGTGCTCGGCGAGCTTCTGGGGATGCCGAAGGACGAGATCGAGCGCCTGACCGCGGAAGAGGTCCTCTACTGAGAGCCGTCCGCGGAGACGGCGTCGCAGCCTTCCGCCGGCTCGCCAGCAAGAGTTTCGAACGCCCAGTCGAAGAGGCGAATGGCGTCGGTGTAGCGGTCCTGGCTACCGAATAGCGCCAGATAGACGCGATGGCCATCGCGCTGAGCCGTCGCCACGAGCGTCTGCCCCGCGTTATCCGTCCAGCCGATCTTGATGCCGTCGGCGCCGGAGTACTCCCAGAGGAGCAGATTGTCGTTCCAGAGCTCGGGGCCGCTCCAGTTCGGCGTGTACTGCTTGGTATTCACTATCTCGGCGAAGAGCCGGTTTTTCATCGCGTAGCGACCGAGCATCACCATGTCGTAGGCAGAGGAGTAATGGCCGGGGGCGTCGAGGCCGTGCGGGTTGGTGAAGTGCGTGTCCTGCAGGCCGAGGTCGCTCGCCTCGGCGTTCATACGATTGACGAACGACGGCACGTCTCCGGCGACGTAGCGGGCAATGGCGACCGCGGCGTCAGCGCCGGACGGGAGGAGCAGGCCGTAGAGGAGGTCGCGCAAAGAGAGTTGCATGCCTGTCTGTAGGCCCATCACCGTCGCGTCGCCGGGGAAGAAACCGTCAATGTTGACGGTCACCATGTCGTCGGGATCGCTCGATTCTAACGCCACAATTGCGGTCATGATCTTCGTGATGCTGGCCGGCGGCAAACGGTGGTGCGCGTCCTTAGCGTAGAGCATATCGTCGCAGTCGTCCGCGATTACAGCAGCGGAGACCGCAGTGATATCGGGCGGCCTCGTTTCGCTGGCGGCCAGCACTTCCTGAGTCGGCGCGGGCGTCGGCGTCGGCACCGGCGGTGGCGGAGTCGATACGATCGCCGCACAGTCGCCGCCGGCGCAGCCGGTGGGACGATCCGACTTGATGAGGGAATGGAAGGCGAAAAGGGAAGAAAGGATAACTACAATCGCCAGGACGGCGGCAGGCGCGTTACTCCTCTGGCGCTGGCGCCTTCGAATCATTGGCTATGAATCTAGCACATTTCTTTCGCTTCGCCAATAGCAGGGACGGCGATTGACGCGAACTCAGTCGCGCTGATAGATTCGCAAGGCATGTGCGCTTCAGAGCAAGCGGCCGATTCCTCCCGTCGACCTCGCTGGGTGGTTGGCCCCGTGCTGCGACGCCTGGAAGTCGTCGATCTGACGCTGCTAGGCGTCTGGGCCGGCGCCCGCGTTCTCGACGTGGGCTGCAACGTGGGCCGGCTCCTCTCGCGACTGGCCGGCCGCGGCTGCGAGGGCGTCGGCGTCGATATCATTCGGCGTGACCTCCTATCCGCTCGCAGACATCTTCTCGACAAGGATCCTCCGCTGGCCTTCGCGCAGGCGGACGGCGGCCGGCTGCCTTTCGCGGACGCGGCTTTCGACTTTGTGACCTGCACGGAGACGCTGGAGCACGTGGCGGACGCCGGCCTGGCTCTGCGGGAGATGGCGCGTGTTCTGAAGCCGGGCGGGCGGCTGGTGGTCAGCGTCCCGGACACGCTGCCGGAGCTTGTCGCGTACCACGTCTACGATCTCTACCGCGAGGACCCGTTTGGGCACCGGCGCATCTACACGCGGGGCCGGATCGTCCAGGCGGTGGAGGCGGCGGGGCTGCGGGTGTACGCGCAACGCCTGCGCAACTCCGTCGAAGCGGTCTACTGGACGCTCCTGTTCCTTCTCGACGCCTGTCCGTACATGCGCGCGTGGTCGGTGGATGCGCTGAATCGCTGGCGGGACCGGTCGAATGCGGAGCCGTACTCGTTGCTGTACCACGTGCTCGACGAGGCAGGGAACCGCTTCTATCCGAAGAGCGTGGTGGTGTACGCGGAGAAGCCGGGGTAGGCAGGGGCGTTAGCCTGAGGAGCGGAGCGCGTCGAGGTCTATTTCGCCGCGGACGACCTTCTGGAGCGTCGCGGCGAAGAGCTTGTGCTCCTGCTCCAACACGCGGGCGGCAAGCGACTCCGCCGTGTCGCCCTCGAGCACCGCCACCTCGCACTGCGCCACGATCGGGCCGCGGTCGTAGTTCTCGTCAACCAGGTGGACGGTCACGCCGCTTACCTTCTGGCCCGCGGCCAGCACCGCCTCGTGAACCTTCATGCCGTACAGGCCCTTGCCGCCGAACTTCGGCAGCAGCGCTGGATGGATGTTGAAGATCCGCCCGCGATACCTTCGCAGCGTTTGCGGGCCCAGCAGCTTCATGTAGCCGGCGAGGACGACGAAATCGACGCCATGCTCCTCGAGCGCCCGGCGGATCGCGGCGTCGAGCTCCGCCGGGTCTGGATGCGTGGCGCTACTGAGGTGGTAAATAGGGATGCCTTCGCGACGAGCGCGCCCGAGCGCCGTCGAGTCCGAGTTGTTGCTTATAACAACCGCGGGCTCGGCATCGAGACGCCCCTCTTTGCAGGCGTCGATGATCGCTTGCATGTTGCTCCCGCCGTGGGAAGCGAGAAAGCCGAGTCGCGCCTTTTGCATGAGCCTGACGCCTCCCGCTCCGATGATTCGCCGCTAGACGGCCTTAATTATATCCGAGGGGTCGCGGTATGGTCAGGAGGGGTCGAGTCGCCAGAGGTCAGGATGAGCTCTCTCGCACCAGGTAAGCGCAGACGCTCTTCTCCGGGTTCACGCTGATCGGCTCGACGTCGGCCCGGAGCAGCCGCTGGAGCAATCGCTGGTCGTGGATGCAGACTTCACTGTGGATGTCGGCGATGCGCGGACAGGGACAGCCCTGGCCGAGGAGCTGATAGCCGTCGTCGGCCTTGCGCCATTCGAAGAACATGCCCTCACCGGCCAGGAGCTTCGTCGTCTCGTCCAGGCGGTCCGGCAGCGTCTTGCCCGTTATCCGGCCGGCGTAAGTCTCTGCGACCCGGTCCGCCATCTTCTCGAAGAGGACCTCTGCCAGCGCGACGCCGGTCTTGCCCTTCGTGTCATCGCGGTCCAGCGAGACGAGCTCTTCGATGATGCGGTTCGTCAGGCGCACGTAGCCACGGGGAAAGAGGTCGTCGCCGGCATCGGTGAGGGTGAAGACGTAGTGGGGCCGGCCGATGTCGCGTCGCTTCTGCGTCACCGCGACGTAGTTGTCCCGCATGAGGATGTCGAGGTGGCGCCGCACCGTTGCCGCCGCCAGGCCCAGCTCCTGCGTCAGCTCTTCGACGGTGGCGTGCTGGCGCCTGCGCAGTATTTCCAGAATCGTTTGGCGCGTGTTTTCCATCGGATCGGTTGCGACCTTCACAACTAATCTAGCAGTCGTTTCGCCGCGTTGTCAAGCTAGTCCTGTTTTCGATGCTTTTTGTGATTTATACCCCGACGCGCATGGGCTCCGACGAGGCTAGCGCGCGGTTGCCGGAGCGATGCGCCCGCCTTGGGCGGGCGCAACCAGAACGCGACGAGCGCACCTCTCACTGGTGCGTCGAAGTCGACATGGAAGATGGCGCAACTCACACGACCTCTTGTGGCACGTAACGCAGCGTCGGTTCACAATAAGGACAGCTATCCCGCCAAGCGCCGTGGGAAGGGCAGCGCGCGTTGCTGGGCGCCTTATGCTGTGCTATGATCTAAGCGTCTACCAGGCACGCTTTCCGGACCACGGGCCGGGGCGGGACCGATGACACGATCAGCGGTTCCTGGCTCGGCCTTTTGGTGAGCGGCGACGGGCAAGCCCCGCTTGAAAACCGTCCTGGTAGTAACGAACAGGAGGGAAGCCAGTGTTTCGCGAGATGAGCATCTTCAGCGGCAATGCCCACCCGGAGTTGGCCCGAAACATCTGCCGGCATCTGGAGACGCCTCTTGGCGAGTGTGAGGTATTCGAGTTCAGCAACGAGAACATATTCGTGCGCATCTGCGAGAACGTCCGGGAGCGCGACGTCTTCGTTGTCCAGCCGGTAGCCTCGCCGGTGAACACGCGGCTCATGGAGCTGCTCATCATGATCGACGCCTTCCGTCGCGCGTCCGCGGGCCGGATCACAGCTGTCATCCCTTATTTCGCCTACGGGCGCAGCGATAAGAAGGACCAACCGCGCGTGCCCATCACCGCGCGCCTCGTCGCCGACATGATAACGGCCGCCGGTGCCGATCGCGTTCTGACCATTGACCTGCATGCCTCGCAGATACAGGGCTTCTTCCGCATCCCGGTCGACGAGCTCACCGCTTTCCCCAGTCTCGGCGATTACTTCAAGGCCATCGACCACGACAACCTCGTCGTCGTCGCCCCTGACCTGGCCCGCGCCAAGGACGCCCGCAACATCGCCGCCAAGCTCGACGTGCCGCTGGCTGTCGTTGAGAAGCGGCGCGCCGGCAATAAGCAGACCGCCGAAGCGCTGCAGCTAATCGGCGAAGTTGAGGGACAGGCCGCGCTGATTATTGACGATGAAATAGACAGAGGATCAACTTTGACCGAAGTCGTGAAGCTTCTCCTGGATAGCGGCGCCACCGGCATAAAAGCCGCGGCCGTCCACGGCGTCTTCTCTGGGCCGGCCATCGAGCGGCTGAAGGACAGTCCGATCCAGCAGGTCGTCATCACCGACACGCTGCCGCAGCCGCCGGAGAAGCAGCTCGACAAAATACACTCGCTGACCGTCGCGCCCCTGCTCGGCGAGGCGATCAGGTGCATACACACCGGACAATCAGTCGGCGCCCTGTTTCAGACGGACGCCTGAGGAACCAGGACCTACATGCTCAAGAATCTATTCGGCGGTAGCAGCGAGGCGGCGGTCCGAAAGCTGCGCCCGCTCGTGCAGGAGATAAACGCCCTGGAGGCCGACATCCAGGCGCTGACCGACGCCGAGCTTCGCGCCAAGACAGACGAGTTCCGCCAGCGCCTCGCCGACGGCGAAGGCATGGACGATATCTTGCCCGAAGCTTTCGCTGTCGTCCGCGAAGCCTCTCGCCGCTACATCGGCATGCGTCACTTCGATGTCCAGCTCATAGGCGGCATCGTTCTCCATCAGGGCAAGATCGCCGAGATGAAGACCGGCGAAGGGAAGACGCTCGTCGCCACCCTGCCGATCTACTTGAACGCCCTCGAAGGCCACGGCGCCCACCTGATCACCGTCAACGACTACTTGGCCAAGCGCGACACGCAGTGGATGGGCCCTATCTACGACGCCCTCGGCCTTAGCGTCGGCTGCCTCCAGCACGAGTCCGCTTTCCTCTACCACGCGGAGAAGGTCAGCGACGTGCAGAACATGGAGCACATAGCGCCCATCCCCCGGCGCCAGGCCTATCAGTCCGACATCACCTACGGCACCAACAACGAGTTCGGATTCGATTACTTGCGCGACAACATGGCGACCGACCTCGACTTCACGGTCCAGCGCGAGCGTCACTACGCTATCGTCGACGAGGTCGACAACATCCTGATCGACGAGGCACGGACGCCGCTCATCATCAGCGGGCCGTCGCAAGAGAACACGCAGACCTATTTCACCTTCGCACGCCTCGTGCCCAGGCTCGCTCAGGAAGTCGACTTCACGGTCGACGAGAAGCACCGCGCCGTCAACCTCACGGAAGAGGGCATGAGCAAGCTGGAGCAGTGGCTCGGCGTCAAGAACATCTACGACCCGCAGAACTACCGCCTGACCCGCTACATGGAGGCCGCGCTCAAGGCCGAAATCCTCTACAAGCGCGACCGCGACTATGTGGTCAAGGACGGCGAGGTCGTAATAGTCGACGACTTCACCGGGCGACTCATGTTTGGCCGCCGCTGGTCCGACGGCCTCCACCAGGCGGTTGAGGCGAAGGAAACCGTCAAGATCCAGCAGGAGTCCATCACCTACGCCACCATCACCCTCCAGAACTACTTCCGCCTCTACGGCAAGCTGGCCGGCATGACCGGCACGGCCTGGACCGAGCGCGACGAGTTCTTCAAAATCTACCGCCTCGACGTCGTCGTCATCCCGACGCACGTCGATCTCATCCGCCACGAGTACTCTGACTTCGTCTACCGCAACGAGGAGTCGAAGTTTCGCGCCGTCGCCGGGGAGATTGAGGAGCGCAGCAAGGCCGGCCAGCCCCTGCTCGTCGGCACGGTCTCCATCGAGAAGTCGGAGTACCTCGCCGACCTGCTGAAGCGACGCGGTGTTACGCATCAGGTGCTGAACGCCAAGTTCCACGAGAAAGAGGCCGGTATCATTGCCCAGGCTGGCCGCTTCGGCGCGGTCACCATCGCGACGAACATGGCGGGCCGCGGCACCGACATCATCCTCGGCGGCAAGACCGAAGGTCGCGACCCCGACGAGTGGCAGGAAGAGCACAACAAGGTCGTTGACGCCGGCGGACTGCACATCATCGGCACGGAGCGCCACGAGGCCCGACGCATCGACAACCAGCTCCGCGGACGCGCCGGCCGTCAGGGCGACCCGGGCAGCTCGCGCTTCTACGTCTCCTTCGAAGACGACATCATGCGCCGCTTTGCCCCCGAATGGCTGCCCAAGACGATGGGCAGGCTGGGCATGGACGAGGACACGCCTATCGAAAGCGGCATGGTCAGCAAGGCCATCGAGACGGCGCAGTCGAAGGTCGAGGGCTACAACTTCGACATCCGCAAACACGTGGTCGAGTACGACGACGTCATGAACATGCACCGCGACGTCATCTACTCAGAGCGACGCAAGATACTGGAGGGGGCCGACCTCCGCAGTAACGTCCTCGACATGGTCCGCGAGGAGATCTGCGAGCTCGCCGATACGTTCCTGCCCAGCCGCCGCGAGGAGAGCTGGGTGGTCGAGGACTTGCTCAAGGAGGTCGCCACTCTCTTCGAGGTGCCGCCTTCGCTCACGGCCAAGAGCCTGGAAGGGCTCTCCCGCGAGCATGTCCTGGAAGCCATCGTCGCCGCTTCCGAGGAGGAATACCAGCGCCGCGAAGCCGAGATGGGCGAAGATGCGGCCCGCACGCTCGAACGCCTGGTCATGTTGCGCGTCATCGACTCGCTATGGGTCGAGCACCTGACGGCGATGGACGAGATGCGCCAGGGTATAGGCCTGACCGCGTATGGCCAGTTCGACCCGCTTGTCGTCTACAAGCGCGAGGCGCATGACATGTGGGACCAGCTTCTGGCCAACATCCGGCGCCAGATAACGCACACCATCTATCACGTCCAGCTCCAGGCGCCGCCGCCGCCCCGCGAGCCCGTGGGCGCGACAGCTGGGCGAGGCGGCATGCCCGCCGGCGTTCCCGCCGAGGCCGCGCCCGTCGCGGCAGGCGCTCGGTCCGGCGGTGGCCGGGAAGCGGCGCGACGGCCCGTCGGCGCCCACAAGACCGGCCGCAACGACCCCTGTCCCTGCGGCAGCGGCAAGAAGTACAAGAAGTGCTGCGGAAGGGCGATCTAGAGATGGCGGAGGAGTGATGGAGGACCCGCCGGAACGCACGTCGGCCTGCGACGAAGCCTTCGCGCACCTGCGGCAGGCTGTCTCCGGCGGCACGCACTGGTTCCCGGCGCTGCTCGACGCCGTCGCGCTCTGGCAACTGCCGGAGGAGACGGTCGGCGAAAGGCGCTACTGCTATCTCATCGACGGCGAAGCCTTCGACTGGCTGCTCCTCGCTGAACGCCTCATCGACTCCCTCGACGGCGCGGTCCCTGACGATGAGCGCGAGGCGCTTCTCTTCTTCGGCCAGATGCCGCCGGACTGCGACGCCGAGTTCTTCAAGAACGCCATCGGCGCTGCCAAGCACACCGCCTACCTCAACTACCTGTACGGCGTCGTCGTGGAAGAGGCGCTGCAGCTTGCTGTCGAAGAGGAGTTGCACAAGGAGCGCTTCGCGCTGTGCGGCACGCGCCACCGGCCCGCCGACGAGGAGGTCTGCGAGCGCATCTACGGCAAGGGGCGAATGGAGCTGCTGACGCGCTTCCGCGAAGAGAAGGGCCTGCCTGAAGGCGACAGCATCGCCTACAGCGACCTGCGGGCCTTCGCGTACTGGCTGTTCAAGTACCGCGTGCGCAACTGCGACCGCGCCCGCGTCGCGTCCGACACCCGCAAAGCGCTGTCGCAGCTAGCCGAGCTGGAGCGGGCCCGCCGGCGACGCCTGGCCCGGTCCACCGCGTCGCATCCCACCTAGCTCTTCCAGTCCTCCCCGGCGGACGGCTGCCCGGCGCATGCCGGGCAATGATTGTTTTTGTTTTGAAAAAATGCGCCCTTTCCGAATCTGCAAAGGGCGCATTTTGTCAATTGATTGGCGGGGAGGGATCCCAGGAGCGTCTTCCGGCGACGGGCACCGGCTTCATTAAAGCACGGCGGGCCGGGAATTGTAAGGGGAAGGTGGTACCACTGGCGTTGGACGGCGCAGGGGAGCGGCGCCTCGGGGGTGAAACAGGCGCAGCGGTTTCGCGTTAGAAAGTGCGAGACGCTCGATCTCGGTCGATGCGGTCTCGGTCAACGCCTAACGGGTTCCCCGCCCGGAAAACCCCGCTCTGTTGGGCCTTGGTTCGTCACGCCCCGATTCTACGAGGGGCGCCAGGAGTACTTGTATTCGGATGAGAGAGGTACGGCGGAGAGAATGGCGGAAGTGCGGAAAAACACCGCACAAGCACTTGACATATCCGCTGATCTGTGGTATCAAGGGAGATACGCAAGGAAGCGTTTTACCCGCCGAAAAGCATACCTCCGCCGTTAGGTTCTGTGACAAGGACTTGCCATAGGAGCTTCAACGCGTTTAGCGTCTTCTGACTTCTAGCAATCACCGAGTGAGCATCAGTCTGCCCGAGTGTGCTCCCCCGCCCACTCATTTGCCGGCTCCAGTGGAGTCCGCATAGCTATCTATCGGGCGCAGTTGCCTTAGTAGGTGGGGGTCACCATGGACTCGAAGAAATCGGCCATCCGCAGCCTGTCTATCGCCTTGGTACTGGGGGTCTTTGCGGCCCTTGTGGCAGTCGTCGCCGTCTTGTTCGGCGGCGGCTCCGGTTCCGCTGCCCCCGCGCTCGTGCAGAAGGCCTCCGGAGTAGCCGGCAGCAGCTCGACGGTGAGCAGCGTCTCGGCTACTTTCACCAGCACGCCGACGGCCGGCAATCTGTTGATCGCCGTCTTCGGCGAGAGCGACGCCGGCACCATCAGTGTGCCCAGCGGCTGGACATCCGCCGTCAACTACAGCAACAAGCCGGGCGGAGCCATCTTCTACAAGATAGCGGGCAGCTCCGAGCCCACGACGGTCACGGTGACCACCACTGGTACGGCTTCAGAGGGGCTGGGGTTGCAGCTCTACGAGTACAGCGGCATGGCCGGTACCTCGCCGCTCGATGTCGTCGCAACGGCCAATTCGAGCGCCACCGGCGGTACCTCCCTGACTTCAAATAGCCTCACGACGACGCAGACCGGTGACCTCCTGATCTCGGGGGCGGACACTGGACCCAACACTACCTTCACCTGGGGCAACTCCTTCACCAAGCAGTTTGATTTTGCGAACACCAACGGTAGCCACCTCCGCGAGTTCAGCGGCGCGGACCGGATCGTGACCACAGCCACTAGCTACACCGCCGCGGCGACTGTCAGCCCATCCGTCAATGAGTGGAGCATGTTGCTCGCCGCGTTCAAGCCCAATCCTGCCACGCCGACGCCGACGAACACGTTCACACCGACGAATACATTTACGCCGGTGCCGCCAACGAATACCTACACGCCGACGCCGACGAATACGAACACGCCGACACCGACGAACACGTTCACACCGACGAATACATTTACGCCGGTGCCGCCGACAAGTACCTACACGCCTACGCCGACGAAGACGAACACGCCCACACCGACGAATACATTTACGCCGGTGCCGCCGACGAACACCTACACGCCAACTCCAACGTTCACCTTCACGCCTACGGCAACGGCGACCACGGCGCCCCCGGTCGTCCAATGTGCGCATGGAGGGGCTAGCTCTAGCAGCACGTCCGTCACCCTCACGAGCGCGCCTACGCCGGGCAACCTGCTCGTCGCCATCGTTGGCACCGGCTCAAGCACAAGTACAACCATCTCCACTCCCACCGGCATCACCGGCTGGTCGACGGCCATCAACGAGAGCACCTCTCCCGGCCAGGCGATCTTCTACAAGGTGGCTGCCAGCGGTGACGGCACGTCTGTCTCTGCGAGCAGCTCAAGCGCCTCGACTATCGGTCTGCAGGTCTGCGAGTTCAGCGGCGTGAACACGCTGGAGGACACGAGCTCCGGGACGGCGACAAGTACGACGCCATCGTCAGGGAGCGTATCGGCCACGCATCCTAACGAGCTCCTCGTCGCGGGGTCGGTGATTCGAGTTGATACGACCTACGACTGGAGCGCAAGCCTGTTTGTCGAGGGTTCGGGCCTGGACTTCCAGGAAGGTAGTCGCACTTATTCCGGCGCGTATCGATACGTGACCGGGAGCGGCAGCTACACGGCCTCCGCGACCACCGGCTCTGGCCAGTGGCGCGCGCAGGTTGCGTCGTTCTACTACGTGCCGCCGCCAACCAACACGCCGACGGCGACCGCAACGAGTACGAATACGCCGACGCCAACGAAGACCTTTACGCCAACCGCAACGGCGACGAATACAAGCACGCCGACAGCGACGCCGACAACCGCGCCGCCAATCGTCCAGTCGAGTTGCGCCTCGTCGGCAGGCTCGGACAGGGTTTCAGCCTCCTTCGGCAGCAGTCCGACCGTCGGCGACCTCCTCGTCGCGATAGTCGGCGCGGGCGCAAGCAGCACGCCCGGCTTCAACGCGCCGGACGGTTGGTCCACGGCTATCAACCAGAGCGCGCTGCCGGGACAGGCCATGTTCTATAAGCTGGCTGACGGTTCGGAGAAGACCGTCACGGTCATCGCCGGTTTCGCCACGGCCAGCCTCGGCCTCCAGATCTACGATTTCAACGACGTGAACACGTTTGACGGCGCCAACTCCGCGACGGGCGTCAGCAACTCCCCATCGACGGGACTCGTACCGGTGGCGCATACCCCTGACCTTCTCGTCGGGGGCATTGTCATGCCCGTCGTCACCAGCTTCGACTGGACCGCATCCTCTTTCTCGAAGCGCTGTGACTTCTCGGGCGGCTCGCCCATCATCTTCAGCTACACCGGTGCCGTTCGCCTGGTCACCGACGCCGGCACGTACTCCGGGTCCGCGAGTTCCACGCTGTCCAGCGCCTGGCGGGGCCAGATCGCCTCCTTCTACGAGCGGCCGGAGCTGACCGTCATCAAGCACGTCGTCGGCGGCAGCGCTGCGGCTTCCGACTTCTCGATGACCGTGGATGGAGGCTACGTTGCGCCCTCGGCCGTCTTCCCGGGGTCCGAGACGGGCACCACCGTCAGCCTCGATGCCGGCAGCTACTCCGTGAGTGAGACCGCGATCGACGGCTACCAGGCGACCATGTCCGCGGACTGCTCGGGGACCATCGCGGGCGGCCAGCAGAAGACCTGCACCGTTACCAACACCTACGCGACGCCGACACCGACGCCGACGACGACGAAGACTCCGACGGCGACGCCAACGAGCACTTACACGCCGACGGCGACACCGACGAACACGAACACGCCGACGGCGACACCGACGAACACGAACACGCCGACCGCGACGGCGACGAGCACTTACACGCCGACGGCTACCCCGACAGACACGCCGACGCCTACAGATACGGCCACGCCGACTCCCACCAATACGCCTGAGCCGGCGACCATTACGCTGATCAAGAGCGTCATCAACGACAACGGCGGCACGGCCAAGCCGGACGACTTCGCTCCTTCGGTAGACGGCAGCGTTGTGCTTTCCGGCTCGACGACGGAGGTGACGCGGGACGTCCCGCACACCATCGACGAGACCGCTCTACCGGGCTACAAATTCGTCTCCATAACCGGCGACCCCGAGTGCCCAAGTGATCTCGGTGGTAGCTTCACGCTGAGCGCCGGCCAGAACATTACCTGCACGATCACCAACGACGACGAGGCGGCGAACCTGACCGTCATCAAGCACGTCGTGAACGACAACGGTGGTGCGGCTGACGCCTCGGCCTGGACCATGAAGGTCGATGGGACGAACGT
>JBEKKV010000002.1:0-125107 GCA_050010555.1 Dehalococcoidia bacterium
AGTTGCGGAATTGCCGCATGAGGACAGAGGCCGATTGCGCGATGCGCCCCTGACGGTAGAGCAAGTGTTAGAGGACATTCTACCTGCAACACAAAGGGGGACATTCTAGCTGCTACCCTACATTCTCGGGGACCCGCAGGCGCCGGCCCTTAGGCGTCGGGCTGCGGCCAGGGCTCTGGAGTCGACGCGCGCTTGCGCCGACCATCCAGCAGGAGCCTTCGCTATGGACGCCTTTGCGAATGAGTTCCTATAATTGATCAAGGAGCTAAATAGAAAGACGAATTGAGGCTAGATTCGATGGCGGCAGGCCCAACGGCAGAGCATCCCTTCCTGTCGCTCGTTCTTCCCGCCTACAACGAAGAGCGACGGCTCGGCGTCTCGCTGCGAACGCTGGCCGATTATCTGGGACTGCAGACGTATGACTGCGAGATCCTGGTCGTCGACGACGGGAGCACGGACGCCACGGCGGATGTGGCCGAGAACGTCGCTGCGTCCATGCCCGAGACCGTTAGCCTGCGGGTTCTGAGCCACCATCAGAACCTGGGCAAGGGCGCGGCGGTGAGGACCGGCTGCCTGGCCGCGGCCGGCCGCTACGTGCTGTTCCTGGACGTGGACCTGGCGACGCCGCCCGAGGACTGTGGCGGCATCATCGCGGCGCTGGTGCAGTCGGCGGACGTTGCTGTCGGGACGCGCCTGCACCCGGGCGGCCACGACATGCGGAGCTCCCAGCCAACGTCGAGAAGGCTAATGGGCCGTCTCTTCACGTTCTTTCGCAAGCGCCTGCTCTTGCCCGACATCGAAGATACGCAATGCCCGCTGAAAGGCTTTCGGCGGGAAGCGGCGCAGCGAATATTCGCCCTGCAGCGCCTCAGCGGTTGGGCGTTTGACGTGGAGATCCTTTGCATTGCGCGTCGACTCGGGATGAGGATAGAGCAGATACCGGTGAGCTGGCGACATGTCGGCGGCTCCAAGCTGCGAATGAGCCCGCCGATGGCGTTGCACGTGTTCTGGGATCTGCTGCGACTCCGCTTCTCTCATCGACGAGCGGCGCGACAGGAGGTTCACGGCTGACATGCGCGGCGCTGTGATGCACACGGAGCATGTGCTGAGAGTCCCGCCCGCGGCGAGACGGCTCCAGATCGCTATGGTCCTGACGGTTGCGATTCTGGTCGCCGAAGTGGCCACCGGCGTCCTGGCCAACAGCCTCGCTCTTCTTTCCGACGCCGGCCACGTTCTAATGGACCTCTTCGCGCTGACGCTGAGCTGGGTAGCCATCCGCCAGGCCGCCCGCGCGTCCACGGCCCGGATGACCTACGGTTACCATCGAGTCGGAATTCTGGTCGCTGTCGTCAACGCCGTCACCGTTGCCGTCGTGGCTATACTCATCTTCATCGAGGCGGCCCGCCGGCTGCAGCAGACGCCGGAGATCCACGGTTCTCTTCTGCTTACGATGGCGATTGTCGGCGGTCTAGCAAATCTAGCTGTCGCCGGCCTGCTGCAGGGAGCGAGCGCGGGCAGTCTGAACGTGCGGAGCGCGTTCCTGCACGCAATCGGCGACCTGTTGGGCTCCGTGGGCGTGCTGGTCGCCGCGATAGCCGTGCTGACCGCCGGCCTTGTTTGGGTCGACGCAGCGGTGAGCGTTTTCATTGGCTTGATCATCATCGTCGGCGCGGCGCGAATCCTCAGGGAGGCCATCGGTGTCTTCCTCGAGGCCTCGCCGCCGCATATCGACGTCGACGAGCTGGTCGCTGAGATGAAGGCGCTGCCCGGCGTGAAGGGTATCCACGACCTTCACGTCTGGTCCATAACGCCGACGATTCACGCCCTGAGCTGCCACCTCCTCGTCGAGGACCGGACCATCAGCCAGGGCTGCGCCATGCTGGAGGAGATAAACGATCTTCTCTCGACGCGCTTTGCCATCGCTCACAGCACAGTGCAGATGGAGACCGAAGCCTGCGATCCCAACGCGCTCCACTGTTACCTGGCTCCGGAAGGGTTGCTGACCGGCGACCGCGAGCACTAGCCGGAATTGACGGGCGGCGGCCGAACGCCTTATGCTTTGCTTGTCCCCCGGATCTTCGGAAGGCAGAAAGCGATGCCTCAAGCCCGGTTTCGCCTTGGCAACCTCGACCTCCTGGTGATGTCCGACGGCTCTTACTTTCTCGACGCCGGCGCCGTGTTCGGGGTCGTTCCGCGCGAGCGCTGGGAGCCGTACGCCGGCCCGATGGACAGCCATCATCGCCTCGGCGTGGGCACTAACTGCCTGGCGCTTCGTTCACAGGGCAAGGCTATCCTCATCGAGACCGGCGTGGGCGACAAGTCGATGCGAGCCGACACGACGCCGCTGGAGGAGGGCAACCTCCTCAGCGAGCTGAAGGCGGGCTTCGGTGAGCCGCAGGACGTGGACGTCGTCATCAACTCGCACCTCCACGGTGACCACTGCGGCTGGAACACGCGCTACGTTGACGGCAAGCTGGTGCCGACTTTCCCCAACGCCGATTACCTTGTCCAGCGGGCGGAGTGGGAAGCGGCGACGCACCCCAACGAGCGGACGCACACGACCTACCTGGCGGAGAACCTCGAACCCGTCGCAGAGAGCGGACGCCTGCGCCTGCTCGACGGCGAGACGCGGGTGACCGACGAAGTGACGATAATCCCGACGCCCGGCCACAGCCCGGGGCACGCCAGCGTCGTCATCACCTCCGGGGGCGAGATGGCGATCTACGTCGGCGACATGGTGCAGCAGGCGGTCCAGTTGGAGCGCACCGCCTGGGTGTCCGCCTTCGACGTGCTGCCCTTGATGTCGATGGAATCGAAGAAGCGGCTGGTGGAGCAGGCGATTACCGACAACGCCCTGCTCATCTGCGTGCATCTACCGTTTCCGGGCGTCGGCCGCATGACGCGTACGGCCGACGGCTACAAGAAGTGGCAGCCTGTGAGCTAGCCAGCGCGATTCGGAAGGAGCCGATGATCCAGCAGACAGCCCTCAAGGAAAGCCCCCTCGACGAGCTGCACCGCCGCCTTGGCGCAAAGATGGTGTCCTTCGCCGGCTGGTCGCTGCCGCTGCAGTTCGCCGGCATCATCGAAGAGCACGCTGCCGTCCGTCAGACCGTCGGCATCTTCGACATCTCGCACATGGGTCGCTTCTTCGTCACAGGCCCAGACGCGTCGCGCCTCATCCGCAGGGCCGTGACCTATAACGTCTGTCGCTTGCAGGCGGGGCAAGCGCATTACGCCGTGATGTGCCGGGAAGACGGCGGCATTATCGACGACGTCTTCGTTTACTGCCTGGCGCCGGACCGCCTCCTCGTCGTGGGCAACGCCGTGAACGCCGAGACTGACCGCGACCAGGTCGCCTTGCTGATCGAGCCGGGAATGCAGGCGGCAATTGAAGACGTGCAGTCTCGTACCGTCATGGTCGCTGTCCAGGGGCCGGAGTCGGAGGACCTGCTGGCCACGACTCTCGCCGGCGCCGTCGTCCGGACGCTGCCGCGCCACGGCTGCACCGAGTTCGAGCTGCTCGGCTCGCCGGCCTTCATCGCCCAGAGCGGCTACACCGGCGAAAACGGCTACGAAGTCATCGTCGAAGCGGGCAGGGCGCACGCGATCTGGCAGAGTCTGCTGGCGGCGCGGGCCCAGCCGTGCGGACTGGGCGCTCGCGACACGCTTCGCCTGGAGGCGGCGCTGCTCCTCTACGGCAGTGATATCGACACCGCGACGAACCCCTTCGAAGCGGGCCTTGGCTGGCTGGCGGACCTGGACGACGAGCCGTTCGTCGGCCGGGAGGCGCTGCGCCGGTTGAAAGAGCAGGGCGTCAGCAGGCAGCTCGTCTGTCTGAAGGCGACGGACAAAGGCATCATGCGGTCCGGCTTTCCCGTCTTGCACGAGGGGGAGACCGTTGGTAGAGTTACCAGCGGCGGATTTTCCCCCACTCTGGGCATCAGCATCGGCATGGCCTATGTCCCTCCCCAGCTCGCAGGCGTGGGGACGGCGCTTTCGGTGGACGTGCGCGGCCGGCCGCTGTCCGTCACGGTGGTAAGGAGACCTTTCTACAAGCGGCCCGGCTAGCAGGAAAGCGATTCGAGGGAAGATGGCAAGCAACCCGAGGGACCGGCGGTACACCCGCGAGCACGAGTGGGTCATGCTCAGGGACGGCGAAGCGCTCGCAGGCATCACCGATTTCGCGCAGGAGCAGCTCGGCGACCTCGTGTACTTCGACCTGCCGGACCCCGGCAAGCAAGTACGGCAGAACGAGAAGCTCGGCGAAGTCGAGTCGGTGAAGGCGGTGTCCGAGATATACGCGCCGATCAGCGGCGAGGTTGTCGAAGTCAACCCGAAGATAAGTGACACGCCGGAGGTGGTGAACCGCGACCCGTACGGCGAGGGCTGGCTGCTCAAGCTGAAGCCGGCGGACCCGAAGGAGTTCGACAAGCTGCTTTCGGCGGAGGAGTACGACGCGCTCGTGGCGACGGCCGGGGCTGAACACTAGCGACCAGGACGAATTTGCCTAGTCCCTACATTCCGAACACGGACGACGACCGCCGCCTGATGCTGGAGCGCATCGGTGTCGCCTCCGTCGCCGAGCTCTTCGACGATATCCCCGCGCAGTGCCGCGATCCCGGCCTGACGTTGCCGCCGCCCCTGAGCGAGTTGGAGCTCCAGGGCGATCTGTCGGAGATGGCTGCGCGCAACCGACCCGCCGGCCAGATGCCCTGCTTTCTCGGGGCCGGCGCCTATCGTCACTTCACCCCCGCCGTCGTCGACCACATAATCCGCCGCGGCGAGTTCGCCACCGCCTACACGCCATATCAGCCGGAGATAAGCCAGGGGACGCTGCAGGCTATCTTCGAATTCCAGTCGCTGGTCTGCGAGCTAACGGGCATGGACGTCGCCAACGCCGGCATGTACGACGGCGCCAGCGCTCTGGCCGAGGCCTGTCTGATGGCCGTGCGGATCGGCGGGCGCCGCCGGCTCGCGCTGCTCTCGACGCTCTGCCCCGCGTATGAGCGGGTCGTCCGCACATATGCCGCCGGCCACGATATTGCCGTCGACGTCGTCGGGCCCGGCGACATTGCCCTGACGGACGAGCACGCCTGCCTCGTCGTCCAGCAGCCGAACTTCTTCGGCTATTTCGAAGATATGGCAGCACTGGCTGAGCGCGCGCGACAGGCGGGCGCGCTCCACATCGTCGTCCCCGATCCGGTGTCGCTGGGCATGATCCGGCCGCCCGGCGACTACGGCGCGGACATCGTCGTCGCTGAAGGGCAGGCGCTGGGCGTGCCGCTCAGCTTCGGCGGGCCGTACGTCGGCGTCTTCGCCTGTCGCAGCGAGCACATCCGCCAGATGCCGGGGCGTCTGGTCGGCCGGACGCAGGACGTCGAGGGGCGCATCGGCTACGTGCTGACGCTTCAGACGCGCGAGCAGCACATCCGGCGGGAGCGCGCCACCTCCAACATCTGCACGAACGAGCAGCTCGTCGCGCTGGCGGTCACGGTCTACCTGTGCGCGATGGGCAAGCAGGGGCTGCGGCGCGTTGCCGAGCTCTGCTACCACAAGTCGCACTATGCGGCCGAGCGCATCGCCGCACTTGCCGGCTATTCGCTGCCGCTGGCCGGCGCCTTCTTCCAGGAGTTCGTCGTGCGCTGTCCGCAACCGCCGGGCGAAGTCAACGCGGCGCTGCTGGAGCGCGGCATAATCGGCGGGCTCGACGTGTCGGACCGTATCGAGAACGGCCTGCTGCTCTGCGTGACGGAGATGAACAGTCGCGACGAGATCGATCGGCTTGTGACAGCGCTGAAGGAGATAACGACGTGAGCGACGGAGAACGCCGGGACATCGGCGCCAGGCTCAGCTTCGACCGCGGCCGCTCCGGTCGCACAGCCGTCGCGCTTCCCGACTGCGACGTGCCGCTCGCCGAGATGCCGCCGCCGTCTCTTCTCCGCGACGACCTGCCGCTGCCGGAGATGTCGCAGCCGGAGGTCGTGCGCTACTTCACCAATCTAGCCTGCCTCAACTACGGCGTCGACAACGGCTTCTATCCGCTCGGAAGCTGCACGATGAAGTACAACCCGAAGGTGCACGAAGACGTCGCGCGGCTACCCGGCTTCGCGCAGTTGCACCCGCTGCAGCCGGTCGAGACGGCGCAGGGCGCGCTGGCGCTGATGCATGAGCTACAGGGCATGCTTGCGGAGATCACCGGCATGGACGCCGTCACCCTCACGCCGGCGGCCGGCGCTCACGGCGAGCTCACGAGCATTCTTGCCGTCAAAGCGTACCTGGAGTCGCGGGGCGAGTCGCGGCACAAGGTGCTCGTGCCCGACTCCGCGCATGGCACGAACCTGGCGACAGTCTCGGCGGCGGGCTTCCGCTGCGTCGCCATCGCCTCCGACGCCGACGGCAACACGGACGTCGAAGCGCTGGCGGCGGCGCTTGACGGGGATGTTGCGGCGCTGATGCTGACGCTTCCCAACACGCTGGGCCTCTTCGACCGCAACATCCTGCGAATCGCGGAGATGGTGCACGCCGCCGGCGGCCAACTCTACTGCGATGGCGCCAATCTGAACGCGCTTCTCGGCCAGGTGAAAGTGGGCGACCTGGGCTTCGACGTCGTCCAGATGAACCTGCACAAGACGTTCAGCACGCCCCACGGCGGCGGCGGCCCCGGCTCGGGCCCCGTCGCGGTGAAGGCGCACCTGGCGCCGTTTCTGCCCTCGCCGCGCGTTGCCCGCGACGCGGAAGGGCGCTACAACTTCGAGCAGCCGGAGCGGAGCATCGGCAAGGTGGGCCTGTTCAACGGCAACTTCGGGATTATGGTTCGCGCCTACGCCTACATCCGCAGCCTGGGCGCCGCCGGCCTGCGCGAGGTGAGCGAGAACGCTGTCATCAACGCCAACTACCTCTCCGCTTGCTTACGTCAGGCCTATCCGCTGCCTTACGACCGCCGCTGCCTTCACGAGGCCGTTTTCGCCGGCGTGCTGCGTAGGGCGAAGGGCGTGCGAACGCTCGACATCGCCAAGCGGCTGATCGACTACGGCTTCCACCCGCCGACGGTCTACTTCCCGCTCATCGTCGACGAGGCGCTGATGATTGAGCCTACGGAGACGGAGAGCAGGGAGACGCTCGACGCCTTCTGCGAGGCGATGCTGGCGATTGCGCGTGAGGCGGAGGAGGACCCCGACCTGCTGAAGAGCGCGCCGCACAACGCGCCCCTGCGCCGCCTCGACGAGGCGGCCGCCGCACGTCATCCGGTCCTCCGCTGGCAGCCCCCGGTCGACTAAGACAGTCCCACGATCCGCTTCATCCCCTGGTCCTCGACAAAGCCGTAAGGTAAGCGCACGACAAGCGAAGGCCTTGCGTCAAGCAATCCGTCATGGCGGACGCTAGTCTGTTCCTCGACAGCCCGCTCAGTCGGCACGGAAACGCTATCGAGGAGGACTGCCATGAAGAACGCAACTCGCTCACTCAGGTCACGGCTGCCGCGACGCCTGCGCTGCGTGCTCGTCGCGCTGGTGCTGGCGGCGCTGCTGCTGCCGTCGGCCGTTGCTCGCGCGCAGACGCCGCCGGTGGCGCCGGGCAGCGTCGCGCTGGACATCACGTGCTCACCCGATACGTTCAGGCCGAATGAGTGGGTGGTGATCGAGTGTGTCACTCACATCAAGAACAACGGCGAAAACGCGATGCCCGAGGGAAGCGTCGACGTCGGGTCCGATAGCGGAGTCATCCCAGAATACTTTTGGGTTTCTTATTCTCACAGCGGCCGCTATTGGCCAGTTGGGACGAGCGATCTGAGTTTTGCTGTCCCGGGATTGCAGCCGGGGGGAACGTTCGAGTCCAAAGTGACGGAGCTTTCGAGGATGGCCGAAGGTACGTGGCAGGGTTCGGCGACGCTGGATATCGATGGTCAGAGCGTAGCAACAGTTGCTTTGCAGCAGACCGCGAGTACCGACGCGGACGCGCTACCGGATAACCTTTCTATCACACAGACGTTCTCCAACATGTCAGCGGACGGAACGAGCGGCCCAACTGTAACGTACGAGACCAGGATAACGAATCGGACGTCGACTCCAATCACAAATGTGAAGATCACCGAACGTGTGGACAACGCCGCACTGCTCCAGACGGATCCGAAGCCTTCGGATCAAAACGCTGATTCTGGTCTCGTCTCGTGGGACATGACGTCGTTTGGCGGCGGCTTGCTGATACACGGCGAATCGCTGCTCCTGCACACGACTTACGGTCCTCGCGCTGACGACTCCTGCGCTAGCATGAGCGCGGGCATCGTCGTAGAGGCCGACGTCGGCGGAACGACGGAGCGTTACGGCGTGCGGCCGGCCCCGGCTCCTCTTGGAAATTGCAGCTTTGAAGAAGGCGTCCCCGGCGGCAGAGGCGGTCCCGTGGCTTTTGGGCAGGGCGGCGAGGGCCCCGCCGAGGCGACATTCGATTTCATCTGGGCGGCGGCGTTCCTGGCAGCGGCCGGCGCGGGGCTGGTCGGGTTGGCGCTTGTAGCGCGCAGGAGGATTCATCGCTAGCTTCCCGGCGCCCCTCGCCCTTTCGCCTCGCGGCGACGATATGTTAAGGTAGAGGGCACATATGCCGAACAGCGAGAAGTCACAATTTGCCAGAAAGGCCTACCTAAGCCCCCGAGTTCCTCGGGGGCGGGCGATCCGCGTTGCCTCCACGCCAATCGCCTGACGAATCGCTGCTAATCCCCGGAAGGAGGCATATCCTCAGATGAAAGTCGAACTTTACGACACGACGCTCCGCGACGGCACGCAGATGGAGGGCATCTCCCTCTCCGTCGAGGACAAGCTGAAGATCGCCCGCAAGCTGGACGAGCTGGGCGTCGACTACATCGAGGGCGGCTGGCCCGGCTCCAATCCCAAGGACGCGGAGTTCTTCGCCGCCGCTCGTTCGCTACGGCTCCAGCATGCGCGCATCGCCGCCTTCGGCAGCACGCGCCGCGCCGGCATCAAGGCGGAGGACGATCCCAACCTGCGTGCGCTCGTCGACGCCGCGGCGCCCGCGGTCACGCTCGTCGGGAAGGCGAACGAGATGCACGTGCACCATATACTGGAAACGTCGCTGGAAGATAACCTGGCGATGATCGCCGATTCGGTCGCGTTCCTGAAGGGCTGCGGCCTGACGGTCTTCTTCGACGCGGAGCACTTCTTCGACGGCTTCCGCGACAACGCCGACTACGCGCTTGCCTGCCTGCGCGCCGCCGCGGAGGCGGGCGCCGATTGCCTGGTGCTCTGCGATACGAACGGGGGCACTATCGCTTCTAAGATCGTCGAGGCTGTTGCGGCGGCGCGCCGTCTGGACGCCCCTCTGGGCATCCACGCCCACAACGACGCCGACCTCGCTGTCGCCAACACACTCGCCGCCGTCGAAGCGGGCGCAACGCACGTTCAGGGCACGATAAATGGCTACGGCGAACGCTGCGGCAACGCCAACCTCGTCAGCGTCATCGCCAACCTCAAGCTGAAAATGGGCATCGATTGCGTGAGCGACGAGCAACTATCCCGCCTGGCGGAGGTCTCGCACTACGTCGCCGAGGTCGCGAACATGGCGTCGAACCCGCAGGCACCCTACGTTGGGCTCAGCGCCTTCACGCACAAGGCCGGCATGCACGTCGCCGCCGTGGTCAAGCACCAGGAGAGCTACCAGCACATCGACCCGGCGCTGGTCGGCAACGAGAAGCGGGTGCTCGTCTCCGAGCTCGCCGGCTACCGCAACGTGATGACGAAGCTAGACGAGCAGGGCTTCCACTTCGAGCTTAACAACGACGACGCCAAGCGCCTCCTCCAGCAGGTCAAGGTCATGGAGTCGCAGGGCTACCAGTACGAGGGCGCGGAGGCCTCCTTCGAGCTGCTCGCCCGTCGAAGCCTGCCTGATTACGAGGCGCCGTTCGAGTTGCGCGACTTCCTGGTCGTCGTCCGGCGTCACAGCGACCCGGAGCGCGGCGAGGCCGGCGAGATGCTGGCTGAGGCGGCTGTCAAGGTGCGCGTGGGCGACGAGACGATGCACACGGTTGCGGAGGGCGATGGCCCGGTCAACGCCCTCGACCTCGCGGTGCGCAAGGCGTTGACGGAGTTCCACCCGCTGCTGCAGACGGTGAAGCTGGTCGACTACAAGGTGCGAATCGTGGACAGTCCGTCGGGCACGGCGGCCATCGTGCGCGTCTTGTTGGAATCCAGCGACGGCGAGCACACGTGGACGACCGTCGGCTGCTCGCCGAACATAATCGAAGCGAGCTGGCTGGCTCTGTCCGATAGCCTGGAGTGGTGGCTCACGCGCCGTCCCCGCTGACGGCTGAACGTTTTCGAGGCCGAGATGAACGTTCTCATGCTCTCCGCCCTCGACGTGTGGTCGCTGGCGGACGGGCGCGGCGCCCCGAGCCTTTACCGCACTCTGAAGGCATATGGCGAACGGGGACACCACGTCCACTACCTGGCCCCAACCGTCGGCGCGAACTACTTCGGCCCTGTCGACAAGATTGAGGCGGAGCCGCCTCCGCCTCAAATCCCTAACGTCACGTTCGCGCGCTTCGACGTGCCGGGCCTGCCGCGTCGAGTCCGCTGGCCGTCGCTGGCGCTCAAGGTCGACCAGAAGATGCGGTTCGCGGCCGCCTTCCCGTTTGTCGCCGCCCGTCGCGCCGAGGAGGCGCTGCGTGCGTCGTCGTTCGACCTGATCTACGGCTATGAGGTGCACGGCGTACTGGCGACGCGACTCGTGCGACGTCGCTGGAAGCTGCCGGCGGTCTCGCGCTTCCAGGGGACGGTGATGTATCCGGCGCTGGACAACCCTCTCCTCCGCTACCGTCGCTTTGAGGAAGCGCTCGCCCTGCGCGCGCCTGCCGACCTCTTCATCATGACCAACGACGGTACCCGCGGCGACGAGGTACTGGCCCGCCTTAACCCGGGCTCGCAGGGCCGAGTTTGCTTCTGGCGAAACGGCTTGGACATGGACAACCTGAAGCCGGCGACGCCTCGACAGGCGGCTGCGGCCCGCGAGGCGCTCGGGATCGGCGGCGATCGCTTCGTTCTGCTGACCGCCTGCGTCTTGCTCCCGTGGAAGCGCGTCGACCGGGCGATTCGCGCCCTTCCCGCCATTCGCCGCCAGTTGCCGGAGGCGCTGCTGGTCGTTCTCGGCGACGGCGAAGAGCGGGCGCATCTCGAGTCGCTGGCGCGCGAGTTGCGCGTGGCTGACGCCGTTCGGTTCGAGGGTGCAGTGCCTCAGGCGGAGGTACGTCGCTATCTCTGGGCGGCGGACGTCTTCCTTTCCTTGAACGAGCTCTCGAACGTCGGCAACCCGCTCCTGGAGGCCATGGCCTGCGGCAAACCGATCGTCACCATCGACAACGGCGCCACGTCGGATCTCATCCACGACGGCGAGACCGGCTTGCTGTTGCCGTCGGGCGAGCCCCAGCGCGTCGCCGAAGCGGTCTTGCGGCTGGCGGTGGGGAAGACGCTGCGCCGGCAGGTGGCGAAAGGCGCGCGCTCTTCCGCGACGGCGAACTTCTGGACGTGGGAGCAGCGCCTGGCAGCGGAGCTGGACGAGGTGGAGCGTCTCGCCGCCAGACCGTCAGAAGCGTGACTTGGCCGCCTGAGCCTCGTACACTATGGGAATGACACGGCACGGCGCTCCCGCGCTCCTGAAATCCCTGCGCGACATCAATCTCGTGTTCGTCACCTATGTCGCCGGCTACCTGCTGGCGTTCGTGCTGCAGATCCTGGTAGCGCGCGGTCTCGGCACGCAAGGTCGTGGCACGTACGAGATCGTGCTACTCAGTGTTTCGCTGGCGCAGGCTACGCTGAGCATGGGCGTAGGTGTCGCGGTCCTATACTACCTAAGCAAGCGAACCTACTCGCTGCGCGAGCTGCTGTCCAACAGTCAGTGGGTCGTGCTGGCCTCGACGGTGCTCAGCGGCCTGTTCGTGCTGATCGCGGCGCCAACCTTCGGCTCGAAGCTCCTCGCTGAGGGCGTGCCGTACTGGGTATTCATTCTCAGCGTGCCGCTCTTCCTGGACTTCAACCTGCTCATCGCTTTCCTGCAGGCGGAGAACCGTTTTCTGGCGATGAACTCCGTGATCCTCCTGCAGCCGGTGGTAATGGTCGCCCTGCTGATCGCCGGCGTTCTTGGGGGCGGCCTTACGACGACGAACGTCTTCATCTTCTGGTCGCTGTCGCCGCTTGTCCCCGTTTTCCTCGGGTTGTGGCTGCTTGGACTGCGCAATCTTCACCTTCCGACGGTCCTCTGGCCGCGCTGGTCCCTCCTGAGGGAGCAGGTGCGGTTTGGCATACAAGGCCAACCCGGGAACATCCTCCAGCTCCTCAACTACCGCATCGACAAGTATGTGGCGCTGATCTTTGTCGGCCGGGACGGCGTGGGCATCTACGCGATCGCTGTCGGCGTTACCGAGAGCATCTGGTTCATCGCCAACGCCGTCGCGGTTGTCCTGGTGCCGCGCCTAACCCGCGCTCATAGCGACGAAGCCGCTGAGCTTACACCGCTCTTCTGCCGTCACACCTTGTTCCTTAGCCTGCTGGGCGCCGCCGCCTGCGGTGTGGCGTCGCCGGTGCTGCTGCCGCTCATATTCGGCAGCGCCTATTCGCCGGCGGTGGTGGCGGTCTGGTGGCTGCTGCCCGGGACCGTCGCCCTGGCCGCGACAAAAGTGCTGTCGGGCTATATCTTCAGCCAGGGAAAGCCGCTCATCAACAGCTACATCACCGTCGCCAGTCTGGTCGTTACTGTCGCGGCGGACCTGGCGCTGATCCCGATCTTCGGCGTGCCGGGCGCGGCGGCGGCCTCCTCGCTCGCCTACACGACCTCACTCGTCCTCAGCTTGGCGGCCTATCAGCGCCTTTCCGGTCGGCCTGCCTGGCGGACGCTGGCTATCAACGCCGGCGATCTTCGCCTCTACCTGCTTGCCGCGCGTTTCGTACTGACGCGCCGCTCGTCGACGCAGCCCGTCGCCAGCGATGTGGAGGGCGGAGCGTGAGCGAAGGCGCCGGGCCGCTGCGGATATGCGTTCTCGGCGACTTCGACAGCATTCACACGCGGCGCTGGCTGGAGCCGTTTGTCGAGCGCGGGCATGAGATGCACGCCGTCTCCTATTACAGGCCGCAGGCGTCGCTGCCCGGCGTTCGGCTTCACGTCCTCCACGACCGCGGCAGCCGGGCCGAAGCGACCGGTTTATCGAAGAGAAACGCCGCGTCCCGAGTCCCGCCCAACCTGCTGCGGCTGTTCAACGCCTTCCGCTATCAGCGCCGCGGCCTAACCAGCCAACTACGTCAGATAGCGCCGGATGTCATACACGCCCACTATGTGCCCGAATACGGCTTTTTCGCGGCCACCGCGGGCCTCCATCCGCTGGTCGTCAGCGCCTGGGGTTCCGACGTGCTCATCGACGCCGGCGCATCGCGGCTGAGCCGCTGGATTACCGGTTACACGCTGCGTCGCGCAGACCTCGTAACGTCGAACAACGAGTTCATGAGCGGCAGGCTGCGGGAGATGGGCGTCCAGGCGGAGAAGGTGGCTACCATCGTCTTCGGGCCCGACGCCTTCTTCCTCGAAGGCCGGGAGAGCGTGAACACGCAGCAGCCCAAAGCCGACCACCAACCGACCGTTATCAGCACGCGCTCTCTGGACTCGCCGCTGTACAACGTCGATCTCATCTTGCGGGCGATGGCACTGCTTCGAGCCCGCATCCCGAGCGTGCGCTTGCTCGTCGCCGGCGCCGGGCGGCTGCAGTCGCGCTTGGAGGCGCTGGCGCAGGAGCTCGGTCTCGGCGAAAGCGTGCGCTTCATCGGCTTCCTCGACGCCGCGGCCCTGCGCGACGCCTTCGCCTCGTCGGAAGTCTACGTCTCGGTCCCCAGCTCCGACGGCACGTCCGTCGCGACGCTGGCGGCGATGGCCGCCGGCTGCTTTCCGGTCGTCTCGGACCTGCCGACGCAGCACGAGTGGATCGAGGACGGCGTGAGCGGCTTCCTTGTGCCGCTGGGGGACGCAGACGCGCTGGCCCAGCGTCTCGGCGACGCGCTGGAGAACGCAGTGTTGCGACGTGAGGCCGCTTCCCGCAGTCGCGCCATCGTCGCTGAGCGTGGCGTCTGGCAGAAGAACGCGCTACTGATGGAGGAGTGGTACCGGCGGCTGGCGCAGCGAAAGGAAACGCGGGCCGATGCGTCTCTGCTATCTGGCTGACGCGCCCTACATACACACACAGCGCTGGGTGCGACACTTCGTCGCTCGCGGCGACGATATTGACGTCATCTCCTTCCGGCCGGCGGCGATCGAGGGCGCCCGCGTCCACTACGTCGATGGCTGGGAGCGAGCGGGCAAGCTGCGCTATCTCATCCACGCTCCGCGCGTCAGTCGCCTGGTCCGTTCGCTGGAGCCGGACCTCGTGCACGCGCTTCACCTTACCAGCTACGGCTTCTTGGCCGCTTTCGCCGGCGTTCATCCGCTGATCACCTCAGTCTGGGGCACCGACGTCCTGGAAGCGCCGCGCCTGACGCCCTTCCACGGGTTCATCACACGCTACGCTCTCGCCCGCGCCGACCGCGTCACCGCCACGGGCATGCGCCTGGCCGAGGCGACTCTGCCCTACGTGCCGCAGGGCAAAGACGTCGCGGTGGTCCCCTACGGCGTCGACCTGGACCGCTTCTCGGCGCGGGAGCGGGCAGGCGGCGAATCGCTCGTCGTCGGCAGCGTCGGCAGGCTGTCGGCGGAGAAGGGGCTCAAGTACCTGCTGGAGGCGATGGCGACGTTTGCGCGAGAGGAGCCGCGGGCGCGCCTGCTTCTCGCCGGCGACGGCCCGGAGCGCCGCGCCCTCGAAAGGCTGGCGTCGCGACTAGGGCTGGCGGACCGCATGGAGTTCGTCGGCGAGGTGGCGCACGAGCAGGTGCCGGAGGTGCTTGCCCGGATGGACGTGTTCGCCATGCCGTCGACGTGGGAGGGGTTCGGCGTGGCGGCGCTGGAGGCGGAGGCGATGGAGGTGCCGGTGGTCGCGTCGAATATCCACGGCATACCGGACGTCGTCGATGACGGCGTTAGCGGCATCCTCGTCCCGCCGAAGGACATCGACGCCCTCTCGCTCGCCCTTGTACGCCTGCTCCGCGACGGCGAGGAGAGGCGGCGCATGGGCCGTGCCGGCCGCGAGCTCGTCGCCTCCCGCTATTCCTGGACGGACAGCACGCGGCGCATGGAAGCGCTCTACGACGAGCTGCTTTCCGTGCCCTCCGGCCGCCGTCCCTAGCTTCCGCGCGACGCCCCGTGGCTTGATCCGCCGCCTCGCCCCATGCTAATCTTCAGACGCCCTCGACGGATGAAGCTCGAAGTGCCACGACCGGCGACGAGGTGCGCCCCCGAACGATGACGAACGGCAATAAGCCCCTCGTCTCGGTGCTTGTCCCGATGCGCAACGAGGAGCGCTATATTGAGGCCTGCCTGCGCAGCCTCGCCGAGCAGGACTACCCGCGCGACCGCTTCGAGGTGCTGGTGATCGACGGCGATTCCACTGACCGCTCGCTGGAGCTGGCGAGGCGTTTCGGCAACGAAGCCGGAATCGACCTCCGCTTGCTGGACAACCCAGCGCGGAAGACGGCGCCCGGTCTCAACATCGGACTGGCGGCCGCCCGCGGCGAGATTGTCGTCCGCGTCGACGCGCATGCCGAGGTCTATCCGGACTTCCTCAGCGAGAGCGTCACGGCCCTGCAGGAGACCGGCGCCGACGCTGTGGGCGGGCCAATCGAGAGCGTCGCCGAGGGGCTGGTCGGCGAAGCGATAGCGCTGGCAATGTCCTCGCCGTTTGGCATCGGCAACGCCCACTTCCGCTACTTCCAAGAGCCCTGCTACACGGACACGGTGGCGTTCGCCGCGTATCGTCGCGACGTTTTCGAGCGCATCGGTGCCTTCGCTGAGGACATCGACTACGGCGAGGACGACGAGTTCAACTATCGCCTGGGCGAGCACGGCGGGCGCATTCTTCTGACGCCGCGCATCCGCTCCGTTTACCACACGCGGTCCGACCTGCCGGCGCTTTTCCGCCAGTACCGGGCCTACGGCCGCGCCAAGTTCGAGGTGTTGCGCCGCCATCCCGGTCAGGCGCGGCTGCGGCAGTTCGTGCCGGCGTCGTTCGTTGGGACGCTGGCCGGCCTGTCGCTGACGTCGCGGATCATCCGCCCCTTGCGACGGGCGCTGCCGCTGCTGCTGAGCATCTATGCGGTCGCGGCCGTGTTCGCTTCGCTGCGGATCGCTTCGCGCAGCGGCTGGCGCTATGCGCCGGTGCTGCCGCTGGCCTTTGTCTGCCTGCACGTGTCTTACGGCCTGGGCTTTCTGGAAAGCCTGCTCGCCGCAAGACTGTCCACGTCTGTTTCCGACGTTCGAGGGGAGGAGATGACATGACGCAATCGCAGCCCGGCGAGACGGCGACGCAGCAGGCGCTTCCGCCGCTGCCCTTCTGCCGGCCCGACATTACGGAAGACGAGATCAGCGAGGTCGTCGACACCATCCGCTCAGGCTGGCTCACGACCGGCCCGAAGACGCGGCTCTTCGAGGAGCGCTTCCGCGACTACGTTGGTAGCAGCTACGCCGTCGCGGTAAGCTCCTGCACCGCGGGGCTGCACCTCATGCTCATGGCGGCCGGCATCGGCGAGGGCGACGAGGTGATAACGACGCCGCTCACCTTCTGCGCCACCGTCAACACGATCCTTCTCCAGCGCGCGAAGCCGGTCCTCGCGGACATCTGCCTGGATGACTACAACATCGATCCGCAGCAGGTCGAGGCGAAGATCACGCCGCGGACGAAGGCGATTGTCGCCGTTCACTATGGCGGCCAGCCCTGCCGCATGGACGAACTGGCCGACATCGCGCGACGACACAACCTCCTGCTGTTCGAAGACGCCGCTCACGCCTCCGGCGCGTCCTATCGCGGCAAGATGGTCGGCTCGATCGGCGACGCCACCGCCTTCAGCTTCTACGTCATCAAGAACATGACCACTGGTGAAGGCGGCATGGTCACGACCAACAACCCGGAGTTGGAAGACAAGGTGCGCCTCCTGCGATTGCACGGCATGAGCCATGACGCCTGGAAGCGCTACGACGCCAAGGGCTCCTGGTACTATGAGATCCTCGCGTGCGGGCTGAACTACAAGATGACGGACGTCCAGGCCTCGCTGGGCCTCCACCAGCTTGCGCGGCTCGACGGCTTTATCGAGCGGCGGGCGCAGATCGTCGCGGAGTACAACCGGCGCTTCCAGCGGCTGCCGGAGCTCGTCCTGCCGAAGGCGCGCCCGGAGGTCCATCACGCCTGGCACCTCTATCCCATTTGGCTCCAGAGCGAGGGGCTGCGCATCGGTCGCGACGAGCTGATCGAGGAGCTGAAGGCACGGGGGATCGGCACGTCGGTGCATTTCATCCCGATTCACTACCATCCCTACTACCAGCAGACGCTCGGCGTCAGGCAGGGGGACTTCCCGAATACGGACCGTCTGTTCGCGGGCCTGCTCTCGCTGCCGCTCTTCCCGCTCATGACGGACGCGGACGTTGCCCGCGTGAGTGACGCCGTGGAGGAGATCGTTGTCAACAGCCGACGCTGACGGCCGGTCGCTCGGCCCGGAAGTCTTCGACCGCATTGCTGCGACGCTCGGCATCGCTGCCACGGCACCGATAATTGCGCTCCTGGCACTTCTCATCAAGCTCGACTCACCCGGGCCGGCGCTGTTCACTCAGAAACGCATCGGCCTCAAGGGCACGACGTTCACGATGTACAAGTTCCGCACGATGACGCAAAACGCCGACAAGGAATGGCATCCGCCCCAGCGCGTGAACGACTTCTCAACCTTCGTGTTCCACTCTATCTGGCCGGACAAGCGCGTGACGCGTCTCGGCCGCATTCTGCGCAACAGCAGTCTCGACGAGTTGCCGCAGCTCCTCAATGTTGCGCGCGGCGACATGCGACTGGTCGGCCCGCGCCCGGACGAGCCGTACCTCGTCGAGCAATACCGGCAGGAGTTCCACCATCGCCACGACGTCAAGCCGGGCATAACGGGACTGGCTCAAGTGAACGGCCGCTCAGATTTGACGTACTCTCAAATGATGGCGTACGATCTCGAATACGTAGACCGTCACTCCTTCCGCCTGGACCTGTCGATCCTTGCCCGGACGCTGGCGGTGGTCGTGCGCAAGGAAGGAGCCCGCTGACGCCTAGCCCGTTACGCATCTCTTTGGGGAGTGAGGAGGGGACGGCTAGATGACATTGCTTCCTTCGGAGCTACGGCTGTTTGTGCGCGCCCTACCGGCGCTGGCTATCGACTTCGTCATCGTGATGGGAAGTTACGCCGCCGGCCTCCTCCTCCGCTTCGATGCCCATGTCCCCCGTGAATCATGGCACTGGTTCTTCTGGGCCGTTCCCGTCATAGCCGCCGCCTATCTTCTCTCCAACCTGGTGTTCGGCGTCTACCGGACCGTCTGGCGCTATGGCGGCACTGTGGACGCCATTTACCTGGCGCTCTCCGTGAGCCTGGTCACCATCGGCGTCTTCGGGGTCAACGCCATGCTGCGACACCGCCCGCTGCCCTTGAGCGTCAACCTCATCAGCGGCGCCATCATTCTGCTGGCGATGGGGCTCGTCAAGCTTGCGCCGCGTCTCATCTCCGGCGACGACACGCCTTTGCGCGGCTGGGGCGGAAGACGGACGCAGCAGGTTCTGATCGTCGGCGCCGGCAGCACCGGTCAGCTCCTGGCCGGCGAGCTGCTGCGCAATCGCCACTGGCAGTACCGACCTCTCGGCTTCGTCGACGACGACCCGCACAAGCTGCACACGCGCATCCATTCCGTGCCCGTGCTGGGCAATCGCTACGACATCCCTTCGCTCGTCGATAAGCACAGCGCCGATCTCGTCGCTCTGGCGATACCGTCGGCCAGCGGCGCGAGCATCCACGAGCTGCTCGCCATCTGCGAGTCAACTCACGTGCCGGTGCGCATGGTGCCCGGCCTCGACGCAATCGTCAGCGGCAAGGCGAAGCCGGGCGAGATGCGTGAGGTGACGATAGAAGACCTCATCGAGCGCGACCCGGTGGACATCGACAAGCAGGGCTGCCACGACCTCATCGCCGGGCGCTCCGTGCTGATCACCGGCGCAGCGGGCTCCATCGGCTCCGAGCTGGCGCGCCGGCTGCTCAGCTTCGGTCCGGCAAGCCTGCATCTCTTCGACGCCAACGAGGGCGGGCTGCACGAGCTACGCGTGGAGCTCAGTCAGCGCTCGGAGGACTGCCAGATCCGGCCCTGGATGGGCAGCATTGGCGACCGCAACAAGGTCTTCCAAGTGTTCGAGGCAGCGCGGCCGCACGTCGTTTTCCACTCCGCCGCTTACAAGCATGTCCCGCTGCTGGAAGAGAACCCCGACCAGGGATTCTTCGTGAACGTGATCGGCACGCTGAACATTCTCCAGGCGGCCAACGAAGTCGGCACGGAGAAGGTCATCTACCTCTCCAGCCATGCTGCTATGAACCCTTCGAGCGTCATGGGCGCGACGAAGCGGATCGGCGAGCTCATGGTGCGCTCGCTCGGCCAGCGCGGCACGACCTTCGCTGCCGTGCGGCTCGCCAACGTCATCGACAGCCGCGGTGGCGTCGTCAGCACGTTCTGGCGGCAGATACAAAAGGGCGGCCCCGTCTCCGTCACGCACCCGGACGTGGCCCGCTACTTCCTGACTGTGCACGAAGTGGCCAGCCTCATCATCCAGGTTGCCCTCGTAGCCGAGCCGGGCGGTATTTACGTGCTGGATGTCGGCGAGGAGATCAAGATAGCCGACCTGGCGGAGCGCATGATCCGCGCCAAGGGCATGGAGCCCGGCCGCGAGGTGGAGATCGTCTTCACCGGCCTGCGCCCGGGCGAGAAGCTGCGCGACGACCTTCTCGGCGAGGGCGAGGAGCTGCTGCCGACCTCTCATCCGAAGGTCTTCAGCGCCCGCGGCCCGTCGCCCTGCCCGCCCGAGGACCTCCTGCGCCGCATCGGGGAGATGGAGATCGGCCTGCACCGCTCGCCGGAGGCGATGGCGGCGCGGTTGCACGAGCTGGCCCGCCTTGACCTCGCCGAAAGCCAGAGGGAATCGCCGGCGCGTACGCCTCCCAGCAGCCCCAACTAGGTCCAGCCGTGAAGATCGTTTCCGTCGTGGGGGCGCGACCCCAGTTCATCAAGGCCGCCGCCGTCTCGCGCGTGCTGCGCCGCTGCCACGATGAGATTCTCGTCCACACCGGCCAGCACTACGACCCGCTCCTCTCGGACGTCTTCTTCGCCGAGCTCGACCTGCCGAAGCCGGACCATCACCTCGGCGTCGGCTCCGACAGCCACGCCCGCCAGACCGCGCGCATGCTGGGAGGCGTCGAAGAGGTGCTTCTCGTCGAGCGTCCCGACCGCGTGCTCGTCTACGGCGATACGAACTCGACGCTTGCCGGCGCGCTGGCAGCGGCCAAGCTTGGTCTGCCGCTCGCCCACGTTGAGGCCGGGCTGCGTAGCTACGACCGCTCGATGCCGGAGGAGCTGAACCGTGTCCTCACCGACCACTGCGCCGACCTCCTCTTCTGTCCAAGCGCCACGGCGGTCGCCAACCTGGCGCGCGAGGGGATCAGCGCCGGCGTCCACCTCGTCGGCGACGTCATGTATGACTCGCTGCTCCAGCAGGCGCGGGCACTCGATGGCGCCTCGCTCTCCCGCTGGCAGCTTGCGCCGGGGCAGTACGCCCTTGCCACCGTCCATCGCGCCGCCAACACCGACGACGCGTCGCGGCTCGGCTCGATCCTCACGGCGCTGGGCCGCTTGGCGGAGCCGGTCGTCCTGCCCGTTCACCCGCGCACCCGCAACGCGATGCTCGTTGCCGGCCTGGAAGCGCCAGCGAACGTCCGCCTCATCGAGCCGCTGGGCTACCGCGACATGCTGCTCCTGGAGAAGAACGCCCGCTGCGTCCTCACCGACTCCGGCGGCGTCCAGAAGGAGGCCTTTTTCTTCGCCGTTCCCTGCGTTACTCTGAGGGACGAAACGGAGTGGCCGGAGACCGTCGATTGCGGCTGGAACGCGCTTGCCGGCTGCGACCCGGAGCGCATCGTCGCGGCGGCTGCGCGACCGCTGCCTCAGGGTATGCCGCCGCAGCTCTTCGGCGATGGACACGCCGTCGAGAGAATCGTTGAAGTCCTGGGCAGTTGATGATTCATCCCACCGCGGACGTCTCGCCTGAAGCGAAGATCGGCGCCGGCACGCGCGTCTGGAACGACGCCCAAGTGCGCGAGGGCGCCGTCGTCGGCGAAGAGTGCGTCATCGGCAAGGGCGTCTACATCGACAAGGACGTTGTCGTGGGCAACCGCGTGAAAATCCAGAACCACGCCTGCCTCTACCGCGGTGTCAGCGTCGAGGACGGCGTCTTCATCGGCCCGCACGCCGTCTTCGCCAACGACCGCTATCCGCGCGCCATCAACCGCGAGGGCCGGCTTCTCGGCGACGACGACTGGCGCCCGGAAGCGACGCTGGTCCGCTACGGGGCGTCGATCGGGGCCGGCGCCATGGTACTGCCGGGCGTCACCATCGGCCGCTGGGCGATGGTCGCAGCCGGCGCGGTCGTCAGCCGCGACGTGCCGGATCAAGCGCTGGTCATGGGGCGACCGGCGCGGCTGAGCGGCTACGTGTGCGAGTGCGGCCGTCGCCTGGAGCGCGACGAAGCAGCGGCTGTCTGGCGCTGCCGCGCATGCGGCGCGAACTACGCGTTGCCCGCGGACAGGACCGAACGAAATTGATCCCGATCGCCAGGCCGCTCATCGATGACGAAGAGAAGGCCGCTGTCCTGGCCGTCCTCGATTCCGGGCACCTGGCGCAAGGCCCGCGCGTCCGCGAGCTGGAGGAGCGCTTCGCGGCGATGTGCGGCACGCGGGAGGCAGTGGCCGTGTCATCCGGCACAGCGGCGCTGATGGTCGCTCTCGCCGTCCATGGCATCGGCGCCGGCGACGAGGTCATCACAACGCCTTTCACCTTTGCCGCCACCGCCAATGCGGTCCTCTTCACCGGCGCCCGCCCCATCTTCGTCGACGTGCGCGACGACGACTTCAACATCGACCCGTCGCTCATCGAAGCGGCTATGACACCGCGGACGCGCGCGCTGCTGCCCGTCCACCTCTATGGCCAGCCCAGCGATATGACGGCGATGGAGGCGATTGCGCGAAAGCACGGCCTCTTCGTCGTCGAGGACGCCTGTCAGGCGCACGGCGCAAGCGTCGGCGACAGGATGACCGGCAGCTTCGGCACAGGCTGCTTCTCCTTCTACGCGACCAAGAACATGACGACCGGCGAAGGCGGCATGATAACGACTTACGACCCTGACGTTGCCGAAAAGGCGCGCCGCTTCCGCAACCACGGCGAGACGTCGCGCTACGTGACGGAGAGCCTGGGCTACAACTTCCGGATGAGCGACGTCCTGGCCGCTATCGGCCTCGTGCAGCTCGAAAAGCTGGCGGCGCGAAACGAGCAGCGACGGGCCAACGCCGCCTTCCTCTCCGAACGCCTTCGGGGTGTGATCCTTCCGCGCGAACTGCCCGGTCGGCGCCACGTCTTCCACCACTACACCATCCGCGTCCCCTCGACCAACGGCACGGCCTCCGCGCGCGATGCTCTGGCGGCAAGGCTGGCCGAGATGGGAATCGAGACCGGCGTCTACTATCCGACGCCCATTCACCAGCAGCCGCTCTACCGCGACCTGGGCTATCGCGACGAGCTTCCCGTGGCCGAGCGCCTCAGTCGCGAGGTCCTCTCGTTACCGGTGCATCCGGCGCTGAGTCGCGACGATCTGGAGACCATCGTCCGCGCCGTCAACGAAGTTACCGTGGCGGCCGGAGGCGGCGCGTGACGGCCGGAAACGACAGACGCAAGCTCCGCGCCGGCGTCATCGGCCTTGGCTCGATGGGAGTGAACCACGCTCGCGTCTACGCCGAGATGGAAGGCGTGGAGCTGGTCGCCGTCGCCGACACGTTGCCCGAACGCCTGACGCAGGCCGCGACAACCTATGACGACTATCGCCGAATGCTTGCCGAGGAGCGCCTCGACCTCGTCTCCGCTTGCGTCCCGACGCTTCTGCACCGTGACGTCGCGCTTGCGGCCGTCGAAAGCGGCGTCGCCCTGCTCGTCGAGAAGCCGATTGCCGCGACGCCGGCGGAAGGGCGCGAGATGGCGCGGGCGGCGCGCGAGGCTGGCGTCGCGCTTATGGTCGGTCATGTCGAGCGCTTCAACCCCGCGGTGCTGGAGGTGAAGCGCCTGCTTGCCGCCGGACGGCTCGGGCGCGTCTTCCAGGTGTACGCGCGTCGGACGGGGCCCTTCCCGCAGCGCGTCCGCGACGTAGGCGTCGTCCACGACCTGGCGCCGCACGACATCGATATCATGTCTTTCTTGCTGGAATCGCCGGTGGAGCGTGTTTACGCGCAGACCGCGTGCGGCATCGCCACCGAGCACGAAGACCTCCTCGCCGGCGTCCTGCGCTTCCGCAACGGCGTTACCGGTATCCTCGACGTCAATTGGCTAACGCCGCTGAAGGTGCGGCAACTAGCGGTCCTGGGCGAAAAGGGCCTTCTTCAGGCCGACTACCTTTCGCAGGAGGTGCGCTTCTATCCGAAGGAAGGCGAGGTTGCAAGCGCCGCCTCGCCGGAGATGATCCGGGTCGAAAGCAAAGAGCCGCTGCGCCTGGAACTGGAGGCGTTCGTCGAAGCTGTGCGCGAAGGCCGCGAGCCGCCGGTCACGGCCGAGGACGGCCTGTCGGCGCTGGAGATCGCCTCGCTGCTCGTGGAGTCGGCGCGTCGGGGTGAGGTGATGACGCTGGAACCGCGAAGGGTGGGCTGATGAACAGCCTTTCGGTCTGCGTCGTCGGGCTGGGTCGGATCGGCCTGCCGCTCGCTGCCCAGTGCGCTTCGAAGGGGATGCGCGTGACGGGCGCCGACATCGACGCCGCCCTCGTCGGCAAGGTAAACGCCGGAACGTGCCCTTATCCCGATGAGGGTGGCCTGGCGGACGCGATGGCCACCGCTCATGCTGCCGGCCTTCTAACCGCGACGACCGATACCGCCGCGGCCGTGCGGCAGAGCAACGTCGTCGTCATCGTCATTCCCGTTGGACTGACGGCGGAGAAGCGGGCGGATTTCACTGCGCTCGATGCGGCAGCCCGCGCCGTTGCCAAAGGGCTTCAGCCGCAGGCGCTGGTCGTGCTGGAGACCACCGTTCCGCTCGGAACGACACGCCGGCGACTGGGCGCGGCGTTGGAGGCCTCCGGCCGGCGCCTCGGCAGCGACCTCTTCCTCGCTTACAGCCCGGAGCGCGTCTTCGTCGGTCGCGTCCTGACCGACCTGCGCCATTACCCCAAGGTCGTCGGCGGCGTGGACGACGAGAGCGCGCGTCGCGCCGGCGCCTTCTACGAGAAAGCGCTCGATGCGCCCGTCATGCGTCTCGGGAGCTGTGAGGCGGCGGAGCTCGTGAAGCTGGCGGAGACAGCGTACCGGGACGTCAACATCGCCCTCGCCAACGAGTTCGCCCGCGTAGCCGATGAGCACGGCGTGGACATCGCGGAGGTCATCGCCGCCGCCAACTCGCAGCCGTTCTCGCATATCCATCAGCCGGGCGTGGGCGTCGGTGGACACTGCATCCCCGTCTACCCGCGCTTCCTGCTCGAAGAGGCGAAGGCGCGTCTCCCCGAAGCGGCGCGCGAGATCAACGATGGCATGGCGGCCTACGCGGTCGACAAGCTGGCGGAGGCGCTGGGCGGACTGAAGGAGAAGACCGTTCTCATCCTCGGCCTCTCCTACCGGCCCGACGTCAAGGAATCGGCCTTTTCCAGCGCTTTTCTGCTGGCGGGCGAGCTCACAGCGCGAGGGGCGCGCGTCATCGTCCACGACCCGCTGTTCAGCGGCGACGAGCTGCGGGCGCTGGCGCTGGAGCCGGCGGAGCCTTTCCCGCCGCCGCACGCCGATGCCGTCATCGTTCAGGCCCTGCACGAGGCGTACAGAGAGATCGACTTCCGCGCCTTCCCCGGCTGTCGGGTTGTCCTGGACGGGCGCGACGCCCTGTCGCGGGAGAAGATCGAAGCGCTGGGCATACGCTATCTGGGCATCGGCCGGTAGGCGACCGGAGAGCAGTGGAACAGGACCGGCCCACAACAAGGCGCGGGCGCAGCGAACGACTGCGACGGGCGCGCTCGCATCTCAGCCAAGCCGATCCCGTTCTGGCCCGGCTCATCGCCGCCTGGCCCGATTTCGACCCTCGCGCCTGGCTGACGGAGCTGCCCCCGATGGACTTGTACGGGGCGCTCCTGTTCCAGGTCGCCGGCCAGCAACTGTCCGTGGCAGCCACTCGCCGCATCCTGGATCGCATCCAGTCGCTGTTCGGCGGCCGTCTCCCCTCGCCGGAGCAGATGTTGCGAACCGACCCTGAAGAGTTTCGCCGTGCGGGCCTGTCGTGGCGGAAGATCGCGACGTTGCGCGATCTCGCCGAGCGCCTGTCCGATGGTCGGCTGGACGTGGACAGGCTAAGCGCCATGCCGGACGAGGATATACTGGCGGCACTCACGGAGATACCGGGGATAGGGCCGTGGACGGTCCAGGGCGCGCTCATAATCGCGCTCGAGCGGGAGGACGTCGTCCTCCCCGGCGATATGGCGCTGCGCAAGGCGATTCGAGCCGCCTACCAGCTCGATCACCTCCCTTCGCCTGACGAAGTTCTGGCTATCGCCGAGAAATGGCGACCATACCGCAGCCTTGCCACCAGCTATCTCTTCGCCGAGCGCCGCGAATCGGCATGATAGGGTGTAGCTAGACAGGGTTCAAGGCTAACGGGCGGCACAGGAATGGAGCGGGGGGCTGCCCGCGGGTAGGCTTGACTTCACAGTCTCGGGCTCCGAGATGCCGTTGCGGAGGCACGAAGAGGCGCCTCACCGAAGCGAACAGAATCTACCCTAGGCTAGCCGGCCAGAGATCTACCGGTAGCGGGGAGTATGCAGCGCGCCGCTAGTAATGGGTTCGTCCACATAAAGGTCCCCGTTGCGGATCTTGATGTTGAAGCCGCAATCGGGGTTCGTGCAGGCCCATGCCTTGTAGTGAATAGGTGCGCCCTGACTGCCGAAGTCAGAAAGTGGCACCAGGTCTCCTGCCTTGCACTTCTGACACTTGGGAAATACCGGGATGTCCACGAACCACCTCCCCAGCCAGCATCGCTCAAGTCGCCCACGTCTTGTCTCCGACAGGAGCGATAGGCGGGCCATCGCGTCCCCGCCGCCGCGGCAGGTCTTACGATGGCCGGAGTATAGCAGAGCAGTTCGCAATTTGGCAACAGTTTTGACATGAGGCGGTATTTAGGAAGAGCATCTATTTCGATGAATCCAGCCTCGGCAGCACAAAGGGGTTGATGGCGGGCGTTCGCGCCTTGTTAGCACTCTCTTAACAACTCCTTGTTGCTGGTTTATTCCTTTTGGCCCGATAATCTAAAACGTGGCAGGTGCGCCGCCGGGCTGCGCATGCCGCCCTCTCTATTAACGCTGTTAATAGTGTACAATTGGTGCGATAGGTTATAAGCATGCCATCACGCGTCCTGGTTGTCGACGACGAGCGCAACATCGTCCAGCTCGTGCGCCTCTACCTGAGCAAGGAGGGGTTCGAGGTCGACAGCGCCTTTGACGGCAAGCAGGCCCTGGATAAGGTCCACAGCCATCGTCCCGATCTCATCGTCCTCGACATCATGATGCCGGAGATGGACGGGCTCAGCGTCTGCCGCGAGCTGCGCAAGACCAGCAACGTGCCTATCATCATTCTTACCGCCCGCACCGACGACGTCGACAAGGTCGTCGGGCTGGAGCTGGGCGCCGACGATTACGTGACCAAGCCTTTTAACCCCCGGGAGCTGGTCGCCCGCGTGAAGGCCGTGCTCCGTCGCAGCCAGGGCGCCGACGAGCCCGCCGCCGTTCTTGAAGCCGGCGACCTGCGCCTCGACGTCCCCCGTCGTGAGGCGACGATCAAGGGCGAGCCACTCAGCCTGCGCGCCAAGGAGTTCGATCTCCTTGCTACTTTTCTGCAGAACGAAGGTCTCGTGATGGACCGCGAGAGGCTGATCCAGCGCGTTTGGGGGCACGATTTCTATGGCGATAGCCGGACGATAGACGTGCACGTCGCCTGGCTCAGGGAGAAACTTGCCGGCTCCAGCGCTCAGATCCTCACCGTCTGGGGTATCGGCTACAAGCTCGTGGTGACATCCGATGTTAAGGAGCCTAAGAAGTAAGCTCATCCTGGCGTTCGCCGCCGTCATCTTCCTTTGCATCTTGTCGGCGGGCAGCGCCTTTGTGCTCTTCCTTCGCAATCACGAAACGGAGCAGGCGCGGGAGCGAGTGGGCCGGCTGGCCCAGCCCATCGCCCTGCGCGTGACCTACCTGGAGTGGTACGGCCTCTCGCCGGAGGAGATGCGCCCTTATCTGGAGGACTATGCCACCAGCGCCGACGTCCGCCTCTTGCTGGTCGACAAGGTAAGCTCGCAGGTCCTCGTAGACACCGACCAACGGCTGGAGGGCCAGACGGTGCAGCCGCTGGAGACGTCCGGCGGCCCTGAGCGTGTGGGGCCGATCTGGGTCCGGCAGGTCAGCTATAACGAGGGCGGCGAGCATCTTCTGCTATACACGCCGGTCGACACGATGACCACTCAACCGAGCGCCGAGCTCCTCAGCCGCTACCGGACGGTTGTCGCCGTCCCTGCCGCGAGCATCAATTCGGCCTGGCGCGACGTGTTCCCCGGCGTAGGCATCGCCGGCGGGATAGCGCTTCTTATCTCCGTCGTCATCGCGTTCATATTCTCCCGCTCAATCTCCGGCCCGCTGGGCGAGATCACCCGCGCGTCCGAGGAGATGGCGTGCGGCAACTTCGACCAGCAGATTGCCGTGCGCGGCCGCGACGAAGTCGCTCGTCTGGCCACCGCCTTCAACGCCATGGCGCAAGAGGTCAACCGTTCGCAGTCGACGTTGCGTCAGTTCCTCGCCGACGCGTCGCACGAGCTGCGCACGCCGCTGACGTCCATTCAAGGCTTTAGCCAAGCTATGGCGGAGGGCGCGATCGACGAGCCTGCGGAGATGACCGATTCGGCGCGCATCATAAACGAGGAGACGCAGCGGATGCGCGCCCTCGTCGACGACCTGCTCTACCTGTCGCAGATCGAAGCCGGCCAGGTTAAGATGCAGCCGGAGCCGCTGAATCTAGACAACCTCCTGCGCAACTGCGTCGAGCGCTTCCAGCGGCGGGCGCAGGAAAAAGACGTGCAGGTGAAGGCCGACCTGCCACCGCTTCCCGCGGTGCGGGGCGACGTGCGCCGGCTGGAGCGCGTCTTCTCCAACCTGCTCGACAACGCAATCAGGCACACGCCGAAAGAGGGCACCATAACCGTCGCCGCGCAGGCCAGCAACGGCACCGTGCGCGTCGGCATCCACAACACCGGCTCCTTTATACCGCCGGAGCACCTGCCCCACGTCTGCGAACGCTTCTACCAGGTCAACAAGTCGACGAACGACGAGGGGCATACCGGCCTCGGCCTGGCGATCGCCTCCGAAGTGGTGCACGGGCACGGCGGAACGTTGTCGGCGCAGAGCTCGCAGCGCGAGGGGACAGAGTTCAGTGTCACCCTGCCGCTGACAGGCCTCCCTCCGGCGCCACTGCCATCAGCCTAGCCGCAAGCCGGCACGGGACTTGACCGATTCCGCCTTGACTGGCATTCTGATGACGAATTCCAATTCTTCCATCTGATTTTGTCGGACCGAATTGCGGAGGGAAGGTCATCATGGTTGTCAGCAGCTACTGGCCCAGTCAGGCGCCCTATGAGGAGATACCGGTCTACGAGTTGCTCAGGCGAACGGCGGCCACACAGGGCGGCAAAACGGGTGTGATAGGGGCGGATGGTAGTACCCGCACCTACGAGCGCATCTGGAGCGACGCCCGTAAGGTGGCGCATCTCCTACAGGATAACGGCGTCGTCAAAGGCGAGACCGTCGGCATCTTCTCACCCAACCATATCGATTTTCCCGCCGTATTCTTCGGCTCGCTCCTTGCCGGGGCAACCGTCACCACGCTCAACCCGTTGTATACACCGCATGAGATTGAGCATCAGCTCGTGGACGCCAAAGCGGTGATCCTGTTCGCCTTCTCCTTCATGAGGCCTGCTGCCGAAGAGGCCCGCAAGAACTTGCCTCTCGTGCGCAACATCTTCACTATCGATGCGCTGCCCGACGTCCTGGAAGGCGTGTCTGAGGAGTACCGTCCGGTAACCATCAACCCGCGAGAGGACATCGCCGCCCTTCCCTACTCAAGCGGGACAACCGGTCTCCCGAAGGGCGTGATGCTCACACATTACAATATCACCTGCGATGTCAAGCAAGGGCACGCGACGAGGGAGATACCCTCGGACATGGTAGGCCTCTGGTTGCTTCCCTTGTTTCACATCTATGGGATGACCGTGCTCATGAGCAGTGGCATCGCAACGGCAAACACGGGCGTCGTAATGTTGCGCTTCGACGTCGAGCAGATGATGCAGCTCATCGAGAAGCACCGGATCACCGATCTCTATCTTGCCCCGCCGGCCATACTGGCGATGGTCAACCTGCCGGATCCTTCCCGCTACGACGCGTCGTCGCTGCGGCTCATCAGCTCCGGCGCGGCGCCGCTGGCGCTGGAGCTGGCGGAGCGGGCGAAGGCGATGTTCAAGTGCATCGTCACGCAAGGATACGGCATGACGGAGACGAGCCCCACGGTGAACACCCAGCCCTTCGACAAGATAAAGATCGAATCGGTCGGCCCGCCGTTCCCGGACACGCTGGAGAAGATCGTCAGCCTGGACAGCGGCGAAGAGCTGCCCACCGGCGGCGTCGGGGAGCTGATGGTGAAGGGCCCGCAGGTCATGAAGGGCTACTGGAACAACCCGAAGGAGACCGCGGACTGTCTTACCCCAGACGGCTGGCTGCACACCGGCGACATTGCCCGCTTCGACGAGGACGGCTACCTGTACCTGATCGAGCGGAAGAAAGAGATGATCAAGTACAAGGGCTACCAGGTGGCGCCGGCGGAGTTGGAGGCTCTCCTCTACGAGCATCCTGCCGTTCTCGACGCGGCGGTTATACCGAAGCCGGACGAGGCGGGCGGCGAGATACCGAAGGCCTGCGTGGTACTGAGGCCGGAGAAGCAGGCGAGCGCCGAGGAGCTGATGACGTTCATCGCCGGGAAAGTGGCGCCGTACAAGAAGATCCGGGAAGTGGAGTTCATGGACGCCATCCCGAAGACGCTCTCGGGCAAGATACTGCGCCGCGACCTGATCCAGCGGGAGAAAGAGCGCCTGGCCAAGTAGAGGCCGCGCCCCCAAAAGGCGGGCGGGCAGGCGTGCCCCGGTTTGTCTCGATGAGTGGAGGCAGGTGATGGCATGATCGTCTCCAGCTACTGGCCCAGCCAGGCGCCATACCCGGAACAGCCGCTGCCGGACATTCTCGTCAACTCCGCGGAGACCTTCGGCGAGAAGATCGCCCTGGTCAGCGCCGACGGCTCGACGCGCACCTACGCCCGCGTCCTCAGCGACGCCCGCAAAGTCGCGCGACTCCTCCAGGACAACGGCGTCCAGAAGGGCGACAAGGTCGGCATCTTCTCGCCCAATCACATCGAGTACCCGGCCGTCTTCTACGGCTCGCTGCTCGCCGGCGCCACGGTGACGACGCTCAATCCGCTGTACACGGCGCACGAGATCGCGACCCAGCTCGGCGATGCGCAGGCCGTCGTCCTCTTCGCCTTCACGCCGATGGCCGCCGCCGTCGAGGAGGCGCGGAAGAGCCTGCCGCTGCTGCGCAAGGTCTTCCCAATCGACGACCTGCCGTCGGTCCTGGAAGGCGTCCCGGAGGATTTCCGGCAGGTCGCGATCGACGTTCACGAGGACATTGCCGCCCTTCCCTACTCCAGCGGCACCACCGGCCTGCCCAAGGGCGTGATGCTCACCCATTTCAACATCTTCGCGAACGTCACGCAGGGGCTGGCCACTCGCTTCTTCAACTCGGACATGGTGGGCCTCTGGACGCTGCCGCTCTTCCACATCTACGGCATGACGGTGCTGATGAGCGCCTCCCTGGCCCGCGGCGGCACCGGCGTGGTGATGGCGCGCTTCGACGTCGAGCAGATGCTCCAGCTCATCCAGCAGCACCGGATAACCGACCTCTACCTGGCGCCGCCGGCCATCCTGGCGATGGTGAACGCCCATCCCGAGCGCTACGACACGTCGTCGCTGCAGGTTATCAGCTCCGGCGCGGCGCCGCTGCCGCTGGAGATAGGCGAGCGCGCCAAAACGCTGTTCAAGTGCATCGTCTCGCAGGGATACGGCATGACGGAGACGAGCCCGACGATCAACACGAACCCTTTCGAGCGCATCAAGCTCGAATCGGTGGGTCCGCCTTCGCCCGACACGCTGGAGAAGATCGTAAGCCCGGACACGGGCGACGAGCTGCCCGTAGGCGAGGTGGGCGAGCTCATGGTGAAGGGTCCGCAGGTCATGAAGGGCTACTGGAACAACCCGAAGGAGACGGCGGACTGCCTCACTTCCGACGGCTGGCTACGTACCGGCGATATCGGCCGCTTCGATGAGGACGGCTACCTGTACCTGATCGAGCGGAAGAAAGAGATGATCAAGTACAAGGGCTACCAGGTGGCGCCGGCGGAGCTGGAGGCGCTCTTGCACCAGCACCCCGCCGTTCTCGACGCGGCGGTTATACCGAAGCCGGACGAGGCGGGCGGCGAGATACCGAAGGCCTGCGTGGTGCTGAGGCCGGAGAAGCAGGCGAGCGCCGAAGAGCTGATGACGTTCATCGCGGGGAAAGTGGCGCCGTACAAGAAGATCCGGGAAGTGGAGTTTATGGATGCCATCCCGAAGACGCTATCGGGCAAGATACTGCGCCGCGACCTGATCCAGCGGGAGAAGGAGCGGCTGGCCAAGTAGAGGCGGGCCTCCGTGCCTGCCCGTGAGGTCGCTCGTTCGTGCGGACAAGATGTCCGCGCTACGCGAAATCTTCGGGAACAAGAAGAAAAGAGAGGCGGGACAACTCCCGCCTCTCTCGCTATTTCCTAACAGACTCCCTACCTGCTCGAATGCAGGCCAGTGTTTCGTTTATCCCGTGATCGCCAGGCTAGCCTAGCGTGCGCGCTTGACGAGCACCGCGCCCGAGGCCAGCAGCAAAACTCCGCCCAGCAGACCAAGCGCCAGCGGCAGCGGAGACGATCCGCCGCCGGACGACGGCCCGGTACCGGTAAGCGGGCCGGTAAGCGAGGGGGCAACGACTGCTGCCGGTGGAACCACCGGCCGCGCGGTCGGGACTACGACCGTCGGGAACGGCGTTGCCGTCGGGCCGGACGTCGGCGTTGCCGTGGCGCCCGTTACGTCGACGTCCACCGAGTCACAGTTGCTGCTGCCATTGTCCGAATCGGCGCATGCCTCATTGGTGATCGTGTCACCGTCTTCGGCGGCCGAGTTGAGCGTGACGACCATCTCCAGGGTGACCTCTTGGTCGGAGTCCAGGTTGTCGCTGGTGGTCCACCTGACGGTGTTGTCGTCATCGCAGCTATTGGTGATGGCAGTGTCGTCAAAGTTGAGACCGCCGTCGTCCGTGACGGACGCGCTTGTGCAGTCCACACGGTCGGGAACGTTGTCAGTCACATCGAGGTTGCTGCAGGAACCCGAGGTGGCTTCGTTCCTTACCCTGATCGTGTAGGTGATCTGGCCGCCCACGGGTACTGTCGATTCGTCGGATTCCTTGGTGACGTGCAAATCGCAAACGGTGCTGGTAGCCGTGGCCGCTACAGCCGTCGCGGTTTGGGATACCGACGTGGCGGTTGCCCCTACGTTCGGCGTGGCCGTGGCCGTGGCCGTCGGCGCTGCCGTTTCCGTTTCCGCTACGGACGTCGCGCTGGCTTGTGCCGTGGCGGTCTGGTCGTCGGTAGCATATACGGCAGATCCCGGCGAAGAGGCCACGAATGCTCCCACTACTAGGGCGAGCCCCGCTACTGCGGCCACCGCCCACAACCAGGATCCTTTCCATCTCTCCATATTGAGTCTCCTTCTCAACTAGTCCGCCGCGGCGGACGCATGCGGTCCCCGCCTTATTCAAGAAATATTTTGAACGATAAGCTGAATCTTTGTCAACCCCAGTCCATCGGGGATGAATAGCTCCTGAAACCTCTCTGTTTGTCCTGCTGATTCAAGACGGGAGATAGAGGCGCAATATGTAACAGTTCTGAGGGATAGACCAGGCCCCGCCGCTATTCCACCGGAATGCCCGGCGCCGGGAAGGGCGCGCAGAACTCCTTCACTTCGTTGCGCACGCGCTCCAGCGTCTGCTCGTCGTCCGCATTTGCGACGACTTCGTCCATCCAGACGACGATTCGGCGCATTTCCGGCTCCTTCATGCCGCGGGAGGTGACGGCCGGGCTGCCGATGCGGATGCCGCTGGGGCTGAACGGCTTGCGCGGGTCGAAGGGGACGGTGTTGGCGTTGACGACGATTCCCGCCCGGTCCAACGCCTTCGAGGCCTTCTTGCCGGTGACGCCCTTGTTCGTGAGGTCGATGAGGACGAGGTGGTTGTCGGTGCCGCCGGAGACGAGCTGAAAGCCGCGCTCCAGCAGCTCGCCGGCCAGCGCCTTGGCGTTCCGGACAACCTGCGCGCCGTACTCCTTGAACTCCGGCGACGCCGCCTCTTTCAGGGCGACGGCGATGGCGGCGGTCGTGTGGTCATGCGGGCCGCCCTGGAGCGCCGGGAAGACCGCGCGGTCGATGCTCTGCGCGAACTGCTCGCGGCACATGATCATGGCGCCGCGGGGGCCGCGGAGCGTCTTGTGGGTCGTCGTGGTGATGACGTCGGCGTAGGGCGCCGGGTCGGGATGGACGCCGGCGGCGATGAGCCCCGCAATATGGGCGATGTCGGCCAGAAAGTAGGCGTCGACCTCTTTCGCAATGTCGGCGAAGGCCTTGAAGTCCCACAGGCGCGGGTAGGCCGTGGCGCCGCAGACGATGACCTTCGGGCGCGCCTCCTTGGCGAGCGCGCGCACAGCGTCGTAGTCGACCAGGTTCGTCTGCCGGTCGACGGTGTACTGGACGGAGTGATAGAAGCGGGCGGAGAAGTTGACCTCCCAGCCGTGCGTCAGGTGACCGCCGTGAGGCAGGCTGAGGCCCATTATCGTGTCGCCGGGCTGCAGGAGCGCGTAGTAGGCGGCCATGTTCGCGGGCGAACCGGAGTAGGGCTGGACGTTGGCGTGGTCGACGCCGAAGAGGCTCTTGGCCCGCTGGATCGCCAGCTCCTCGATGGCGTCGACGTAGCGCTGGCCTTCGTAGTAGCGCTTGCCGGCGTACCCCTCGGAGTACTTGTTCGTCAGCACCGAGCCCAGGGCCTGGATGACCGCCGCCGAGGCGTAGTTCTCCGACGGGATGAGGCGCAGCGTCTCGAACTCGTAGCGCGCCTCAGCCTCCACCAGCGCGTAGACCTCCGGGTCGACCTGCTGCAGCTCCTTCAAACCAACCTCCTTGCGGTCCTTCTGCTACGACGGTTGTGGCGGATTATCGTTTCGCGGGCCCTGGCCCCGGCGTCCGCGCCCGCCGCGACGGCGTCTTCGCCTGTGCGGCTCAGCTTCGCTCTGCTCTGCCGCGGCCTGCGCCGGAGGCTGCGACCGAGGCGGCGTCTCTGCTGCCGGCTGAAGCTCTTCCTTCACAAGCTCCGCCGGACGGACCGTGGTGCCGTACTGGCCGCGCAGCTCGTCCATCGACATGTCGACAACAGTCAGCGTGTCCGCCATGCGCAGCGAGACGGTCTGCTTGAGGACGTGCACAGCGATGAGCTTCGCCTCGCCGGCCGGCGTCGAGAGCATTTGCCCCACCTTGGGGAGCTTGCCGCGCAGCTCGCGGTACTGCTCGTGTTCGTAGGCCAGGCAGCAAAGGAGGCGGCCGCAGACGCCGGATATCTTCGACGGGTTCAGCGGCACGTCCTGCTCCTTCGCCATCCGGATCGATATCGACGGGAAGGCGGCGAGCCAGGAGCGGCAACACAGCGTATAGCCGCACTGGCCGATATCGCCGGCGAGCTTCGCGCGATCGCGCTCGCCCACCTGGAGGAGCTGCACCCGCTTCTGCAGGGCCGACGAGAGGTCTCGCACGAGGGCGCGGAAGTCGACGCGCTGTTGGGCGGTGAAATAGAGCGTGAGTCGGGAGCCCTCCAGGTTGGATTCGCCGCCGACCAGGCGCATGTCCAGGCCGTGCTCGTCCACCTTCTTGCGCGCGAGCGTCAGGTCGGAGTGGACTTCGCCTCGGAGCGAGTCCGCCTTCGCGATGTCTTCGTCGTCGGCGACGCGGAGAACGGGATCGAGCTGGTCGCCGATCTCTTCGGCCACCACCTGCTCCGGCGCGATAACCACTCGCCCGACGGACGAGCCGCGCGCCGTCTGAACGACGACCCGCTGGCCTGTCTTCAACTCGATGTCCTTGGCGTCGAAGTAGCACACTCTGCCGGCGCCGTCGAAGCGGACACCGGCAATGCGACGCGGCGTCGCTGTCACTGGTTCTTCGGTCATATCTGCAAGCTCTCCGCTCCGTCTCAGGCGGGCCTGGCGGCGACCGCGGTGAGCTGTCTCTCCTTTCTTGGCGCCGGCATCTGGAGCATAAGCACCTCCAGCGCCAGTTGCGGATTCACGTTGTCGGCCAGGTATTCCGCTGTCCGACCCAGCGCCCGCAAGAACGACACGATGTCTCCTACCGTATATTTTCCGGCCATCAGGGCCAGTCTGTCCAGAAGACCGGCGTTGGTGACGATTTCCGCTTGGCCCGACGCTGTCAAAAGGACGTCGCGCCACCACTCGCGCCAGAGCTCCAGCAGGGCGAAGACGTTGTTGCGGTCGCGGTAGAAGCGCCTCGACATCTCCGCCGCCCAGGCAAAACGCTCGTCGCGGCCGGCGGCGCTCAGGCGATAAACGTCCCCCAGCATCGATTCGCGGGCCGGGAGAACCGTCTCATCCTCCCAGGCCGTCACTGCCCAGCCGAGCCGCCCGCCGCTCAGCCTGGCGAGCAGAGCCGCGTCCTCGGCCGGCGTCTCCCACGTCTCCTGCAGCGCCTCCGCCACAGCAGCCACGGACATGTTGCTGAAGGGCACCAGGCGGCAGCGCGAACGGACTGTTGGCAGAAGCGCTTCCTCGCGGCTCGTCACCAGGATGAGCACCATCGACGCCACGGGCTCCTCCAGCGTCTTCAGGAGCGCGTTGGAGGATTCGGCGTTCAGGGCGTCCGCCGGGTCGATTATGGCGACGCGAAAGCGGCCTTCGAACGGCGCCCGGCTGGCGATCCGCTTCAGCCGCCGTATCTGGCAGATGCGTATCTCCTTGGAACCGTCCGCCGCGTGGTCCTTGTGATCCGGGCCCGCTTCCTCGCAGAGCCCGCCGATGCCTATGACCTCCACGTCGGGATGCCTGCCTTCCTCGATGAGCTGGCACTGGCGGCAGCGATGACAGGGTGGGTCTTCGCCGCTGCAGTTCAACGCCTGTGCGAACTCCAGGGCCGCCGTTCCCTTGCCGACCTGCGGCGGGCCGGCGAAGAGATAGGCGTGCGAAGCGCGTCCTTCCGCCAGCGCGCGGCTAAGCGACGCCTGAGCTCGCTCCTGACCAATTATCTTCCACATGGCGTCAGTCAGCCGCCCCGTCGCCGCACTCGCAGCGCAGCAGGTCGTCGTAGCTCTCGCGACGGCGCACGATTCGGGCGCGTCCGTCCTTGACGAAGACGACGGCCGGTCGCAGCGAGGCGTTATAGTTGCTGGCCAGCGGCAGGCAATAGGCGCCGGACGCGGGAATGGCCAGGACGTCGTCAGGCTGCAGCTTCGGCAGCTCGACGTCGCGGACCAGCACGTCGCCGGACTCGCAGTACTTGCCGGCGATGGTGACGCGCTCCTGCGGTCCTTCTTCGTCGGCGCGGCTGGCCAGGAGCGCCTCATAAGCGGCGCCGTAGAGGGCGGGACGGATGTTGTCCGCCATGCCGCCGTCGACGAGGACGTACGTGCGCACGCCAGCGATCTCCTTTCGCCCACCGACGCTGTAGAGCGCGACGCCGGCGCGGGCGACGAGCGACCGCCCGGGCTCGATGACGAGTCGCGGCGGTGTCAGGTCGAACGCCCGGCACGATTCCTTCAGCGTGGTCGCCAACGCCTCTGCATACTCGCGTCGGGCCGGAGCGGGAAGGCCGCGCTGGTACTGGACGGCAAAGCCGCCGCCAGCACTGATCTGTGCGAACTGATGACGTCCCTTCAGGCGCGCGGCGAACTCGAGGAGGGCCTTGAGCGACTGCTGGAACGGCTCGATTTCGAATATCTGCGAGCCGATGTGCGCGTGCAGGCCGGCGAGATCGAGCATCTTCGACGCTGCCAGCGCTTCTACTGCCTCCTCCGCCTGGCCGGTGGCGAGCGACACGCCGAACTTCGAGTCGAGCGCGCCGGTGGAGATGTAGCGGTGCGTGTGCGGATCGACGTTCGGCGAGACGCGCAGGAGGACCGCCTGCCGCTTTCCGGCCGCGGTCGCCAGCCCATCTAGTAAGGCGATCTCGCGAAAGTTGTCGATGACGACGTGGCCGACGCCGGCGTCCAGCGCCTCACCAAGCTCGCGGCGCGACTTGTTGTTGCCGTGGAGGTAGATGCGTTCCGCCGGAAACCCGGCCGCCAGGGCAATCGTCAGCTCGCCGCCGGAGGCAACGTCCAGCCCCAGCCCTTCTTGCGCGAAGAGCGCGGCGACGGCGCGTCCCAGGTACGCCTTCGCGGCGTAGACGACCGTCGTGTCAGGGTATGACGGGACGAAGGCGGAGCGCCATTCGCGGGCGCCCTCGCGCAGCTCGGTCTCGTCGAACACGTAGAGCGGCGTCCCGAACTCCCGCGCCAGATCGACGGCGTCGCAGCCGCCGAGGCTCAGGTGACCCTGCGGCGTCAGGCCGGCGGTGCGGGGCAATATGGGAACGAAGGCTGGATCGAGAGACATCGCTTCTTCCTGGGGATACTTGTTCTACGAAGATTATACGGTTGTGAAGTGGGAGGGTCTAGGCGACGATCAGCCGCGCGATGGACGCAGCGTCGCAACCAAATCGCCGTCCTCGGTGCGCAGGCTCACCTTGCCTTCGTCGCGGAGCTTGCAAAGATGGGCCGTCACCTGGCCCCCGGCCATTCTTAGCAATTGCGGCGCCAGCTCCGGGTAGATCCGACGGACCAACGCGTCGACGCTCGATTCGCCGCCGCTAAGGAGCGACAGGAGTTGCTCTTCGCGCTCGTGCCGGTGGTCGATGAGCTCCTGTATCTTTCGCTGCGGCTCCCGCACCGGCGGGCCGTGTCCCGGGCAAAGCAGCGAGGCGCCGAGCGACTTCATGCGCTCCAGCGAACGGACGTAGAGGGCCATGTCGCCGGTGGGAGGGGGTGGGATCGCCGTGGTGCCCAGCCCGAGCACGTTGTCGCCGCTGAAGAGGACCGCCTGTTCTTCCAGGAAGAAGCAGACGTGGCCGGCGCTGTGTCCGGGCGTATGAACGACGCGCAGCCGCAGGCGTCCCGCCGCCAATGCCTCGCCATCGACGAGGGGCGGACCGAAGCGGACATCCGGATGGCGGCGCTTCGGGTCGTCGCCCAGGAGGCGTTCCTCTTCCGCATGCATCCGGATCGGCGCTCCGGTGGCTGCGGCGAGCAGGAGGGCACCGCTCGCGTGGTCGCGATGATGATGCGTCAGCGCGATCAGCCCGACGCGCGGTGCGCCCAGGTCCTTCAGGTATGTCAGCCGTTCATTCGCCGCCGCCTCGTCCTCTAGGCCGCCGTCGATGATGATAGCGCTCCCGCCGTCGACGACGAGGTAGACGTTCGGCTCGTAGAGACCGGCGTACGGCGCGGAAGGAGCCCGCAAGACGTGGACGTTCGGAGTGAGCTGCACTCGCCGCCTCGCTTCGATATTGGCGGGATCATTCTAACAGGCGTTTGCCTGCTGTTTCGACCGCACGGTCGATGAAGCGTCAGCGGTGATGTGGGTCGAGGGAAGAGCAGGGGTATCTAGGCGACGCGCGCACCCTGGGACCGTGAGCAGACAATGTTGCCGCCGCTGGATTTTGCCTCGTAGAGGGCTGCGTCGGCCGTCGCGATCAGGTCCTGCGCCTCCTGGAGCGCCAGGAAGTCCGCCTCGGCGACGCCCAGGCTCACGTTGAGGCCCAGCGTATCGCCGCGCGGAAGATAGAACGGTTGCTTCTCGACCCGGCTGCGGAACCGTTCCCCGAAGCGCCGCGCCGCGCCCAGGTCCGCTTCAGGCAGCACGAAGAGGAACTCATCGCCGCCGTAGCGCCCGACGACGTCGCCCTTGCGACAGCTCTGGCGGGCAAGTCGGGCTAGTTGCAGCAGAACTTCGTCGCCGGCGTCGTGACCGAACTGGTCGTTCACCGACTTCAGCTTGTCCACGTCCAGCAGGCCGACGCTCAGCGATCCGCCGTGGCGAAGCGCGCGCGCTCGTTCCGCCTCGATGACCTCTTCCACATAGCGCCGGTTGGGAATGCCGGTAAGGGCGTCGGTGCGCGCCAGGCGGTGCTGGATCTCGGTGCTTTCCTGGAGCCGTTTGGAGAACCTTTCGAGCTGCTTCTTGGATTCCGCCAGCTCCGAGTACATGCTTCTCGCCTTCAAGCCCACCGCCAGTTGAGTGGCGATTGCCTTGAATCCCTCCACCTCTTCCGGCGGGAACGTCCGCGGCCGGAAGCTAGCAAGAGCGATCAGTCCCAGCATCTCGTCGGCGAAGAGAATAGGCACGCGCGCCGCCGATACAAGCATTACCCACTGAAACTGGCGCCGTTCTTCTTCCGCGACGATTGGGCAATGCTGCAGATCGGGCATCAGGACCGGCTGCCGCGTTCGTATCGCCTCTCTGAGCGGTCCGTCCACGACCCCTTCCGTCGACCGGAGTTGGAGTTCCGCCCCTGTGCCCTGCCAGCGGACGGAGTTGAGTGCCTGTGTTGTGATTCGCTGGGACGTGTTATCCCAGATCTCGATCCTCACGATCTCGTAGCCCGTGGTGTCGGAGATAGCGCCGGCCAGGTTCTCCAAGAGCGATTGCGTGTCCTCCCCCTGCGTCAGCACTTCGGCCGCGTTCGCCAGGGCCGACATCTGCTGGCGCTGGCGCTCCGACCAGCGGGCGTTGAGCATGCGCTCGAGGAACATGATGAGCGACGGTCGCGCCGCCTCGATGACAGTCAGGAGCGAGTGGTCCAAGCCCGTGTCCCACGGCCCGCGGACAATTACCATCTCCGCCGGGCTCTCCCTGGTAGGGATCCTGATGCCAAGGTACTCACACTTCTGTCCGGCCGCAGCGCTCACAAGGCCTTCCACGCGTCCGGCCTGGATGCTGAAGGCAACGGGCGCCTTCTGCTTTTGTGTCCGTTGCTGGACCAGCCAGAGCCCCTTCTCGCCAGTGCCGATCTCATCGCCGCAGCGCGAATCGCCGCAGCGCAGCCAGTCCAGGCCTTCGGCGTAGACAAAGCAGACGCGTTCGGCGCCGAGCGCTTCCCTAAGGGTGTCGGCTATGCGCGTTAGCCCCAGCCTGCTCGCTGGCCCCCTTGCGGCGAGATCGGCAAGCTGCTGGAGCGCATCAAGCCCGGGCTTCACGATGACCCTCTCCGGTTCGACGTCGTCAACTCACTCCACACTTAGATTCGGTAGGTGGGTCAGCATTCTAAATACGCTTTGGCTGGAGACGCGCGATCCACTGTCAGGCCGCGCTCTTCCGGGCGGAGCGCGAGCAGGTCTTATTGCCACCCTTGGCTTTGGCCTGATAGAGTGCTTCGTCGGCCTGCTTTATCAGCGCGAAGGGTTTCTGTGCATTATGAGGGTCGAGCTGCGCAACGCCGATGCTGATGCTCATTCTCGCGCTCCCATCGCTGGCGAAATCAAACACCCGTCCGGCGACCGCGGCCCGAAAGCGGTTGGCGAATCTCTGGGCCGCGGCGAGGTCCGCCCGGGGCAGTACGAAAATGAACTCGTCACCCCCGTAGCGCCCGACCACGTCGCCGCGCCGGCACGTTCGCCTGGACAGGTCGGCAAGCTGGACAAGAGCGGCGTCCCCCGCTTTGTGGCCGTAGTTGTCATTAATCGCCTTGAATTTGTCGAGGTCGGCCAGGGCGACGCAGAGCGCCGTCTTGTGGCGAATGGCGCGCGAGCATTCGCCCTTTACCACCTCATCGATATAGCGTCGATTTGGGACGCCGGTCAGCGCATCCGTCCGCGCCAGGCGGTGCTGCACCTCGTTGCTGGACTGCAATTCCTCGGCGTACTCTCTCAGTTGTTTCTCCGACTGGGCCAGGGACCGGTACATCTCTACCGCTTTGAGGGCCGCGCCCAACTGGCTGGCAAAGCCGTTCAGGACCTCCACTTCCGTTTCCGCGAAATCTCGCGGCCGCTGGTTGGCTACCCGCAGGACGCCGAGGAACTCATCGCGGAAAGTGATCGGGAACTGGGCGGCCGAAAATATGTGAGCCCGCTTGAAGAACTGTCTCCCCGTTTCCGGTATCCTTTCGTCGTTCTGAAGGTCGGGGAGAAGCAGTGGTTGGCGCGTTGCCAGGGCCGCCTTAAGGAGAGCTTCCGGGTAAAGAGCGGTGGGCTGTCGCTGCTTCCATTCATCACCGAGGGACGTGTCAATCTGCGGCCCAATGTTCAGAACGCTGAGCACGAACGTTTGCGAGTCCTTGTCGAAAACGTCTATCGACACCAGGTCGTTGCCGGTGGAAATGGAGATGGCGTTGGCCAGGTGCTTCAGCACCGGCGAGATGCGCTCTGCCTGGATCAAGAGTTGCGCGGCATCCGCTACCGCCGACATCTGCTCGCGCTGGCGGTCGGCCTTGGCTACGCTCAGCACGCGCCCGAGCACGAGCGTGATGGCGGGCGTTGCGGCTTCGATGAAAGCGAAGACGCCCGCGCCTGCGGGGGGATTCGCCCGTGTCTTAATGATGAGCATCTCGCCGCCACCGTCGAGCTGGAAGCCGAGGAAGCGCTTTGTACCTCCCTGGCGGGCATCGACAATGTCGCTAACGCGCTCGCCGACTATGTCGAAGGCAACGGGGCCGCCGACTATCTCGCACTGGTGCTGGACCAGCCATAGCCCCATCTGGTTTGTTCCCAGCCCTTCGGCCGCGCTGGAATCGCCACACAGTATGAACTCCTTGTTCTCCGGGTAGACAAGGAAGATGCGGTCCGCCGCTATCGCCTCGCGAACGAGATCGGCGATGCGGACGAGCGATTGTTCGCCCGCCTTGCCGTCGATGGCGGCGTCCGCCAGCTTATACAGAGAAGTGACCTTTTCAGTCACCACGCAAATCCCAAAGGTATCGGTCTGTCGGTGCCTCTGCTATTAGGTTCGGCAAGGGAAGGCCGGTTCAGCAGATGCGCCGGCCCCTGTTGAAGGAGCCACCCAATCGCCTTTAGAATGGCTTCAGGAGAGGGCAAACAGATGGTCGACGAGATTTACCAGCGAACGACTCTCAGCAATGGACTGCGCGTGGTGACCGCGCCGATGCCTTTCACGCGTTCGGTGAGTATCAGCATCTATCTCGGCGCCGGCTCCCGCTATGAGGAGCCAGCTCAGGCCGGCATCTCGCACATGGCCGAGCACCTCGTCTTCAAGGGGACGGAGCGCTATCCAAGCTCACGGGAGATCTCCGAGATCGTCGACAGCGTCGGCGGGGTGATGAATGCGGTTACGGATCGCGAGTTGACCGTCTACTACGGCAAGGTGGCGCGTCCCCACTTCGACATGCTCGGCGACATCCTCAGCGACTTGTTGCGTCATCCGCTCCTCGCCGCGCAGGAGATGGAGAAAGAACGCGGCGTTATCCTGGAAGAGCTGGCCGCCGTGGCCGACTCGCCGCCGCAGCTCGTCGACCAGCTTATCGATCAGGTGATGTGGCCGGACCAGCCGCTGGGCCGCGACGTTGGCGGCAGCCGCGAGACGGTATCGACGATGACGCGCGAGATGGTGCTCGCCTACATGGGCAGGCAGTACGTCGCGGAGAACGCGGTCGTGGGCATTGCCGGCAACGTGAGTCACGACGAGGCGCTGGCGCTGGTCGAACGAGAGATGGGCGACTGGCAGCGCGGCCTTCCGGGCGGCTGGCGCCCCGCCTGGAGCCCCCCGCAGGGGCCGCGGCTAGCGGTGCAGTACAAGAAGACGGAGCAAGCGCACATTTCGCTCGCCGTCGAAGGGATGGCGATGGAGCACCCGGACCGGCCGGCGCTGGACCTTCTGAGCGTGATTCTGGGCGAAGGAATGAGCAGCCGCTTGTTTCTGGAGCTGCGCGAGCGACTGGGCCTGTGCTACGACGTGCACAGCTACGCCAGCCACTACCAGGACGCCGGCTCGCTGGCCGTCTATGCCGCTGTGGACCCGAAGAACGCACTCAAGGCGTTGACCGCGCTCATGGGGGAGTTGGCGCGGATCCGCGAAGACATTGACGACGAGGAAGTGGCGCGCGCAAAGGAGCTTTCCCGCGGCCGGGTCCTCCTGAGGATGGAGGACACGCGCAGCGTTTCCGGCTGGACCGGCGTGCAGGAGTTGCTGACGGGTAAAGTACTGACGGTGGACGACGTGCTGGAGCGCGTGATGGCCGTAACGACGGCGGACCTGCTGCGGGTGGCGAAGCAGACGCTACGTCGGGAGGCGCTGAATCTGGCGGTTGTCGGGCCCTTCCGCAGCGACGGCCGCTTTCTACCACTGCTCGATCTTTGACGAGAGGGTCGCCGCGGGTCGCGTTCGACGGGCCAGGCCGCGGCCGGCGGGAGCTACGTCTTGGGGGCAAGGGTAGGGCCGCTCGGCAACCCGAGCGGCCCTAACAGTTCCAAGCGTTAGCCTATCAATACTCCGGCGGCATCGCGGGCATGGCGGCCGACGGCGGCTCCGGGATATCCGTTATCAGCGACTCCGTCGTCAGCACCATCGCGCCGATCGACGCCGCGTTCTCCAGCGCCGAGCGCACGACTTTCACCGGGTCGACGATTCCGCGCTTGTACATATTGACATACTCGTTGCTCACCGCGTCCCAGCCGCTATCGATGTCCTTGGCGCGACGCACCACGTCGACCACAACCGATCCCTCGCAGCCGGCGTTCTCGGCTATGAGCGTCATCGGCGCTTCCACCGCGCTGATGAGGATGCCGACGCCCGTGCGCTGATCGCCCTGGAGCGTGGCCTGGAGCTCCTCCAAGGGCTTCTGGCAGCGCAACAGGGCCACACCGCCGCCGGGGACGATCCCTTCCTCCACGGCCGCCCGTGTCGCCGAGAGCGCGTCTTCGACGCGCAGCTTCTTCTCCTTGAGCTCGATCTCCGTCGCCGCGCCGACCTTTATGACCGCTACGCCGCCAGCCAGTTTCGCCAGGCGCTCCTGCAGCTTCTCGCGGTCGAACTCCGAGGTCGTTTCATCGATCTGCGCCTTGATCTGCTTGATGCGTGCCTGGATCGCCTCGTCGCTGCCGTGGCCCTCTATTACCGTCGTCTCCTCTTTCGTGGAGACCACCCGACGGGCGCGGCCCAGGTCCGACACCTGCGCGTTCTCCAGCTTGCGGCCCGTCTCCTCCGTGACGAACGTGCCGCCGGTGAGGATGGCGATGTCTTCCAGGATCGCCTTGCGCCTCTCGCCGAAGGCCGGCGCTTTGACCACCAGCGGATTGATCGTGCCGCGGAGCTTGTTCACGACCAGCGTCGCCAGCGCCTCACCGTCGCAGTCGTCGCAGATAACTACCAGGTTCTTCGTCACCTGAAGCGTCTTCTCCAGAATGGGCAGGATATCGGCGATGGCGGAGATCTTCTTATCCGTCACCAGGATGTAGGGGTCGTCGAGCGACGCCTCCATGCGGTCGGGGTTGGTCACGAAATAGGGCGAGACGTAGCCGCGGTCGAGCTGCATGCCGTCGACGAACTCCGTCTCCATGCTCAGGCCTTTGGACTCCTCGACCGTAATGACGCCGTCTTTGCCCACCTTTTCCATCACGTCGGCGATCAGGTTGCCGACCTCCTGGTCGATGGCGGCAATCGACGCTACCTGGCTGATCTGCTCCTTACCGGCCACCGGCTTGGCGGACTCCCGCAGCGCCGCAATCGCGCGCTGGACACCGCGTTCCAGTCCCCGCTTCAGGTCCATCGGGTTGGCGCCGGCCGCCACGTTCTTCAGCCCTTCGCGCACGATCGCCTGGGCCAGGACGGTGGCGGTGGTCGTGCCGTCGCCAGCGACGTCGTTCGTCTTGCTGGCGACCTCGCGGGCGAGCTGGGCGCCCATGTTCTCCTGCGCGTCCGGCAGCTCAATCTCCTTGGCGATGGTCACGCCGTCGTTGGCGATGACCGGCGGTCCAAACTTCTTCGCCAGGACGACCGTGCGGCCGCGCGGGCCCAGGGTGACCTTCAGGGCGTCGGCCAGGGCGTCGACGCCTGCCTTCAGGGCGCGGCGCGCCTCCTCATCGAATACCAGTTGTTTCGCCATGCAAACCCTCCCTAGCCCGGCCATCCCCCGAAGCGGCTGCGACGGCGGTGGCGGGAGATTCTACTTCTTGCGAGACTTTATCTCGACTTTGCAGAGAACGTCCTTCTCGGAGAGGACGATGTACTCTTCGAGGTCGATCTTGATGTCCTGGCCGCTGTACTTGGCGTAGAGGACGCGGTCGCCGACTTTCAGGTCCATTGGGATGCGCTTGCCGTCCTCGTCGAGGCGGCCGGGGCCGACGGCGATGACCTCGCCCTGCTGCGGCTTCTCCTTCGCCGTGTCGGGGATGACGATGCCGCTTGCCAGCACCTCTTCCTGAACGACGGCCTTGATCACCAGTCTATCTGCCAGGGGAATGAGTTTCGTTGCCAACCGAGGGTCCTCCTTCTGTTCAGGCTTCCGGGTTCTGGGCCACAAGAGGCCGGGCAAAGGAATATTGGGACCGGGCCGCTCTCGTGGTTAGCACTCTCGAAACGAGAGTGCTAAGCCAATATTAGCTCAGACCGCCAAGCGATGCAACAAGCTGGAGTCCACTCCTTACCGATTGTTGTTGATAGCCCGTTGCGAAACTCGGTCTAGTCGGCGACAGCTACAGTAAGTTCTTCTGCCCCGTCGGTCACTTGCAGCCCGGATCGATGTAGTTCCTTCTCTAGGGAGCCCTGCCGCTCCAGCGGTTTCAGTAGAAGCAGGACCGTTCTTTCCAGATTCCGGCGCGCTATGTCTGGGGAAGCCCCATGTGCCGTTAGCCCCAACTGAGGGCTGCGCGCCGCAAACCCGTTCTTAATCCGATACACGTCGTGTTTGAGTACGACTCGCATCTCTGTCCTCCAAATCGTCGCTTTTCTATTCACTTTAGGCAACCGACGGACGGACTGCAAATAACGTACCCAGAAAATAAGGCGTCGCTACCCCTTGACAAGCTCGGATACGGTCGCTAAAATACAGCTAAGTTGAGTTACAGGAGGTCAGTTTCATGGTCGCACTCGGGCAGGAGAACAACCGGCCGTATCCACCCCCTTCAAACGTAGTGAGCGTGCTCCAGCGGCTGAGGTCGCGCAACTTACCGGAGCGCATAGACGCTGAGTATCTACGGGATGCCAGCATTCCGGAGGGTACGATTGGACGTACGTTATTCGCCCTCCGCTTTCTCGGTATCATCTCAGAAGAAGGCGAACCGACTCAGGCGCTTCAATCCATTCACACGAGCACCGACGAGGAGTATCAGGCAATCCTAGGTGGATTGGTGCGGGAGGCATACAAAGAAGTCTTCAACGTGCTAGACCCAGCGGAAGACTCCCAAGATCGTATCATCAACGTCTTTCGGCGATACACGCCTGCCTCTCAGCGCAACCGCATGGCCGTGTTCTTCCTAGGGATGTGCCGCGAGGCTGCAATTCCGACCTTGGATGTGCCACGGCAGCGCACGATGACGGGCGGTAGACCGGTGACGAGACCGTCGTCGGCTAGAGCAACTCGCGCACCAGAGGTCGCACCGCCCAAGCCAAGGTACTCGTCTGATGTAGCGCCAGCGCTTGAGGGCCTGATCAAGAGCCTGCCGAGCCCTGGTACACCCCTGAGTCTGGAACGCCGTCAGCAGTGGCTTAGGATGGCAGAGGCTACTCTGGCCTTCGTCTATCCCGATGAAGCGGAGGTGCCCTTGTCAGCACCGGTGGAGGAAGAAACGGAGGAGGTTGACTAGCAGACAAAGAACGGCGGAGCGTCCACGTGGTAAGTGTCCAACGCTCCGCCGTCGAGAGATGCGCCGGTAGCTCAGTTAGGACCAGAGCAGGGGCCTGCTAAGCCCCAAGTCGGCGGTTCGAATCCGCCCCGGCGCACCAATCAATTAGCGGCGCCCGAAGCGCAGCAACGCTTCGAGCACCTTTACACACACGGGGGGCTACCCAATGCGTGCAATTCATTCTAGCACGGCGCAGCAACGCCGTCTAGGGAACACGGCGAGCGACAGTCTAAGGGCGGTCTTCGAGGCCCTTCCAGATGACGAATTGCTTAGTGCGCTTGAGAAGACTCGTTGGACGGGGCGACCAGGGTATCCGATTAGGGTGATGTGGCACACGCTCGTTGCATCCTTTTACCTGAACATCATCCATGACACCGACCTCATTCGGGCCTTGCGAGCAAACCCGACGCTGGCGGCAGCTTGCGGAATCCGCTGTCCGTCTCAAATCCCGTCTAAGTTCGCGTACTGCCGGTTTCGCCGGAAGCTCGTCGCCTTCAACGAGCTGGTGGCTGGCGTGCTCGCTCGATGTGTTGAGCGGCTGCGGGAGAACCTGCCAGAACTCGGGGGAACGCTCGCGGTCGATTCGACAGACATCAAGGCATGGGCTAACTGCGGGCATCACGACACCGATCCCGACGCTGGCACCGGCGCTAAGAAGAAGTCCGGCGGGACGCACTACTGGTATGGGTACAAGGTCCACACCGTCGTAGACGCTGACGCGGAATTGCCCCTGTGGTTTTCGGTCACTGCGGCCAACACTTACGATGGCTCAATGCTTCCGCCCGTGCTAGAAGGCGCTCAGGCGCAATACGACTGGCTTAGGCCGAAATACGTCACCGCAGACAAAGGCTACAACGCTCGGGCTTGCTTCGACTTTGTAGGCGAAGAGATGAAGGCGATTCCCGTTATCGACGTACAAAAGCGCCAGTCGAAGGAAAGAGAAGGGCGGCCATGCGAAGCGAAGCCGATAGTGACACCGACCGGCCTTCATTGGCAATGCAACCGCCTTCCGTACGATCCGGTTTGCCCTCGCTTCGGCAAATGCCCGCTCCTACCGATGTTCGCGGACGGTGAGTTGAACAAAAGCATCGGTGGCCGTTACTTCGAGCGCCATAGCCCGTTTCCCTACGGCTCGTGCCAATGGAAGGCCATCTACAACAAGCGCGTGTCAGTGGAAAGAGTATTCAGCCGATTGAAGGGCTATCGGAAGCTAGACGCAATCAGGACGCGAGGGCTGCCGAAGGTATGGCTGCATGTAGCCTTAAGCTTACTCGCTATGAACGTTGCAGCCCTAGTCAACAGTGCTAATAGTGCAACGACGCTGAGGAAATGCGTCGCGTAACTATGGTATAATCTGACCGATAAACGAACCGCCTGTTGCTCGCAACAACAGGCGGGAAGACCTCTCGCAAAGGCTGACCTGAAGAGCTCCTCGCGCTCTTCGACAAGAGGGTACAGCCTAATGGTTGTCTCTGTCAAGCGCGAGAGGGGGGATTTAACCGATGTTGACCCGAACTGACTGGCTTCTACGCTTCATTGCTGGCGCAGAAGGCTACGATGGTTGGATAGACCGTATTCGGATCATGAAAGGCATGTTCCTCTTTCAGGCTGAAGCGCCAGCGCCCCCAGAAGTGAATTACAGATTTCAACCATACGACTACGGCCCCTTCACCGCTGAGATATACCGAGACCTTGAGGCCCTGATCGAGAACGGCCATGTCCTTGATCTCCCTGGGGGTAAATCGTATCGGGCTACTCAGCAGGGCCGAGACCATCTGTCAAACCTGCAGTTTCCCCCTAAGCCATTGGAGGGCTTGATTAACATGCGGGTTGAGGTCTCGGATTTGAACTTCCGCGACTTGCTCAAGCGAGTCTATTCTGCGCACCCCGAATCGGCTCGTAGGAGTGTTGCCAAGGATATTCTGCATTGACGATCGTCGTAGGGTTCTGTTGCGATGCAGGGCTTGTAATCGCTTCTGATAGCCAGATTTCCGCTGGTGCCACGCGGCGCTGGGGACAGAAGGTTTGGGCAGTACCCGCTCTAGGATTCACGTTCGGGCTTGCCGGGGCCGAGTCCACAATGCAGTTGCTTCAGGACTATCTTCTAAACGCCACCTTCGATTCGACAGATGTAAACCTAGTTCGTCTCAAGATTACCGAGGCTGTGTCCGCCGTACTCAAACCTGAATATGATCGTGTGGCCTCACTCATCGCAGGAACAACTGCCAGCAACTTGCCGCTAGGTGAAGCCCTCGTAGGGATTTACGTCGGGGGTCGGCCCCATCTCTTTGAACTCGCCGCTAACGGACTCGTGACAGATCATCACGTAAGGAACTTCGCGGCTATTGGAGCGGGCAAGCCATTCGCCGAGCATGCCGCCACAATATTCCGAGACCTTCCAGCGGGCATGACTCTGCACCAGGCGAAGATGTTAGCCTTCCGAATGGTTCAGGATGCAATCGAGGCGGCAGGTCCAAACATACCTGTAGGCGGTCCTGTGCAGATGGCCTCAGTTTCACCTGGCCCTCCACCAACCCCTGTTCTACTCCAACCGGATGACCCTGCCCTGAAGGATGCTGTAGACGGTTGGATGGCGGCCGAGGCCATGAGGTTTCAGGAACACCTCCCGCCAGGGGAAGAACCCCCTCCGCCCTCCTAGCCGCCCAGGGTTTCGCAACAGGCTATTGACTTCCTTACACGCTAGCGTGTAAGATGGCCGCATGGCAAAGGGAAAGCGAAGGGCCGTTTGGAACGCTGGCCGCATCCACGGACTGCGGGACCACCTGGGCCTGACGCAGACGCAGATGGCGGAGGAGATGGGCACCCGCCAGCAGACGATAAGCGAGTGGGAGACGGGGCAGTACGAGCCGCGTGGGGCGTCCGCCCAGCTCCTGACGCTTATCGCCGAGCGGGTCGGCTTCGTCTACGAGGCGAAGGCCGGCGGGACCGTCGAAGAGGGACGCGAAGGCTAGGATGCCGCTGCTTCTAGGGGAAAGACGGGCGGGCTACGACGCGGCGGGGGCGGAAGAGGCGTGTCCGGAAAAGGCGTCCGAAAGCGCTCTCCTCCTTGATTTCCCGGCCAGCGCGCCGCAGCTCCATGAAGAGGAGTTGGTGCGCCTCTGGGAAGGACAGCGCTTTCCCCGCGAGGCGCTGCGCCTCCGCGACGGGCAGGCCCTTCAGGTGGTCTATCGCGGCCGTCGCAACCTTTCCGCCGGCCCTGACTTTCTGAGCGCACTCATCGCTGACGAGCGGGGCCGCCTGCTGAAAGGCGACGTAGAGTTGCACGTCCGCTCCAGCGCCTTCGTCTCCCACGGCCATCACCTCGATCCGCGCTACGACAACCTCATCCTCCACGTGGTCTTCCACGATGACGTCGGCGCTCCCACATTGCTTCGCTGCGGCCGGCGCGTTGCCGTGGTCGCCCTGGCGCCCTGGGTGGCCCGCCGCGCCGAGGAGTTGCGGCTCTGGCTGGCGCAGCCTTCCTCCTGGTCCGAGCCCTGTCGCAGCGCGGTGGCCAGAAGCGGCTGGCCCGAGGTCAGGGGCCTCCTGGAACGGCTGGGGCAGATGCGTTTCCGCCAGAAACAGGCTCGCTTTGCCGCCGTTCTCCGACGACAGGGCGCTAATCAGACGCTCTACGAAGGCCTGCTCAAGGCGCTGGGCTACAGCCGGAACGAGGAGACCTTCTCCCGCCTGGCCCAGGCGTTCCCCTATGAAGAGCTGCGTCGCACCCTCGACCGCGAGGGGCAGACGGTGGCGGAGGCGCTCCTTTTTGGCCGGGCCGGCCTTCTCCCCAGCCAGCGCCGCCTGAAAGCAGCCGGCTCGCCCTACGTCTCGCGCCTGGAGGAGCTCTGGGCGCGGCGACGCTCGGAGCCGCCGGCGCCGGTGCTGTGGCAATTGAGCGGGCTTCGTCCCAACAACCTGCCTGCCCGCCGCCTGGCCGGCTTCGTGCGCCTTCTGTCGCGCTGGCCCAGCCTTGTCGCCGGCCTGTCCCTCCTGGAGGAAGCGGACTGCCTTCCCCTGTCGAAGCTGCTCGCCGCCTGGCAGGTGCCGGCGGATGGCTTCTGGCGCAATCATCACGACCTCTCGGAGGGGAGCGGTGCGCCGGCCGGAGCCCTCATCGGCCGCGGCAGGGCGCTGGAGATGCTCACAAACGTCGTGCTGCCGTTCGCCGCCGCCTGGGGAGAGGCCCGCTCCCTCGACGATCTCTCAAGACAGGCGCTGGCGGTCTTCCTGCGCCTGCCCTCGGCTGGCTCCTACAGCGGCACCCGCTTCTTGGAATCGAACTTCCGGCCGCTGTCCGGCCCAGACCATCGCGACGCCTGCCTCCAGCAGGGGCGCCTCTACCTCTACCGACAGTACTGTTCAGCCGGCGAGTGCACGGTCTGCCCCCTCTCCGCGCTGCACGCCGTGTGAGACGCCTGCTCCAGACCGGCCAGTCCGAAGCCGACGATTGAGGGGAGACGGGAGGAGGCGATGCCCGCCCGGCTTCTACGACTGCGGGAGGCCGAAGCCGCTGAGGACGTCCTGCTCCAGGCCGGCCCTTTCGCCTCGTTGGAAGCGGAAGTAGCCGCAGGCCGCGACCATGGCGGCGTTGTCGGTACAGAGGACCGGCGGCGGCAGGCGGACGGGGACAGGGGCGCGCCGGACGAGGGCCTCACGCAGCGCCCTGTTGGCGGCCACGCCACCGGACACCACTATCTCCGTCACCCGCTCGTCGCGCGCCGCCCGCACGGTCTTGGCGACCAGCACGTCGACGACCGCATCCTGAAAGGCGGCGGCGATCTCTGCCCGTGGTAGATCCTCCTCGCCCTGTTCGCGAACCACGCGCAAAACAGCGGTCTTCAGGCCGCTGAAGCTGAAATCGTAGCCACCGGCTAGCCAGGCCCGCGGCAGCCGCCAGCGCCGTCGCGCCTCCGCCGGCACTCCCGCCGCCGCCCTCTCGACGGCCGGGCCGCCCGGAAAGCCCAGGTCGAGCAGTCGCGCCACCTTGTCGAACGCCTCGCCGGCGGCGTCGTCCCGCGTGCGACCGAGCAACCTGTAGCGACCGTGGTCGCTCATGACCAGCAGGTCGGTATGGCCGCCGGAGACGATGAGGGCGAGAAGCGGGAACTCCGGCGGCTCTCGCCCTGAGCCGGCGACGTCCAGCCAATTGGCGTAGATGTGCGCCTCGAGGTGGCTGACGCCCACGAGCGGCAGCCCGCGGGCGAAAGCGATCGCTTTGGCTGTGTTGAGACCCACCAGCAGCGAGCCCGACAGGCCGGGCCCGACGGTCACGGCGATGGCCGCGAGGTCGCTCCAGGCGCAGCCCGCCTCGGAAAGGGCCTCCTCGACGACGGGCAGCAGGCTCTCGAGGTGCTTTCGCGACGCCATCTCCGGCACCACGCCGCCGTAGCGGGCGTGCAGGCTCACCTGAGAAGCGATGACGCTGCTAACGATGCGCCGGCCGTCCTCGACGACGGCGGCTGCGGACTCGTCGCAGGAGGACTCGATGCCCAGGATATTCATCGACTGCGTCTTCAGGGGTTGGCGTCTTGCGGGCCGGGCGCGGACGGAAGGCCGGCGACGAAGAGGGAATCGCCGTTCAGAACGTAGATGCGGGCGGTCACCTCGTCCACCGCCACCGCCTGCGGGTCGGTCAGTTGGCTGCTGACGAACTGGCGCTCGAAGCGACCGTCGCCGCTAAAGAGGACGATGCGCTTGTTGCCGCGGTCCACCACCATCAGACTACCGTCGGACAGGGGCAGCAGCGAAGCGGCGGAGGTGAGCGGCCTGTCCAGCCCCGCCATGTCGAAGGCCACCTCCTGGCCGGCGGAGAAGCGGCGGATCTTTCCGTCTTCGCCGAGGACGTAGATATCGCCGTTCACGGCCAATCCGATCGCGCTGGAGAAGTCCGACCCTTCGATCGAGGCGGTTGGCTCCCGCGCCGTGCCGTCTTCGCCCGCCGGATAGTGCCATACCTGGCCGCTCTGCTTGTCGAGGGCGTAGAGGCCGTCGTCGCCGGCGTAGAGGCTGTCCAGAGAGCGCCACTCGCCGTCGCCGCCCAACGACAGCGGCCGCGGCTCCGCGTTGGGGCTCAGAGAGAACAGATGGTTGTCGCTATCGAGGACGAGCAGGCTGCCGCCGTTCGGATCGGGCAACCAGGTGATCTGGACGGGTTTTGCCGCCTTTATCATTCCGACCAGGTCGCCCTCGTTGAGCACTTCTTTCGTTTCGCCTTCCGGGTCGGTCAGCTTGACGGAGACGACGCGGTTTTTCTTGCCGTCGAGAAGATAGGCTTGCCCACCGCCGACGACAAGCTGCTGGAGCGCGAGATCGCCGGTGAGCTGCGTCTTCAAGTCGGCGACGGGCCGCAGGTCTGCCAGCTCCTGGACGCCGTTCATGGTCGCGACGGCCCCGGCCACTTCACTCTTCAGGCTGAGAAGCCCGACATCGGCGGCGCGAATGCCTTCGGCCTGGGCCAGGCTGCTGCTCGCCTCGTTGAGGAGGCGGCGCTGCTCCGACGGGTCGGAGGTGGAAACCGAGGCGTTGTAGTCGTTTCTCGCCGTTGTCATCAGGGAATCGAACTTCTGGTCGCGCGTGCCCTGGATCGAGCTGGGCATCACCCACCAGGCGAGCAGCCCGATAACAACAAGAAGAAGAACACCCGGCAGCAGCCAGACGGGGAGGCGCTTCGTGAGGCGGCTGACCGGCGCCGGGCCGTTGTGACGAAGCCCGGGTTGGGAGGCCCGCAGCCGGACGGTCTGCCTGCCGGGCGCCGGCGCGCTGACGGCCACCGGCGCCAGCTCCAGCGGCGAGAGCAGGTGGAAGTCGGTCTGGCTGTCCTCTTCGTATGGAGCAGGCTCGCGACGGAGAGAGGACGGCGGAGCCACGGCGGGTGTCGGGGAGACGGCGACCGGCGGCGCTGCTTCCGCGGGCAGGCCGCTCGGCGTGGTTTCTCGCTCGACCGCCGTCTCCTCGGCCTCGAAGCAGGTCAGCAGGAAGACGGAGAAGTCCGGCTGGTCGCGGGTAAGGAGGTAGAGCTCGGAGAGCGCCTCTTCCGCATCCAGCGCCAGCAGCGTACGGATGTGGTCTTCATCGACGACCTCCGTCAGCGCCGGCGAGGCGACGAGAAGAAGATCGCCGGGCGAGAGCTCGTAGCGACGCAGTTGTGGTCGCAACTCGTCACCGAGGCCGAGAGCGACGCTTGCCGCGGGGTCTTCGGCGACGAGGCGGGTAACCGAGCCCTCATGACGGAAGTAGGCCAGGCTGGGCCCGGCCTGGGCGAGATAAGCGACCGTCCCGCGAACGACAAGACAACTCAGGCCCGCGCCCACCTGGTGCTCGCGGAGGCTGCGGCGGTTCCAGTCGCGCAGGTTCTCGTGGGCGGCGCTTATTGCCTTCGTCAGGGCGCCGGTTATAGAGAGGTTCTGGCGCTCGAAGAGGTGGCCGACGACGGCGACGAGCTGGCCGCAGAACTCCTCGCTACCGGGAAGGGCGGGCTGCGCCAGGACGTAGAGGTCGATAGGTTCTTCGCCGGAGGGTTGGAGGCTGAACTTCCCTTGCCAGGGTCCGGCTTGCTGCGCCTGACCCCGCACGATGCCGAACTGCCCCACCCACGTCCTGACAGCCATCGGTTGCAGATTATACCATCATTATGCTGCGGTACAAGCGGGTGACTGCGTTGTCGATGGCGTTTTCGACGCCGCTGAAGGCGTGTAGGGCGCTCCGCAAACGTTAGCCGACAGTCCGCCAAACTTATTGCGTGGCCGCGTCTCGCCGTGCTATTATGCCGTTTGCTGTGTCTTTCGGTCGCTGCGGCCCGCGGCGCCTTCGACTCCATATGCTTAAGCCGTGAAGGGCGCTGTATGCTGTTTCGACTGTTCGCCGTCGCGAATAGGGCCCCGCTGGGCAGCAAGGAAAGGGGGGATTGATGCACGTTACAATCGACGGGTACGGCGGTGACCCCCAGAAGCTGGCCGACGAGAACCTGGTGCGCGCGTTCTTGGACCTCTGCCCCTCGGCGATAGGGATGACCAAGATCGCGCCTCCTTACGTTTGCCGCTATGTCGGCGCGAAGCCGGAAGACTGGGGCGTCTCGGGCTTCGTCCTCATTGCTGAAAGCCACATCTCGGCTCATACTTTTCCCGACCACGGCTACATATGGGTGGACGTCTTCTCCTGCAAGAGCTTCAACGCCGAGCAGGCGGTAGACGAGATTCGGCAGCGCTTCCAGCTCAGCGATCTGCGCGTCCACACTCTGCCGCGGGGCCTGGAGTTTCCGCATAGCGTGCCGGAAGCCGTGCCGCTTGCCGGCTCGGAACGGCATGGGGTCGCCGACTCCCTGCAGGACCTGTCTGATGGCAGGCCGAGCACGGAGGCGAACGCGGCCCACCCCTTGTTACCCTCCTGACCAGCATTCATCTTCCGGGAGACTTGCTCGTGGACGACCTCCTTCACTCTCGCGTCCGGCCGTTCTCCGTCGGCTGTCCAATGACTGCGGCGCAGTTTCTCGACGCGATGGGCGGCACGGCGTTTCAGGCGCGGAACCTGGCCGAAGCCGCACGCATCTGGTCGCGCATGCTCGAGGACGACGTCGTGATCATGTTCGGGCTGGCCGGCGCGATGGTGCCGGGAGGAATGCGGAAGGTTATCGCCTACCTGATTGAGAACCGCATGATCGACGTTCTCGTCAGCACCGGCGCGAACCTGTTTCACGACGTGTACGAGACGCTGGGCAAGCCGCACTACCAGGGCAGCGCCGAATCCGATGATCAGGAGTTGGGCCGGCGGCGAATAAACCGTTTCTATGACGTGCTGGCCCCCGAGGCCGATTTCTCCGCCGCCGAAGAGTTCATCACCCAGTTCTCGTTCACGCTCGACGGCTCGCGACCCTACAGCACGCGTGAGTACTTCCAGCGACTCGGCGAGGCTCTCCTGCCGGTGGCGCAAGAGGAGGGTATTCTTACCGCCGCCGCCCGGCGCGGCCTGCCGGTCTATTCGCCTGCCCTCGGCGATAGCGTTCACGGCCTGGCGATCGCCGTCGGACGTGTCCGCAGCGCCCGCTCGGGCCAGAAGTCTCTGCCCGTCCTCTTCGACATCATCGGCGACGTGCTGGAGACCGCGCATATCGCAGCGACGGCGCCGGCAACCGGCGTCATCTACGTCGGCGGTGGGACGCCGAAGAACTTCATCCAGCAGGCGGAGGTCGGCGGCTACATCTTCCGGCGGGAGCTTCCCGGCCACAAGTACGCGATCCAGGTTACTATGGACCAGCCGCAATGGGGCGGCCTCTCCGGCTGCACGTTCGAAGAGGCGCAGTCGTGGCGGAAGATCGCGGCGGACGCGACGATGGCGACCGTGAACGTGGAGGCGACCGTCGCGCTGCCGCTCATCGTGAGCGCGCTGGCCGAGAGCAGTTCGGGAATCATCGAAAAGCGCCGTCCGCCGGCGATCAGCTTCGACGGCATGCTCGGCGCCTTGCGCGAAGGCTGAGCGCGACGATGCGGAAGGATCTGTTCTACCCGCCGTTCGGCTTCCTCGCGCCCCAGGCCGAACTCACCGCTTTCGAGACCGCCCGCGTCGTCGTGCTGCCGGTGCCGTACGACGCGACGACGACGGCCCGCGCCGGCGCCCGCAACGGTCCTGCCGCCATCATCCACGCCTCGCAGGACCTGGAGCCGTACGATCTGACGCTCGGCTTCGACACCACGCAGGACGGCATCCACACTCTGCCGGAGTTGGCGCCCCATAGCGGCAGCCCGCAGGCGATGGTCGACCGGGTCGAAGCGGCGGTTGGCGACCTCCTGGCGGCGGGCAAGTTCGTCGTCACGCTGGGCGGCGAGCACACCGTTGCGGTCGGCGCCGTGCGCGCCCATGCCCGTCGCTATCCCGACCTCTCGGTGCTAGCCATCGACGCCCACGCCGACTTGCGCGACGAATACCTGGACTCGCCCTACAACCACGCCTGCGTACTGCGGCGCGTCCTCGAGACTTGTCCCGTCGTCATGGTGGGCATGCGGAGCGTAAGCGCCGACCAGGTCGAGTTCATCCGCGAGCGCGACCTTACGTTCCTAACCCCAGTGGCCTATCGCGCGCTTCCCGGTCCTGTAGAATTGCTGCGGCGCCTGTCGTCGAACGTCTATGTAGACATCGATCTGGACGGCCTCGACCCGGCGCAGATGGCGGCGGTGGGGACGCCGGAGCCGGGCGGCCTTTTCTGGGATGAAGTGATTGCACTTCTGACTGGGCTGGCGGCGGCGAAACGGATTGTCGGCTGCGACCTGACCGAGCTGGCGCCGGACCTGGGCCCGCCGGCCTGCGCGACGCTGGCGGCGAGGCTGGTCCAGCGCCTGATCGGCCTGGCGCTGGGACCGCCGGCTAAGTGAATCCGGCTACTGCGCCTTCGCCCGCTCCCTCAACTCCCGCAACTGCTCCAGGTGGCCCTCCGTGTGGGCGATCATGAGCTCCATGCCGGTACGAACCGTGCGTGGGCCATGCTCCGGATGGGTCCCGACGCGCTCCCAGCCGCCCGGCGGCAGCGACGACAGTTGCGCCGCGATCTCCTGTCGGTTGCGCTTGAAATCGGCGAGCACGGTGGTGAAATCGGCGTCCCGGTAGGCGTGATCGCGGACGAGCTCTTCCTGTTCGTAGGTCGGCAGCGTCGGGTTGTCCTGGCTCAGCATCAGCGCGAGCCGCCGGCGCCACATCTGCGAATCGTCGCACAGGTGCCCACAGACCTCCTTGATAGACCACTCGCTCTCGCCTGGGCGCCAGCGCAGCTCCGGCTCCGACAGCCCGGCGAGCAGCGCCGCCACGCGGTCGGGTAGACTCCGAACCTTCTTAACGATATCCTCGTCTTCCGGCGTCATCATTTCGCCTCCCGCTATCTTCCGAACGCGCCGAGACGCTCCAGCAGGCCGTCCAGCTCCTCGTCGCTGTAGTAGTGAATCGTAATTCGGCCGCCGCGACGCCCCTTCACCAGGCTGACCCGTGTCCCCAGCGATGCCCGCAGCCGCTCCTCCAGCGCCTCCAGCTCGACGTTGCGGGGCCTTTCGCGTCGCGCCGTCTTCTTGCCGCCGGCCGGCCAGGCGCGCGCCAGATCTTCCGTCTGCCGCACCGACAGCCCTTTCGCCACGACCAGCTCCCAGGCCTGCCGCCTGTGCTCCTCGGGCAGGCTGAGAAGCGCGCGGGCGTGGCCCTCGCTTATCTCGTCGCGCGCCAGGCTTGCCCGCAGCTCTTCGTTCAGATTCAGCAAGCGCAGCGCATTCGCCACCGCCGACCGGCTGCGCCCGACCCGCGTCGAAATCTCCGTCTGATTCAGCCCGAACTCCTCCAGCAGCCGCCGATAGGCCTGCGCCTCCTCCAGCGCGTTCAGGTCCTGGCGCATCAGGTTCTCGACCAGCGCCAGCTCCAGTCCCTGGCGCGGCGTTGTCTCCTTGATGACGACCGGCACCTGCATCAGGCCGGCCAGTTTCGCCGCTTCCAGGCGCCGGCCGCCGGCGATGACCTGGTACGTCGGGGCGCCGGAATCGCTGTCCAGACGACTGACGAGCAGCGGCTGCAAGACGCCGTGCTCCCGGACGCTCTCGGCCAACTCCTGAAGCGCCGTCTCGTTCATTTCGAAGCGCGGCTGGAAAGGATTGGAGACGATAAGATCGATGTCTACCGACTCCGGTGGCGGCGCTGCCATGTCGGGAATGAGAGCGCTCAGTCCTCTGCCGAGTCCTGTCTTTGCTCGTGCCATCGGCTTTTCTCCTTAGCCTTTTGTCGTGACGGCCAGCAGCTCGTCGGCGAGTGCCTCATAGGCCTTTGCCGCCCGCGAGGCCTTATCGTAAGCGAGCAGTGGCAGGCCGTAGCTGGGCGCCTCGCTCACGCGCACGCCCCGTGGAATGACGGCGTGGAACGTGTTAGGGAAGTGGCTGCGCACTTCGGCGGCCACCTGCCGCGACAGGTTCGTGCGGCCGTCGTACATCGTCAGCAGCAGCCCTTGGAGGCGCAGATTCGGGTTCAAGTTCCGCCGCACCAGGTCGAGGGTCTGCAGCAAGTGGCCGAGGCCCTGCAGCGCCAAGAACTCGCACTGGACGGGCACGATGACGCGGTCCGAAGCCGCCAGCGCGTTCACCGTCAAGAGTCCCAGCGAGGGCGGGCAGTCGACGAGGACGAAGTCGTAGGCGGCGGCCGCTCCGGCAAGCGCTTTCCGCAGGCGAAACTCCCGCTCCGCTACGGGCACAAGCTCGACTTCCGCGCCGGCGAGGTCCGGCGTCGACGGGAGCAACGACAGGTTCTCCTGGCAGGTCGCGACGGCGGCGCCGTCTACCGCTACGCCGTCTACGAGTACATCGTACGTAGTGGCGCGGGGCTCGTCGCCGTCGAGGCCCAGGCCGGCGGTCGCGTTCCCCTGCGGATCAGCGTCGACGATCAGGACGCGCTTGCCCCGGCAGGCGAGACAGGCGCCCAGGTTCACCGCCGTCGTCGTCTTGCCGACACCGCCCTTCTGGTTGGCGATTGCGATTATCACGCCAGAACGATCTCCTGGTGCTCCGTCAGCATGGTCTTGACTTGCTCTCGCGTTGGCGCCTTCGACGTGCCGGCGCCCTCGACGCTAAGGCCGGCGGCGGCGTCAGCGAACCTGGCGGCGGCAGCGATATCGTGCGTCTCGTCGAACGCGACCAGGAACGCCGCAGCGAACACGTCGCCGGCGCCCGTCGGGTCCACTTCGGCGTGCGGGAATGCGGCAATTCGACGTGGCTTGCCTTCGGTCCACACCGTCGCGCCGCCTCTGCCGCACGTTATGACCACGATCTCCGCCTCCCGCTGCCAGCGCTCCAACGCCGGCTCGTCGTCTTCCATGTCGTCTTCTGAGAGGAAGGCGACGTTGACTCCCCGCAGCGACGCGCCATCCGGCCACGCCCGTTTTCGGACGAGCCCGTCGCTGCCGACGTGGCGCAGCCAGCCCTGGAGGCAGCAGCCGACGAGGCTGCCGATGAACAGGCCCGCCATATCAGGCGTCACTTCGCTGAGCAGCGGCCCCAGCAAGACGATTCTAGCGCCGCGGAGCTCTTGGGGCACGTCCTCCGGGCGGATCGACGGCGCCTGCGCCCAGACGCGCTGAACGCGCCGGCGTGCGTCATAGCGGTTCTCGAAGGTTGTCGTCGTTTCTGAGGGAATGCAGTGGACTCGGATGCCGGGAAGAAAGCTAGTCAAGTCGACGTCGTCGGAAGCGCGCGTGACGACGGCCGCGGTCAGTCCCAGGCGGCGGGCCTGCGTCGCAGCATAGGCGACTGTACCGCCGAGCTGCCAGCCGCTCGCGTCCAGGTCCTTCGCCACGTGGCCGACAACGAGGAAGTCGGGGATGCTCATCGCCACGCCTGGAGGGTATGCAAGAGAAAGGGACTGAAAGGCTAGCGGCTGGGGCGGATGACGACCTTTCGGTTCTCGCCCTCGCCGATGCTCTCCGTTATCACCGTCTCGTCCTGCGCGAGCGCCAGGTGGACGATACGGCGTTCGTTCGGCGGCATCGGCTCCAGCGTCATCACCTGATGCGTAGCCCGGACGCGTTCCGCCATGTGCTCCGCCAGGCTCTTCAGAGACTGCTCCCGCCTTCGCCGGTAGCCCGCGACGTCGACGCCAAACGACGCTTTGGCCTTAAGCTTGCGCCCGACGATCAGGTTGACGAGGTATTGAAGCGAGCTGAGCGTGTCGCCGCGGCGGCCGATCAGGATGCCCAGGTCGTCGCCGCTGATGTCGAGCACCGTCCTGACGATGGCGGCACCGTCGCCGAGCGTTTCCGGCTGGCGTACCCGCACCGTGGCGTCGACACTCATCAGTTCGAGGAGCTTCTCCAGGACTTCGACGGCCAGCGCGATATCCTCTTCGGTCTCTTCCAGTCGCGGCCGCTCGTCGGCGGGCGACGTGTCTGACCTCGCCCGTGCGGCGAGGCGCCCGCCCTCGCGGCTAGCGCGGTCGTCGACCTGTTCCAGTCGCGGCCGCTCGTCGACAGGCGCTGCCTCCGACTTCGCCCGCACGACGACGCGCGCGTCTTCGCCGCCGATGCCCAGGATGCCGGCCCGCCCTTCCTTGACCACCTCTACCTCCACCTGCGTCCGCTCCAGACCGAGCTCTGCCAGGGCCTTCTCAATCGCCTCTTCGACTGTCTTACCGCTTGCGTCTACGCTTTCCACGACGGGACCTCTTCCTGTAACGGCGTTCGTCCGCAACCGCTTCCGCCGCCTCGTCCTCTTCGTCCGTCTCGTCCGCTTCGTCTTCCTCTATCGCTGTCGGCGCCGGCGACCTTGTGACGGCCGTCTTCGCCGGGACCGGCTGGAGCGAGAACAGAGTCTTCCACGTCAGGCCGCCGGAGCCCACGAAGATGTATTGAAGCACGATGCTGACGACGCTCGATACGACCCAGTATAGGGCAAGCCCACTGGGGAATGAAATCGCGAAGTAGGTGAACATCAGCGGCATCATCCAGAGCATCGTGCTGTTCATCGACGCCGACTTCTCGTCCAGCGCCGGCGGCGAGGTCATCTTCTGCTGGACGAACATGCTTGCGCCGACCGTCAGTGCCAAGAACAGGTTAGGCGCGCCCAGGCTCAGGCCGAAGAAGTGGTCGCTCAGGGGCACGGCCTTCTGGATGAAAGACCAGGGGTAGAGGTGATGCGAAAGGTTGATCGTGCTCTCCGGCACATCGCCGACCGTAAGGCGGATAACCTGGTAGAGGGCGATCCAGATCGGGATCTGGGCGACCATCGGCAGCAGGCAGCCGAGAGGATTGACGCCCGCTTCCCGGTAGATCTTCATCGTCTCTTCGGAGCGACGCTTGGGGTCCTTGTACTTCTTCTGTATCTCCGCCAGGCGTCCCTGCATCGCGGAAAGGGCGCGCGAAGAGCGAAGCTGGCGCAGCGTCAGCGGGAAGGTTATGCCGCGCATGAATACCGTGAGGACGATGATGGACAGGCCAAAGCTACCGAAGAAGATGTTGTTCAGCAGCACGAGGGCGTTCGCCATCGGATTGACGAGCACCGTATTCCAGATTAGGCCGATGATTTGCACTGCTTGGACCTGCGCTTAACTCGAAATCGGCACGTCCGTTATCGTCCCGTCGGCCGGGTCGACCTTCTGGACGTTGCCGCTCTTTGTGCTGTAGTAAACCATACCGCTGTCGACTGTGAGGTCCGACAGGACGCCCGCGTTCGCTTTCGAAGACCAGATCTGGCTACCGCTCGACGCGTCCAGCCCGTAGACCGAGCCGTTGTCGGTGGCGACCACGAGCGTCGAGCCTACCAGCGCCGGTCCGCCGCGCACGACGCCGCTGCCCTGGAACGGCTTGTCCCAGCGCGACTGCCCCGTCGAAGCGTCAAGGCTGTACACTTTGCCGCCGAGCGAGCCGAAATAGACCGCGCCGCCGCTCACGACCGCCCGGTTCCAGATCCAGTCGTCCGCCTTGAACGACCAGCGCATCTCGCCGCTCGAAGCGTCGACGGCGTAGAACTTGTCGTCGAAGGCGCCCACGTAGACCGTGCTGCTGTCCACCACCGGCGTCGAGGCGATGGCGCCGCCCGTCTGGAACGGCTTTGGCCAGACCGATGTGCCGCTGGTGGCGCCAATGGCGTACAGCTTCTTGTCCATCGAAGCTACGTAGACCGTGCTGCCGTCGAACGTCGGTGTGGACCAGATCTTGGCGCCGGTGCAGAATGGGTTGAAGCGCTGGTCTCCGGTGGCGACGGCGAATGCATGGAGGCACTGGTCGGCCGAACCGATGTAGACGGTGTCGTCGCTCGTCGCCGGCCCGCCGACGATGTGACTTCCCACCGGCTGCGACCACTTCTGGCTGCCGTCGGCCAGGCTCAAGGCATAAAGATTGCCGTCGTAGCCACCGAGCAACGCCAGTCCCTGCGATATTGCGGGCGTGCCGTAGATTGCCTTCAGTGCCGTCTTGGAGTTGTTCCCTGGGAAGGTCCACTGCCGGGAGCCGCTGCTCAGATCGGCGGCGGCCAGTGTCTGGTGGTTGGGCTCCGCGAGGAGGGTGCTGTTGGTGATGAGAGGGCTCGCCCAGCCCTGCGGGTTGGTTATGCGCGAGCAAGCCGTCAGAACGAGGACAAGGGGCAGGAAAAGAAGGGCCAGCGTCAGGGCCCTCACGCTACGCGATGTCTGAATCTCACTCCTCCGGTAAGTCCCGCTCAACAGCAGGGCGTTGTTTCACGTGAAACAGCGCTTACTGCGGCACCGGGTCGTAGCCGCCCTTTTGGAAGGGATGGCAGCGACCCAGGCGACGGACCGTCAGCCAGCCGCCCTTGAGCAGGCCGTGACGGGCTATCGCCTCGTAGCCGTATTCCGAGCACGTCGGCAGGAATCGACAGGATGGTGGCCGGTAAGGCGAAAGCCATCGCTGATAAACCCTGATTGCGCCCAGCGCCAGTCTTTTCATGCTTCGACGATCCCCTTTTGCACCTCGTTCAACGTCGACTTGGACGCGATGCCTGCGCGCTCCAGCAGCGACGCCAGCGACAGCCGTAGCTCCCAGTACGTCGCCTCTGCCGCTGACCTGCGGGCGATCACCACAACGTCCCAGCCGTTCGCCAGCGACAGCGAGCGCACCGCTTCCCGCAGGCGGCGTCGCACCCTGTTTCGTACTACCGCTTTGCCGACGGCGCGCGACGTTACGAAGCCATAGCGATTGTGGGGCAGACCGTTGGCCCGCGGCCGTATCGCCAGCAGCCTGTTGGAGAAGGCCTGGCCTTCTCGATAGGCAACGGCGAAATCGCTGCTCTTCCTGAGACGCTGTTCCCTTCGCATCTGGCCCCGGCCAAGGCCTGGGCCGCGCTCTAGACCGTCAGCCGGTAGCGGCCCTTGGCGCGGCGTGCGCGTAGCACGAGGCGTCCGCCGCGGGTGCTCATGCGGGCAAGAAATCCGTGGACTCGTTTCCGCGGAATACGTTTCGGCTGGTAGGTGCGTTTAGGCACTTCACTTCCTTCCAGTTGTGCTTCCGAACACAATGATAGATTAGCGGCTTGGGGGTGTCAATCGTCGTTGGGGGAACGGCGAAGGTGCCGCTCAGCGGGGTAGGGAGGGCCGCGGCGCCCCTTCGTACAGATAACGGTAGACGGCCAGGTTCTGCATGACCAGCCGCACGTACAGATTCGCCTCGCCGACGTCCACCTGCTCGAGGAAGAGGTCGACATCACCGCCGGCGGCATCGGCCCAGCCTTGCGCCGCGCCGGGGCCGGCGTTATAGGCGGCCAGCGCGAAGTAGAGGTTGCCGTTGAACTCGGCGAGCTGCTGCTGAAGGTAGTGGGCGCCGAAGCTGATGCTCACGACGGGCCGCAGAAGGTCATCGCCGGCGAAGTTGCTCATCCCCATGTCAGTGGCGATCTCTTGTCCCGTCGATGGAATGACCTGCGTGAGGCCGGTAGCGCCCGCGCCTGAGCCGGCCAGCGGGTCGAAGAAGCTCTCCTGGCGGATCAGCGCCAGCATTACGTCCGGCGACACACCCTCCGCCTGCTGGGCGTCCTGAAGCAGCGACATGTAGTCGCGCGGATAGGCCAGTCTCAGCAGATCCTTCGGCGCGACGGCCTGCTCATCCGGCGAAAGCGACTCCAGGACAAGCTGCGCGCTCCGCGACGACATCTCCGTGGAGCCCAGACGGTCGTAAGCCTGCGCGAGCGCCCAGAGCGTCATCGGATCGCCGGCGTTCGCCCACATCATGTCGCGCAACTCCGCCGCCGCCGAGCGGGGAAACCCGACGGTGCTAAGCTCCTGCGATTCCGCCCAGCGCGGATCGAGCCAGACCTTCCAGAGCGGGACCGGCGCCTTGCCGCTTATCGACGCTAGCCAGGAAGTGGCGTCGGTGGCCGCTTCAGCGACGGCGGGCACTGGGGTCGCCTTCTTATCGCTGGAGAGGAGTTGGGCCGCTCGGAGGCCGTAGTAGTCGAGAGGGTGGTTCTGGACGAGCTGTGCGAGGTGCGTTCGGGCGCCAGCCGCGTCGCCGGCGGCCTGCTCCGCCTTCGCGGCCCAGTAGAGGGCATGCGATGCTGTTTCCGCGTCTGACGTTGCGGAGGCGAAGTCGCTCCAGGCGGTGGCGGCGTCCGCGTAGCGCTTCTGCTCGTAGAGGACCAGCCCATGGCGGAATGCGGCGTCGTCCGCCCATGTCGACGGGGGAGTCATAGCCAGGATGCGGCTGTAGTCCTGATCCGCCTCGTCCCAGCGCGACTGTTTCTCCAGGATGAGGCCGCTCCACCAGAGGGCGTCGTCTGCCAGATCGCCGGTTGGGTCGAGATCGAGTGATTTCGCGTATTCGTCCAGCGCGGCGTTCGGGTCGCCCAGCCGCTCGTCGAGGGCGGCGATGTAGTAGTGCGCCGCAGCCGCCCGCGAGCCCGTCGGTTCGGCGGCAAGATAGCGCTGGAACGCTTGCATCGCCTCGTCGTTCTCGAAGTGGCGGTAATGGACCAGCGCCTCGGCGTAGGGATCGACCGCGATACCAGCCTGCGACAACTCGGTGAGTGCGTCCGACGCGGCGGAAGTGCCTGGGTACTGCGTTACGACCTGCTGCAGGTCCACCTGCCAGCCGTCTTCGCCGAGCTGCTGCTCCAGCACACCGGTTCGCTCCAGCGCCAACGCCTGGTCGGACGAGTCGCTCTCCTCGCCCAGGCGCGCATACCAGTTGAGCGCCGCGCCGGTCGCGGCCGCCGCTTCGAGCTCCTGCGCCATGGCGAGGAGTATGCCCGAACGGAGGCTGGCCGGCAGCACTTTGAGGGCGGCTTCCTCCTCCCGCTGGGCTTCATCGAAGCGGTTCAGCTTGACCAGGAGGTCCGCCATCTCCGACTCGGCGTTGGCGGAGGCGACGCCCCCCTGGTCAACGTAGCTGCCGTAGGCGGCGAGGGCCTGCTCGGTCTGTCCCAGCCCGACGAGGGCCTCCGCCAGCAAGAACTCCGCGTCACCGCCGTGGCCGCCGGCGCTCTGGTAGGCCAGCACCTGCTCCTGGGCAGCCTGGTAGTCGTTATTGGCGAGATAGCGGCGGGCCAGCGCCAGACGCGCCGTCTGCCGGTCGGCGTCAGTGCCGTTGGCTAGAACGTCCTCGTACGCCGCTATCGCCTCGTCGTACTGACCGTTGCGCTCGTAGCTCTGAGCAAGACCCAGGTTGGCGGGTGCGGGCGTCGCCGTGGCTGGCGAGTCGTCCCTGGCCGCGGGCGTCGAAGCGGTACTTCCGACGATGCCGCAGGCGCAGATGAGGGTCGTGGCGACGATAAGCAGCGTCGAGCGGCACAGACGCTGAACAGGGGAGCGGTTCTCTGGTATGATAGCTTTGGTCATCCGGCGCGGCCTTCCCGGCCAGAGGCTGCCTGCTGCGGGACGCGTTGATGGCTGTTGGGGTCAATGGTACTATTCGCGGACGGCGCCGTCAAAGCCGCGGACGGGGACGATGATATACGACGGGCGCGTGTGGGACTTAACGGCCCGGCGCGCGACGAACCGCGATTCAGATAGGGAGGTTGAGACATCGGAGAGGAATCTTCCTGGCAGGGACGGCCGGTCTGGGCCGAGATAGACCTGGACGCGCTGGAGCACAACGCCCGCCAGCTCAAGCGACAGGCCGGCGGCGCGCTGCTGATGGCGGTGGTCAAGGCAAATGCCTACGGCCACGGCGCCGTCCCGGTGGCGAAGGCCGTGCTGGCAGCCGGCGCCGACCGCCTGGGCGTCGTCTGCGTCGACGAAGGCGAAGAGTTGCGTCGTGCCGGTATCGACGCTCCGATCCTGGTCATGGGGCACACGCCGACCGCTCAGGCCGAGCGGGTAGTCAGCCTCTCGCTTACCCCCAGCGTCGGCAACCGGCCGTTCGCCGAAGCGCTGTCGGAAGCGGCGATTTCGGCCGGCGTGACTTTGCCCGTGCACCTCAAGCTCGAGACAGGGCTGAATCGCTATGGCCTCCCGCCCGAGCAGCTGTTGCCCCTGGCGGAATCGATCCGACACTTACCGGGCCTCGACGTTGAGGGGCTATGGACGCACTTCGCGACGGGTGACGAGACGGACAAGAGCTACGTTCTGCGTCAGTTCAGCGTCTTCAGCGAGGTCGCAGGCCGGCTGCCCTGGATCCGCCTGCTCCACGTGGCCAACACGGCGACGGTTCTCGATATGCCGGAGCTCTCGCTGGGCATGGTGCGCGTCGGAATCGGCATCTACGGCTGCTACCCATCGTCGGAGGTGGCGCGCGATCTTGGCCTGCGGCCGGTGCTCTCGCTGAAGAGCCGCGTGGCTCGGCTGCGACGCATCGATGCGGCTGCCAGCGTCGGCTACGGCTGCACCTGGACGGCGGCGCGACCCAGCGTTGTGGCGCTCGTCATGGCCGGCTACGGCGATGGGCTGCGGCGCGCGCTGTCGAACAAGGGCAGCATGCTCATTCGCGGGCGTCGCGCGCCGATAGTGGGGCGTATCGCTATGGACATGTGCGTAGCCGATGTCACAGACATCCCTTACGTCGCGATCGATGACGAGGTGGTTCTAATAGGCCGCCAGCGCGAGGAGGTGATCGCAGCGGAGGAGGTGGCGCAGCTCTGCGATACGATAAGCTACGAAATGTTCACGGGCATTACGGCGCGCGTACCGCGGCTCTACCTTCGCGACGGGCGGACCGTCGCCGTGCAGACACTGGTGGAGGCAGCCTCGCAGGAGACGCGGGTCGTCGCCGCCGAGGAAGCTTGACGTGAGGATCGTATCGGCGGAACCTGAAGCTGTGAAGCTAAGCTTTGATGCGATGAAAGGGAAGGAATCGGCGCTGGCCGTTCTTCTGCCGTTTGCTATCAGCGCCGGCCACCTGCAGTTGTGGGCGCTGGCGGCCGCGGTTGCGGCGGCGTTCCTGGCTTATCTCGCCTACCTCTTACGACGCGCTCTCGGCCTGGTCCAGCCTCCGCCGCCTGAAGAGGACAAACCTCACTAGACCGCCCCGCGTCAGATTCGGATTCGACTACTCGTCTTCCTCTTCTTCCTCTTCGCCCTCTTCTTCCGCAGCCATCTCCGCGGCCCGTGGCAGTAGCACCTCCAGCGTCGTTTCACGGTGCCGCCGCGGCCCGGGCAGCGCTTCGATGGTCTTGATCAGCGCCGGTAGCTCCTCCAACGTTTTCTTGTCGCTTCCGTCGAGCAGCAGGATCGAGACACCGGCGTCGCGCAGGCACTCCAAGTCGGCGCTCTCGACCGGCAGATCCACGGGCAGGAGCAACGGCTTGCGCGCAAGGGCGGCGATGCGACGCAGATCGAGCTGCATCTTGAGAGTGAGCGGACCTTTCCAGTCGGGCAGAAGGATGGCGTCGAGAGCGACCGACTCCAGCACGCGCAGATAGGTGTCGTCCGAGCCGTCTTTCAGCGCTAGCACGTAGCCGAGCTTGTCTTCCAGGAGCGCCGTCGCCGGTGTGGATTCCGCCTCGAAGACGATGAAGTCCACGGACGCCGCAATCAGCGTCTTCGTGTCTGCCGCTTCGATGCGCTGGGGCCAGACGCCCAGCGGCGTCTCGTCCGCCGACTTCACCGCAGCTTCGACGTCGCCCGGGTTCGCGTCCTTCAGAATTACGACGCCGGCGCCCGCGGCAACCGCCTGCGCCACCTTGCCCGCACTGTCGAGGAGAAGCGCCGCCAGCAGCGGGGGCGTCTTCGCCGGTCTCACCGCCCGGAAACCGATGGGCGCTGCATCCGGGCGCATCGTCTTACGTATACTGTCGCCAAGCTTGCTCATAGTTGTCCCTTCCAGGCTGAAAGTACTGAACGGGATGATATCTGCGCCGAAGAGCCTCTGTCAATTCAACTATAGCGTATCGGGGCGTCGGCGTGTCGCGCCCGCGGCTACAGCAACGGCCGCCCCACTCAGAACGAGAGGAGCGGCCGCTGGATTGACGGCGAAAAGCCTACGCCCTCAGCTTCCGGCAGGCCTCGACGAGTGCCGGCAGCACCTTCTTGTAGTCGTCCACGATCCCGAAGCGTGAGGACTTGAAGATTATCGCTTCCGGGTCCTTGTTGATGGCGACGATGTTCTTCGCGCCCGAGCAGCCCGCCATGTGCTGGCTGGCACCGGAGATGCCGACCGCAAAGTAGAGCGTCGGGCCGACGATCTTGCCGGTGAGACCGATCTGCTCCGAGACGGGCCGCCAGCCGTTGTCGCAGGCCGCGCGCGTGGCGCCGACCGCGCCGCCCAACGCTTTCGCCAGCTCTTCGAGCACCGCGAAGCCTTCCGCGCTGCCGATGCCGCGTCCGCCGGCGACGATCACTTCGGCGTCCTCGAGGCGGATGCCCTCCTCAGCGACCTCCTGGTGGCCGGTAATCTTATCGCGGATAGCCGCAGCGTCGATTCCGGCGTCGACCTTCGTTACCTGCCCCTGGCGCGAGTCGTCGCGGGCCAGCGGCTCCTGCGCCTTCGAGCGGATTGTGACGACAGCCGGCGAAGTGTTGAACGAGAAGTTCGCCCGCGCGTTGCCGCCGTAGCAGGGTCGCTCGGCAATAAGCTTGCCGCCTGGTGCCGAGACGCTGAGGCAGTCCATCGCCGCTGTGCTGCCCAGCCGGAAGGCCAGTCGCGGCCCCAGGTCGCGGCCCATGTCGCTCTGGCCCATCAGAATGGCGCTGGGGCTTGCCGCCGCGTTCACCTTCTCCATCGCCGCGACGAAGCCGTCGCAACTGTACTTCGCCAGCGCGGGCTCGTCGACGACGAACACATGGTCCGCTCCGTGAGCGATGAGCTCCTTGGCCAGGCCCTCGACGCCGGAGCCGATGACCGCCGCCTGTACGGGCTCGCCGTTCTGGTCAGCGAGACGGCGGGCTGCGCCCAGGACTTCCAGGCTGATGGGGGCCACCGCTCCGCCGCTTACCTCGGCTGCCACCAAGATTCCGTTAGCCATGTCAACTCTCCTTATCTATGGTAGGACAAGCCTAGATTATCTTCTGATCGCGCAGCCGCTGAGCCAGCTTCTGTGCGGCCTCGTCGGGCGTCTCGCCCTCGACGACCTCGCACTCGACCTCGCTGACGGGCTGGAAGAGCCGCTCCAGGTTGGCGCGAACGCCGCTCGAGGCGAAGCCGATGTCGCCGGCGCCCCAGACCGTGACCTGCTTGCGCGCGGCCATCATGATCTGCTGCAGCTTCGGGTATCGGGGCTCGCCCAGCTCGTTGCTGACCGTCACCAGCGCGGGCAGGGGCGCTTCCACAGTGTCATAGCCCTCCATCAGCACGCGCTCGACAACGACTTTGCCGTCCTGGATGGTGACGGCCTTCGCGAGGCTGACGCTTGCCACGCCCAGGAGCTCGGCGATGCCGTAGCCGACGACGCCGGCGTCCCAGTCGGTCGCCTGGCGGCCGCAAAGGACGAGATTGTAGTCGCCGATCTTCTCGATCGCCTTCGACAGCGCCAGCGCCGTGGTGTAGCTGTCGCCCTCGAACGCGCCGTCCGTGAGGAGGACGCCTTCATCGGCGCCCATTGCCAGGCTGTGCTTGATTACGTCGCGGGCGCCTTCCGGGCCGAGGCTAACGACCGTGACCTTGGTGTCCGCGGCGGCGTCCTTGATCCGCAGCGCCGCTTCGACTGCCAGCGCGTCGAACTGGCTTATCACAGGCGCCACTCCCGCGGCCGCAATGACCTTCTTCGCCGCCTCGTCGACCCTGAACGATGATGCCGGGGCTTCCGGGTCTGGCACCTGTTTGACGCAAGCTATGATGTGCAAAGGCATCTTTCTGCTTCCTCCTTGGTCCGCGTTCTTCTGTTGCCTGTATGCTCTGCTGGTCCCGGCTCTGCCGTGAACAGTCGTGACTAGAGACTGGCGCCTACCTCTTCGCCCTGAGCCGTGGCCGGCGGCGGTGGCCCAACTGCGCCACTAACGGCGGCTTCCAGCAGCTCGGCGACGTCCTGTGCCCGCATGCGCTTCTCTTCGTCGGGCTCCAGCGCTGGAATGCCGTCCTCGAACATCTGGATGCAGAACGGGCAGGCGGTGGCGACTATCTTGGCGCCGGTGCCCATCGCTTCCTCCGTGCGGGCGTGGTTGATGTGCCGTCCCTTGCTCTCCTCCACCCACATGTGGCCGCCACCCGCGCCGCAGCAGAACGTTGTCTTCCGCGACCGCTCCATCTCCACTACCTGCGCCTGCGGGATGCTCTCCAGGATGCGCCTGGGGGCCGAGTCGATATCGTTGTGACGCGCCAGATAGCAGGAGTCGTGGTAGACGATGGTCTCGGCGATGCCCTGCTTCGGCTGGAGCTTGCCTGCCTTTAGAAGCTGGTCGAGAAGCTCCGTGTGATGCAGCACTTCGAACTTGCCGTCGAACTGAGGGTATTCGTTGCGCATCGTGTTGTAACCGTGCGGGCAGGCGGTGACGATCTTCTTTACGTTCTTCGACTTCATGACTTCGATCGCCTGTTGCGCCTGCATCTGGAAGAGGTATTCGTTGCCCAGGCGCCTCGCCGGGTCGCCGCAGCACGTCTCTTCCTCGCCGAGGACGCCGAAGCTGACGCCGGCCTGCAGCAGCAGCCTGGCCAGCGACTGCGTGATCGGGATGTTGCGCTCGGAAAGGGAGCCGGAGCAGCCGACCCACAGCAGGTACTCCTGCGAGCCGTCGAAGAGGGGCACGTCCAACCCCTGCATCCAGTCGGATCGCGAGAACTGCGTGCCGCGCCAGGGATGGCCGCGCTGCTCGATCTGCATCAGCGTTGCCTGGGCCGTCTCCGGCATCCGCGCCTCGTCCATGACCAGGTAGCGGCGCACATCCATTATCTCCGGCACGTGCTCGATGCAGACCGGGCACCAATACATGCAAGAGCCGCAGGTCACGCAGTCCCAAATCGAATCGAATCCCATCGTGTCGACCAGGTTGAGCGGCTCGCCGGCGGTGGCGGGCTTGCCCTTCAGCAGGGAGCCAAGCGTCGGCGTCTTCGAAAGGAGGGTCATGCGGCCGTGGTGCTCGATATCCTTCGGAGAGAGCTCTTTGTCCGTGAGATAGGCGGGGCAGTTGGACTGGCAGCGTCCGCATTCGGTGCAGGTCATGAAGTCCAGCAGCGACTTCCAGTTGAAGTCCGTCACCTTGCCGACGCCGAAAGTCGCGCCCTCCTCGGCGTTCTCCATCATCGCTTCGATGTTTATGGGCTGGAGCACGCCGGTGCGCTCGCGGCTGTGGAAGAAGACGTTGAAGGCTACCGTCAGAACGTGCGAGTGCTTGGAGTACGGGAGGTAGCAGAGGAATGCGAACAGGATGGTGAGGTGCATGTACCAGAAAGTCGCGTGCAGGTCGCCGATGGCGTTGTGAGAGAGGCCCATGCCGGTCCAGATTCCGGAAACGCCGTAAGCGACGAACGACCAGGCTTCCTTCTTGGCCTCGAGGTCCAGCTCGAAGCTGTTGGCGAGGATGTCGGTGACCATCAGGAAGAAGATGAGGCCGATGATCCGCCAGGCGTCCAGGTTCAGCGTCAGGCGTTGCGGCTTGACGAAGAAGCGCTCGTAGGCGCCCATCGCCAGGCCGACCATGACGGCCACGTTGAACAGGTCCATCACCGGGCGCCAGTAGTTGAATATGCCTCCGGGCAGGTGCTGCAGGCTAAGCGGGTCGGCGACGCCGCTCAGCAGCATGTTCAGGCTGCGAATGAGCAGGACGAGGAATCCCCAGAAGATAAGCGGATGCAGAATACCGGAATACCAGTACTTCTTACGGAAAAACTTCGATTGCCCCACCATTATCAGCATGAAATCGCTGATGCGCTGCGGCAGGTGGTCGAAGCGAGGCGCGCCCTTCGCCTGAAGGAACGGGATGAGCCGCGCCGCGATCGTCAGCACAAAGAAGGCGGAGAACCCAACGATGATGAGATAGAAAAAGATGTTCCCGGGTAACTCGGTTGAAGGTGCCACTGTGTGCCTCCTCTAAGCCACAGCGCCAACACGCGACATGACCATTGGCCAATGGTATGTGCTTCTCTTCACAGTCGAACCCATCATAACGCCAGCCTCGAAAAGGAAGCAACGCCCCCTGCTGTCGGCGACCCAAGCGTGATCCGAGGGGCGAGCGAAATCGTAGCAAGCATCAAATATCAAGTCAACTGGACCGCCGCGCCGCACGCTATCGCTGTGCTATATTGGCGGCGAGGAGGCTGAGATGCGCCTCGGTCTGGAGGGCAAGACGGCCGTCGTTATGGGCTCTAGCGGAGGCGTTGGCCCCGCGTCATCGTCGATGGCGGCCAGTCGCGGTCGAACATCTAGAGGGTCCCTGCAATGACCGAGCCGGCGCTGAGCGAGCTGCTGGTCGTGGAGGTCGGCCGGCAAGTCGCGGTGCGCTATTGCGGCCTGCTTTTCCGTCGCCTCGGCGCAACCGTTCTTGTAGTCGAGCCGCCCGGCAGCGACGAGCCATCCAGCGATCTCAACGCCGGCAAGGAATCGATGACGTTGGATTTGGCCCGGCCTGAAGGCGGCGCCCTCCTTGGCCGGCTCGCTGAGCAGGCCGACGTTCTGGTCGCTGACGACTCGCTGCCCGCGGAGCTCGACTGCGCGAGGCTCAGTCGCCGGAACCCCCGGCTAATCGTGACGTGCATCTCCGGAGCGCCGCTGGACGACGCGGCGCAACGCTTCGTTGGGCTCAACGCCTTTACGGCGACGCTGCTACCGCTGATAACGATGTCGGTGCTGGGGCGCGGCCAGCGCATCGAGGTCGACGGCGCGGAGTGCCTGGCAGCGGCGGCGATGCTCGTTGGCGACGGCCAGGTGCCGCTCGAAACGCGTGAACCGGCGGCGGGCGAGTTGCCTTTCACCGTCGAAGGCGTCGTGCCGCCGGAGCCCGTCTCACCAGCGGGCCGGCACAACGACGAGATCTATTGCGAGCTCCTGGGCCTGACCGGCGACGAGCTGGCGCGCTTGAGGAGGGAAGCGATTGTCTGAGCCTTCTACGATCTACCGCTTGCCGCTTGCCGCCTACCGTGTCCTCGATCTTGGCCCTGGGGCGGCCGCAAGGTATGCGGCGCGACTCCTCGGCGACGCGGGCGCGGAGGTCATCGCCGTCGAACGGGCTGTGACGCCGCGGAGCGATGCTTTTCGACAGCTCAATCGCGACAAGCTGGGTTGCGTGCTCGACTTCGCGATGCCTCGGGGCGCGGAGCTCGTGCGCCGCCTTGCCGCCCTTTGCGACGTTGTGATCGAAGGCTTCGACGAGGCGGAGCGCGAGCGATTCGGCTTCGGCTACGAGGCCCTTCGCGCGTTACGGCCCGACGTTATCGTCACATCCGTCGCCGGAGCGAGCGCGGACGGCGCAAGCGCTACGTTTGCGGGCATAGCTGCGGGGACGGCCGCGGCTGCCGCCGTATGCGTCGCCCTGCTTCACCTCCGCGACACCGGCGAAGGACAGCACGTCGCGGTAGATGCCGCGGCCTGTGCACCCGCCTTCGCAGCACCGCTACCTTCGCGCTCGCAGATCCTCGTCGACTCCCGCCTGCGCGAACGCCGCTTCTTCGAGCCCGTCTCTCACCTCGAAGGCGGCGTTATCGAGATGCCGGCGCTTCTCTGGCGCCTGGGCATGACGCCCTGCCACGTCCGCCTGCCGGCGCCGGAGCCCGGACAGCACAATCGCTATGTGTTCGCCAGCCTGCTCGGCTTGTCCGAGGAAGAGATCGCGGAGCTAGAAGCGAAGGGGATCGTTGTGGGAGGCTGGTCCGGCTAAGCGGCCGGCTTCTCCGCTATCGCCCAGATGTGGTTCGTGAACAGCCGGTTGAGCGGCGGCAGGTAGCTGAACGGGCGAAGATAGCGGACGCTATCGAGGAGCATCAGCTCGATTGTCATCTGCCGGGACATGTAGGGAAGCTGGTTCGGTATCTCCCAGCGCTCCGTCTTGCGAATGCGGAAGCCGGCGTCCCTGAGCGAGCGCGTAAGCGCCGATTCCGTCTGCTCGTTGACGTGCACACGCAGCTCATCGTCCGTCCGCGGGTACTGCCTTCCGACCGGCAGGCTCGGCCCGATGACGTAGCTGCCGTAATGGGCGAAGTCGGCAAGGCGGCGGGCCACCAGGTGCACGCGGCGGACGTAAAGAGGGAACGTTATATCGTAGAAGACGCGGTTGGGACTCGTGTGAACGATGAGCCTTCCTCCCGGCTGCAGCACCCGGCATGTCTCGCGCAGTGCCTCCGCCAGTTCCGGCGGATACAGGTGCTCGACGATGTCGCTCATCAGGGCCACGTCGAAAGAGGCGTCGTCGAACGTCAGCGCGCGGGCGTTCATGAGGCGCACCTGCGCCCGACGTCGCACGTCGTCCGGCGCCATCGCCAGCGATTCGTTTGCTATGCGCACCGCCTCCTCAGCGTAGTCGATGCCGACAGCTTCCGCGCCGAGCATCGCCGCGTGCAGCACCATCTCGCCGCGCCCGCAGCCGACGTCGAGGACGCGCTCGCCGGGCCGTATCTTCGCAAAGCGCAGCGCCTTCTGGAAGCGGCTGCTCAGCTTGCGCCCGCCCGACTCGCGGAACTCCTTGTAACCCTCACAGGAGGCGAAGAAGTAGCGATTATCGTAGGCATCGGGGGCAACGCTTTCGCTTGGCGGCGGTCCCTCGTCTGCCCGCTCGTTCATTGCGCCGGGCCGTCTTGGAGGAAGGCCTGGATCGTCGACGCCAGCTCGTCGCGATGGAGATTGTAGTAGAAGGCGTCGGGCGCGACCACGAGCTGCGAGTTTGGGATGGCGTCGCGGAGGCGCTCGGCGGAGGCGACCGGATGGAGCTCGTCATCGGGGTGGGCGATCAGCAGCGATTCCGCCTGTATCCGCGAAAAGTCCTCCTTATCAAGCGCCGGGCCGTAGGCGATGCCGCGGATCGCTGGCACGACGGCCTGCGCGTTGAGCGAGAGCAGCCACTGCCGCATGAAGGTGAACATTAGCGGCGCCGTCTTCTTAAGGTCGGCCCAGGGCGGAATCTTGAGCACCGTCTCTACGGCCTTCTTCAGTCCCAGCCCTTCGATCAGCAGCGCGAGCCCGCCGAACAGCGCCGCGCCCGGAGCGGACTGCTGCTGTCCGACCGGCGGCGGCGATTGCAGGACGATGTTGTTCACCATCTCCGGGTGCCGGAGCGCGAAGACGAGCACCGTGCCGCCGCCCATCGAGCTGCCGCCCAGATGGGCCTGCTTGATGCCGAGGTGGTTGAACAAGCCGAGAAGGTCGGCCGCCAGCGATTCCCACTGGTAGTCGGCGGTGTTGGTCGTGAAGCCGGACTCGCCGTGGCCGCGCGCGTCATAAGTGATGACGCTGAAGTGCTGGAAGAGCGCTATCGGCACCTCGCCGAGGATGTCCGCCATGAGCATGCTGCTCAGGAGGCCGTGTGCGATGACCAGGGGCGGTCCATCGCCGCGCACCTGGTAGTGCATTTGAAAGCCGTTCACGTTTGTGAAGGGCATTTGCGGCCTCTAGAGGTGCGCGGTCAGGCCGCCGTCCACGAAAAGCGTCCGTCCGGTCAGATAGCCCGCCGAATCGGAGGCCACGTAGACGGCTAGGGGCCCTACCTCGTCCGCGCGGCCGGCCCGGCGCATGGGAATGTAGCGCAAGAGGCGATTCGTCTGAGGGTCCGGATCGCCGAGGCCCGGCGTGTCCTCCAACCAGCCCGGTGCGATGACGTTGACGGTCACGCCGGCGGCCGCCCACTCTTGCGCCAGCGCCCGCGTGAGGTTGAAGACGCCGCCCTTGACGGCGCAGTATGCCGAGCAGTTCGGTAGGCCTCTCTCGCCGAGGCCGGAAGCGACGTTGATGATCCGTCCATATCCCTGCTTCGCCATCCGAGGGCCGGCGGCGCGGCAGGCGAAAAAGACGCTGCTGAGATTGACCGCGAACACCTTCTCCCACTCGGCGTCGGAGATGTCGCCCGCCGGCTTGGCGAGGAAGAGGTCAGGACAGGTCACGAGGATGTCCAGACGCCCCATACGCCGGAACGCTTCGTCGATCGCTTCGTTCACCTGCGATGCGGATGTCGCATCTATCGACCGCGCTGCCGCGCCGCCGAGCAGACGAGCCGTCTCTTCCGCCGCTCCGTTGTCCGCGGCATCTTTCCGCGCCGACGTGACGGCGACCTCCGCGTCCGCCTCTTTCAACGCCAGGGCAATGGCGCGTCCAACGCTGGACTCTGCGCCGATAACCAGGGCTTTCTTTCCTGTCAGATCGAATCCTTCAACCGGCATGTTTCTCCTCCAAGCGTGCTGCGCGCAATCATAGCATAAGGCCTATTTCGGGCCAATCGGCGACCGACCATAACCGAACGATCGGGTCCGTAGGGTTGGTGCTGTGCGGGATGGCCAGACGGCGTGGGCCTAGACTTCGCGGTACTCGCCCTCGACGGTGCCTTCTTCCGGAGGCGCCTGGCCTTCCCCTTCGCCACCCGGCGGGGGCTGCTGGCCGCCGTCCTGCCCGTAGGCTGCCGCGCCGATCTTTTGCATCGACTCCGACAGCTCGTTCACGGCCGTGCGTATCTGCTCAACCGTGCCGGAAGGCAGGACCTGTCGCAAGGCCGCGATCTTCGCCTCGACTTCGCTCTTGATGTCCGCGGGGATGCGCTCCCCCTGATCGCGCAGGATCTTCTCGGCGTTGTAGGCCATGCTGTCGGCCGTGTTCCGCGTCTCGATCTCCTCGCGGCGGCGGCGGTCCTCTTCGGCGTGCGACTCCGCCTCGTGCTGGAGCTTCTCGACCTCCTCTTTGCTGAGGCCGGAGCCGGCGGTGATGGTTATCTTCTGTTCGCGGCCGGTCGCCTTGTCGCGCGCCGAGACGTTGAGGATGCCGTTGGCGTCGATGTCGAACGTCACTTCGATCTGCGGGACGCCGCGCGGCGCCGGCAGGATGCCGTCGAGCATGAACCGCCCTAGCGACTTGTTGTCCGCCGCCAGCGCGCGTTCGCCCTGAAGGACGTGGATCTCCACGCTCGGCTGGCTATCGGCCGCAGTGCTGAACGTCTGGCTCTTGCTCGTAGGAATCGTCGTGTTGCGTTGGATGAGGGGCGTCATCACGCCGCCGAGCGTCTCGATGCCGAGCGTAAGGGGCGTCACGTCCAGCAGCAGGACGTCGTGGACCTCGCCCTTGAGCACACCGGCCTGGATTGCCGCGCCGACGGCGACGACCTCGTCCGGGTTGACGCCCTTGTGCGCCTCCTTGCCGAAGAGCTGCCGCACCGTCTCCTGCACCATGGGCATGCGCGTCTGTCCGCCGACCAGGACGACCTCGTCAACCTGCGACGCCGTGATGCCGGCGTCCGACAGCGCCTGCTTGCACGGCCCCAGCGTGCTCTCCACCAGGTCCCCCACGAGCTGCTCCAGCTTGGCGCGCGTGAGCATGATGTTCATGTGCTTGGGACCGGAGGCATCGGCGGTGATGAAGGGAAGATTGATGTCCGTCTGGAGGACGGAGGAGAGCTCCACCTTTGCCTTCTCGGCGGCCTCCTTCAGACGCTGCAGCGCCATGCGGTCCTGCTTCAGGTCGATTCCCTGGTCGCGGCGGAACTCGTCGCACAGCCAGTCGATGACGCGCTGGTCGAAGTCGTCGCCGCCGAGGTGCGTGTTGCCGCTGGTTGACTTGACCTGGAACGTCCCTTCGCCGATCTCCAGGATCGAGATGTCGAACGTGCCGCCGCCGAGGTCGTAGACCGCGATCGTCTCTTCCGCCTTCTTGTCGAGACCGTAGGCTAGCGAAGCGGCGGTCGGCTCGTTGATGATGCGTAGCACCTCCATGCCGGCGATCTTGCCGGCGTCCTTCGTGGCCTGGCGCTGGCTGTCGTTGAAGTACGCCGGGACAGTGATGACCGCTTCCGTCACCGGTTCGCCGAGGTAAGCCTCCGCGTCGGTCTTCAGCTTCTGGAGGATCATCGCGGAGATCTCCGCCGGTGAGTAGTCGCGGCCGCCCATCATGACGTGGGCGTCGTTGTTGGGGCCCTGCGCAATCTTGTAGGCGAGCAGCGTCTTGTCGCGTTCCACCTCCGCGTCGTCGAACTTGCGGCCCATGAGGCGCTTGATGGAGTAGATCGTATTGTCGGGGTTGGTGATGGCCTGGCGCTTCGCCACCGTTCCGACGAGCCGCTCTCCCGACTTGCTGACGGCGACGACCGACGGCGTGGTGCGCCCGCCCTCCGAGTTCGGGATGACGGTGGGCTCGCCCGCCTCGATGACGGCGACGCAGCTGTTGGTGGTGCCGAGGTCGATTCCGATTACCTTTGCCATGACGGTTCCCTCCGGTCTGGAGATGTGCCTAGTTCAATAATACCGCGCAATTGCTTGCGTAGGGACAGGCCTCGTGCCCGCCCCAGAGTTTTGTCTCAGCCCTCTGCGGCTCCGCTCGATCGCGACGGCTTCCCGCGGCCAACAACGACCATCGCCGGACGCAGCACGCGGTCGCCGAGCATATAGCCCTTCTGCACCTCGGCCACCACCTTTCCGTCCTCGCCTTCGCCGAACATCGTCGCCTCGTGGTAGCGCGGGTCGAAGTCTTGGCCCTCCGTCTGGATCTCCTTCACGCCGCTCGCCTCCAGCACGGCCAGGAACTTGCGATAGATCAGGCGGATGCCGTCGACCCAGGTCAGCCCAGCGAGATGCGCCTCGACGCTCTGGAGGGCGCGCTCCAGGTCGTCAAGGATCGGCAGGATGTTGATGATAAGCGACGCGTTGGCGAACAGCGCTACCTCCTGGCGCTCCTGCTCCGTGCGACGCTTATAGTTCTGAAAGTCGGCGGCCGCGCGTTGCCAGCTCGCCAGGCAGCTTTCCGCCTTCTTCTTCTCTTCCTCGAGCTGCGTCCTCAGCGTCGCTACGTCCTCCGGAGGCGCGGACGCGGGATGTTCGCCGTGGTGCTTGCCACCCGTGGAACTGCGCTTGTCGACGTGAGACGGATGCTGGTTATCTTGCTCTTGCTCGGACATCCTTGCCCCCGCGCCTTTAGGCCGGCGCTCAGCCCCGGGCGACGAGATCGCCCATTAGCAGTGAGAGGTAACGTACGGTGGGAATGACGCGCGAATAGGCCATCCGCGTCGGGCCCAGGACGGCCAGCACGCCGACGGCCGTGCCCGGCACCCCGTAGCGGGTGAGCACGACACTGCAGCGGCGCATCACGTCCTCACGGTTCTCCTCGCCGATGACGACGGTCACGTCCTCGTCGGCGAGGTTGTCGAAAGGTATCGCCCGCATCAGGTTGCCCTCTTCGAGAACGCAGACGAGGTCGATGACGTCCTCCGTCTGCGAGAACTCCGGTTGGCTGAGGACGTTTCGCAGCCCCTCCAGGTAGGCCCGGTCGTACAGCGCCTGGTCCTCTTCGTCCGTCCGGGGCGCCGTAGCGACCGCGGCGTTGCGGACGCTCTCCGCCAGCACCGTCGCCGCGATTCGCGCCCGCTCCGCCAGCAACTCGGCGCGACCGGAGGCCGCCCTGGCCGCCGTCTGCAGGCGCCGCTGGATCGACTGCTTCGCATACCAGGGCAGGTCCTCTTCTTCCATGAGGCTTTCGACGTAGAATCGGTAGCCTCTATCGGAAGGCACGCGGCCGGAGGAAGTGTGAGGGTGCGTGATGTAGCCTTCCTCTTCCAGTCTGGCCATCTCGCTACGCACGGTTGCCGGAGAGATGGGAAGCGCGTACTTGCGGACGATGGTCTCGGAACCTACCGGCAGAGCTGTGTTTACGTATTCACTTACGATGTGGCCCAGAATGCGGGCCCGTCTTTCCACCAACACTGCCGAGCTGCTTTCAAGCAATTGTCAGATCACGGGGTAATTGTAGTCGAACCGAGGCTCCTTCCTCCTCCAACCGGCCTCCCTGCACGAGTTTAGTAAACCATCGGCTCCCTTGACCTGTCAAGTGCTCACGCTCCTGCTGACCGGCCATCTCCGTCATGCTATACTGCTGGCGATGGAACTCATCTGGCTGGGAAGCTTCTGCTTCCGCATACGCAGTCGCGAAGCGACGATACTCACCGACCCGACTCCGAAGAGCAGCGGCTACGCCACCGGCAAGGTCACCGCCGACATCGTCACCGTCAGCTCTGACCATCCCGGCAGCACGAACCTGTCGGCCGTCAGCGGCTCGCCTCTGGTCATCTGGGGTCCCGGCGAGTACGAGAGCGCGCAGGTCCTTATCACCGGCGTCGCTACGGAACGAGGCCGCGACGGCGAAAAAGGCCCGACAAACACGTCCTACGTCATCGAGACGGAGAACCTGCGCGTCTGCCACCTGGGGCGGATCCAGCACGTGCCGACGTCAGACGAGGTCGAGGAGATGAGCAACATCGACCTGCTTCTGGTGCCGGTCGGCGGCGGCTGCGCGCTCGATGCCGCGCAGGCGGAGGAGACGATCACGCTCCTGGAGCCGAAGCTGATTGTGCCGATGCACTACGCCACGTCCGCTTCCACGGAGAAGCTCGACCCGCTGGAGCGCTTCTTGCGCGAGAGAGGGAGTGCGGCGGCGCTGGAGCCGCAGCCGCGGCTCTCCGTGAACCACTCGTCGCTCCCTCACGAGCCGGAGGTGTTTGTCCTAGATTACAAGCGCTGACGGCGATCCCGGCGGCGTTCGGACAAACAAGAAGGCGGCCCATCCGGCCGCCTCGCTGTTTCTGACGATTCCCGCGCCTACGGCAGGTAGTCGAGCGGGTTGACGACTACCCCGTTCAGGTGCACTTCGAAGTGCAGGTGGTAGCCGGTCGAGCGCCCGGTGATCCCCACGTAGCCCAAGACGTCCCCCTGATTCACGTACTGGCCCTGGGTGACCGCGATCGACGCCATGTGGGCGTAGAGCGTCTCGAAGCCGTTCTGGTGGTTGACGACGACGTACAGGCCGTAGGAGCAGCAGGGGTCTCCACCGGCGAAGGTCACAATACCCGCGGCCGCGGCGTGGATAGGCGCACCTGCCTTGCCATACTGGTCGATGTCGATACCCAGAGGATGGGATGGGCCGAAGTAGCTGGAGATAGGGCCGTTCACGGGCCATATGAAGCCCGCCGATGAAGGCGTGGATGGCTCCGAAGGCGAATCCGGCGCTGCGCCGCCCGAACTGCCCGCCCCGGCTGGCTCGGGCGTCGGTGGCGGTGGCGGCGCCGGCATCTTGCCGTTGGGAACGAAGATGATCTGGTGTTCGGCGATGCCGTTGGCGTCTACCAGGTGATTGCCGGCGAAGCCTGTGATAGACGATACGTCCACGCCGTACTGGTCGGCGATGTCGCTCAGCGTATCACCCAGCTTCACGTCGTAGATGATCCCGTCGGACAATGGGATCCGCAGGAACTGGCCCAGAGCCAGGCTGTCCGCGCTCTCAAGGTCGGTGTTGTTCCAGAGGATGGAATCGGGAGAGATGCCGTAGCGCGTTGCCAACCCGTCGACCGTGTCGCCTGCCTGGATCGCGTAGACGACGTAGATGGGGACCGGCGTCGGCGCGGGAGTCGGCGGCATGCTGGCCGCCATCATGAGCGCGGCGTCTGTCGGAAGCGCGGTAGAGTGAAGCAGCGGCGCCGGCGTCTGCGTCTGCGTTGACTGTGCGGTGACGAGGGTCTGCGGAAGAATCGACGCCTGGAGCGCGGCATCCTCCAGTACCGGCGCAGCAGCGACCGCACTAGATACGGAAGCGCTGTCTACGCGCATGGAGACGCTCTTGGTCGGCAAACGAAGGTGCTCAGAGAAGGAAACGGTAGAGAGGAGAGCAAGCGCTACCAGGGCCAGGATGAAGAAGTGAACGCAGGGCCTGTATCGCCTGCGAAACCCGGCAGCGGTGGGAAGCTGTCGTCCCAGACTTAGTGGTCGCGACTCCAACCGGCCTTCCGGTTTGGGAGTTCGCGGGCTGAGCGTGCCTCTGATGCTCCTCGCCTCCTACTTGTTGGCCAAACTCAGAGAGCCTGCCTCCTCCACCCGGCAACCCGCAACATCCCCGAGACCTTACCAGAGGCCGTTGGCTGTTGTCAAGGGCAAAAGGGCGCAATTTACGGGCTTTTCCCGACATCGCGGCGGCGTAGGGAAGGCCTCCTACTGCAGAAGAACTCTGGTTCTCCCGCGATGTCTGGCTCTGCCACCACCACCCTCCGGGCAACCAAAGGGCCGCCATCCTGTGAGGGACCGCGGCCCGTGGCGATGTATTCGCAGGGAGGGTCTTTGGGGCTAGATCTCCTGTTTCAGCGTGGCCAGGAACTCGTCGTTGCTGCGCGTCCGCGCCAGCCTCTCCAGCAGCCTCTCCGTCGCCTCGGTGGGATTTGGCGCGTTCTGGCTGATCATCGACGTCATGCGCCGCACCAGCCAGACCTGACGCAGCGTCTCTTCGTCGAGCAGCAGCTCTTCGCGACGGGTGCCGCTGCGGTGGATGTCGATTGCCGGCCACATGCGCCGCTCGGCCAGGCGGCGGTCGAGGTGGATCTCCATGTTGCCGGTGCCCTTGAACTCTTCGTAGATCACCTCGTCCATGCGGCTGCCGGTGTCGACCAGGCAGGTGCCGATAATCGTGAGGCTGCCGCTCTCTTCCGTGTTGCGGGCCGCGCCGAAGAAGCGCTTCGGCGGGTGCAGGGCGATCGGGTCGATGCCGCCGGAGAGCGTTCGACCGCTCGTAGGCATCGCCAGGTTGTAGGCGCGGGTGAGACGCGTGATGCTGTCCAGCAGGACGACGACATCCGTGCCGCACTCCACGAGCCTCTTCGCCCGCTCCAGTCCCATGTCGGCGACGCGCGTGTGGTCTTCTACCGGCTCGTCGAAGGTGGACGCAATCACCTCGCCGTGAACGGAGCGCCGCATGTCTGTCACTTCCTCAGGCCGCTCACCGATGAGCAGCACCATGAGATGCACGTCGCTGTAGTTGGCAGTAATGCCGTTGGCGATCGCCTTGAGCAAGAACGTCTTGCCCGCTTTCGGCGGCGAGACGATGAGGCCGCGCTGGCCTCGGCCAACGGGCGCGATAAGATTGATGACGCGCGCCGACAGCTTGTCCGGCGTCGTCTCCAGGTTGAAGAGGCGGTTAGGGAAAATGGCCGTCAGGCTCTCGAAGTAGGGACGGCCCTTTGCGACCTCGGGGTCAAGGCCGTTCACCGCTTCCACGCGAAGCAGCCCGTAGTAGCGTTCGCTGTCCTTCGGCGGCCGCACCTGGCCGGTCACGTAGTCGCCGGTGCGCAGCGCGAAGCGCCGGATCTGCGACTGCGACACGTAAACGTCGTTCAGCGAGGGCAGGAGGCTTTCGCCGCGCAGGAAGCCGTAGCCGTCGTCGACGATTTCGAGGACGCCGCCGCTGAAGATGTTCCCTTCCCGCTCCGTTTGTGCCTGGAGAAGGCGGAAGATAAGGTCCTGCTTCTTGAGTGCGCTGTAGCCGGAGATTCCAAGCTCCTTGGCGATCTCCATCAGGTCCTCGCGGGTCCTGGTCTCTAGCTCAGCGATGTTAAGTTCGCCTGCTGGCTTCATCGTTCAAACCTCGGATTAGGATTGGTATGTGGGGCCTCAAGAGAAAACACAGAGGGAAAAGTGCAGTAGTACTCGCGGCCGAATGTATGATACAGCATCTACTCGTTCTTTTCAAGCAGTAGATGTCCTACTGGGCTCACTTCCGAGTATTCCCGGGCGTCCGCCAGAAAGCGCTCGATGCCGACGTCGGTCAGGGGATGCTTCAGCATCGCCATCAGCACCGCGTAGGGCATCGTCGCGATGTGGGCGCCGGCATTAGCCGAAGCAATGACGTGCCGCGGGTGCCGCAGGCTGGCGGAGATGACCTGCGAGGGCAGCCGGTAGCGGTCCAGCAGCGCGACGCTGTCCCGCACGACTTCCATGCCGTCGTGGCCGGCGTCGTCCAGCCGCCCGACGAAGGGGCTGATGTACGTCGCGCCGGCCAGAGCCGCCAGCAGCGCCTGGTTGACGGAGAAGATGAGTGTCATGTTGACTTTGATGCTTTCCTGCGCCAGCTTCGCGGTCGCCTCCAGGCCCGCGGCGTCGATCGGGATCTTGACGACGACGTCCGGATGCCAGCCGGCTACCTCCCGCGCCTCGGCGATGATTCCCGGGACGTCGCGGGCAATGCATTCGGCGGAGACGGGCCCGTGCACCGTCTCGCATATCTCGACTACTCGTTCCCTGTAGGTGACGCCGCGCTCCTTCGCCATGAGCGTCGGATTCGTCGTGACGCCGGAGACGACGCCCAGCTTGACCGCCTCGCGCACCTCGTCGATATTCGCCGTGTCAAGGAATATGCGCATTTCTCACTTCCCTCGATACTCAACTACAGACGCTCGGCCTCGAAATCGAGGAGACGTTCTTGTGCCGGGACCAGGAATGCCGGTGGTTATCGGTCAGACGCCTCTGATGCCGAACTTCCGACCGGCATCTCTGACGTTGGATGGAAATGCACCCCTGCCCCCGCCGCCTCCAGCGCCCGCTGCTTCACCGCGCCGATGAAATCGCGGAAGAGCGGATGCGGCCGATCCGGGCGAGAGCGGAACTCCGGGTGGAACTGCGTGCCCACCATGAACGGATGGCCGGCGATCTCACTGATCTCCACGAGGGTGCCGTCGGGAGAAAGGCCGCTCACGACCAGACCCGCCTGCGACAGCGCCTCGCGGAACGCCATGTTGAACTCGTAGCGGTGCCGATGCCGTTCGCTGATCTCGTCCGTGCCGTAGGCCGCGCGCGCCTTCGTGCCCGCGACCAGCCGGCAGGGGTAGCTGCCGAGCCGCATCGTGCCGCCCATCTGGCTCACGCCCGTCTGCTCTTCGAGGAGGCTGATCACGGGATAGGGCGTCTTCGGGTCGAATTCCGTGGAGTTCGGCGTCTCGTCGTGAAAGGCTTTGCGCGCCGCTTCGACGACCATCACTTGCATGCCCAGGCAGAGGCCCAGGTACGGCAGCTCCTGCTCGCGGGCATAGCTTGCCGCCTTGATCTTGCCCTCGATGCCGCGCTCGCCGAAGCCACCCGGCACGACGACACCCTGCACGTGCTGGAGCGCCGCCTCGCCGCCGACCGTCTCGAGCGTCTGCGAGTGCACCCACTCGATGTCCACTGCCACGTCGTGGTAGATGCCGGCGTGGATGAGCGACTCCTTGACCGAAAGATAGGCGTCCGGCAGCTCGATGTACTTTCCGACGATCGCCACGGTCACCCTGTTCGCGGGATGCAGCAGCCGGTCGACCAATTCCCGCCATTCCTTGAGGTCGCGGCCGCCCGCGGGAAGCGAGAGGCGTTCGATGACGAGATCACCCAGTCCCGCCTCTTCGAGAACGATCGGCACCTGGTAGATGCTGGACATCGTTCGAAGCGGAATGACGGCGCGCTTTTCGACATCGCAGAAGAGGGCGATCTTGTCCTTCAGGTCCTGCGACACCGAGAAGTCGCTGCGGCAGACGATGACGTCGGGCTGGACGCCGGCGCTTCGGAGCTCGCGGACGCTGTGCTGTGTCGGCTTCGTCTTTATCTCGCCCGTCGCGCCGATATAGGGCAGGAGCGTCACGTGGATGGCGAGAATGTGGTCGCGTGGCTCCTCGTTGCGCATCTGTCGGATCGCCTCCAGGAACGGCTGCCCTTCGATGTCGCCCACCGTTCCGCCGACCTCGACGATGATGACGTCGGCGCCGCTCCTACGCGCTACCTCACGGATGCGGCTCTTGATCTCGCCCGTGATGTGCGGAATCGCCTGTATCGTTCCGCCGAGGAAGTCGCCGCGGCGCTCTTTCTGGATGACCGCCTGGTAGATCTGGCCCGTCGTGACGGAGCTCATTCCCGTCAGGTTCTCGTCGATGAAGCGCTCGTAGTGGCCGAGGTCGAGGTCCGTCTCCGCGCCGTCGTTCGTCACGAAGACCTCGCCATGCTGATAGGGCGACATGGTACCCGGGTCGACGTTGAGGTAAGGGTCCAGCTTCTGAATGGAGACGGAGATGTTTCGGCTCTTGAGGATGCGGCCGATGGCCGCAGTCGTGATTCCCTTGCCGACGGAACTGACCACACCGCCGGTCACGAATATGTATTTAGGCATCTATAAGATAAGCGGCCCTCGATTCGCCGGTTGGCGAACGGGAGGCGCCGCCCATCAATAATTCTATTCAGGCCCGATCACAGTGTCAAGGGATTCCGCCGGCAATGAGCGCGGGCGGTTCCTCCCGCGAGGCGGAATGTTCCAGCAACGGCGTCGGCGTTGGAAACGGCTTCGCCGCCGGCTCCCGGAAAGCCGCCATCTGCACCTCCAGCCAGCGATTGATGTCGTGGCGAGCAATTGTCTGGCGTGACGCCCGCGCCCGCTGCCGACGCTCGTCCGCGTCCATCAGCAGCGCGCGCCGCAGCGCTTCCGCCGTCCCTTCGATGTCCGCAGCCTCGACCGTCAGCGCGGCGCCGGCAAGCTCCTGCGCCGCTCCCACCGCGGTCGAAAGGATGACGACGCCGTCGCGCTCGTTCAGGATCGGCCCTTCTTTAACGACAAGGTTCATGCCGTCGGCGATTGAGTTGGCGATGAGCACGTCGTACAGGCTGAGGCCGGCCAGCGCCTGCGTCCGGTTCTGCTCGAAGAAGAGCGTTATCGGCCGCCACCGCCCGTTGCCGTGGCGCAGATTGATCTCGTCGATGAGCGCGAAGACCTCGTCCCGGTACTGGCGGTACTCGGGGATCGCCTCCCGCGTCGGCACGAGGAACGCGAGCATCTGCACCCTTCCCGCCCACTCGCGGGAACGCTCCAGAAACAGGTTGAACGCCTTAAGCGCGCCGGCGATGTTCTTGGCCGGGTCCAGCCGGTCAACGCAGACGACGGTCTTCACGTCCGGATCGCTGGCCAGCGCCTGCTGGTATGACCTGGTCTCCGGCGAGACGAGCTTTCGTCGCAGGTCGAACACGTCCACCGATATCGGATTGGCGAAGATTGCGACCGACCGCCCACCGTAGCGGACCGCCGTCTCCGCCAGGTCGACGCCCGCGCCGGGAAGGTACGTCAGGCAGGTGAGCGCGAAGTTGCGCTTTGATTCCTCCGTCTGGAACGCTACGCTGTCGTTCGCGAGCATCCCCTCGCAGATCCGCGCGACGATGCCCTCTGGAAGCGCGCGCCAAGCGTTCGGCCCCGGCCAGGGGATGTGGTTGAAGTGCTGCAGCAGCGCGTCAGGGTGCCGCATGCGGATAAACAGCGGCGCCAGATAGAGATGATAGTCATGGAGCATCACCCGGGCCGGGCCGCTCGTCGCGCCGATCTCCTCGTCGACGGCGTCGGCGAAGGCGCGGTTGACCGGCACGTAGCCTTCCTCCCAGGAGCGCGCGATCTGCTCCGGCAGGTTTGGACGGTCTTCGAGGAGATGCCAGAGCGAGTGCTGGAGGAACCAGAGGATCGGGTTGCTGAAGGTGCGATAGAAAAGATCGTATGAGTGCGAGTCTGTCGCTGCCAAACACAGGCGGTGGCCATCGCCGAATGAGAAGCGGCGCATATTGTGCGCCACCAGTTCCCTGTCCACGCCACCAACGGCGCCGACGATCCATGTCAGTTCCTGGCGCCCCAGGATGCTGGAAAGGGCGACCGCCACGCCGCCGCTCGTCGGGCGACGCGCCAAGGCAGCGCTATCGTCTCGATAGTGCTCGAATGGACCGCGATTGCTGACGATGATGAGCGGGCCCGGTCGGCCGATCCGCCGCAAAGGGGCATATGCTGGGTCCCCGGAGTTCACGTCGGCCTCCTTCCGTATGTCGCGGGGAGGATATCACCGCTTCTAGCGATACTGACACACGACCAAACCGAACGGGCCGGAAAAGGAGGGTACAAAAAGGCCGGAGGACCTTGGCTCCGGCCGTCTTGTTTGGAACCAGCCCTCTTTCAGTGGCCTACGAGGTTAGCTGTCGGGTTAGGGCTGAAAGAGACTACCCCCTCGCCCAAGGCGAGTACACCCCATGCTGCCTTCGGTTCCCCCGTCCCGCCTCTCGCCGCTGGCGAGTCGCCTCTGGCGACAGGCGAGCTAGGCCCTGTGCTCGTAAATTAGCACCGCGAGGAGCGTTTGTCAACTCTTTCACGTTCTGGGAAGCTACCGCTGGCAGGCTAGACGAGTTCGGCGAAGACGGTTTTGGCGGCGGCGATCGTGGCGTCGATCTCTTCGTCGCCGTGCGCCGACGACATGAACACCGCCTCGAACGGCGACGGCGCCAGGTAGACGCCGCGCTCCAGCATCGCGTGGAAGAAGCGGGCGTAACGAACCGTGTCCGCGCGACGGGCGCTCTCGTAGTCGGTGACCGGCGCGTCGACGAAGAAGGGCGTCCGCATCGAGCCGACACGGTTTAGCCGCAGCGAGACGCCGGCGCGGGCAGCCGCCTGTCCAATCCCTTCGACCAGCTTCGCGGAGAGCTCCTCAAGCCGCTCGTAAAAGCCCGGTGACTGCAGCTCTCGCAGCGTCGCCAGTCCAGCCGCCATCGCCAGCGGATTGCCGGAGAGCGTGCCGGCCTGGTAGACGGGTCCCAGCGGCGCCAGCATTTCCATGATATCGCGCCTGCCGCCGTAGGCTCCGACCGGCAGACCGCCGCCGATTATTTTGCCCAGGCATGTCAGGTCCGGCGCAACGCCGTAGAGCGACTGCGCGCCGCCGTAAGCGACCCTGAAGCCGGTGATCACCTCGTCGAAGACCAGCAGCGCGCCATCGCGACGCGTTATCTCGCGCAGCGACTCCAGGAAGCCCGGCTGCGGAGCGACGACGCCCATGTTGCCGGCTACCGGCTCGACAATGACCGCCGCAATCTCGCGCCCATGCCGCTGGAAAAGCCGCTCCACGCTCTGGACGTCATTGTAGCGCGCCACGAGCGTCTCCTGCGCGTAGGAGGCCGGCACGCCAGGGCTATCCGGCAGGCCGAGCGTCGCCACGCCGGAGCCGGCGCGCACGAGAAGGCCGTCGGCGTGGCCGTGGTAGCTGCCCTCGAATTTGACGATCTTGTTACGGTTGGTGAACGCGCGGGCGAGCCGCAAGGCCGACATCGTCGCCTCGCTTCCGGAGTTAACGAAGCGCACCGTCTCGATCGACGGGACGGCTTCGACGATGAGCTGCGCCAGATCGGCCTCCGCCTCCGTCGGCGCGCCGTAGCTTGTGCCGCGCTCCGCTGCGAGCCGCACCGCCTCGACGACCGCCGGATGGGCGTGCCCGAGGATGAGCGCGCCCCACGAGCAGACGTAGTCGACGTAGCGGTTGCCGTCGACGTCGTACAGGTAGGGGCCTTCACCGCGGGCGATGACGACCGGCTCGCCGCCGACGGCGCGGAAGGCGCGCACGGGGCTGTTCACGCCGCCGGTCAGGTAGCGCAGCGAGCGCTGGAACACCTCATGCGAGCGGTCGTGAGGAAGGGGCATCGGTCCTTAGATTCGACTGCGCTAGGAAAGCAAGTCCAACAAGTCGGTGAGCGAAGCGATCTCGTGGTCGGGCCGCGGCACGCCTTCCCGCAATGACGAGCCGTCGCGGTTGAGCCAGGCCACCGGCAACCCCGCGTTCTTCGCGCCGAGCACATCCGCCGACTGGCTGTCGCCGACGTAAAGCACCTCGTGGCGGGCAAAGCCGCTCGCCTCGACGAACGAGTGGAATATCTGCTCGTGCGGCTTGTAGACGCCGGCGCTCTCCGACGTGACGATGAGCTGGAACTTGACGTGCAGGCCGTTCCTCTCCAGGCACGCCGTCAGGAAGTCGTTGTCGGCGTTGGAGAGAATGCCCAGTTGGTAGCGCGACTTCAGCGCCGTGAGCACGTCGGCTGTCTCCGCGAACGCCGACGCCTCCGACAGGCCGTTTCGCACGTGGGCGTAGGCCGCGACGCCGTCGCCGCGGACGCCCAGCTCGCGGAAGCAGGCCTCAAAATGCTCTGGCCACTCCTCACTATAGGGACGGAAGTCGAGCGTCGGGCGCGCGGTGGTCCATGATGTCGCCTCGTTGCGCGGGTTCTCGCGGGCGCGCCCCTGCGAAGCCATTCGCAGCCAGATGTCCATCCACTTGTCCCAGAGCGCCTTGCCGTCGCAGGGGAGGCCCTGCTGAAGGCAGATCTCGTGATAAGTGCGGATGAACGCCTGGTCGGTGAAGTCGATCAGCGTGCCGTAGCAGTCGAAGGCCACGGCGCGAATGCCGTCAGGAGAAGGTTTGTCCATGTTTTGTCAAAAGTGGCGTCTGCGACCTACGATCTGGATTCGCGGAGCCAGCGGGCGGCGTCCTTGGCGTGATACGTAATAGTGATGTCGGCGCCGGCCCGCTTGATCGCCGTCAGCACCTCGAGCACGACGCGCTTCTCGTCGAGCCAGCCGTTCGCCGACGCCGCTTTTATCATAGCGTACTCGCCGCTGACGTTATAGGCGGCGAGCGGCAGGTCGAAACGCTGGCGGGCGCGCGCCAGGACGTCCAGGTAGGCGAGCGCCGGCTTCACCATCACGATGTCGGCGCCCTCGGCGATGTCGCTCTCGATCTCGCGCAGCGCCTCGCGGGCGTTCGCCGGGTCCATCTGGTAGCCGCAGCGGTCGCCGAACTGGGGCATCGACTCCGCAGCCTCGCGGAAGGGGCCGTAGAAGGCGGATGCGTACTTCGCGGCATAGGCCATAATCGGCGTCTGCGCGAAGCCGCCCTCGTCGAGCGCCCGGCGGATGGCGGCTACCTGGCCGTCCATCATCGCCGACGGGGCGACCATGCCGGCGCCGGCCCGGGCGTGCGAGAGCGCCGTCCTGGCGAGCAGCGGCAGCGTCGCGTCGTTATCGACGTCGCCGTCACGCACGATGCCGCAGTGGCCGTGGCTGGTGTACTCGCAGAGACAGACGTCGGTGATGACGAGGAGCTCCGGGTCGGCCTGCTTGAGAGCGCGCACCGCCTGCTGGACGATGCCGTCCGGCGCGTATGCCTCCGACGCCTGGTCATCCTTCGACGCCGGTATGCCGAAGAGAAGGACGGCGGGAATGCCGAGATCGCGTAGCTCCCGGGCCTCGCCGGGAAGCTGATCGACGGAGAGCTGCGCCTGGCCGGGCATAGACGGGATGGCGTTGCGGACGCCGCTGCCGTGCACCACGAACAGCGGGTAGACGAAGTCCCCTGGCGACAGCCTTGTCTCCCGCACGAGCCGCCTGAGCGCCTCCGTCCGTCTCAACCGCCTCAGCCTACGAATTGTGAGATTCATTTCACTCCTGGCTGAAGCACCGGCAGAAGCTGTTCCATTCCCGCGTGGACTTCGCGCGAAACTTGATCAGAGAGCGAGACTAAGCTCCATGCCATTTCCTGACAATCTTCGGCCGTCAACTGTATCACCTCTCCCACTTTCCAAACCCGTACTTCCTGCTCGAACTGCAGGGCTAGTTCTTGCCCCTTCTCCAGCCGCTGACCGACCGACACGACGGGTTGGCCGTCGGCCGTTAAGACGATCTTCTGCCATGTCACGCTGAAGACACTATTGGCGTCAACGTCCTCAGCTCCTACCTTACCATTCCGATGCATGAGACAGTTGCGCAACCTGTAAAGATCGTTGAACCATAAGAGACTCGGCAGCGCGTCGGCCTGACCGCCGACAGCAGCCAACGCCCTGTCTACGGCTATCCTAGGCCCGGACCGCACGACCTTTCGGCATCTCTCCAGGGCCGTTTGGAATTCCTCCCAAGGAAGAAGTTTCCCAGATGCGCCCTTGGCTAGCGTCGCCATGAATAGGAGCTGTGCGAAGTAGTCTTCGGCGGCAGCAATCATCGAGAGCAGCGAGTAACGGGCGCAATATGACCCAAATTCCCGCCATGTTTCGGCATCAGGGACGTCACCGAAGTTCATAAGGACCTCTGCCGAAGGCAAGGCTGTTGTGGTAGGAAGCTTCGAGAATCGTTCTGCTAACACCGCGTAGGCGGCTGATCGCTCCAGATTCGATCGAAGCACTGCTTGATGCCCTCTGAGTTGCTCGCTCAGGTTAACCCTTATGCACTTGGCCCATGTTGAAATGCCTTTGACGTCGGGCTCGAGAGCGCCAGTAGTAGTCCGTCGATGGTGTGCTCGGGTGCTTCCACGTCCACGCGCAGGCCCGCGCGACGCGCTGTCGCCGCCGTCACCGGACCGATGCAGGCGATCAGTGGCTTCTCCAACAGCGCCTTGTCGCCGTCCAGGATCTTCAGCAGGTTGCGCACCGCCGACGAACTGGCAAACGTCACGATATCCACCTCGCCGGCGCGCAGTCGGGCCATCGCTTCGGCGTCGACATCTTTCGGCACGGCGGCGCTGTACAGCGGCAACTCGTCGACCGTCGCGCCCAGCCGCTCCAGCCCGGTGACCAGCGCTCGACGGGCGCCGCGGGCCCGTGGCCAGAGCACGCGCTGCCCCATTATACCGCGCTCCGCCAGCGCCTCGACGACGCCCTCCGCCAGAAAGCGCTCCGGCACGAGGTCGGCGTGAACTCCGTGGCGGTTGAGCGCTATCGCCGTCGCGGGGCCGATGGCGCAGACGCGGGCGCGACCCAGCGCGCGGGCGTCCTTCTTGTGACGGCGCAGCTCGTCGAAGAACATGTCGACGCCGTTGGCGCTGCTGAAGACGAGCCAGTCGTATTCGCCGGCGTCGAGGCCTTCGAGTGAGCGGCGCAGCGCTTTCTGGTCGATGCGCGGGACGATCTCGATCGCGGGTAATTCTATTGGCTCCGCGCCCGCCTCGGCCAAGGCGTGCGAGAGGACTCCCGCCTGCTCAGCAGCGCGGGTCACGAGGACGCGCTTGCCGAAGAGGGGACGGTTGTCGAACCAGCGAAGCTTGTCGCGCAGGCGAACGACCGGTCCGACGATGGTGACCAGCGGCGGCTCGAGGCCGGCCTCGGCGACGCGCTTCGCCAAATCGGAAATGGTTGCCGCGATTACTGCCTGATTTGGCGTGGTTCCCCAGCGTACAACGGCGGCCGGCTCATCCGGCGATCGGCCGCATTCGGAGATAAGTCTCATGATCTCGCCCAGATTCGAGCCGCCCATCAAGATAACCAGCGTATCGGCGCTTTTCGCTACGCGCTGCCAATCTACCGCGCCTTCCGCCTTGTCGGGGTCCTTGTGTCCCGTCACCACCGTGAACGACGACGACAGGCCGCGATGCGTGACTGGAATGCCGGCGTAGGCCGTCGCCGCGATAGCCGATGACACGCCGGGGACCACCTCGAACGGAATGCCGGCGTCCGCGAGCGCCTCCGCCTCCTCGCCGCCACGTCCGAACACGAACGGGTCGCCGCCCTTGAGCCGAACCACCCGTTTGCCCTCGCGCGCCTTCGCGACGAGTAGATTGTTTATCTGCTGCTGGCTGAAGCCGGAGCCGCCTTTTTCGGATGGGTGCTTGCCGACGAATATGCGCTCCGCCTTCGCGGGGGCCAGGTCGACGAGGCGGCGGCTGACCAGGCGGTCGTAGACGACCGCCTCCGCGCGTGCCAGCGCATCGACGCCCGCGACCGTTATCAGTCCCGGGTCGCCGGGTCCCGCGCCGACAAGCCAGACACGTCCGTTCAAGGTGACAGCTCCTCGAGGATGTCTGACGCTCCTTTGGCCAGCAGGCTCTCCGCCAGCCGCTCGCCCAGCGACTCCGCGTCGTCGGGGTCGCCGCTTATCTCGCCGCGGACCGCGCGTCCGGCCGGCGGATCAACGACGAGGCCCCGCAGACGGATCTGCCCATTCTCGACGGTCGCGAACGCCGCAACCGGCACGCGACAGCCGCCGCCAAGGCGACTCAAGAACGCCCGCTCCGCCGCCGTCGCCAGCCGCGAGTCGGGGTCGTCGGCCGCGGAGGCGACCTCCCGCGCTTCAGCATCGTCGGTTCGCGTCTCGACGGCGAGGGCCCCTTGCCCGGGCGCCGGCAGCATCGCTTCCAGCGGAAGAAGCTCCGATGCGGCATCCAGCCGGCCCAATCGCGCCAGCGCCGCCGCGGCGACGATGATCGCTTCGATGTCGCCGGACTCGACCTTCTTGAGGCGCGTGTCGACGTTGCCACGTACAGGTATCGGCTCCAGGTCCGGCCGGAGGAGGAGCAACTGCGCCGCACGTCGTACGCTCCCCGTGCCGATGCGCGCTCCCTCCCCAAGCTGTGCGAGGGTGCGGCCGCCGGTGGCCACAAGCGCATCGCGCGGGTCCTCGCGCCGGGTCACTGCCGCCAGGACGAGACGATGGTGAAGCGTTGTCGGCAGGTCCTTCAGGCTGTGGACCGCGATGTCGATCTGGCCGTTGAGGAGCGCCTCTTCAAGCTCCTTCGTGAAAACGCCTTCGCCCGCGATCTCCGAGAGCGGCTGCGGACGGCGGTCGCCGGTCGTGCGGACGGCTCGCACCTCGAAGCGACAGTCCGGGCGGCTCCGCTGGAGCGTGGCGACTACCCCGTCTGTCTGTCGGCGGGCCAGCCGGCTGCCTCGCGTCCCTACGATCAGCGTCCTGCCCGTCATCACGTCAGGAGCCCGGTATCTTCTCGTCGGTGCCGAACAGCTCGCGGGCCGCCTCGATGACGGCCGGGCCGCCGGCCTTCGCCTTCAAGCGGGAGATGGGCCGGTGGAGGAGCTTCTTGACGATGGCCTCTGACAGGCTCTCGATGCGCTGCTTTTCCTCGTCCGAAAGGTCGGGCAGGCGCGCCAGCGTCTTCGCGACCTCCGCGCGACGTATTCTCTCCGCGTAGCTACGCATGGCGCTGATCGTTGGCACGACGGCGAGCGAGCGCGACCAGGCGAGGAAGCGCTTCGCCTCCTCTTCGACGATCGCCTCGACCGCCGCCGACTCCTTCTGCCGCGCCCGGCGATTCGCGTCGGCGACCGACTGCAGGTCGTCTATGTCATAGAGGTACACACCGTCGAAATCGCGCACCGCCGGCTCGACGTCCCGAGGCACGGCGATATCGATTAGCAGCAACGGCGAGCCGTCGCGCCGCGACATGACCTGGCTGACGAGCCCGCAGTCGATGACGAACGAGGGCGAACCCGAAGAAGTGATGACGATGTCCGCGCTGGCCAGCGCCTCGCCCAGTCGGTCGAGCGGCATCGCCTCGCCGGACAGCTCCGAAGCCAGTTGCTCGGCGCGCTCCAGCCGCCGGCTGACAACAAGCGTCCGCCCGACGCCGCAGTCCTGCAGGGCATGCGCCGTGAGCTTGCCCGCCTCGCCGGCGCTGATGACGAGCGCGCAGCGCGTTGAGAGGTTCCCAAACGTCTTCCGCGCCAGGGCGACAGCGGCCGCGCTCACCGATAGCCCGTGGCGGCCGATCTCCGTCTCGCTGCGGGCGCGCCGGCCGACGCGGATGGCCGAGTGGAAGAGCCGCGCCAGGAAAGGTGTCGTCGAATCGGCGTCCGTGGCGGCGATGAAGGCGGCGCGCACCTGCCCCAGTATCTCGGCCTCGCCGAGCACCTGGGACTCGATACCGGCGGTGACCCGGAAGAGGTGGCGGACGGCGTCGGCGTCCTGATAGAAGTGGAAGCGGTCGTCGAACAGCCCTTCGGGCAGCCCCTTCGCCTCCGTGAGGAAAGAGAGCATTTGCTCCGGCATGTCGCGGCCGCGCGGGGCGTCGACGTAGAGCTCCGTCCGGTTGCAGGTCGAAAGGATGACGCCGCCGCCGAACTCCAGTCGCAGCGCAGCGAGAGCGCGCTCCATCTCCTCGGCGCAGAACGCGAATCGCTCGCGCACCGCGACCGGCGCCGTCTTCTGGTTGATGGTCGCTAGATACAGCATGGCCTATTCGTCAATAACCGTAGCCGAGACTTGGAAAGTCTCGGCGGCGAATCTGTAGAATGGCGAGCATGACATTCACGTCCAACGCTCATGCCTTGAGTTGCGCCCCGGCGCCCAGCGACGCCAGCAGCCTCGCCCGCGCCTCGTCGAAGCGCCCGTCGGCGATGAGCTCCAGCAGACGGGCGTCGATGCTTCGCTGCCACGCCTCTGCCGCCACCGTGACGAAGCGCTCGCGCAGCTCGACCCGCACGTCGGCGAGAAGCTGTGCCAGCCGCTCGAAGTCCTCCGAGACGTAGGTCTCCAACTCCTGCCGCAGCCAGCGGGCCAGCGCCGGGCTGAGACCGCCTGTAGATATGGCGAGAACGACGTCGCCGCGGCGAATGACCGATGGCACGATGAAGTCGCATAGCGCCGGCTGGTCGACGACGTTTACGAAGACGCCGCTCCGGCGCGCATCCAGCGCCACCCGCTCGTTTGTCGCTGCGTCGTCCGTTGCCGCGATGACGACGGTGTATCCTTTCAGATCGCCGCTCTGATACTGCCTTGCGGTGTGCTGGATGCGCCTCTCCGCCTTGAGCCTGTCTATGCCAGGGTCGAGCTCGGAGCTGACGACGTTGACGGAAGCGCCTGCGGCCAGCAGCCCCTCGACCTTCCGCGCCGCCACCTGCCCGCCGCCCACGACAAGGCAGCGTCGCCCTTTCATCTCCAGGAACAGCGGATAGTAACCCATCGCGCTACAGCCCCGCCTGGGCTGTCGCCTCTTCCGGCGCCATGTTCAGCTCGGCGTCCGTCATGTAGCAGGCGGGGTCCTCCATCCAGAAGTCGCCGAAATAGGACTCGGCGCGCGCTCGCAGATTGCCGTTGCAAATATCGAAATAGCCGCAGCGGGCGCAGCGGCCCTTAACCCGACCGCGACGGTGCCTGAGCGCGGCAAGAACGGGGTCGCTTTCGTCCGTCCATATCTCGCTGAAAGGGCGCTCGCGGACGTTACCGAAGGTGTGACTGCCGCTGAACTGGTCGGCGTGCACGTTCCCCAGCGGGTCGATGTTGCCGATGGCGATCCCCGACTGGTTGCCGCCCTGCCAGCGCAGCATCTGGAGCACCTCGTCGCCGCGCTGCGGCTCCATCTCGCGCACAGTCTGATAGAGGTAGACGGCGTCGGTGTGGTTGTCGACGGTAAGAACGTCCTTCGTGTTGCCGCGCTGGGCGAGGTCCAGCGTTCGGGCGAAAATGAGGTCGACGGCGGCGCGCGTCTCGGCGTGCGACAAGTCGAACTTGACGATCTTGTCGCCGCGGCCGGCGTAAGCCAGGTGATAAAAGCAGACGCGCGGAATGTCCTCGCTCTCAACGATATCGAAGATGTCTTTCAGATGCGCGTAGCTGAACTGCGTGAGGGTTACGCGCAGGCCCACGCGCAGCCCGACCTCCTTGCAATTGCGGATGCCCTGCATTGCCTCCTCGAAAGCGCCGACCATGCCCCGAAAGCGATCGTGGACCGGCGGCGGCCCGTCGATGCTGACGCCGACGTACGAAACACCCAGCTTCTTCATCTCCTCTGCGACCTCGTGAATCAGCAGCGTGCCGTTTGTCGAGAGAACGCTGCGGATTCCCCGCATCTGCGCCCGCTCGACGAGCTCCGGCAGGTCGGGTCGTAGCAGGGGCTCGCCGCCGCTGAACAGGATGACCGGCACGCCGAACGCCGCGAGGTCGTCGATGACCGCCTTTGCCTCCTCCGTTGTCAGCTCGCCTTCAAAAGCGCGGTCGAAAGAGTCGCTGTAGCAATGGGCGCAGTGCAGGTTGCAGCGCCGCGTCACGTTCCAGGCGATAACCGGCTTCTTGTCCTGCGAGTAGTGCAGCAGATGCGGCGGCAACTCGCCGGAAAGCCGTCCGAAGCGCAACGCGTCGCCGGGCGTGACGGTCCCGCACAAGAGCCTTGTAACCCCTAGCATGCAGATATCCTCTGGAGAAACGTCTCCGAAAGCGAATTCGCTATCATTATTATGACATGGCCGCAGACAGGAAGTATACTGACTGGCGGAGCGGTCGGGCGGGACCCCGACCTACGCGGGATAGCGCCTGGCAGGGACAAGGCAGCCAAGCGGAAGGAGCGGCACCATGGCTGAGCAGCAAATAGGCGTCATCAACGAGTTCTTCGCCCGGATCAACGTCGCCGGCATCGAGCTCAGCGAAACGCTGCGCGTCGGCGATACCATCCATGTCAAAGGGCACACCACGGACCTGGAGCAGGCAGTGGACTCAATGCAGATCGATGGCGTGGGGGTTGAAGAGGCGAAACCGGGTCAGGCCGTGGGAATCAAGGTGAAGGACCGCGTGCGTCACGGCGACCATGTTTACAAGGTCACCTAGACGGCGTCCGGATTATTCCTCCTCTTCGCCCTCGGTCCCGTCCAGGCGGACGGCGTTCTCTATCTCCTCGGGCGTCAGGCCTTCCAGGATCTCGTCCGGCGTCTCTCCGCGACGCAGACGGCGCGTGATGGCGATGCCCGCGAGAAGGACGGCGCCGGTGGAAAGGACCGCGGCCGGTCCGGCGAGCCGGCTGTAGCGTTTCCGCAGCTCAGGGAACTTGTCCAGCGCTTTGTGTGCCAGCCCCAACGCGTCGTTGGTCAGACCGTCAGGCTGTTCGCCGATGACCGGCTGCTCCCAGATGTCGTCGTCAGGAGTTGGCTCCTTCACTTCTTCCATGTAGGTCACTATCCCTGCTCCTTCTCCCCCACTGCGTCAATCTTCTTCAGCAGGTTCGCCATGCGCACGGCGGTCATCACGGCGTCGTAACCCTTGTTGCCGTGCGCGCCGCCGGCCCGCTCGACCGCCTGCTGAAGCGTGTCCGCTGTGACGACGCCGAAGGCCACCGGCACTCCCGTCTCCAGCGCCACCCGGGCGATGCCTTCCGCAGCCTGCCCGGCTACATAGTCGAAGTGAGGCGTCTCGCCGCGGAGGACGCATCCCAGGCAGACGATCGCCTGATATCGGCCTGTTTCGGCGAAGCGCTTCGCTGTCAGCGGCAACTCGAACGAGCCCGGTACCCAGGCGACGTCGACGGCGTTATCGTCGACTGCGCATTTCGTCAGCGCTTCCCTGGCGCCGGCGAGCAGCTTCTCGGTCAGGGCCTGGTTGAACCGGGAAACGACGATGGCCAAAGACAGGCCGCTGCTTCCCGGTTCTCCCTCCAGGACTCGCGACAATCGTCACCGCCTAATACTGGCCGTCACCTTCGATTATACCCTTTGCGTCGAGGAGGTGTCCCAACTTCGTGCGCTTTGTTTCCAGATAGCGCATGTTGAAGGCGTTGGGCTCGACGATGATGGGCACGCGCTCGACGACCTTCAGGCCGTAGCCCTCCAGGCCGGCGCGCTTTTCCGGGTTGTTCGTCAGGAGCCGCATCTCGCGGATGCCGAGGTCGACCAGGATCTGCATGCCTATGCCGTAGTCGCGCCGGTCGGCCGGGAAGCCCAGGGCGTGGTTGGCCTCCACCGTGTCAAGACCTTCGTCCTGCAGAGCGTAGGCGCGCAGCTTGTTGTGGAGCCCGATGCCGCGGCCTTCCTGGCGCATGTAGAGCAGCACGCCGCGACCCTCTTCGCCGATGCGGCGCATCGCCAGTTCGATCTGCTCGCCGCAATCGCAGCGCAGGCTGCCGAACACGTCGCCGGTCACGCACTGGCTGTGCACGCGCACCAGCACCGGCTCGGGCGTCGTGACGTCGCCGATGACCATCGCCAGGTGCTCGTCGGGGTCAATCATGCTTTTGTAGGCGACGGCGCGGAAGTGGCCGTAAGGCGTCGGCAGCACCGTCTCGGTGACCCGCTCGATCAGCCGGTCTTTGCGCAATCGGTAGGTTATGAGGTCGTTGACGCTGATGATCTTCAGCCCGTGACGCGAAGCGAAGCGCTTGAGATCGGGCAGACGAGCCATCGTACCGTCCGAACGCATGATCTCGCAGCACACGCCCGCTGTGCCCAGTCCCGCCAGACGGCACAGGTCGACGGTTGCCTCTGTCTGGCCGGCGCGCACCAGGACGCCGCCTTCGCGGGCCCGCAGCGGGAACGTGTGTCCCGGCATAACCAGGTCCTCGGGGGCGCTGTCGGGATCGGCAAGCACCTGCACCGTCCGCGCTCGGTCGGCTGCTGATATACCTGTCGTTACGCCTTTGCGCGCCTCTACCGACACCGTGAAGCCGGTGCCGAAATGGGAGTCGTTGCGGCCCACCATGAGGGGGATGCGCAACTCATCGAGGCGCTCGGCGGTCATGGCGATGCAGATGAGGCCGCGGGCGTAGCGGGCCATGAAGTTGATCGCGTCGGCGTCGACGAACTGGGCCGGCAGCGTCAGGTCGCCTTCGTTCTCGCGGTCGCGGTCGTCGACGATGATGACGAACCGCCCCCGCTGGTACTCTTCAATCGCTTCCTCGATTGAGGAAAGCTCGCTCTGGGCTTTTCGAGCCACCTTCTGCCTCCCTATGCTTGTCCCCGCTCCGCTAGCAGTTGCTCCACGTAGCGGGCGATGATGTCCGTCTCCAAGTTTACCGCATCGCCGACTTTTCGGCGAGTGAGGTTCGTGTTCGCCTGCGTATAGGCGACCAGCGACACGACGAAGGAAGCAGCGTCGCGCTCCACCACCGTCAGGCTCACGCCATCGACGGCGATTGGCCCCTTGACGACTACGTAGCGCATGAGCTCAGGCGGCGCGGCGTATCGGGCCAGGATGGCGTCCGATTCCGGGGTGAACGACAGCAGTTGCCCCGTCCCTTCGACGACGCCGCGCACGAGGTGGCCGCTCAGCCGGCTGGCCAGCGTCAGCGATCGTTCTAGGTTCACCGCGTCGCCCTTCGCCAGCGCGCCCAGATCGCTGCGTCGATACGTCTCGGGCATAACGTGGAACGTGAAGCACTCCTCATTCATGTGCGCGACCGTCAGGTCGACGCCGTTGATGGCGATGCTGTCGCCCAGGTTCGTGCCCCAGAGCGTGCGCCGCGCTTCGATGATCAGTTTGCCGTCGCCGCTGTGCCTGACGACGCCCACCTCTTCGATGATGCCTGTGAACATAGCTTTGCCTCTTTCTCCAGCGCTGCGTTTGCCCCCGCCCCCCGCTGCCGCCACCGCTATCAACCGTTATCTTTCCCACCCGCCCGCCCAGGGGGCTTCTTGGGTATCTAAGGGGGCACCCCTTATACCCCGCCAGAGGGGAGGACCCCTCTGGACTCCCCTTTAGGCGGAGGTTCCTCTCGGGTAGAGCGGGCATCCTGCCCACGCGGTCATGGCCAAGCGGTCGGACGAGACGCTGACCTACGCACCCGGAGGCCGGATCGGGTAGCCTGTTACCAGCACGTCGTCGCCGAGGCGCTCCACGCTCACCTCGACCAGCCGAAGCGCCTCCGCCATGCGCTCGACGCCGCGTCCCGCGACCGCCGCCGGCGCCTCTCTGCCTCCGATGACCAGCGGCGCAATCACCGCGTGCACCTTATCGACTAGGCCGGCGTTGAAGAAGCTTCCGAGAAGCTCGCCGCCGCCCTCGACGAGCAGGCTGAGCAGTTGTCGCTCGCCCAGGACGCGCAGCAGACCCTCCAGGTCGACGCGCTCGTCGCGCTCCGGCAGGACCAGCACTTCCGCTCCGGCCTCTGCCATCTGCCGGCGCCAGGCCGCGCCGGAGGCCGACGTCGTCGTCAGCAGCGCCCGTCCCGGGCCGTCGAGAACGCGGGCAGTCACCGGCGTGCGACCGCGACTATCGGCGACGATGCGAAGCGGCTGCCGCTCGGCGTCAATGCCGCCGGGTCGCGCGGTGAGCTGCGGGTCGTCGATGAGCACCGTTCGGACGCCGACCATGAGGGCGTCGATCTTCGTACGGAGTTGGTGACTCCACTCGCGCGTCTCCGGCCCGCTCACCCAGCGCGAGTCGCCGCTCGTTGCAGCGATCTTGCCGTCCAAACTCATCGCCCACTTGGCGATGACGAAGGGAAGGCCCGTGAGACGCTGCTTGATGTACGCCTCGTTGATGCGCCGCGCCTCCGCTTCGCCCTCGCCCGCGTGGACTTCGATGCCGGCCTCTCGCAGCTCCTGTGCGCCATGGCCGCGGCCCTGCGCATCGGGGTCGTCGTGTGCGTAGTGGACTTCGCGGATGCCCGCTTCGATGATCGCCTTCGTGCAGGGCGGCGTCCGACCGAAGTGGCTGCACGGCTCCAGCGTCACGTAGAGCGTCGCGCCGCGCGCATCTGCCCCCGCCTGCTTGATAGCGACGATCTCGGCGTGCGGGCCCCCGGGCGGCTGCGTATGGCCCTTGCCGACGATGCATCCGTCCTTGACGAGCACCGCGCCGACGGCGGGATTCGGGCTCGTCGTGCCGAGCGCCTGGCGGGCGAGCTCAAGGGCGCGTGCCATGGAGTCGGTCATCATTCGCCTTCGGTTCGAGACCGTCTTGGCGGGATAGCTTCCCACTGGAAGCGCTGTCGATATTCTACCTAAGATCGGTCTTTGAAGTCCTCGTGGATGCGACTCGGCGTGGGCTCCTGTTGTCCCTGGTACTTGCTGCCCAGCCCGGGCGACCCGTACGGGCGCTCCACCGGCGTCGACAGGCGCAGGAACGATATCTGGCACACCTTCATGCCGGCGTAGAGAGCAACGGGCAGCGGCGACGCGTTCGCCAGCTCCAGCGTTAGGTTGCCGCTGAAGCCGGGGTCGACGTAGCCGGCGGTCGCGTGCACCAGCAGGCCGAGGCGCCCCAGCGAGCTGCGTCCGTCCAGGCGTGCGACGAGGTTGTCCGGCAGCGTGATCGTCTCCAGCGTGTTGGCCAGGACGAGCTGGCCCGGCACGATGACGAACGGCTTGCCCTCGTCGACGGCGACAAGCTCCGTGCAGTCGTCGCAGGGCTCGCGGACGTCGATCTGGGAGCGCGCGCCGGTTTTGAAGACGCGAAAGAGGCGGTCGAGGCGGAGGTCGACGCTGGAGGGTTGGACGGCGTCGTCGCTCAGCGGCTCGATGCGCAGCCGGCCGCTCGCCAGCTCCTCGCGGATAGACCTGTCGCTGAGAACCAACGTTCCTTCCGATCTATTTCGGATAGTCTGGAGCGGCCTTGACTTTCTCTATCTGGTCGGCGTGGTCGCGGGCGTGGACGTACACGAACGCCGCCCACTCCTTGCACGTAAGGTCGCCGAAGAACGGGTGATTCGCCGTTGCTCTTGAGTCCACGCCTTCGGGAATCGCCTTGATAGCCGCGCGCAGGTCGTCGAACGATTCCGCGACGCCGCGTCGCAGCTCCGCCAGCGTCTCGTTTCCGCCCTCGATAACGGGCGCGATGCCGCCCGCGGAAGCGTTCTCGCCGGCCATCAGCGCCGTGACCAGCCGCGCCGTCCCGCGCGTCGACTTCGCGACATGCCGGAGGATGTCCGCGATGCACCACTCGCCGGGCTCGGGACAGAACTTCGCTTGCGACTCGCTCACGCCTTCCAGCGAGCGGTCGATCCATCCCTCCGACCGGTCGATAAGCCCCAACAGGTCAGCCGAGGACTTCGACGCCTGGTGCCTCAGGTAGCCGACCACTTCCTGCCTGGTTTCGTCCGATACCGTCTCCTGGTGTTCCTGATTCTCTTGCATCTGGCGCTCGCCTCCTTCGGCCCGTCCCGCGAATCTTCATCATTCTATCACGCGACGGCCACCATCTCTCAGACCCTTTTCACTCCCGGCGATTAGCCAGTCGCTATACTAGATTTGTGGGTATCTGCCGAAGAGACGTAGATGCGAAAGGGAGGTGGAACGATGCCACGCTCAATTAAAGAAGATGTGCGTCTTGCCAGTACGCTGGGGAAGTCCGCGAAGCGCGCGCCGTCGATCTTCAAGAAGGTGCGCGAAAAAGCGATGGAAACATATCACGGCGAAGAGAACCGCATCCATCGTGTAACCACGGCGCTCAAGCGCGAGCCCGAGAAGGACGGCGACCGCGGAGTAAAGAAGGCGGAGACGACATCCGCCGCGCGTCCGAAACGGAGCACGACGACACCGTCGCGCTCGACCGGCGGCTCGCGCTCAACCGGGCGGTCGCGGAGCGGCGGCGGGTCGGCGGGCGGCCAGAACCGGCAGGGCGGTTCGCGATAAGCGCCATCAGAAGCCAGCCGAGAGAGCCATCCAACGCGGTGGCTCTCTTCGTATGTGGGCGCAACGCCGGGCATCCCGTCCGTTAACCCTTCCCCGTGAAGAACGTTGTAACAATGCGCTGAAAAACGCGCTTGCGCCCCTGTTTGGCCTTGACAATCGTGAAGGCGGCGGCTAGTCTATAGCTCCGCGCGCTTGAAGGAAAGGGAAAGAGGCGGTATGGGAGACTTCGAGCCTTCAGGCAATGCCGCAAGCTCGGGCTTCTCTTTGCTCGAACGCCAAATCACCCGACGCCGGCTGCTCGCTCTCTCTGCGATGGCCGGCGCCGCCGCTGTAACCGCCAGTTGTCTTCCGCCGGTTGAACCGGTCGACCAAAAGAAGGTCATTCCGAAAACGCACTTGGCCTGGGTCTGGCAGTTCAGCACCGATGGCACGCCGCAGCAGTTGGCCTCTGTCCTCGCGCAGTACAACCTCGGAATCATCCTCAAGACGCACAACGGCACCCGCTGGATGGGTGACTGGGACAAGTCTCCTCAGGCGGTGACCGGTCCCGCCCAGGTGCAGAACCTGGCCAACTACTTCGAGAAAAACGGCGTTCCGTTCCACACGTATTGCGTTCTGAACGGTGTTGATCCGATGACTGAGGCGCAGATGTGCGCTCAGGTCATCGGCGCCGGCGCCCGCAGCGTCGTAATCGATCTCGAGCCGTGGGCGGGCTACTGGGCGGGTACGCCGCAAAACGCGGCGGCCTTCGCGCAGGAGTTCCGGCGCCAGCAGCCGAACGGCGTTGTCGGCCTCTGCATCGAGCCACGGCCCTGGGTGATGCCGAACATCCCGGTGGCCCAGTTCGCTTCGATAGCGCAGGTCATCGAGCCGATGGTTTACTGGGAGACGTTCAACACCTCTGAAAACGCCAGCGACTTCAAGGCCGCCGGATTCGACCCGGGCCAGCGCGGCATCTGCCCCGAGTTCCTCCTGGACGTGTCCAGCAGCATGTTCAGCAGCTACGGCCTTCCCATCCAGCCGGTTGGCCAGGGCGACTCGACGCTCGACGCCTGGGTCAGGTTCCTCACCCACGCGTACGCCCTGGGCATGGGCTGCGTCTCCGCCTGGCGCTACGGCGTCACCAACACAGCCGTCTGGCCGCTGCTCAAAGCGAATCCCCCGGGCTCGCAGATTGTGGCGCCAACGCCAACCGCCGCGCCCACCGTTGCGCCGAAGTTCAAGATCGGCGCCCACGCCAAAGTCGTAAACACCGGCTCTTCCTGCCTCAACGTCAGAGACGCACCGTCAGAATACGCTAACGTCGTCGGCTGCCTCTCCGACGGGACGACGGTCACCATCAAGGATGGCCCCGTCGATGCCGGGGGCTACCGCTGGTGGCTTGTCCAGACGAGCGCCGTCAAAGGCTGGGCCGCCGAGGCGAACTCGTTCGGTTTACCCTGGCTGAAGTAGCCGACGACGACGGCCTATAGCCGCGGCCTCGAAACGAAGTCGTTTCCCGACAGGTAGAACCGCAGCTTTCGGTTCTTCCACTCCTTTGCGTAGGCGACGCCCACTCTCCGCGTCGCCTCGATCTGCGATGCTGTGACCCTTTCGCCCCTGTCCTCGATCCAGATGGAGTCTCCGCAGAGGTCGACGCCGTTCAGGCTGCCGCCGGCGCCGAGGGCGCAAGTTAGCCGCGCCGGCCCGGAAGCGAGGAGTCGGCGGTCCTTCCCGCGGCGATTCGCCGCCATCTCTTCGACGCCTTCCACGGGCTCCAGCGCGCGCAGCAGGACCGCGCCGGCGCGGCCTTCTGTCTCCGTCACAACGTTCATCATCCAAAACAGGCCGTAGATGAAGTACATGTACAGACGCCCGCCCTCGCCGAACATCACATCCGTGCGCCTGGTCCGGCCGCGGGAGGCGTGGGACGCCGTGTCCCGCACGCCCAGGTACGCCTCAGTCTCGACGATCTTGCCGGCCAGACGCTTTCCCGCCGGCTCGTACACCAGGTACTTGCCGAGGAGCCCTCTCGCCACTGTGCGAGCATCGCGCTCATAAAAGGAACGTTCGAGCTTATTATGGAGTTCTGGCCCGGAGTTCATGCTTTCCCTGATGTCGCTTTCATGTGCTGGCCGGAGTATAGTCTCTATTATCGATCGAGAGCCAACCATGACCGAAAGCAGCCTTCCGGCGGATCGAGAAGAATGGGCGGGGCTCTACGCTGCCTTCGCCATCCTGCGGAAAGAGTCAGAGAGGGCGCTTTCAGCCTGGCGATTGACGGTGCCGCAGGCGGCCGTATTGGCGCTGCTCGCCGAGGCATCCGGCCCTCTGCCGATAACAAGGCTCGCCCGGCTTCTGCTCCAGGAAAGCCCCAGCATCACGACGCTCGTCGACCGGATGTGCGCGAGCGGTCTCGTGAAACGCACCAAGGACCCGAACGACCGGCGTTTGGTGCTGATCCAGTTGACCGCCAAGGGCCGCCACGTCCACGACGAAGTCCGCTCCCACGCTATAGCCGTGAGCGACGAGATGTTCGGCGTCCTGACCGACGAGGAGCGCATCGCTCTCCGCCGGCTGTTGCAGAAATTCGGCCGCGCCAACGTGAAGCGTCTCCGCTGATCGTGGCGAGGTCAGCGACGGCAGATTCCCTCGTCAGGCACCACAACCAACCCACCCGACCCTCAGCCCTTCGATTTCCGGGATCAAGGCGGCTGATGTGCGTCCCGACGAGCCCCTAGCGGTGGTATGCGGCTCCGCTTACGTCAGCAGGCGCCTCCTTGCGTACCAGCCTGCTGCGCCCAGCAGCAGTAAGCCTGCAATCGTCCCGCCGATGACGGCGTATGGCACCGACGTGCCTCCCGAAGCGCCGGGGGAAACGTCCGGCGGCTCTGCCACGCCGCCCACGTAGCCGGGGGGTATGGTGTTTGTTGGCGTCGGCGTCCGAGTTGGCGTCGGCGTGGTGGTCGGAGTGGGAGTGGGCGTGCTAGTCGCCGGGTTGGGCGACACGAAGATCATGTCCACGACCGACCAAGGCAGGACGCCGTTGCCGTCTTCGTCGTAGCACTGGATCTTGAGAGGGGCGACTTGAGTTACATCGCACAGGTTGTACGGTTCGGTTGCCGGGAGTGCCCCGTGGTTCGGCGAAGTGTTGTGGTCGGGCTTGCTCTGCCACGGTGGCACGAGGCCGTCAGTGTGAGACGCACTGGCCACAGGTGGCAGGGGGGGATTGGTGGCGTAGGTCCAGGGATCGGAGACGGTGATAGTCCCAAGGCCAAACGCGCCCCCAACGCTGTTGTAGCCTACGCCGGCGACCACGTGGGCGGTCTCGGGCGTTGGGGAAGTCATCCTCTCCAGCCACAGCAGAACGTCCTGGCCGCTACTCAGCTCGGTCTGGTAATCCGCGAATTGGGGCGGGCCCGCGACCTGGCTGACACCGGGCACGCCGCCGGGCGCGACTGCTCCCGGGCCACACGGGTTGCGAGAGTTCATGGTGGGCACGGTCCGGTTGACTATCAGCCCGGTGCCGATCCCGCACTTGGCCGGGTCGAGGATGTCGTGGACCGCCAGGCCGCTGCCGTAGTTGTTCACATAGTCCCTGAGGCCGATCAGGTAATCCCACTCCTCAACCCCTTGGCCGTAGCAGTAGTTGGCCTCACCGGCATCCTTGATGCCGTTCTGGTTGGCATCCTTGAATGTGCTCTCGGCCATCTTTCGCAAGACGGTTGGGTAGCCGAGAATGGCCGCCCCGTCGACGGGGTCGCGCGCATCGTACCAGCAGGGGCTCGCGGGGTTCGTGCTTGCAGCTTCGGTGTTCTTCCACGGTTCCCCCGCGCCGCCCAACAGCCCTGTCTGCCCGGCGTTATCCGCGAACCACCAGAACGAGTCGGCAGCCGCCCCGGCCCAGCACCAGGCGTCCGAGTGCTGGCCGAGGTCGGGCATGGAAACCTTCCAGAAGCTCGCCGGCGGCGCTTGCGCCTGCGCCGATCCGCCAACGGAGTGCAGCAGGGCGAGTGCGAGGACGGGGGCTATCGCCGCCAACAAAACCGCACCAACTAGAACCGAGACTGTCTTCTTCATGTTCTAACCTCTCGTTTCTTGCTGCTCGACGGGCCTTCTCGAGTCGTACCTCCCATGGTTGAGTACTTCCGGCTGGGCCCGTCGGGCCAAATCGCCGCCGTTCGTACTGGGGCCGCGAGCGGCATCGCCACGCGACGGCGGCCAACCCCGCTATGTGCTGCCGTCGTCACCTCCTTTCGCCAACGAGGCCCTCACGGTTGAAGTCCAAAGAGCCGACCCTTTAGAATGCAAAGTGCTAGGGTCTGCGCCCGCATTCCTTAGCTTGGCCCCGTTGGCCACCACCATCGGGGCCTCTTTATGTCGCGTAGACGATGCTCTAGTGTTCGACGCAGCGCGCAAACAAAAACCGGCCGGAGAATCTCCAGTCGGCCTTCATCAAAGGCTTGCGCCCTGGGCCCCTGGCCCTCATCAATCGCAGACACGCTGCCGACATCTTGTCCGCCGTGCCCTTAGCCGCGGCCCGCTTCCCGCCAGCCGCTCGGGAAGGGAAGCCTGCGGCCAGCCCGGGCTCTTAGAGACACGCATTATACACCGCCTGTCAAGAGGCCGCTAGCGCATCTCATCCGAGTCTATGGGAGGCTTGACGAATCTGCGTTTCGCCTTGTGAGCCGCTTCGTGCGCTGAGCGTTAAGGAGAGCCGGACGGGGTCGATTGCGCGCTGGCGGGCTTGGGGAAGACTTCTCCAGCAGCCGCGGCCGCGATTTGAGGCGCGAGCCAGCGAGCGACGACGTAGGAGCCTTCCGGCGTGAAGTGAACGCCGTCGTAGCGCATGCGGACGCCGTCGATGTACAGGTCCTCGAACTTGCCATGAGGGCAAATGAAGCTCGCCAGGTCGATGAGCGACACTCTGTCCGGATGTTCCTCGGCGAAGCGACGGTACAGTGCGTTCAACTCGTCGTCGCGCCAGCGGGCGTCCGCTTCCGCCGCCGCGCCGCCGTCGGACAGCATCAGCCAGAGGTCTGGTCGCGGGTACGGCCACGTCAGCAGTATTAGCTTGCCGTTCGGCGGGACCACATTGTCGAGTATCGCCTGCACGTGGTCGAGGACATACTGTTTCCATTCCAGGGTGCCGGTCTTGAGGGTAACCCCGTTCACGATGTGGTTCGGGTAGTCCCAGCCGCCGAACAACATCAGGACCACGTCCGGCTGGTAGTTCATGGCGTCCCAGGCCCAACTGTTCCGCCACTGCTGGCACTGTTGCTCGTGCTCTATTGAGAGCTTCCCGGTCATGTCGATCATCATGTCCGATGGGAGGAAGCCGCAAAAGAGACCGCCGCGATTCAGGATCGAGAAGTTCCAGTCTCGTCCCACGTCCGTCAAGCCGGGATCCAGCGCGATTCCGAGCGAATCGCCGATAATCATCATCCGCAGCGGCTTGCTCGATGCCGGGTCGATTGGAGTTGGCGTCGCCGTCGGTCCGGGGACCTGCGTGGTGGTGCGCTGGGCTTCCGCCGCTGCCACCTGCCGCTTGGCCGACGCGCGGCCACAAGAAAGCGCCGTCAACACCAGGCAGGCGATAACAATCGTCAGGCCGACCCTTCTCGCCCCGGCCGAATGCGCTGCTGTGCGCGGGAGCAGCGGTCTTGGGAGCGAAAGACGCATCGTGAGGCCTCCTGAGGCGTCGTCGGGAACCGAACCTTGCGAGGGCCGATGGACTGATTATAATTGAACCTGTCAGGCTGTCAACTTCCGTTCAGGCATTTGACGACTCTGCTAGAATTGAATTGAGAGGATGGTGAGGGGTATGGCAATGCCAGCAGAAGCGCCCGAGGAGCCGCAAGCGGAATCGGGCGTACTCCAAACAGCAACATTCGCCGGCGGCTGCTTCTGGTGCACCGAGGCGATCTTCAAGAGAATCAGGGGCGTCCAGTCAGTCACGTCCGGCTACACCGGCGGCCAGATGGAGAACCCCTCGTACGGGCAGGTTTCGAGCGGCCATACGGGTCACGCGGAGGCGGTGCAGGTCACATTCGACCCGCACGTCGTCTCCTACGATAGCCTTCTCGACGTCTTCTGGTCGACCCACGACCCGACGACACTCGACAGGCAAGGCGCCGACGTCGGCCACCAGTACCGTTCGGCAGTCTTCTATCACGACGAAGAGCAGCGTCGCGCGGCGGAGGCGTCTCGCGAAAGGTGGCAGGCGTCGGGCAAGTTCCAGGACAAGATCGTGACCAGCGTCGAGCCGTTTTCGCGGTTCTACCCGGCTGAGGGCTACCACCAGGACTACTACGACGCCAACCCGCACGCGTCTTATTGCTCGATAGTAATCGAACCCAAGATCCGGAAGCTGCTACGCGACTTCCGCGATGAGGTGAAGGAGGAGTACCGGTGAAGGCAAGCAAAATGAAAGTAACCGATGAGATGAAGGAGAAGCTGACGCCGGAGCAGTACAACGTCTGCTTCTTAAAGGGGACCGAGCCGGCGTTTTCCGGCAAGTATACGGACAACCACGCGCCGGGCAGTTATCGCTGCGCGGTCTGCGGCACAGAGCTGTTCACGTCTGAGTCGAAGTTCGACTCCGGCACCGGCTGGCCGTCCTTCGACCGCGCCGAAGGAAACGAGCGCATCGAATACACCGACGACTACTCGTACGGGATGCGGCGTACGGAGGTAACCTGCGCGAACTGCAGCTCGCACCTGGGCCACGTGTTCGACGACGGCCCGACGGCAACCGGCAAGCGCTACTGCATCAACTCGCTATCGCTGGAGTTCGTCCCCAAAGACAAAGTGCCGACTAGCGATTAGCGCGTCCTCCGCCAGCGCCTCCGCGCATACCAGGTGCCTGCTCCGATAGCCGCCGCTGCTGCCATCGGGATGCCTGTCAGTAAAGCGAACGGCGTTGACGATGAGGTTGATTTACCAGTCGTGGCATCGTCAGGCACCTCGGCGATACCGCCGACGGCAGGACTGCTGGTAGACGCCGCCGGATCCAGGACGTTTACTTTGACCCAGTCATTGCCGCCAATACCTTCACAAGAGTTGGGCCAGGGCGGAATGCCGCACGCTTCCACGCTAACGACGTTAGTGAAGACGCCGAGCGTGTTCATAGGCACTGTCAGCGACTTCTCGCACGTTCCGTTCACCGCGAGGTAAAAGCAGTTGTTGTTATCGTCGTTAAGATCGGGGAGAAGTTCGTCAGTGACCCAGACATCCATTCTGCGGGGACCCAGGTTCGTGACGACCCAGCGCAAGGTGATCGAATCACCCACATTGACTGTGATAGGCCCCTGCTGACCGTTGACGGTCTCATCGATGGAGGCCTCTACCCAAGGCCTATTGCTCGTTGGTGTTGCGGTGGGTGTAGGCGTCGGTGTACAAGCCCCCGGAGGACACGGTGTCGCGGTAGAAGTTGGCGTCGGCGTGGGTGGAGTGGGCGACGGCGCCAGGACGTTGAAGATCACATCTCCCTTGCTCACGGCAAAGCCGCCGACCTGGAACTGATAGGTAGTGCCGGCAACAGCGGGGAATGTCACCAATGAGGTCAGATCAACACCTGAGTCGTCGTTGCATGCCAGGTAGTTGGAGTTCGCATAGACTGCCAGGACCGTGTCGAAGTCGCTTCCCGCGGTGCTGACCTCGAGGGTGCCGGTAACGGTCGGCGTGTAGCTGTACCACACGCTCGATCCTCCCATGCCGCAAGGGCGCGGCTGGTACGGTTGTTCCGCAACACACCTTGTCGAGAAGTTGTCTGCGAAGGGAAGGGAGCCAATCTGGGTGCTGGCGGCGGAATGGTCGTCGGGGGGCGAGACGCAAGCGGGGAATTCCACGACGTTCATCGGTTGCAACATTTCTCCCGATGTTTCGCCGATGCCCAACTGACCATACGAGTTGCTGCCCCAACACCTTGCCGTTCCAACGTTGGAGAGAGCGCAGGTTTGGTACCCTCCGGCTGACACGGAAACCACGTTGCTTAGCCCTAGAACCGCTACCGGCGTGGTCCGATCCGTTCCCGTTCCGTCGCCCGTGTCCCCGCCCTCTCCCCAGCACTTCACGGTATCATCATTTAGCAAGGCGCAGCTTTGACCGAATCCCGCGGCGACGGCGGTTGTATTGCCAATGCCAGATACGGTCACGGGAGAGGTTCGTTTCGTCTTCGTTCCATCCCCTAGTTGGCCGAAGGTATTGGAACCCCAGCATTCGATCGTGCCGTCATTGATCAAAGCGCAGGTGTGAACATCACCTGAAACGAGGTTCACCGCATTGTTCAGACCCGACACATCTACCGGCGTCGTTTCATTCGATGTTGTTCCATCTCCCAGCTGACCGTACTGATTCCACCCCCAACACTTGGCCGTGCCGTCATTGAGCACGGCGCAAGCATGATATTCCCCGCTGTCTATGGCCACGACGTCGTCAAGTCCGGAGACGGCTACCGGGCTACTTCGGTTCGTAGTCGTGCCGTCCCCCAGCTGGCCATATGAATTGAGGCCCCAGCAGCGGACCGAACTATCGCCGAGCAGCGCGCAGGTGAATTGCCCCCCGGTGGCAACGGCGACAACGTCGTCCAAACCCGGGACAAGCGCTGGAGTGTTTCGATCCGTCCTGGTTCCATCTCCAAGCTGGCCCGCGCTGTTTCCGCCCCAACATTCAACCGTTCCGTCTTCGATCAAGGCGCAAACATGATCAGATCCGACCGAGATGGCAGCAGCATCGCTCAGGCCGGAAACGGTCGTGGGCAAAAGGTGCTGGACGCCGGCAGCTATCCCCCAGCACTTGGCAGTGCCATCATCAAGCACCGCACAGGTGCCCGTGTCTCCAGCAGAGACCGAGGTGCCGACCGCCGCCAAGGTTGGTCGCGCCAAGCCGGAGTTGAGGAATAGTGCCGTCGCTACCAAAGCCAGGACTACCGGAATCAAGCGTTTCATGAGTTCATCTCCTCCACTCTTGACTGCCCGATAGCTATTTCAAGCCGGACCAATCGCCAACCGGCGGAACAAACCAAAACGGGAGAGGGGCGATGTGTGCATTCCAACCTCCCTGTTGGGGAGACGAATTAGCGGGGCTAATCAGGAGCGATCTGTCGACGCCGTGGATTATAGCACCAACGGCACGGTTGTCAACTCACAGCGTGGGAGACGTGACGCTCTCCGACGCCCGCTCAGAAAGACGCAGGAGGCCGGCGGCCAGTTCTTCCACGCTATAGGGACCTTGTCTGCGGTGGCGCAGCAAGGCCTCGACGTTTACCGAGTAGCGATTGCGCCGGCCTACCTTCTGACGGGAGATCATGCCGTCCTCCTCCAGAGCCCGGAGGATCGAGAAGGCGGCCCTGTCCGTTATGCCCACGGCAAGGGCGATGTCACGCTGCGTCGAGCGCGGGTGGTCGATCACGTCGATGAGGACGAGGGCGTGATTAGTAAGAAAATCCCAATGAGCCATGGTTTTCCCTCCAAAGGACTTGACAAGGCCGATAAGCGAAGTAGAATACATGTAACTGATAACCAGTCATCACGTTCTGGGTACGCCTGTCTAGAACACTGGAACCGGTCTTCGTTGTCGAGAATCATTGTTCATTATAGACGCTCCAAAGTCAAGCGGCGGGGCGACGAAAATGCAAGAAGATCTCGTCAGAAGCCGGAGAACCAGAACGCCGTCGAGAGGAGATCTCTAAGGCTGTCCAATCAGGGAGGATCGGAGCCCGTCGTCGCAGAGGGGGGCTAGGCCACTAGTCGGGCTGGGCGACACGGGCGTCAGCGGTGGCCGGGCCTGCGGAGAGCGGCGATGGGCGATCGGAGTTCGGGGTCCGAGGGGTACCCCGCCGGGCGGCTGGCCAGGGTCGCTCCAAATCGCCTCCATAGGCCCGGTCACTATGAAATCCAGGGCCGCGACACAACGCAATCCCAAGAGTGCCTCTTAGTGTAGCCTCACGCCTGTCTGGGGGCATGGGTCGCCAGCTTCCTTAACATCTGCCTGATACATTCGTCGAATCTGCCGGTGCTATAATTGATAGGGGACTTGTACCAGAAAGGTTAAGCAGGTAATGAGACTTAGTTCGGCAAGGTCGAGCGTCGCGCTGGCGGCGCTACCGCTAATAGCGCTCGTTTTTCGCAACGGACATCGCTTTGGCGACGGATGGCGAATTGTGGGGTTTCTGATGTTCATAATCTTCTGGGCCGCTGTCATTGCTCTGGCAGCCTGGGCTTTCAGCAGGGTCGTCGGAACGCACAGGGCCGACAAGAGCCCGCTGGACATAGCCAGGGAGCGGCTGGCCAGGGGCGAGATATCGGCTGAGGAGTTCGAGCGAATAAAGCAGCAACTGGCTTAAGCGCCGGCGCGCGACAAACCCAGAATCACGTAACGAGAAGGGCCCGACGAGCTAAGGCTTGTCGGGCCTCTTCGATTCGATGATGAAGGTTGCACCTGTCAGCCTCAGACAAACCGCACTCGAGGCACGGGCGTCTCTCCAGAGAATCAGTACCGCTTGCCGATCTTCTCCAGTCCCGCCTTGGCAAGGTCTTCCGGAGTCATCACAACCCTGAACTTCACGGTAGCATTGAAGGTGAGGAAGAATGGCTCCGCAAGCGCCGGTATCCTTGACGGCTCCGACACGTCAACGATCAGGACCGCTCCGCGAAAGCCATCCCGTTCACTGAAGTAGACCGCTTCGGGCTTGATATCCTCTAACGCCTGCTGAATCTTTGCACCGACGGTGCCGTTCCTGGTGAGGGTGTTGAAGGGTTCTACCGGGAAATCGACTAGCATTAGCATACGCATCTTGCGTTCTCCTATTCTGGCGCGTCCTTCTGACGGCCTCTCTTAACCGTACGGGTCGGATGTGGCGGGCACGTGAACGAGAACCCGTGGGCGGTGAAGGAAGCGTGCAGAGGTCAGAGGTCAGTCGGCGGTGGACCGGGGCGCAGCGAGCCGGAGGCTGCTGACCGCCAGCGAAGTAACGTCGAGCGGGATGCCTTTGCGCTCGTCGCGCTCCAACGTAACGGCTTCGAGCGGGCACTGCCCCTCGCAAACGCCGCAGCCCATGCACGTCTCCCACTCCACCGCCACGCCTTCGCCGGCAAGCGACAGCGCACCGAAGGGACACGCCTCCACGCAGACGCCGCAGCCGTTGCACAGCGCGCCGTCGACCTTCGCGACATAGCCCGACGAGACGATCGATGGCATCCCGTACCTGGTCATCGCCTCGATGCCGCCGCAGCAGCACTTGCAGCAGTTGCAGACGGCGTAGAAGCGGTCGAGCACGGCGTCTTTGAACCAGGCGGTGTGCACGTGGCCGCGCTGGTGCTCCTCCTCCAGCAACTGGAGCGCTTCCTCCTGGGAAAGGCGGCGGCTGCTCTGCGGATTGTGCTCCAGAATGAACTCCACCGGCTCCTTGCCGACGACCATGCACACCTGCGTCGGCTCGCAGTGCTCCTTGCGCGCGTGGCGGCAGGCGCATTCGTAAGCGGCGATGTCGAGGGGCGCGGTGAGCAGGATGTCGCGCGCCACCGGGTAGGGGATGATTTGCTCAAGGTCAGTCAGCGGGATGTCGTGCTCCAGGCTCACGATTGCCCGCGCGTGGTCGTGCGTGAGGACCTTGGCGTGATAGTGGTCAGCGAGCCATTTCCTGGCGCCGGGGCTTGCATGCGGAACGAACTGGTTGATGAGCACGCTGATGTACTGATTCGTCCAGCGGCCGTAGACGTAGCCGTGCAGAGAATTCAGGGTCAGGAAGCCGCGCGTTCCCGCCGCGCGCGCCATCTGGAAGGTGGACTGCTTGAATCTCCCGCGTTCACCGAAGAGCCAGAAAACCACCGACGCCACGCCTACCAGCTTCAGCAGGCGCTTCAGAAGTCGAAACATCGCACTCCTCCCTCCTCGAACCCGGCCGCGATGAGATAGCCACAAACCCGCAGAAGTTGTTCCCAGCGATGACCCATTGTGCAAGCTGTGAGGCGATTTTGCAAGTGGCGGGAGCTGCCTGTTGCCCCGGACCGCTCTTGGCGGTCACGGCGTCGAATGCCCGGGGCGAATCAGATTGGCGATTAGCGCCCTTGGGCGAACAGCGTATCCAACCGGTTACAGAGCGACGCGTCCGACTGCACCGGCACGAGCTCGCCCGCCGCGTTGAACGCGAGGAAGGACGAGGGCGAGGCACCGTCGTGTGGGATGGCGAGGATGGGGCCCGCGTCCGTCATTGCGACATCGCGAACGAGAGTGGTCTTTGGGAGAGCGGAGCCCACGGAAAACCGCAATTGAACCGCCGTGCGGTCGTACAGCGTAAGGGCGCTGCCGGTGCCAAGCTGCACCAGCGCGAGATTGCCGCAGATTGCGGCCCGCGGCGCAACGCCATCTCGCAAGTTTGAGACATCGTCGACGAAATTCACCGGAACGAGCGTCGAGCGCTCATCGGCGAGCAGCGCCGCGGCCTGGGGGAGGCCCACGGACCATAGCGGGACGTTGTGCGACCCGATCGGCACGTTGAGGACGTACGCGTCGTCGCCGTTCGCTCCGATGCTCTGGATTGTCGCAGCGGCAAGCTCGCCATTGTCGCGATAGTCCTGGCTCCAGGGAAGGGCGAAGACGGCGAAGTACGCGACGAGAGCCGCGAGGCCCACGATCCCCGCCCGGCGGGCTACCCACGGTGGGAGGTCCGAAGCATTCTTCGCCAGTACGATGGCGACCAACAGGCTCAGTCCAAACGAGGGGACGTACTCCAGCCAAGAAGCCCGGACCGTGCTGACGATGGCAAGTGGCGCCGCCGTCACGGCCACGAGCGCGGCGAGCTCTCCGGGGGTGAGGGTGCCTCGCCTCAACGCCCGAATGGCGAGCAGGCCTATCGCAAGGGTGGCAAGGAGCGCGGCGCCCAGCGCGGTCGTGGAGCCGGTGAGGTTGGCCACCGGAGCAAAGAAGAATGCCACATAATAGATGGCGTTCTTCACTAGATGCACCGGATTCATCGTGGCGCGGCTCGATCCACCCAGGACCGTGCCCAGCGCGGCGTGGCGCATGACGAAGTAGACGGCCACAACGGCGAAGGCGAGAACCGCCGCTCCCATCAACTCGCGCCGCGTTCGGAGCGACCTGCGTTCGAGCAGGAGGATCACAGCGAGCGCGGCCCAGACCGCCGGTATCGCGAGGCCGATCTCCTTCGAAAGGAGGGCGCCGGCAAGGCCCACCAACGCGACCGCGAGCCAGGCATGTCGGATACATGTGACCGGCGCCTCCAGCCAGAGAACCGCGGCCACGAGCGATAGCGCATAGAACATGCCGGCGAGCAAATCGGTTCGTCCGGAGACCCAGCTTATCGATACGGCGTGTGCGGGCTGTAGGGCGAAGAGCGCCGCAGCAGCGAGGGCGATGCCGCGGGATCTGGTGAGGCGGAGCGCCAGCACGAAGAGCAGGCCCGTCGTGACCACATGGAGGAGGCCATTCGTCAGGTGGTAGCCAAACGCCGAGAGGCCCCAGAGAGAGTGATCGACGAGGAACGAGGCGTTGACGAGCGGCCGGTACAGGTCGCCGGCGGTTTCGCCGCGCGCGAAGTCCGAGACCCAGATGCGCGCGGGGCCGGCATCAAGGCTCGATTTCAGGAGGAGAAAGTCGTCGGCGATAAAGCGATCACGTAGCGAGGGAAGAAAGGCGACGAGCGCCGCCCCTAGAACAAGAACGATAGCCAGCCAGGCGTGAGAGCGCCTTGCCGTGTCCTCCTCTACGGTCAGGGATGGCATCCTTGCTGTCACTCCTGAACTAGGATGTCGGAACGTGAGCAGCCGATCAATCGGGAGAAACCCTGCCGGGGTAGAGGATGAGATGGCGACGTTTGGCGGTCGAGCCCCGGTTGAGGTCGTCGAGGCCGGTCTCGGCGGATGGAATAGCTCCGCCGCCTGAGGGAATTGCTCTTGCTTGACGCAGCGAACAGGGCGGCCATAATGTTGGCCCGATGCCCCCGCAGGACGCATCCAAAGCTGTCGATGCTGTGACGCGCGTTCTAGGAGTGGTCGGAATCGTTAGGAAACTCGAACGCTTGGTTCCTGACAGGACGCCGGTGTATATGCGGCATCTGTACCGCCTTCATGAGGCGCGGTACAGGTTTGCGCGGGACGCCGTGGCTTCGAAACGGGTGCTGGATGTCGCTTGCGGAGTTGGATACGGCACCGCCCTTCTCGCGGATGGGGGCGCGTCGACGGTACTTGGAGTCGACGTCTCTCGCGAGGCAATCAGCTACGCGCGCTCCCGGTATATGCGCGTGAACGCTCACTATGTCGTCGCTGATGCGGCGGCGCTCGGTGTAGCCGACGGCTCGGTGGACGTGGTTGTATCGTTCGAGACGATTGAACATCTGCAGCCGGACAGGATTGGGCCTTTTCTACAGGAACTGAAGAGGGTGCTGAAGCCGGGCGGAACGGCTTTCATCTCCACGCCCAATGGAGACGCCTCCTACAAGCTCGGAGCATATCATACGGTAGAGTTCAGCTTCGATGAATTCCGGTCTTTACTCGGCCGCTACTTCCCTCGAGTCACCTTCTACGGCCAGCGGACGATTCCGCGCTGGTACTCTACCCTCGCCGGGAAGGCCCGAAGGGTACCGTTTGCGTGGTCGCTCGACGCAATCGTGCGCGTCGCCTTATTCACTTCCGAGCGGATGGAGCCGCTCCCGATCAGGGACGCCGTACCGATGTTCTTTGTTGCGCAGTGCGCTTGTGAGTGAATGAGGCGGAGCGGTAAGGGGCAGCGAGGGAACGTTAAGAGCCGGCGGCACAGGCCACCGGCTCTTTTCTATCAGGACAGGCTAGTCCGGCAGGCTAGGCCAGCAGCTTCGGAACGTTTCTCAGGATGGTCTCGGCCTCCTTGACGATCTCCTGTACCATATCGTCAACCTTAGGCATATCCTTGATGCGCTGCGCCACTTCACCGGCAGCCATCATCGCCTTTTCCTTGTCGCCGTCGAAGACAGCTTTGATCGATTCGATTTCGTAATCGATCAAGGACATGTCCATTGTGTCGAAGTCATCAGGGGCGCCGAGGAAGACGCCCGGCGATTTCTTAAGGGTGTTGGCGGCGTGTTCGACACTGCGGGGCGTCTTCAGCCAGCGGGCAGGGCCGACAACACCGCGCGCCACGAGCGTTGCTCTGTCACCCGCGGCCACAACTTCTTCCTTCCACATCTGATGGAAGTCGCTCTCCTGCGTAGCCAGAAAGCGCGTGCCCATCTGCGCGCCATCCGCGCCCATGACGAGCGCAGCCGCGAGGGTCTTTCCGTCGGAGTACCCGCCTGCGCCACAAACCAGCGTGTTCTCATCGGACACCGTTTCGACTACCGCCGGAAGCAGGATCATGGAGTGGACGGGCTCCCAGGAAGTATGGAAACCTCCTTCGTGCCCGGAAGCGACGATGACGTCGACGCCTGCCTTCTTGCAGCGCAAGGCCCCCTTTACGGATGGCACAACGTGCATCCAGGTGAAGCCCGCTCCCTTAATCTTGTCCTTCCAGCCCAAAGGGTCGCCGGCTGACGTGAAGATCACCTTGAAATGCCTCTTGATGTCCGGGTTCTCCTCACACACCTTTATGGCTGTGTCGACTATGACGCGTGAGCGATCGACGACCTCCGCCGAGACCATCACGTTGATACCAAAGATGCCGCCCTTGTCCTTGACCAGGTTGTAGGTCCGTTTCAGCACCTTTTCGATGACAGTCGGCATGTCATCGTCGTAGTCTGCGCCGGCAGTGCTTACGAAGCCTTTGTATACCCACGGCTGGGTGTCTTTGTTGAAGACGCCACTGGTGGAAAGCAACCCCAAGACCCCCGCGTTAGCGGCAGCAACGCAAAGGTTGTTGTTACTGAAGGGCCCCATCCCGGCCTGGATGATTGGATACTTGATGCCGACCAGGTCACACAGTCTCGATTTGATCATTGTGCGCTCCTTTACGTGCCATCTCAGAAAGGCTTGTCCTATGAAGTCCATATTACGGCGAAGAGCCGCTATATTGAAGTACGGACGGATCTACAGAGGGTTCTTTGTGCGGTCGGCGATACTGGCGGGCCGTGAGGGATTCGAACCCTCGACTCCTGGATTAGAAGGCGGCGGACTCTTCGGCCCGCATCCTGCGGTCTTCGCCGAATCTGCGGGATGCACAATTCGCGCGGCACGCCTAATGTGTATTGGTTCTTTCTTTGGATGGACGAGTTGTCGGTCGGACGTACGTCATGTATATTCGAAGCTGTAGGCCTCCGAATCTACGGCCACGTTAATCTCGACGGGCTTCGGCACATGCGCGACGAAGTAACTCTAACCCGTAGCGTACGCCCTCCCGCGGAGCCTCGGGACTCGTGTAATCTAAATAGGAAATCATGAAAGATCAGCAAGTGTTTGACGTGGCCATTATTGGCGCAGGAGTCACGGGAGCGTCCGTGGCGTGGGCGCTTGCCAAGTACGACCTAAACGTCGCGGTAATCGAAAAAGAAGCCGACGTGGCGATGGGTACGAGTAAAGCCAACTCGGGCATATTACACGCGGGCTACGGGGCGCCCACCGACACGCTGGAAACCAAGTATAACGTCATGGCCAACCCGATGTTCGACAAGGTGTGCGCGGACTTAAAGATTCCCTTCCGTCGGTGCGGCACATTTGTCGTCGCGGTGCGAGACGACGAGATGGACTACCTCTACACCCTGATAGCGCAGGCGGCGCGAAACAAGGTGCCGGTGGAACTTATCACCGATTCTAAGCGCATACACGAGATGGAGCCGGAGTTGACTAAGAACGTCAAGGCCGTCATGTATGCTCCTACCGGGGGCATTGTCAGCCCTTATGAGTTGAATATTCGTTTGTGCGAGTGCGCCGCGATGAACGGCACAACGTTCTTATTGGAATCGCCCGTGGAGCGCATCGACACGCACGCCGATCGCTTTACTATCAAAACAGCGCACGAACAGCTCCAGGCTCGCTATGTGGTCAACGCCGCGGGACTGTACTCCGACAAAGTGGAGCAGATGGTCGGGTTAAACACCTTCACCATTTCGGCATGGAAAGGGGAATACGTTCTGTTGGATAAGGGCGCGATTAGCCTCAATCATGTCTTGTTCCCTATTCCAACCAGACAAAGTAAAGGCATTCTCGTTGCCCCTACCACCCACGGCAACATTATCGTGGGTCCGAACAGTATCTTTTGCGAAGACCGCGAGGATGTCGCCACTACGACCAGCGGCATTTGGGAAATCATCGAAGGCGGCGACAAGTTGGTGCCGAACCTGCCGCTGCGCAAAGTGATCCGGAACTTCGCGGGACTACGCGCCAAGGCCGGTTGCGATGACTTTGTCGTCGGTCCTAGCAAAGTGAGGGGTTTCTTTAATGCGGCAGGTATTCAATCTCCCGGTCTGAGCTCCTGCCTAGCTATCGGTGTCGATATCGCGCGTATGCTCGGCGAGGCGGGTTTGCCGCTCAAACCCAGGCAAAAGTACCGGGGCGAAATTGCCGAAACGTTTCGCCTGCGCGAGACCGCGCCGGATGGACTGGATAAGATCATCAAACAGGACCCGCGCGCAGGCCAAGTCGTGTGTCGGTGCGAAATGGTGTCGGAAAAGGAAATCGTGGAGGCGATCGAGCGCCCGGTGGGCGCGCGCACCCTCGACGGCATAAAAATGCGCGTTCGGGCCCAGATGGGACGGTGCCAAGGGGGGTTTTGCACTCCCAAGCTGATGAAGATCCTCGCGCGCGAGCTGAGAATACCCGTTGAGCAAGTCACGCTCAGGGGTAAGAACTCTCGTTTGTTGTTCGGACGGACCAAGGACCTTCCGTCGGAGACTTTGTAGGAATGAAGGAAATTGCTGCGGATGTCGCGGTAATCGGCGGCGGGCCGAGCGGCCTCGCGGCGGCTCTCGAAGCTGCCAGGAACGGCGTGCGAGTTCTGATTCTAGAGCGGGATTTCGAGCTCGGCGGCATTTTACAGCAATGTATTCACAACGGATTTGGACTCCGGTATTTCAAAGAGGAACTGACCGGGCCCGAGTACGCGCAGCGCTTCATCAACCAACTCGCGGATACCAACATAGAAGTCCTGTGCGGGACGATGGTTATGGACCTTAAGCCGGATAGAAGTCTTACCGCGGTCAACAAGAGCGACGGCGTGGTAATGATAAAAAGCCAGGCTGTCGTGTTGGCGATGGGGTGCCGCGAGCGTGCCCGAGGTGCCATCAACGTCCCGGGAGATCGTTGCGCTGGGGTCTTTCCCGCTGGTCTTGCCCAACGCTTCGTAAACATGGAAGGCTATATGCCCGCAAAGTCCGCGCTGATCGTCGGTTCCGGGGACATCGGCATGATCATGGCCCGCCGTTTAACGCTAGAGGGAGCAAAAGTAAGCGCCGTAGTAGAAGTGCTTCCCTATGCCGCGGGTCTGATCCGAAATCGCGTTCAATGTCTCGAAGACTACAATATCCCCTTGTACCTGTGCCACACCGTCACCCATATTCACGGCAAGGACCGCGTACAAGGGGTCACGATTTCGCAAGTGGATGACAAATGGCGCCCCTTGCAGGGCACCGATCGCTACATCGAGTGCGACACGGTGCTGTTTTCAGTGGGGTTGATTCCGGAAAACGAGCTTTCTCAAAAAGCGGGAGTGGCGCTGTCATCTACCGGGGGCCCGGTGGTCAACGAGCTTTGCGAGACCTCGGTGCCTGGAATTTTCGCTGCCGGCAATGTGCTTCAGGTACACGACCTGGTGGATTGGGTAACGTTTGAGGCTCAACGCGCGGGCAACAACGCGGCGCAATACGTCAAGAACTTGGCTAAGGGCGCCTCGGAGCAGGAACGTATCCAGGTTATCCCGGGAGATAACGTGGGATACGTAGTTCCGCAATTCGTCGATCACTTGACGAAGGATACAAGGATTCAGTTCTCATTCCGTCCAAAGGCGCCGGATGAGAACGCGCAAGTTCTGCTCGAATCAGGCGGGTCCGTGCTCGCTAAGCGCTGGCGCCCGCACGTGATTCCTAGCGAAATGATCAACGTGACTACGAGACTGGATCGGTCGGCCATAAAGGATAAAGAAATTACTGTGCGTATCGTTCCCCAGCCAGAGGAGGCCCGATAGAGTGGTGCAAGAGAAGGTCGCTCATATCACCTGCATAATCTGTCCCAGCGGGTGCCAGCTCACCGTTGTTGAGCGTCCGGGCAGCCCCCTCGAAATACAGGGCGCCACCTGCAAGCGAGGCAAGGAATATGGCGATCAGGAATACCGCGAACCAAAACGCATGCTCATTACTACTATGCGGGTCGATGGAGGGGAGCTCGCGGTAATACCGGTTCGCTCGAACAAAGAACTACCCAAAGAGCGGATCTTCGACGCGGTTGAGCATGTCAGTCACATCGCGCTTCGGGCCCCGATAAAGATGGGGACCGTCGTTGTACCGAATCTGCTCAATCTAGGCGTAGACGTTACAGCGTCTAGGGATATAAAGCGCGATCCCTAGGTCCTTCATGACCTGCCCCACCATGCAGCGCGAGGCCGCCGAAGCTATGGAAGTCGTCCTGGGCCGCTAGTTTGGGTCGCGCGGCTGTCAACTTGGCTGTCAAACAGCGAGACCGAACAACGAAACCCACTCATACGAATGGGTTTCGTATCTCTTCGCTGAAGGGCCGTGAGGGATTCGAACCCTCGCCTCCCGGATTAAAAGTCCGTATACGTAATTCCAAGGCCGTCCATTAACGTCCACCACACGATCAATCTGGTCCGTGCTCAAGGCCGAGTCGCCCACTACTGTTCGCGGCAGTCCGCCCTGGTTGCTGTCAGCGCTGCTGTCATTCCAGTGGCCTTGTGCACGACATTGTCAGACCCCTAGCGCGATCGCCACCTTCTCCCAGGGCCGATCCTCCTGCCCTTCCAGTCGCCGCAAGTACACCGTCGTCACGGCCAGCGACGAGTGGTCGAGGAATCGACTCACGTCGTCGATTGACTCTCCTACGTCAACGCCTGAGCTTGGCTGCGCTGTGGCGGAAGACGTGCACGCCGGCGCGAGGGAGCCCGGCCCTGCGCAGGTACGGCTGAAGGTTTCCGTAGAACGTTCCGCTTGTGCTGCCGGTGCCATTGCGTCCCCGCGAGGGCCAGAGCGACTCCTCCGGCTTCATCGTGTCGAGGTCCTTGCCGAAAGCAGCCAGTGCCACCCGGATGGCCTCGAACGCTGGCAGCGGTAGCTCGCGCTTCCCCCTCTTGCCTCCCTTCCC
>JBEKKV010000003.1:0-113481 GCA_050010555.1 Dehalococcoidia bacterium
CGGCCGATTCTGGTAGTGACCGGCGGCGACCCGATGATGCGGCCGGACATGCTCGACCTGGTGGACTACGCGGCGAACAGCGGGCTCCGCGTCGCGCTGGCGCCGACGGCGACGAAGCTGGTGACACGAGCGCGGCTCCAGGAGGCGAAGGAGGCGGGAGTCGCGCGGGTGCAGATCAGCCTCGACGGGTCGTGCGCTCAAGTGCAGGACGCCTTCAGGGGCCGGCCGGGCTCGTTCCAGCAGACACTCGAGATACTGGAAGACATACGAAGCGTCGGCGTCTCGCTGCAGATCGGAACGACGGTAAGTCGCTACAACATCGACGACCTGGAGGCGATTGCCGGTGTCGTCGGCGAGTACGGGGCGGTCATGTGGAGCCTGTTCTTTCTTGTGCCGACCGGTCGCGGCAAGCGCGAGGACATGGTGTCGCCGGAGGAGCACGAGCGCGTGTTCAACTGGTTGTACGACCTGTCGAAGACGGCGCCATTCGACGTGCGAACAACGGCAGCGCAACATTACCGTCGAGTCGTTATCCAGCGGCGACGTCAGGAAGCGGCGGACTCGAAGGGCGGGCTGCTGGTTACGGGCGCCGGTTACAGCTTTGCCGATGGGCTCGGGCAATCGAGCCGTGGCGTGAATGACGGCAACGGCTTCGCCTTCGTCAGCCACATCGGCGACGTCTGCCCGAGCGGCTTCTTGCCGCTGCCGGGCGGAAACGTGCGCGAGCAATCCTTCGTCGACATCTACCGCGACTCGATGCTATTCCGCGACCTGCGCGACTACAGCCGGCTCAAGGGCAAGTGCGGCGTTTGCGACTTCCGCGCCGTCTGCGGCGGCTCGCGGGCGCGGTCCTATGCTGTCACAGGCGACTATATGGAGTCGGACCCCTACTGCGTCTATCAGCCACCCTCGACGGGAGCAGCGGATGGCAGTTGAGCTGGACGAGAACGACAAGCGGCTGTTGAACGAGCTGCAGGGCGGGCTTCCGCTGACCTCGCGGCCGTTCCTGGCGGCCGGCGATAAGCTGGGGCTGAGCGAAAGCGAGGTCCTCCGGCGGTTGCGGCGCCTGCTGGACGAAAGGGCGCTGAGTCGCGTGGGGCCGGTGCTAAATACCAGAAAGCTGGGCGGCGCTCGGACGCTGGCGGCGATGGAGATCCCGCCGGAGCGCCTGGAGGAGGTGGCGGCGCAGGTCAGCAGCTTCGATGCGGTGTCGCATAACTACGAGCGGGAACATCGCTTCAATTTGTGGTTCGTCGTGTCGTCGGAGGACCCGGCGGAGGTGCGACGGGAGCTGACGGAGATAGCAACGAAGACGGAGCTGCCGCTGATGGAGTTGCCGGCGCTGGCAGAGTACTTCGTGGGGGTGAGGTTCCATTTTGACGTCTGATCGTCTGACCGATGAGGAGCGACGGCTGCTGATCGCCGTCCAGAACGGCCTGCCGCTAGTCGAGCAACCGTACGCGGCGGTGGCAGAGTCGTTGGGCATGACGGAAGAGCGCGTTATCGCGCTGCTGACGTCGCTGCTGGAGCGAGGCGTGGTCAGACGCATCGCGGCGGTGCCGAATCACTACGCGCTGGGCATAACGGCGAACGGCATGGCGGTCTGGGACGTGCCGGACGAGGAAGTCGACGCCTTCGGCAAGCGGCTGGCAGCGACCGCGGCGGTCACACATTGCTATCGCAGAGCGCGACGGCCACCGGAGTGGCGATACAACCTATACGCCATGGTGCACGGCCGGTCGCGGGAAGAAGTGCTGGCGACGATCGGTCGATTAGCGTACGAAGCAGGCCTGTCGGGCTTTCCTTCGGAGGTCCTCTTCAGCGTGCGACAGTTCCAGAAGCGGGGCGCACGGCTTCGCGAAACGTTTCCAGCGAATGCGGAGAAAAGCCCCGATCCTCGTTGACAGGCGCACCGGGCCGCAATAGGATCATATCGCAAAGTATTCATTCCGCTGGTCTTTCATACCATAGGGAAATCTCCCGGAGAAAGGGAGAGGCGTGTACGGCACTCTGGCCCTGACCCCCAAGTCACTAAAGGAGTACGTGCCGGCGGCCGGCAAGGAGAGGATCGACGAGCTCGTCGAGCTTTCCGAGCCGCTCAGGGGCCTCCGCGTCCTCAATCTGAGCGTCACCGCTTTCGGCACCGGCCTCGCCGAGCTGCTGCGCTCAACCGTGCCGCTGTTCTGCGATCTGGGCATCGACTGGCAGTGGCAGGTGGTGCGCGCCGGCGAGGACGCAACGCAGGTCAACCGGGCGATGTACCGGGCGTTGGCCGGCGGCCGAGTAGAGTGGACGCCGGAGATGACGGAGACGTGGCGTCGCTACACCGTCATGAACGCTGAGCTGCTGAACGAGGACTTCGACGTCGTCATCGTCCATGACCCGCAGCCGGCAGCGATTCGCTCCTACGTCGACCCGGCCAGGCGCGGAAAGCGCTGGCTGATGCACTGTCACATAGACCTGTCGGCGGCGCAACTGGATGTCTGGGAGCTGCTGGAGGGACATCTGCAGGACTACGACTGCTGGACATTTGAGGACGAGCAGTTCGCCGGCAGGGCTGGGGCCATGCCTCTCGGCAGGCAGACCCAACGGCCGTGCAAGGTTATTGCGCCGGCAATCGACCCGTTGGGGCCGCGGAACATCGAGCTTTCTGCCGACGCGACAGCGTACATTCTGGGCCACTACGGGATCGACGGCGAACGGCCGTTCATAGCGCAGGTGGCGCCGATCAACGAGGAGAACGATACGCTGGGCGCGCTGGAGGTATACCGGTTGATGCGACGGGAAGCGCCGGATTTGCAGCTCGTCCTGCTGGCGCCGTCGCCGCCGGACGAAGCGGCCTATCCCTATTTCGAGGAGGTTAGGGAGGAAGCCACAAAGCTTCCAGATGTCCACATCCTTGCCGACCTTAACGATGTCGGCAACGTGGAGGTCAATGTCGTGCAGAGGGCCTCGTTTGCCGTGATGCAGCGCTCTTTGCAGCGGGGCTTCGGCATCTGGCTGTCGGACGCGCTATGGAAGGAGACGCCGGTCGTGGGGGCGCGCATGGGCGGCGTGCCGAAGCAGGTGCTGGACGGCCGCACGGGCTATTTGGCCGACAGTGACGCCGAGTTCGCCGATTGCCTGCTCCGACTGATGCGGGAGCCGGCGACGGCACGCGAGCTGGGGGTTGCCGCGCGACGCCATGTTGCCGAGAATTTCTTGGTATGCCGTTTCATTGCCGATTACCTGTCTTTGCTTCGAGAGATTAGTTAGGTAAGATTGAATCAGGCGCTTTTGTCGGAGGAGAGGAGGGGCCCCGGTGCGCAAGACTCTTGAAACGATTGAGATGACCCCGAAAGAGCTAATCGGACAATGTTGAGCTCCATTCCCACAACACCAAGAACCCTGGAGAGCTACCGTTCTCTAATCGGTGACGAGGAGATCGAAGAGATCCGGGAGCTGGCGGAGCCGCTGCGAGGCGCGCGCGTCCTGCACGTCAATTCCACGCCGTTCGGCGGCGGCGTCGCCGAGATACTGAACTCGTTCGTGCCGCTGATGGCGGACGTCGGGCTGGCGGCGGACTGGCAAGTTATTCGCGCCGGCGACGACTTCTTCCGCGTGACGAAGGCAATGCACAACAGCCTCCAGGGGATGCTCATCGACTGGACGCCGCAGATGTGGGAATTGTGGCTCCAGTACAATCGCGCGAACGCGGAGATGTTCGACGAGGACTACGACTTCGTCATAATCCACGACCCGCAGCCGGCGCCGCTCCTGTCGTCGCTGACGGAGTTGCGGGGCAAGCGGCCGCCGGGCAAGTGGGTGTGGCGCTGTCACATCGACCTCACGGACGCCCAGGTGCAGGTGTGGGACCTCCTACGTCCGCACGTCGCGCTGTACGACGCGGCGGTATTCACGCTGCGCAACTACATCAAAGAGGACCTCAGGGGGCCGATCCCCTTCTTCATCCCGCCGTCGATAGACCCGTTCAGCGCCAAGAACGCGGACATACCGGAGGATACGGTAGAGGCGATCCTGCGCAACCACGAGCTGGACCCGCGACGGCCGATTATCGTGCAGGTGTCACGCTTCGACCCGTGGAAGGACCCGCTCGGGGTGATTGACGTCTATCGAATGGTGAAGCGGGACGTGCCGGAGGTACAGCTCGTGCTCGTGGCGTCGATGGCATACGACGACCCGGAGGGCTGGGCCTGGTACGAGCGTACAGTCCGCCGCGCCGGCGAGGACATGGACATTAAGGTGCGGACGAACCTGAACGGCGTCGGCAACGTGGAGGTGAACGCCTTCCAGAGGGCCGCCAACGTGATTATCCAGAAGTCGGTGCGCGAGGGATTCGGCCTTTCTGTTACGGAAGGGCTGTGGAAGGCGCGGCCGGTTGTCGCCGGGAACGTAGGCGGCATCCCGCTCCAGATCATCGACGGCAAGACGGGCTATCTGGTGAACACCGTCGAGGAATGCGCACAGCGCGTGCTGCACCTGCTGCGCAATCCGGTCGAAGCGGACGAGATGGGCTGTCGCGGCCGCGAGGCGGTGCGACGCCATTTCCTGACGACTCGCAATCTGCGGGACTATTTGCGGATTCTGCGAACGGTTTCGGGAATCGGACCGCTGGAGCGGGAGAGAGTGGCGGCGGGGGCGGACAAGGGGCCTGGCCGCGCGCGGTGACGCTCCGCCATCGCCTGGGTTAGTTCGGCTATAATGTAGACAGCAGGCCACAGGACGTGGTCTGAAGATCCCTCCATTTCGCGCGGAGCCAGTAAGGAGGCAGCCATGCGCGATCTCGTTGCCCGCGCGCTCGATACCGCCACACAGCAAGGCGCCGCTTACGCTGACGTTCGCGTCGTGGAGACGCGCGCGGAGTCGATAACGGTCCGCGGCCCGCACGTCGAGGGCCTGACGGCCGACGAGAGCCTCGGCTTCGGCGTGCGCGTGATCGTCGACGGCTACTGGGGATTCGCGGGAAGCAATCGCATGACAGCAGCCGAAGCGGACCGGACGGCGGCGCAGGCGGTCGCCATAGCGCGGGCGTCGGCGCGGGCAGGCGGTCCCAGGGCGGCGATCGGCACGCCTGAAGTCCACAACGACAGCTATCGCACCCCGTTTCGCATCGACCCCTTTGCCGTATCGCTCGACGACAAGATCGCGCTCCTCCTGCGCACAAACGAGGCGATGATGCGCGTGAGGGGCGTTGTAGTTGCGGAGTCGAACGTCTACTACCAGCGGGAGAAGAAGCTCTTCGGCAGCAGCGAGGGAAGCTTGATCGAGCAGGAACTGCTGGAGACGGGCTGCGGCATCGAGGCGACGGCCGTCGACGAGGGCGACGTGCAGCAACGGTCGTACCCCAACAGCGTCGGGCGGCACCAGGGCACCGAGGGCTGGGAGTTCGTGGAGCGCTACGACCTGGCCGGGAGCGCGCAGCGGGTCGCGGAAGAGGCGGCGGCGCTGCTGGCGGCGAAGCCCTGTCCGGCCGGCGTCACGACCATCATTCTCGACGGGAGCCAGCTCGGGCTACAGGTGCACGAAAGCTGCGGCCACGCGACGGAGCTGGACCGCGTGCTTGGCACCGAGGCGGCCTACGCGGGGACAAGCTTCCTGACGACGGACAAGCTTGGCGTCTTCCGCTACGGCTCGCCCGTGGTGAACCTGACCGCGGACGCGACGATTCCCGGCGGTCTCGGCACGTTCGGCTACGACGACGAGGGCGTGCCGGCTCAGCGAACGCCGCTGGTGACCGACGGCCTGTTCGTCGGCTACCTGACGTCGCGGGAAACGGCGGCGGCGATAGGACAGCAGAGCAACGGGGCGATGCGCGCCTCGGGGTGGAACCGCATTCCGCTGATCCGCATGACAAACGTCAACCTGGAGCCGAGCGATTGGACGCTGGAAGCGCTCATCGCGGACACGGAAGACGGCATCTACATGGAGACGAACCGGAGCTGGAGCATCGACCAGCGGCGGCTCAACTTCCAGTTCGGCACGGAGCTGGCGCGAGAGATCAAGAACGGCAAGCTGGGCGACCTTGTGAAGAACGCGACCTACACCGGCATCACACCTCAGTTCTGGGGGAGCTGCGACGCCGTGTGCAATCGCGACCACTGGGTCGTCTGGGGAACGCCGAACTGCGGCAAGGGGCAGCCGGAGCAGGTGGCGCACACCGGTCACGGTACGTCGCCGGCGCGCTTTCGCAACGTTCAAGTCGGCGTCATGAAGTAACCCGGGAAGGCAGAGGACAGGATGCTGCCCGACGAGACAGAGCTCAAGAACATCAGCGACCGGATGCTGTCGATGAGCCGCGCCGATCAGACGGAGGTGCTGCTCTTTGCCACCCGGTCGGCGCTGACCCGCTTCGCGAACAGCTACATCCACCAGAACGTCGAGGAGACCGGCGTGGAGGTGAGCGTGCGCGCCGTCATCGGCAAGAAGATCGGCGTGGCGGGCACGAACATGCTGTCCGACGAACCGCTGCGGGCGGTCGTTGAGCGCGCGTCGATGCTGGCGGCGCACCAGAAGGAGAATGAGGACTTTCGGTCGCTGCCGGGGCCGGAGCCGGTGCAACGTATCGACGCCTGGGTCGAGCGGACGGCGTCGTTCTCGCCGGACGACCGGGCAGAGGTCGTCGCCGCAATCTGCGACGCGGCCCGGAACGCCGGCGTCACGGCGGCGGGCGCTTTTCGGACGTCGGACAACGCGGTCGCGGTCGCCAACTCGCTGGGCATCTTCGCCTATCACCGTGAGACGCACGCGGACATCAATACGACGATGATGGCCGACGGCAGCGGTTACGCGGACCGCCTTTCGCCGGACGCAGGCGAGATCGATGGCAAGGCGCTGGCGGCGGAGGCCATCGACAAGTGTCTGCGCAGCGCCGAGCCGATTTCGCTCGAGCCCGGCGAATACGACGTTATTCTGGAGGACTACGCGACTTCGGACATACTGGACTATCTGGCCTACCTGGGGTTCGGCGCGCAGCCGTACCAGGAGCAGCGCAGCTTCATGTCCGGGCGGCTGGGGGAGCGGGTAGTGGGGGAAAACGTATCGATCTGGGACGACGGGCTATCGCCGGAGACGGTGCCGATGCCGTTCGACTTCGAGGGCGTGCCGAAGCGGCGCGTGGAGCTTATCACGGACGGCGTCGCGAAGGGCGTCGTGTACGACAGCTACTACGGCGGCAAGGAGGGCAAGCCTTCGACGGGCCACGCGCTGCCGGCGGGGCTGACGTACGGCCCAATGCCGTCGAACCTCTTCCTGAAAGCGGGCGAGGCGACCATCGACGACATGCTGGCGTCGACGGAGCGGGGCATCTGGGTGAGCCGCTTCTGGTACACGCGGCCGGTGCATCCGCTGAAGCTGATCGTGACGGGCATGACGCGGGACGGGACGTTCCTCATCGAGAAGGGGCGGATCACGGCGCCGATCAAGAACCTTCGCTTCACGCAGGGCTATCTGGACGCGCTCAGCCGGGTCGAGATGATCGGGCGGGAGACGCGGCTGCGTCAGGGGATGATTGGCGTGAGCCGGGTGCCGGCGCTGAAAGTGCAGGGCTGGACCTTCAGCGGCGCCACGGAGTTCTAACAGCGTCGAACCCGGTCGGCCACACAGCCAAGATGGCGCCGCGGCGTCACCTCAGGGGATATAGGGGTTCTCGATCATCGAGGTTACCATCTTCATCGCGTCGTCATGCATATCTGCGGTTATTGCACCAGCTACGGGCTTCGGCAAGGCAAAATCAACAATGACTTCGAAATGCAAGTCACCAGTATTCCACAGACAACTGAATTCCGGGTGCCGTTCGGGATCAAGAGGGACCGGAGAACTAAGACGATCAAGCGTACAGTGAACTTCAACCCCGTCAACGTCGTGAACCTCCTCGTCCGGCAAAGTCAAGACAAAAGTCTGCCCGGGCGCGAGCCGCTCCTCTAAGATTTCGATGGCAGCATTCGGTGTGCTGCCCTCCTTCGGATCGAAGGCGAGGGTCTGCGTCACATATCGCGGGTCTTCATTCCCGGAGTGCTTCACGACTCGAAACGTCGGGTTCGCCGTTTCGGGAATATATGATGGGAGAGATAACTGGAATCCTATCTCGTTGTCAATCTCGTGGATGCTGCTGATCGTATCGGCATCGCGCGGAGTGGGACCAGCGGTTGTAGATGGAGACGCTGTGCCGGGCGCGACCTGACTGCTTTGACAGCTAAGGGCCAGCGCGCAAAGCAGCAGGCATGCCGTCAAGCCGAGAAACATTCCTAGCGCGCGCAGATTCGTCCTTGACATATCCGGCTCCTGCAGGTTTATAGGATTATATCACGCCGTGTCAACCAACCCTCGGCCCTTGACATTCCCGATCCGCTGCGCGATGCTGGCCCCCTGATTGGCGGCAGTTGGACTGCGAGGTGAAGCGATGATCCTTGTTACGGGCGGCACGGGATTCATTGGTAGACATCTCGTCGCGTGGCTGGCGGCGAGCGGTCAGCAAGTGCGCGTCGCGGCCAGGGGCGAACGCAAGGCGGACCTGCCGGAGGGCGTCGAGCAGGTCAAGGCGGACGTCGTCAGCGGCGAAGGGCTGGCGCAGGCGATGGCCGGGGTCGAGGCGGTCGTGAACCTGGTCGGCGTGATTGCGGAGAAGGGGTCGCAGCGCTTCGACGCGGTGATCCGCGGCGGAACGGCGGGAATTGTCGACGAGGCGGAGCGCGCGGGCGTGAAGAAGCTGGTCTACGTAAGCGCTATCGGCGCGGCGCCGGACCCGAAGTTCCCCTACTGGCACGCGAAATGGCAGGCGGAGCAGTCGGTAACGGCGAGCCGCCTGACCTACACGATCCTGCGGCCGTCGCTGGTCTTCGGGCCGGAGGACGACTTCTTCAACCGCCTGGCGCGCCTCATCCGTCGCGTGCCGGTTGTTCCGGTTGCCGGCGACGGGAAGACGCGCTTTCAGCCGGTATGGGTTGAGGACGTGGTGAGCTGCGTCGTCGCCAGTCTCGGCGAAGGGACGCACGACCGCGAGACGCTGGAGATCGGCGGGCCGGAGTACTTCAGCTACGATGAGATAATCGACCTCATCGGCGAGACGCTGGGGCATCGAAAGCCGAAGGCGCACCTGCCGCTCTGTCTGATGCGTCCGGCGGCGCGCGCGATGCAATCGGTGCTGCCGAATCCGCCGGTGACGACGGACCAGCTCGCGATGCTGTCGAAGGACAACACCACTGAGTTGGACGCGGTGCCGAAGGCGTTCGGGTTCCAGCCGCGATCGCTCCGGGAAGGACTCGCCGAGCAACTGAGGAGATAGCCGCGCAGCTACCTGCCGACCTTCGTCCTCACCTCGAAGTGCTCCGACGGCGGGCGGTCGCCCGGCGGGTGCTGCTCTGGGAGCGGGCTGCCGGCAAGGCCGATGATGTGCAGGTCGGAGAGGTCGGTGTAGCGCGGCAGCAGCTTCTGGAGCGGCATGCCGGCAAACGGCGCCAGGGCATTGGCCAGCGTGACGGCAAGGACCACGTTCAGCAGGTTCAGCCGCCCGATGCCGAGGAGGATGCCAAAGAACGCCAGGGCGGCAAGCAGCCCCGCGCTGACGATGGCGGTCACGCAGCGTCGGTGGATGGCGAGGCGTCGCTCTCCGGCGCGGAGGCGTCGCAACCCCTCCTGGGCGGCGGAAAGGATGATGTCCGGCGGGGCGATGCCATCCAGCGTGAAGCCGCGAGCGCGGGAGACGCCGTTCAGGCCGCTGGGGCCGAAGCGCTCTTCGATGACGTTCATGGTAGCGTGCTTGAGCACCTCGTTGCGCCGGACCGACTCGTTGGTGAAGAGAGAGGCGGCCTGTCGCGGGATGAGCAGGACGCTGGAGAGCGCGCGCACCGTGAACCCGAAGACGACGAGCATGAGGAGGAAGACGATGGCGACGAGGAGCAGGACGAAGAAAAGAAGTATCATTTTTCCGACCTACCAGCGCGTCCCTTCCGCGTGAAGTATACTCCACTCGCCTAAGGATCGCCAGACGACGACGAAAGCAATATCGGTGATGATCCGGAGGATCGCCCCGAGGGATCTCACACTCGCGGCGCTATTCGCCTTCAGCGAGCTCGCGCGACCACCACTGCCAGCCGAGGTACACTCCGCTCAGGGCCAGGGATACTCCGATAACCGCAGCGCTCAGCATTTCCTCCTCCAAGCCTGAGACATATGTTCTCCTGTCATGGCGATAATAGAACACGCGTGCTGGGTTGTCAAGCGTCTGGCCCGCTTTTTTCTTGACGGATGGCACGGCGAGATGCTAGTAATCGATTAAGGGCCGTTGCACCTGGATGGCCGAGGGAGGACTATGACGCGCGAGCCGCCGCTGGAGCTGACTTTCCTGGGATCGGGGAACGCCTTCGTCGGCGACCGCTACTGGAGCGCCTTCATCCTCAACGGCCGCTATCTCTTCGATGCGCCGCCGACGCTGCTCGCGCACCTGCACAAGCTGCGAATCCCAACGCTGGACATCGCCGCGGTGTTCATCTCGCACTTCCACGCGGACCACTTCTTCGGCCTGCCCTTCCTTTTCCTGGACTACGAGCAGGTGAGCGCGCGGGTCGAAGACCTGACGATCGTGGGGCCGCCGGGCACGCAGCGAGTGGCGGAGGAGATATCGCAACTGGGGTTTCCGGGCCTGACGCGCGGGAGGCAGCCCTACCACCGCCGGTACGTCGAAGTGGCAGACGGCGACGAAGGCACGGCGGCGGGCCTTCCTTTCCGTGCCGTCGGCGTCGAGCAGTCGAGCCACAACGACCTGGAGTGCCTTGGCTACAGGGTCAACGCCGGCGGCCGCGTGCTCAGCTACACGGGTGACACGGTGATGTGCGACGGCGTGCGAGAGCTGGCACGCGGCGCGGACGCGCTGGTCATCGACTGCTCGTGCTGGCAGGAGCCGTGCGAGCACCACATCAGCTTCGACGAGATACGCCGCTTTCGGCAAGAGGTGCCTCTTGAGACGATGTTCGTCATCACCCACCTCGAGGCGGGCCGGCCGGACATCAACGTCGAGGGCATCATCGTCGCGGAGGACTTCGAGACCATGCGGCTTTAGGGGACCCGAGGGGACGCCCACGTGCCTTTTCGCGGTTTAGACGTTGCAAAGTTTCTAATCAGAGTGGGATAATAGTTGTGAGCTTCGCGGCCCGATAAGTGGTTGCGGCCAAACAGGATTCATTGTATCTACTCATTATTGTCCCCGGATCTTAGCTAGCCAAAGAGGATGACTTATGGCTGAAAAAGCAGCGCAAAGGGTGTTCCCCTATCCTGGAACTCCATCAACAAGCGACGGCACCGGCATGATCGTCTGGGTTGAGACGCACATCAGCCAGGGCGCCTGCGTCTACCCAATTACGCCCTCCAGCGGCATGGGCGAGGGATACGCCGACGAGGTGTCGAACGGGCGCAAGAACCTATGGGACGAGACGCTGGTCCTGATGGAACCGGAGTCTGAGCACAGCTCGGCGTCGGCGTGCGAGGGCTATGCGGCGGCAGGCGGTCGCGTAACCAACTTCACGTGTGGCCAGGGCCTCATCCTCATGAAGGAGGTCCTCTACACGATCGCCGGAAAGCGCTTGCCCGCGGTGTTCAACATCGGCGCGCGGGCGCTGACCTCGCAGTCGCTGAACATCCACTCCGGCCACGACGACGTGATGGGCGTCGCTGACTGCGGCTGGGGCATTCTTTTCGCCCGCAACGCCCAGGAGGCCGCGGACCTGGGGCTTATCGCCCGCCGGACCGCGGAGGACTCGCGAACGCCTTTCTTCAACTGCCAGGACGGCTTCCTGACGACGCACACTGTCGAAAGCGTGCGGATGCCGGAGCCTGAGCTGATGAAGCGCTTCGTTGGGCCGCCGGAAGACAAGTTGAGCAGCATCATCGACCCCTACCATCCGATTATGAGCGGCGTCGTACAGGACATGGACGTCTACATGGTCGGCAAGATCGGCCAGCGCGATTTCTATGACAAGGTTCCGGCCGCTTTGCAGGCGGCGATGGACGAGTACTACGAGCTGACGGGGCGTCGCTATGGCATGGTGATGCCCTACCGGCTTGAGGACGCTGAGTACGCGCTCGTCGGCATGGGCTCAGCGATGGACACGGCGGTGGCCACGGTCGACTACCTGCGCGAGAAGAAGGGGCTGCGCGTTGGGCTGCTGACGATAACGGCGTTCCGCCCGTTCCCGGGCCCGCAGATCGTGGACGCGCTGAAGCACGTCAAGGCGTTCAGCGTGCTGGAGAAGCTCGACGTGCCACTCGGCCAGTCGAACCCGCTGGCAGCGGAGACCAAAGCGTCCTTTGCCGACGCTCTGACCGGTCGCCCGGGGTACCCGCGAATCGACAAGATGCCGGTCGTTTACGCCGGTTGCGGCGGCCTGGGCAGTCGCGACGTGCGGCCGGGCCACATCGTCGCCATTTTCGAGAACATGCGCAAGCCGGACGGCAAGCGATTCTTTACGCTAAACGTTAACCATCCGACGGCGCTTCCCCCCGTCGAGGACCCGGACGTGCGACCGCCGGGCTCGTTCTCGATGCGCGGGCACTCCGTTGGCGGCTACGGCTCGATTACGACGAACAAGATCATCGCTTCGATTTCGTCCGACCTGTTCGGGCTGTATGCGCAGGCTTACCCGCGCTACGGCGCCGAGAAGAAGGGTCTGCCGACGAGCTACTATCTGACGCTGGCGAAGGACGTCATCCGGCCGCACTGCGAGACGAAGTTCGTCGAGTTCGTGCCGGTAAACGACGTCAACGCCTTCCGCACCGGCAATCCGCTCGCTGGACTGGCGGAGGGCGGCACGATATTCATCCAAACACCGAAGACGGCGCCGGCGGACGTATGGGCGGACATCCCCGAGAACGCGCAGGCGACGATACGGGCGAAGAACATCCACGTGCTGGCGCTGGACACGGTGAAGATTGCGGAGGAAGTAGCGTCGCGGCCGGACCTAGTGCAGCGAATGCAGGGCGTCGCGCTGTTGGGCGTATTCCTGCGCTACACGCCCTTCCTTAAGGAGGCGCCGGTCAGCGACACGGAGCTGTTCAAGCGCATCGAAAAGTCGCTGCGGAAGTACTTCGGTGGCCGCGGCGAGAGAGTGATTCAGGACAACGTGGAGTGCGTGCGCCGCGGTTTCAGCGAGGTATTCGAGATACCGGCTGAGGTGAAGGCGGACGGCGCCGGTGGTAAGCCCCCCAAGCAGGCGTCGCGAAAGGCAAAATAGCATGGCTACAGCTTCGAAGAGCAAAGACAAGATGACTAAGGACAGCGGCTTCCCGGAAAGGGAGCAGTTTCTGGAAAAGGTGCTGGGTGCCTATCGCCACGGTCATGGCGCCGACGACCTGCCCTCGGACGCGGAGGCGGCGCGAGCGCTGATCCCGCCCGGGACGGCTGCTCTGCGCGATTTCAGCTACATCGCGCCGGAGTTCCCGGCCTTTATCACCGAGAACTGCGTCGGCTGCATGGAGTGCGTGACCGCCTGCCCCGACACCGCGATCGTGGCGAAGGTGATCGGGAAGTCGAACCTGGCGAAAGAGCTGGCGGCGGTGAAGGACGCGACGGAGCGGGCGCGGCTGCAGAAGCGGTTCGCGGAGACGACCAAGTACGCCGGCGTATTCGAGAAGCGCGGCGAAGAGGGCGGCATGTTCGGCCTGTTCGTCGACCCGACGAAGTGCAAGGGCTGCGGCGAGTGCGTCGAGGTCTGCGGCACGCACGAGGCGCTGAAGATGGTGCGCAAGACGCCGCCGGAGGTCGAAGCCTACAAGCGCGAGGTCGCTTTCCTCCGCAAGCTGCCCGAGACGCCGGCGAAATACGTCAGCGGCAAAGCGCTGGCGGACATGATGCTGGCTGACCGGTCGCTGCTTTACGTCGGCGGCGCCGGGTCGTGCATGGGCTGCGGCGAAGCGACGTCGATCCGGATGATGCTGGCGGCGACGGGGTTCGTACACGGGCCGGAGAACATGGCGATAGTGGCGGCCACGGGCTGCAACAGCGTCTACGCCTCAAGCTATCCGTTCAACCCGTATCTGGTGCCCTGGACGAACTCACTGTTCGAGAACGCGGCGCCGGACGCGATGGGCATTCGGCTGCGCTGGAACCAGATCGGCTGGCAGGACAAGAAGCTGTGGGCCATCGGCGGCGACGGCGCCATTCTGGACATCGGCTTCGGCGGGCTGTCGCGGCTGCTGGCGTCGGGCATGGACATCAACGTCATGATCATGGACACGCAGGTCTACTCGAACACGGGCGGACAGGCGTCGACGGCGACGTACACGGGGCAAGACGCGGAGATGGCGCCGTTCGGATCGGCAGTGTCGGGCAAGCAGGAGCACCGCAAGGAAGTGGGCGTTATCGCCATGATGCACCCGGAGGTCTACGTGGCGCAGACCATCACCTCGGACATCAACCACTTCTATCGCTCGATTATGGGGGCGAACGAGTTCAAGGGGCCTTCGGTGGTGAGCGTGTACTGCACTTGCCAGCCGGAGCACCAGGTCGCGGACAATATGTCGTCGAAGCAGTCTCGGCTGGCGAAAGACTCGCGCGCCTTCCCGATCTTCATCTACGACCCGCGCCAGGGTTCATCGATTCACGAGCGGCTGAGCCTACAGGGCAACCCGAACGTGAAAGAGGACTGGTATATCAATCCGAAGACGGAGGAGCCGCTGGACTTCGTGGCGTTCGCGCGAACGGAGGGACGGTTCGCGAAGCAGTTCGACCGCGAGGGGAACCCGAGCGAGACGCTGCTTGCGACGCAGGCGGACAGGCTGGCCTACTGGCGGCTGCTTCAGGAGCTTGCAGGAATCAGATAGTTTATGTAAAATTAAACGTGGGGATGTGTCGGTCTGGTTGGTAAAACAGCACCCCCTGTCGCAACGGCGCGATTCCCCCGCCACCAGCTCGCGTCGTAGCACCGGCCAGGCCGCCGTTTTCTCCGGGTGCGCCCTTCAACGGGCGCACCCTCTTTATTGCGCAGTTCCACCCCCTGCGTCAAGCTTTTCCGGCGGTTTTCTTGACAAATTATCCCCACGGCCTGATCCTCGCCTGCCATCAGATGTGGGTGGCCGCGGACCCGCCTCTATAACCCTAACGCCGTCAGCACGGCGCGCCAATCGGAGAGGTCGGGGAAGAGGAAGTCCGGGGCAGCCGAGCGAAGGATGTCTTCGCCGGTAAAGCCGCTGGCGATAGCGACGGCTATCGCGTTGTTGGCGCGGGCGGCGTTGATGTCGTGGACGGTGTCGCCGAAGACGTAGACGGCGCTCTGGCCGTCGGCGGAGAGGCGTCGCTTGGCCACAGCGACGAGGTCGGCGCGCTCTTCGACCTCTTCGCCGAAAGCGCCGCCGTCGAAGAAGTGCCACAGGCCATAGTGAGTCAGCTTCATCTCGGCGCCGCGACGGAAGTTGCCGGTGGCCAGACTCAGACGAACGTCGGATCGCCCGTAGAGAGCCGTCAGGAACTCGCGAACGCCGGGCAGGACGCGGCCGCCTTCGGCCTCGGGCAGCGTCTGCGCCAGATGGCGGACGTAGGCATCGCGAAAGCGCTCGACGATCCGCGGGAAGCCTTTCGCGTCGATGCCGTGCTTGACGAGGGCGGCGCGCAGGATCGCCATATCGATGCGGCCGGCCAGCTCGACGCCGATCAGCCCGTTCTCGCGGCCGAAGAGGTCGGCGAAGGCGAGGCTCATGGCGCGCACGCCGGCGCCGCCCGTGAGGATGAGCGTGCCGTCGACGTCGAAGAGCAGGAGCTTGGGTGCAGGCATGTGAAGGGACCGTCCGATCTTCCCTGATTGTAGCGGACGGCTATCGAGGGGGCCAGCGTTGACGCCCTGCGGGGGCGGGTGCGAAACTGGAATTAGGGGAAGTGTTCGCGGATGATGGCTCTGCTGGCGATATTCGGCTCGTCGTTCCTGATCAGCCTTTCCGGCGCGCTGATGCCGGGGCCGCTTTTCACGCTCTCGGTGCGGGAGACGCTGCGTCGCGGCTTCTGGGTCGGGCCGCTGCTGGCGACGGGTCACGCGCTGATCGAGCTGGCGCTGGTCATCGCGCTGGCGCTGGGGCTGAGCGAGTTCCTGGGCCAGGGCAAAGGGACAGCGGCCATCGCCATGCTGGGCGGCGCGTTCCTCATCTGGATGGGCTACGAGATGCTGCGCACGGCGCCGCGACAGGAGCTCAGCCTGCCCAACGGTAGGCGCGGCTCAGCGCCCCAGCCGGTGCCCATACCGATTCCGATCGAAGACCCGCCGTGGAGCTACCGACGGCGACTCATGGCGGCGATGCGCGGCGTCGACTCGTCGGGCGGGCAGGCAGGTGCGGCGACCAGCATTTTGGTGCCGGCGGGCGCGCTGGTTAGCGCCGCGAACCCGTACTGGATCATCTGGTGGGCGACGATCGGGATGGCCTACATCGACAAGGCGCTGGTGCACGGGGCCGCGGGCGTCGGGTCGTTCTTCACGGCGCATATTCTGTCGGACTTCGCCTGGCTGTCGCTGGTGGCGTTCGCGATGGTGACGGGGCGTCGGCTGATGAGCACGCCGGTGTACCGGGGCATCCTGATGGTCTGCGGTGCGTTCCTTGTTGGGCTGGGCGCCTGGTTCATCTACTCGGGCGTCAGCTTCCTCGCCTGAGAGCCCTTCAAGCGCAGGCGCGTGGGCCCGCTTCGGCTATTGACGATCTTCTTCGAATAGTCTACGCTGCTGCCATTCGTGAGGGGCGCTGGTGAGCGCCGAAAGGAGGTCGACGATGGCTATGGTAAAGGACCCCGTCTGCGGCATGGAGATCGACAGCGAGACAGCGGCGGGAAGCTCGGAGTACGAGGGGACGACGTACTATTTCTGCGCGGAAAGCTGCAAGAACGATTTCGACGCAGCGCCCTGGAAGTTCATGGGCGTTGGCGCCGGCCTGGCCGAGGCGATGGCCAAGTCGCCGGAGATGCCGGAGCAAGCGGAGCCGAAGGCGAAGAAGTGGTGGGAGTTCTGGAAATAGCGCCTTCTCTTTCGACAATTCTGGCCAGCGTGAGTGGCCGCCAGTGAGACCATCCGGGGTCTTTGTGACGATGGAGCTGCCGGGCGACGCGACGTCGCGGCTGCGCGAGGTCGCCGACGTCGACGTGTGGCCGCAAGAGGAGCCGCCGCCGCACGAGGAGCTCGTCCGGCGAGTCGCGGACGCGGACGCGATACTAACGATGCTCACCGACCCCATCGACGCGGCGGTGCTGGACGCGGGCCCGCGGCTGCGCATCGTCGCGCAGATGGCGGTGGGAATCGACAACATCGACGTGGCGGCGGCGACGGAGCGCGGCATCCTGGTGACGAACACGCCTGACGTCCTGACGGAGGCGACGGCGGACCTGGCCTTTGCGCTGCTGCTCGCGGCGGCGCGTCGCGTCGTCGAAGGCGACCGGCTGACGCGCACGGGCGGCTGGAAGAGCTGGCACCCGTCGTTCTTGCTGGGGCAGGAGGTGCACGGCGCCACGCTCGGCATCGTCGGCTTCGGCGCGATCGGGCAGGCGATGGCGCGACGCGCCCGCGGCTTCGAGATGCGCATCCTCTACCACTCGCGGACGCGGCGACCGGAAGCGGAGGCGGCGCTCGGCGCGGAGTACGCGGAGCTGGAGCGACTGCTACGGGAGTCGGACTTCGTCAGCCTGCACGTGCCGCTGACGCCGGAGACGCGGCGGCTCATCGGCGAGCGGGAGCTGGCGCTGATGAAGCCGACGGCGGTACTGGTGAACGCGGCGCGCGGAGCCGTCGTCGACCAGCGGGCGCTGTACGTCGCGCTCAAGGAGCGTCGGATCACAGCGGCCGGGCTCGACGTGGCGGAGACGGAGCCGATCCCGCCGGACGAGCCGCTGCTCACGCTGGACAACGTCGTCATCACGCCGCACATCGGCAGCGCCGGCGTCGCGACGAGGCGCAAGATGGCGGAGATGGCGGTCGAGAGCATTTTGCAGGCCCTGCGAGGCGAGGCGCCGTCGCACTGCGTCAATCCGGAGGCGCTGGCACGCCGAAAACGCTGAGGGGCTTCGAATCGCGCCCCATTTCTGGTATTATCTGACCAACATCCTCCAGACAGGGAAGCCTATTGCGCCCGCTCCGTCAGACCGGAAACCTGTGGCTGGCCCAGACGCTGTGGAAGCTGGGGGCCATTCAGTTCGGCGATTTCACGCTGGGCCGGACGGCCGTGCACTCGCCGGTCTACGTCAACCTGCGACTGCTCATCAGCAAGCCGGCGGCGCTGGCGCGGGCGGCGCGCGTCATTCGCGACGACGTGCGGACGCGGCAGGAGATGCTAAACCCACAAATCGCGCCTTTCCAGCTTGTCGCGGGGGTGCCGTTCGGCGGGCTGCAGTTGGCGACGGCCTACTCGCTGACGGCGAAGGTGCCGCTCATCTACATTCGCCCGAAGGAATCTGACGGCCCGGGCATCGAAGGGCTGTACGAGCCGGGGCAGACGGTGCTCATTGTCGACGACCTGGTGACGGGCGGGCACAGTATCGTCGAGACGGCGGAGCGGCTGCGTAGCGAAGGGCTGCAAGTCAAGGACGCGGTGGTGCTGGTGGACCGGCAGCAGGGCGGGCGACAGTACCTGCGGCGGCACGGCATCAGCTTGAAGACGCTGCTGACGCTGCAGGTGATGCTCAACTACCTCATGTCGAGCGGAAAGATATCGGAGGAGTGGTATCGGCGGTCGCTGGCGTACCTGGAGGCTAATCGCGGGCCGTAGGCGATCCTCTATCGAGTGCGTCGATCTCTCTGATCGAACTCGAACCCCCTTGACAGCCACGACAGAGGAAGAGCGCGCCCTACAGCAGGCGCCGGATCGGCTTGCGGCCGGGACGCGGGTCGTAGTTGGTCTTGAACATCTCCAGCTTGTCCCGCTCGATGAGGTACTTGCCGGCGAAGATGAGCGCGGGGACCTTCTTCTGCTTGATGAGGCGTCGCAGGCTCTGAGGATGGATGTTGAGCTCTCGCGCGGCCTCCACAAGGTCGAGGAAGTTGTCGAAGGGCTGGCTGACCATAGCTGCTCCGCTGGTAACTCGCTAAGACGCATCAGTAATTATACCAGCATTGTCAACCAAAGGCCAGCGAATTGTCAGCGCGAAGCTCCCTTTCTTCGAGAGGCGGCGATCCCCGCAGCCAACAGCGCTGCGCCCGCGGCCAGCAGCGCGATGAGGTAGGGTTCGTCGCGGCCAGCGCTTGCCGCCGAGCCGCCGCCCGTATTCGGCGCGGCGACGAGGTTTGAGGAAGGCTGAGCGCTGGTGGTGGCCGACGGCCCTGGCGTCTCGACGATCGCGTCCGGCGGCATCGAGGGGCCAACGGCACACCCCGCGATATCGATGCCGTCAATTCGTTGTCCGTCGGCGAGGGTTACTTGCCTGGAGGCCGGCTGGTAGGGAGGATTGCTGTTGGACGGATCCTGATAGCAGGCGACTTTGAAACGGAGGGTGTAGGTGCCGGCGGGTAGGTTGTCGAACCGATAGGTGCCGTCATCGCAAAGAGGGGATCCGGGGATGACGTACAACACGCCCACTTCTGGCACGTCTCGGTAGAGGTCTAGGTAGTCGCCCATGGGGTATTGAGCGCCGGGCGAGCACCAGAGACGTTCTCCGTCATTCCACACGCCATCGTGATTGTCGTCAGAGAAGAGTCTTCCGCTGATCGTCGATTCTCCACTCAAGAAGTGAAATCCCACCTCGACATTCAGAGTATCCGCTGTGCCCGTCAGGTCGACGGCGTTGGTCGTATCTTCGGGCGCACCCGGCGTGCCCGGCAGGTCAGGAGTCATGAACGTCTTCTCGTGGAACGTGGCTGCCAAAGAAGACGGCGGAGTCAGCTCAAGGAAGAAGTGCCCAGGCGGAAGGCCGACGAAATTGAAGCGGCCGGACTGATCGCTTGCCGATGTAATATCGCAGTAGGCCGCCCACAGCCTGTCTTCAGGTCCGCCCTGCCCATATATCCTTACTTTCCACCCATCAAACCTAGGTTCCCCGGCATCGTCTCGGCCATTCTCATTCTGATCGTTCACAAGGACGCCTGAGACGGTCTTGGTTCCGCCGTCGAACACGCCAAGGTCAATCCCAGTTGAATCTGTTCCCCTTGGCACGTCGCGGGCGAACGTGGTGGCAGTGGCACAGGGTATCGTACTGTCCAAGCTCATGCGGACCACGTAATCGACATTGGAAGACGATTGAACGCCCGTGAAGGAGTAGTGACCGTCAGAGTCGGTTCTTGCGTGTTGGACCGGGCCCCCAAGGAGCTCAACGGTGGCACCCGGAGCTGGCGGTTCACCCAGGTCCCGCTGGCCGTTCAGGTTGAGATCAAAGAACACAGTCCCAGATATGGTGTCGCCGCCGGCTCCGACCGCCGGACTGACGCCCTTCAGGGCGACAGCCGCGAGCGCGACGGCGACACAGATTCCCAGAAGCACGAGTCTCTTGTGCATGATTACCTCCATCGCGGGGAGCGGGCTCGCCACCTTGCCCTTGATATTTCGTATAACGCGCAGGACGGAAAGAAGTTAACGCCAGCTTCCGTTGACTGCTTCTCGGCCCGCGCCTTAAGATACGGACGCGTCATTCTATCTGAAACGGAGCGCCCCATGAGCATCGCCAGCATCATCGACAGGGCAAGGACGGACCAACGCAAGGTCCTGACCGAGGTGGAGTCGAAGGACATCCTGGAGGAGGCGGGCATTCCCACCGTGCACGCCCGTCTGGCGACAAACGCAGACGAGGCCGCCGCGGTCGCGCAAGAGATGGGCTTCCCGGTGGCGCTGAAGATCGTCTCGCCGGAGATCACGCACAAGAGCGACGTCGGCGGCGTGAAGCTGAACGTGGCCACGCCGGCCGAGGCGAAGGCGGCCTTCGACGAGATCGTTGCAGCGGCCAAGAAGGCGCAGCCGGACGCCCGAATCGACGGCGTTTCGGTGCAGAAGATGGCGCGCCCGGGCATCGAGGTGATCATGGGGATGAGCCAGGACGCGCAGTTCGGGCCGGTGCTCATGTTCGGTCTCGGCGGCATACTCGTCGAGGTGCTGAAGGACGTGTCTTTCCGCCTGGTGCCGATGACGCCGCGAGATGCCCGCCAGATGGTGCAGGAGATCAAGGGCCGGCCGCTGCTCGACGGCTACCGCGGGCAGGAGCCGGCGGACGTGGCGGCGCTGGAGAAGCTGCTGCTGCGCCTGTCGGAGTTCGTCGAGGCGCACCCGGAGATTGCTGAGTTGGACCTGAACCCCATCTTCGCCTACAAGGACGGCGCCGTGGCCGTCGACGCGCGCATCATCCTTTCTTGACGGCACGCACGATACCCGCACGGAGCCGGCCGTCTTGAACGACATAGTCCCCCGACTAAAGAGAGTGCTGAATCCACGCAGCATCGCCGTCGTCGGCGACAAGCGGGCGATGGGCTACTTCTGGCTGCGCAACATGAGTCCCTTTAAGGGAAAGCTCTACTCCGTCCAGATCGACCCTAACGAGATGCCGGGCATCGCGGAGCTGGGCGTCTCGAACTACTCGAGCCTGCTCGACGTGCCGGACGAAATCGACTACGTGGTCTGCGCCGTGCCGCGCCAGATCGCGCCCCGCGTCGTCGCCGACTGCGTCGCGAAGAAGGTGGGCGGCGTTTCGCTGTTCACGTCGGGCTTCGCGGAGACGGGCGAAGCGGAGGGCATTCGCTTGCAAGAGCAGATAGCGACCACGGCGCGCGAGGGCGGGATCGTCCTCGTCGGGCCGAACTGCATGGGCATCTACAACCGACGGCTCGGCGTGCGGCAGTCGATCGAGCAGCCGGCCGGCGACGAGGGCGATGTCGGCTTCATCTCGCACAGCGGCACGCACGCAATTAACTTCAGCCTCATCGGCGCGGTGCACGGCGTGAAGATCAGCAAGTCGGTGAGCGCGGGAAACTCGGCGGTCGTTGGGCCGGCCGACTATCTGGAGTACCTAGCGCAGGACGCGGAAACGAAGGTCATCGCGATGTACCTGGAGGGCGTGCAGGACGGCCATCGCCTCTTCGACGTGTTGCGCCGCACGACGCCGCTGAAGCCGGTGGTAGTATGGAAAGGCGGCCTATCGGAGGGCGGCCGGCGGGCGATGTTCTCGCACACAGGCGGGCTGGCGACGTCGGAGGCGGGCTGGCAAGCGCTGGTGCGGCAGACCGGGGTCGTCGCGACGGACAGCCTCGACGAGACGCTGGACGCGGTGAAGGCGCTGCTCTTCACGAAGCCGGCGACGGGTCGTCGCATGGGGCTGGTGGCGCTCACCGGCGGGCAGTCGGTGGTGATTACTGACGCGTTCGAGCGCGAGGGGCTGGAGGTGCCGCTCCTCAGCGAGCGGTCGTACGCAGAGCTTGCGGGTTTCTTCAACATCGTCGGCGGGAGCTATCGCAACCCGCTGGACGCCGGCGGAACGCTGGGATTCGGCGCGTCGCCGGAGAACCTGCAGCGCCTGCTTCGCGTGCTGGAGAACGACGAGAATATCGACGCGGTGGCGGTCGAGGTGTCGAGGCGGATGATGGCGCGGCAGGCGCCGTCGGGAACGCCGTCGGCGGACTGGCTGCCGGAGATGCTGGGCCGGCATCGCGAAGAATCGGTCAAGCCGCTGATGGTGGTGCTGCACCCCGGGCACCTGGAGTCGACTGTGGCGCAGGAGCGCGAGAAGTACGTGGAGCGCGGCATCGCGACGTTCGCGGGCTTCGAGCAGGCGGCACGGGCGTTCGCGCGCGCGGTGCGGTATCGACGGTTTGTGGCGGGGATGGAATAGTGGTGTGGTGGCGTCGGCGCGACGAGCAAAGCGAGGCGCGCAACAAGAACGCGATCAGCGCACTCGTCGACAACCGATCGAACATGCCATGGAAGCCGACGTCTCGGTCACGTCGTAGGTGTCGAATACGGGAGGGATTCCATGAAGGCAGCCGTCTTCTACGGAGCGAACCAGCCGCTCGCCATCGAAGAGGTCGATATTGCGTCGCCGAAGAGGGGCGAAGTACTCGTCAAGATCGCCGCTTCCGGACTGTGCCACACGGACCTCCATTTCATGGAAGGCTTCTTCCCCTGGCCGGCGCCGGCCGTGCTCGGCCACGAAGCCGCCGGCGTCGTCGAACAGGTCGGCGAGGGCGTGAACAGCGTCCAGCCGGGCGACCACGTCGTCCTCTCGTCCGCGCCTTCGTGCGGCGTCTGCCGCTACTGCGTGGCCGGCAAGCCCTATCTCTGCACCGCCGCCGCCGGATCGCATCAGATGAGGGACGGCACCAGCCGCCTGGCCCTCCACGACGACGGCAAGCCCCTATTCCACTTCCTCGGCGTCTCCTCTTTCGCCGAATACGCGGTCGTCTCGGAGCTGGCGATGGCGAAGGTGCGCGACGATGCTCCGCTGCAAAGCGTTAGCCTCGTCGGCTGCGCCGTCGCGACGGGCGTCGGCGCGGTCCTCTACACGGCGGGCGTCACAGCGGGCAAGAGCGTCGCTGTTTTCGGCTGCGGCGGCGTCGGGCTGAACGTGGTTCAGGGGGCGAACCTGGTCGGCGCCTGCCCGATCATTGCCATCGACACGAAAGACGAGAAGCTGGCGCTGGCGAAGCAGTTCGGCGCCACGCACGTCGTGAATCCGGCGAAGGAGCATCCCGTATTGAAGGTCCACGAGATCACCGGCGGCGGCGCGGACTTCGCCTTCGAAGCCATCGGCGACGTGGACGTGCTCGGCCAGGCGTTCGACTCGCTGGACCGCGGCGGCATGGCGGTCATGGCCGGCGTGCCGCCTTTCGGCTCGAAGTACGCCGTCGACACAATGAACCTCTTCAACGACAAGACCCTCCGCGGCTGCGTCCTCGGCTCCGTGAACATTCGCCGCGACTTCCCGATGCTGGTCGACCTGTATATGGCGAAGCGGCTAAAGCTGGACGAACTGATGACGCGGACGTTCCCGCTGGAAGCGATCAACGAGGCGTTCGAGCTGGTAAAACGGGGAGAGGTGGCGCGCGCCGTCGTGACGTTCTAGACTGAGCGCCAGAGGTGGCGAAAATGGAGGTCCGTCGCTTCATGCTCACCGTGCCCGACGAGCGCAGCCGACCGCAGCCCGGCGAGGTGCTTCTTGCTGAACGCTGGCAGCCGAAGCTGGCGGAGAGCGGGCCTCAGCAGGGCAACCGCTTTCGGATCGTCCTCCTGAGCCAGCCGGCGCCGGCCTCCGCGCACGTGTCGTCGCCGAACGTCGCCGTCCTTACGCCGTCACATCCAATCGAGACGCACACCCGGGTGAGCGAGCCGCCGCTGGTCGTTCTTGCCACCGGCGCGTCGTCGAAGGCGCGAAAGTAGGTCAGATGGCTCCCACTTCTCCCTTTCAATCGTTCCTCAAGGGAAGAAAGCGTTCCGCGGAAGTCCGAGGCAAACTCCGTCCTGTAAGCCCGGGCGAGTCGCCTTTGGCGCCGGGCAAGTGGCTGATCATCGGCCTCGGCAACCCCGGCCGCGGCTACGCCCACAACCGCCACAATGCCGGCTTCTGGTGCGTCAACCGGCTGGCGCGCAGCTACGGCATCGAAATGGGCAGCCGGACGTCCGTTGCGACGCTGGGAGACGGCACGATTGAGGGGAGGGACGTTGTGCTGGCCAAGCCGCGAAAGTTTATGAACAATAGCGGCGACGCGGCGGCGGCCCTCGTCAAGCGCTTCCGCGTCCTGCCGGAGCGACTGCTCGTCATCTGCGACAGCATAGACCTGCCGGTCGGCGCCGTTCGCGTTCGCGCGCGAGGGGCGCACGGCGGCCACAACGGGCTCAGGTCGGTCGTGGAGCGCCTGGGCGTCGACGTCTTTCCGCGCATCCGCATCGGCGTCGGGCGGCCGGTGGTAAACGGGGAGCCGTCGTATGACCCGGACGTGATCGCGGACTACGTGCTCAACGATCCGCCGCCGTCGGAGCGAAAGGCGCTGGACGAGGCGGTGGAGACGGTGATTGCCGCCACGGCCTGCACGCTGGAGCAGGGCGTCGAAGCGGCGATGAGCCGGTTCAACCACGACCGCGCGGCGGAGGAGCCCGGTTAGAGCGCTGGCTTGAGGACGATTGTCTCCGTCTCGGCGGGCAGGGCGTCCTTTCCCATCTCCACTTCGCTGGCATTCAGAACGCGCACGCGCTGTCGCATCTTCTGGAAAGCCTCAGAGTTCGAGACGGGGAAATCGCTGGCGCGCTCTGTGCGGAAGTGCATGGGAATAGCTATCTTCGGCTGAATCTGGTCGACGACGCGATTGGCGGTGGCAGAGTCGATGGTGAAGTTGCCGCCGATAGGCACGAACACGACATCGACGGGGCCGATCTCGGCGAGGGTCTTGTCCGATAGCTCGTGGCCGAGGTCACCGAGATGGCAGACGCGCACGCCGTCAAGCGTAAAGCAGAAGACGGTGTTGGAGCCGCGCTCGGCGCCGGACGACTGGTCGTGACTGGTGGGCACGCCCTTGATCTCGATGCCCTTCACCTTGTGGACGCCCGGGCCGCGCACGATCTCCGGACTGCCCTTGACGGCCGCAACGTTGTTGTGGTCCGGGTGTTCGTGGCTGACGGTGACGATGTCCGCTTCTTCAGCCGGAGGAGCATAGGCGAGACCGAAGGCGCCGGTCGCGTAGGGATCGGTCATGACGCGGGTGCCGGCGGCGTCGCTGAGGAGAAAGCAGGCGTGTCCTAGCCATCTGACTTTCATATGAGGCCTCTCTTCCTGATATCGAGACAATGATAGCACAAGGCGGCAATTCGTCCGCTGGTTGCTTGCACAACTACGGGTCGCAAAGATTAGAATGTAAGGAGTCTTTCGGTCGGGCCGGACATGAGGGGGATAGGGATGACATTGGAGGGCGGGCCTGAGGGCACGAGCAGCAACGCGGATAGCGCCGCGAAGCTGTTCGACCTGCATTTCGATCGCGTATACGATTTCTGTCTGCGAACGCTGGGGATGCCGGAAGCGGCGCTGGAATCGGCGGAGGAGGCGTTCCGAAAGGCGCTGACACCTTCAGCGCCGGCGCTGGCGACCGCCACGTTTGACGTACGACTATTCTCCGCCGCCCTGGATGCGATGGAGCCGCGCCTGAGCCTGCGCCATCCGGGCTCGATTGGGAGCAACCCGCTGTTCCATCAGGTGGACGTCGACCGACTGGGCGACGCCACGCGGGCGTCCTCGGCGCAGGAGACGGCGGCAGTCATCTGGGAGACGGCGTCGCGGCTGGACCCAGCGGACAGCGTGCTGCTTGACCTGCGCTACCGGCAGAACTTCGCAGAAGCGGACCTGGCGACGATCTTGAGCACGACCGAGAGCGCGATCAGGTCCAGGCTGTCGAAGCTGGTAAAGAAGATCGAGCCGGAGCTGTCGGCGCTTATCGTCGGCAGGCGCGGCAGTCGCAACTGCGACGGGATGCGGCGCGCGATGCTGGGGCTGCCGATTGCGGCGACGCGCGGCCAGGTGAAGAAGGTCGTTGATAAGCACACGCGCTCCTGTCCGCTGTGCACGGCGACGCGGATGGGAATGGCATCGCCGCTGGCGGTGCTGGCCGCATTCTCCATCGTCGCGCCTTCGGCCGGTGAAAGCGACGCGGTGAAGGAACGGCTGATGGCGGCCGCGGCATCGCTGCCCGCGGTAGCGCTGCCGGTCGCGGCGCCGACGCCCAAGCAAACGCCTGTTGCGACGCCACCACCACCGTCGCCGGTCGCGATGGGCGGAGCGGTAGGAGGAGGCGGGCCGCCGGGGATATTGGTCGGCCTGGCGTCGCTGTGGCGTAATCTCTTCGGCGGTTTGAACGTCTCCGGCAACAAAGCACTGCCGATCATGGGCGGGGTGTTCGTGATCCTGGTAGCAATCGGCATAGCGTTCGGCACGGGCGTGCTGGGCGGCGGAGGCGGCAGCGCAGCGCCGACTCGCACGCCAACGGCGACGAGGACGGTCACTTCGACGCCTTCCCCGAAAGTGACCTCGACGCCAACGGAGGAGGCAACGGAAACGCCGGAAGAGGCTACGGCGACGGTCGCGCCGACCGTAACACCGCCCACGGCGACGCCGTCACACGCCGCAAGCGCGACACCGAGGCCGACACGCACACCGACTGCAACGGCGGAGGCGACGGAGACCCCGACAGAGGCTCCCACGCACACGCCGCTTCCAACGAAGACGCCCACCCCAAATTCGACGCCCTAGAGCCATCGCTGAGAGGTTTTCAGCTCTCCAGGTTGAACTGCACCCTCTGTTAATGCTGCGTTGACGAACCCCGGCGTGTGTCCCCCTCCTGACCCCCAAACCGTAGCGTGCTATACTCGTTTAGGCATGTATGTAATTGGCACCGCCGGACACGTCGACCACGGCAAGTCGGTCCTCGTCAGAGCCCTCACCGGCATCGACCCCGACCGCCTCCAGGAGGAGAAAGACCGAGGGATGACCATCGACCTCGGCTTCGCCTGGTTGACCCTGCCCAGCGGCCGCGACGTCAGCATCGTCGATGTGCCTGGGCATGAGCGCTTCATCAGGAACATGCTGGCCGGCGTCGGCGGAATCGACCTCGCCCTGCTGGTCATCGCCGCGGACGAAGGCGTCATGCCTCAGACGCGCGAGCACCTGGCGATTCTCGACCTCCTGCAACTGAAGAGCGGCATCATCGTCATGACCAAGAAGGACCTGGTTGACGGCGATTGGCTCGAAATCGTAGCTGAAGACGTGCGGGAGGCGGTCAAAGGCAGCGTGCTCGAAGGGGCGCCGCTCGTCGCCTGCTCCGCCATCACGCGCGAGGGGCTCGACGATCTCGTCGCCGTCATCGATCAGAGGCTCGAGGAGACGCCGCCCAAGCGGGACATCGGCCGACCGCGCCTGCCTATCGACCGCGCCTTCACCATTGCCGGCTTCGGCACGGTGGTGACAGGAACGCTGATCGACGGCAGCTTCAGCGTTGGGCAGGAAGTGACGGTCGTGCCGGGCGGGTTGCGCGCACGCATCCGCGGCCTGCAATCGCATCGGCAGAAAGTAGAGCGCGCGTCGCCGGGGACGCGGACGGCGATAAACCTGTCCGGCGTATCGGCGGACGAGCTGCGGCGCGGTCAGGTAATTGCGCCGCCCGACACTCTGCCGCCCACCACGGCCGTCGACGTGCGATTGCGCGCGATCCGGGCGCTGCGCCGCCCGCTGCGCCATAACGCCCGCCTTTCCTTTCACAGCGGCGCCAGCGAGGTCTGGGGCAAGCTGCGCCTGCTCGACGGGGATGAGCTGGGGCCCGGCGAAGAAGGCTGGGCGCAGATACGTCTCGACGAGCCGGTGGCAGTACTGGCCGGCGATCTCTTCGTCGTGAGGGATGCTAACAACACCCTGGGCGGCGGCCAGGTGGTCGAGGCGCAGGGACGGCGGCACCGTCGCCACGACGTCCGCACACTCGACGCGCTTTCGTCGCTCCAAGCGGGTTCGCCCAAGAAAAGGCTCGTCACAATCGTCGAACAGCGGCAGCCGCTTGAGCAGGAGGCGCTCCTCAAGCAACTCGGCCTGCCCGAGGAGGAAGCACTGAAGCTGCTGGCGCGGCTGGTCGAATCGGGGGAGGTAGTGGCGCTTGGAGGCGGGCCGGTGGGTGACGGCGCGGCGCTGCTCACCAGAGAAGCGTTCGCGACGCTCGCTACGAAGGCCGACCTATCGATATCACAGTATTACAAGGACCACCCGCTGCGTCTGACGATGCCGAAGGAAGAGCTGCGGAGTCGCCTCGGGCTGCAATCGCGGGTGTTCAACGCAGCGGTGAAGCGTTGGCAAGAGGCCGGTCGGCTGACGGAAGCAACGGCCGGCATGGGTCTGCCCGGTCACGAAGTTCAACTTTCGGCCGCGCAGCAGGCGAAGTCGGAGGCGTTCCTTCGCGACCTCCAGGCGAACCCCTTCGGACCGAAATCGGACGCCTGGCCAGATGAGGAGCTCCTGGCGTACCTGGTCGAAAAGCGGCAGGTTGTGGCGCTGGCGGAAGGCGTGGCCTTTTCGATGCCGGCTTACCGGGAGATGGTGGAGCGCGTCGTAACGCACCTGCGACAGCACGGCAAGCTGACGCTGGCGGAGGCGCGCGACATGTTCGCAACGAGCCGCAAGTACGTGCAGGCGCTGCTCGAGCACCTCGACGCCGAGAAAGTGACGCAGCGCGTTGGCGAGGAGCGCGTGCTGCGACCGGGACGGTAACAGATGCGGGGATAGCGCGTTGCAAAGATTGGAGCGAAACTAGAATAGAATGACTGAACTTAGAATCCCCACCAGCCCCGGCGAGGCCGTCCTTTTCGTGCGAACGCTGTACGGCAACCGGATCGTGCGCTTTGCGGCAGTAGGCGGCAGTTGCGGTGTGGTCCAGCTTTCCGTGCTGCACCTGCTTGCCGCCGGGATCGGCGTTCCCTGGCTCTTGGCCAACTTCATCGCCTTTATCATCTCGATGGAGCTCAACTTCAGTCTCAATCAGCTCTTCACCTGGCGTGACCGCTGGTCGAGCCAACTGACTCCGCAGCGGTTCATCGCGCGTCTGCTGATGTTCAACGCCGGAGCGTCGACCACCGGAATACCGCTCAATCAGGGCATCGCCGCGCTAATGGGTCTCTTCATGTGGTACCTGCCGGCGGCGGCCATCGGCATCTGCGTTGCGGCCAGCGCCAACTTCATCCTTAACGACCGGATTGTGTTCCGCCTCTGGAGTTCCGGCGGCGCATCCGCTACAATAAGCGAACCATAGGTTGCTCGCGTGGCAATGATGCGACCGCGAGTCTAGCGATTCGAACGTGGTAGGTAGGGCGGCGGGGGCTTCAGAGCTTGTCCTTCCTCCATAAAGATTTGCCATGCCGATGACACACAAGGGGCAAATGGAGAGCGCCGACTCCGACGGGGTCGGCGCATCGCTCGCGGAAACGGAGCGACCGGCGCGCTGGAAGAAGGCCATCCTTCTCGCTGCTCTTACGGCGACCAACTTCGCGGCGCTCTGGTACGGGTTCAATCAAGGCATCGCCAGGACTCCCGCGCTGACTGCTCGCGACGGATTCCTTTGGGTCGTGCCGACCATCTTCGCAGTCTCCACCGTGTTCGCCCTGACCGCGCCCTGGGCCGCCAAAAGAACAAGGCTTTGGGTCCGACCGATCCGCCTGATCGGCGAGATTCCCGTCATCTGGTATCCGTTGGCAAGCGCCTGCCTCACATCGTTCGTTGTCGGTCAGGTCGCCAACAGCAATCCCCCGCCTCACAACTTCTGGCCCCTTTTCGCCTTGTGGTTGATCGGTGTTGGGGCAGTCGTGGCTTGCGTGACTCCCGGGGTCAACCTGTCTGAGCTGCGGCCCGCCGCTTTGAAGGCACGCCTGTGGCCGTATCGATGGGAGATCGCAGGTGTCGGGGCTCTCACAGTCGCGGCGGCGACGATCCGGGTGGTCATTCTCACGCATTTGCCGCTGCCTTTCGAGCAGGACGAGGCGGCCATGGCCCACGAATCGCTCTACGTCATCCAGGGCGCCACGAAGAACATGTTTATGTCGGGGCTACAGGGCCACCCGACGATGCAGTTCTTTGCGGAATCGGTCTTCCTTAGAGTGTTCGGGGTAAACGTATTCGCCATCAGGCTGATCTCCGCAATGGGAGGAACCCTGGGCATACCGTTGTTCTACATCCTGCTGCGGCAGATGTTCGGTAAGCCTATTGCGATCATTGGCGCAGTATACCTGATGGGATATCACGTCCATCTCGCCTACAGCCGGATCGGGATGGAGAACATCGGCGACCCGTTGCTCATGACGGTGACCTTCTATTTTGCCTGGCGAGCAGGCCGATTCGGCAAGAAGAGCGATTTCGTCCTCACCGGTCTGGTGTTGGGGCTCGGCCTGTACCTGTACCAGGGTTCGCGCGTTGTCCCCTTGATTGTCGCGGCCTTCTTCGGCTACTGCGTCCTCCGAAGGCCGTCATCTCTGCGTGTGATGGTGCCGGGTGCCGCAATGTTGGCGCTGGCCTACGGCGCAGCGGCCTTCCCCCTGGCGATCTTCTGGTACACACACCATGCGGAGTTCATGGATCGCATCAACACAGTCGGAATATTCCAGTCAGGCTGGGTGGACCAGCAGACAGCGGCCGGCCGCAGCTTGTTCTCCATATTGTGGCAGCAGACCTCCACCTCACTCAAAGGTTTCGTTCTCACCTCGGATAACGGTGTCTTCTACCGGGCGCCGATTCCTTACGTGGAACGCTTGAGCGTCGTTCCGTTCCTGTTAGGCCTAGCCTATGCCATCTTTCACCTGCTTGACGACCGCTTCTTCTTGCTGCTGACCGGCTTCTGCGCGGTCATATTGACGGGCGGTGTTCTGACCATGGACCCGCCGCAGGCGTCGAGGCTCATCGGTACCGCGCCGATCGTCGTAGCATTTACGGCCATTGGCATCAAGCTGATAGCGGACTACGCCTCTCGGTGGAAACCCAGTGCCAGCTCCCTCGTCGCAGGTGTCGCCGTCGCGGCACTTGTGACCACGAACATCCATTTCTACTTCTTCCAGTACAAAGACGGCGGTTATTCTAGCGACATGCACAATCGTATCGCCGCTCAGGTCGTTAGCTACGTACGAACGCTTCCTGAAGATACGCGGCTCTTCTGGTACGGCGATCCTCAGATGTATCTCAGCGGCAACGGTCACCCGGCGATGACGTTTCTCCTGCGAGACCGGCCACGGTTGGATGTTCTTCTGGACGGCACGGTGAAATCTGACCCGCCAGTGGACCTCACGGGCGACGCCCCAGCGGCCTTCATGTTCATGTCGCAGCGCCTCGCAGAGATGCAGCCGCTAATCGACTCCTGCCCGGGCGGAGACCTTGTGACTTACACTCTGCCCGCAGGAAGATATGGGCTTAGCGGCATTCAGACGACAGCTCAGATCAGCTTCATCGCCTATGAGGTTCTTTCCCCGAACATCTGCCTGCCGCTGACCGTTCACACCCGCTTCCCTATCCCTGTTCGATGATAGGACGCGTGCGCTTTGGGAAAGCGCGGCCACCAAACCAGCGAATAGCTGGCCGGGGCGTAATACCTCCGCTGTCTCTCCCGGCGGTAGGGGACGGAGTCTTATCCCTGTTCGATGACAGGCCGCCGCGTGCGCTTGGGGAAGACGCGGCGGAAGAGGCGCGGGATGTCGCCTTCCTCCCACGTTACCAGAATCTGGCTGGCAACGAAGATCGAGCTGTACGTTCCGGTTATCGTGCCGATGAGCATCACCACGAGGAACGGCCGGATCGTCACACCACCGATGAGGAGAAGCGCCACAACGGCCATGATGACGGTGAAGGACGTATTCAGAGAGCGTCCGATAGTCTGAAGAATGCTGTTGTTCACGCACTCGTGAAGCGGCAAGTCGGGGTAGCGCTGGCGGTTCTCGCGGATCCGGTCGAGCACAACGATAGTGTCGTGGACGCTGAATCCAATTACGGTGAGAAGGCCGGTAATAAACATGGTGTTCACTTCCATGTTGAAGACCTTCCCGAAGATGGAGTAGGCGCCCATCACGAGAATGACGTCGTGGCCGGTGGCGACTGTGGCAGCGATGCCGCAGCGGAACGGGTTGGGAATGGAGCGGAACGCGAAGCTTATATAGAGAAGTATGGCGACGGAAGCCGCAACGACGGCAATGGCCGCGTTCCTGCCGATCTCACGCGAAACGGTGCCCGAGACGGCGGACGACTGCACGGTCCAGGGAATCGGGTTGCCCTGGCTGTCGGTGGCCAGGCTGCCGTCGTCCTTGAGCATCGGTCCGAACTTGTTGAAGAGCGCCTGCGTTATCGATTGCTGCTCGCCGATGGGCTGCGGCGCGCCTTCGGGGGCCTGCGTTGCTGAGCCCTGAAGCTCCGACGTTCTCACCAGATAGCGGTTGACCCCTGTCGACTGCACCTTTGCCTCGGGATGGCCAAGGGTGGCCATCTCGGCCCGCATTTCCGATTCTTGGACGGTCTTCTGGAAGCTAACTTCGAACATGCTGCCGCTCGTGAACTCGATGCCCGGCTTCAGCCCCGGCGGGATGATAAGAGAGATGATGCCCGGCAAGAGCACCAGAGCCGACAGCAGATAGTACCAGTTGCGCCGGCGAACGAAGTCGAACATCAGGAGCCGCCTCCCGCGGTGGGAACGCCGGCAGTCTCGCGCGGGCCGCTGTCCTTCTTTCCCGTCTGCACGACCCAGAGGGCAGCTTTGCGCGATGCGGGTATGCTGATAACGATCCGCAGGAAGGTCCGCGTGACCAGGATCGCTGAGAACATGCTTATAAGAACACCTATCGCGAGAGTCAGCGCGAAGCCCTTGACCAGGCTGGCGCCGAACTGATCGCCGAACCAGAAGAGGATAGCGCAGGTGATGAGCGTCGAGATGTTACTGTCGCGAATGGACGACCAGGCGCGGTTGAAACCTTCCTCCAGGGCGACGACAAGACTACGTCCTATACGAACCTCTTCTTTCATGCGCTCGAATATCAGGATATTGGCGTCCACGGCCATACCGATCGAAAGGACGAAGGCGGCGATGCCGGAAAGCGTTAGAGTGACGGGCCAGAGCTTAAAGACGGCAAGCAGGACTGTCGCGTAGACCGACAGGGCGACCGCCGCCACGAAGCCCGGCAGGCGGTAGTACAGGATCATGAAGAGCATGATGACGAGCATGGCGATCTCGCCGGCGATGACGCTCTTCTGGACGGAGTCATGGCCGAGCGTGGCGTCGACGTTCTCGCTCTGGACGACCTTCAGCGGGACGGGGAAGGCGCCGGCCTTGAGCAGCTTGGCAAGGGTCTGCGCGTCGGTCAGCCTCATGCCGGTGATCTGGCCGTTGCCCTTGATCACGGACTGAATCGTCGGCGCGTCAACGTGCCCGCTAGCGTCTTGGATCGGCTTGCCATCGAGGAAGATGCCCATGGGCTCGTGGAGGAGACGGGTGGTGATCTGCTCAAAGAGGTGGGCGCCCTCGCTGTTGAACGTGAAGTCGATGACAGGTTGGTTTGCCTGATCGGCGCTGAGGTAGGCGTTCGTAAGGTACTGACCCGTGAGCGGGACGACCTGGCCGTCTTCGGTGGTCGCTGTCGCGGTCACCCAATCGACACTATCGAGGCTGGGGATCTGGCTTTCCGGAACGTACGTATCAGTGCCATCGGCCTGCAAGATGGCGACGTTGCCGTTGGCGTCTCGCTTCATCTCGCGGAATTCCAGGAGGGCGGTCTTGCCAATCTCCGCCATGGCCTGTTCAGCCGTTAGACCCGGGATCTGGACTGCGATCCTGTTGCCCTGCCGCTGTATCTCGGACTCGGCGACACCGAACGTGTTGATGCGGCGTTCGATGATGTTCATGGCGCTGCTGAGCGCGTCGTCGAGGCTAGTGCCAGCCGGCGCATTCGACAGGTCAGGTTCGAGCACAAGGCGCGTGCCGCCCTTGAGGTCGAGGCCGAGGGTCATGGCGCGACGCTTCAGGTCGACCTTCTGAATCGAGTCGCCGCTGAGCTTGACGAAGGGCATGTCTATCCCCTTGCCTTCAGGCCAGGGGATAGCGCCGGGCAGGTAGTGCCACGGCTCTGAGGGCCACATGACGATGAGTGAGAAGGCCGCGAGCAGGACGATGAATGCTAGCAGTATTCTATCGGTCGTGCGATGCAATGCTGTTAGCCGGCTCCCATCTGATTATAAGCGGTTGTCGCGCTCCGATTCGCCCCGTCCGTGGGCCCGCTCGATGCCGTCCCTCTCGCACCGTTTGCAGAACTACGATTACTACTATAGCGTCGCAAAGGCTTACGCGCCAGCCAACTTCCGGCTTTCTTTTGTTTCTAAAACGCATCGGAGGGCGATTGGTTTCAGCGAGAGGCCGCTTTCGGGGAAGAGGCTTTGGCGAGGAAGACACGGCGAGCGAGATCGAGCGCCTCTTCGCGCGTGGAGATTTCGCCCAGGGCGCGCGCTTCTTCGATGGCGGCGAGCAGGCGGCCGACGAGCGGGCCGGGAGCGATGTCGAGCTCGTTCATTACGTCTTCACCGGTGACGAGGCGCGCCGGCAGCGCAGGCGGTAGCTCCAGGTAGTAGCGCCCGAGAACGTAGCTCACGAAGGCGACGTGCTTTCTCCAGGCCTGGAGGTGCAGGCGCGGGCCGCGTGCAGCCAGGTGGTCGGCGAGCGTGAGGAAGAGGACGTCGAGCGCGGCGTCGGCGGTGTCGCGGAAGAAGCGGTAGACGGCGCGCTGGGTGGGCGGGCCTTCGTTGCTCATCTGGCCGGGTCGCAGGTGGCTTTCAACGATTGTGGCGACGAGGCGCGTCTCGACATTGCTGAAGCGGAGGCGCTGTATCATCAACGCGGACTTCTCGGCGCCGAGGTCGACGTGGCCGAGGAAGCGGATGCGGCCGGTGCGGTCGGGCGCCTTCGTCTCCGGCTTGGCGATATCGTGGAGGAGGCCGGCCAGCTTGAGCAGCGTGGCCCGCGATCTTCCTTCGACAAGCTCTTCGCGAAAGTGCTCGCGAACGCCGGGCAGCCAGGCCAGTTGCTCCCAAAGCTCGCGCCAGAATGCGCTCTCGCGGCCGCCGGCGGGCTCCTTTTCGGCGAGCATGAAATCGAGCGCGACGACCGTCTCGATAAGGTGGTCGAAGACGTCCCAGTGGTGCTCCTTCGGCTGGGTGACGCCGCGACAGGCCGTTACCTCGGGCAGCACTCGCTCCAGCAGGCCAAGGGCGTCGAGCAGACGGAGGGACGCGCCGGACTCGCGCGTGGCCATGATGCGGGCGATCTCGTCACGCTTGCGCTCCGGCGCGACGTGATCGAGGCACGCGGCGTCGCGACGGACGAGCGCCGCGGTGGTGTCGTCGAGAAAGAAGCCGATCTCGGCGCATAGCCGCACGGCACGCAGGAGGCGCAGGCCGTCGGCGCGGAAGACCCCGTCTCCCAGAACGCGGACGAGCCCCCGGTCGAGGTCATCGACGCCGCCGAAGGGGTCGATCAGCGGTTGCGGCGCGCGACGGGACGCGGCAGCCAGCGGCAGGGCCAGGGCGTCGATGGTGAAGTCGCGGGTGGCCAGGTCGGATTCGATATCGCCGCGAAGTCGTGTTATGTCGAGGTAGCTGACGGCGGCGCCTTCGGGCAGGACCACGCGCATGATGCCACGCTCCTCGTCGAGGGGGAAGGCGCGGCCCCCGGTGGCTTCGGCTGAAAGCTGCGCCAGCAGGGCCGGCTCGCCGGCGAGGGCGATGTCGATGTCGCGGGCGGGGCGGTCGAGCAGGAGATCGCGGAGGTAGCCGCCGGCGACATAGCCGTCGGCATCGTGGCGGAGCCAGACGCGTCGCAAATCGGCGAGGAGACGGCGAACGGGCGCGGGAAGTGATACGCGCGTCATGATGCTTCCTGGGGGCCGGCGCTACTCCTCGGCGACGGCGGCCTCTTCGCGGACTTCGATGCGCTTTAGCTGGTCGGGGCTGTCCAGGTAGTCGATGTAAAGGACGCCCTCCAGGTGGTCCATTTCATGCTCGAGGGCCTGGGCGAGAAGGTCGTCGCGGGCCTTGACTCGGAAAGGGCGGCCTTCGCGGTTGAGCGCCTTGACGGTGACGGCCTCGGAGCGCGTTATCTCGGCGGCGTAACCCGGCACGGAGAGACAGGCTTCTTCGAGGCGTCGCTCGCCGGAGCGCTTGACGAACTGGGGGTTGATGAGGACGATGACCTCTTCCTCCGGTATGCCGATTACGGCGATGCGCTCGGACCGGCCTACCTGGGGCGCTGCCAGGCCGACGCCGTGAGCGTCATGCATCGTCTCGACCATGTCGTCGATGAGGCGTTGGACGGAGGCGTCGATCTTGCGAACGGCGTGGGTCTTGTGCCGCAGGGCGGGGTCGCCGACGAGTCGGAGTGGCAGGACAGCCAAGGTTCGGAGCGCTCCTTGTTGATCTATACATCTATTGTAGCGGACTGTCGGAAGGACGAAAAGGAGCCGGAGCGTGAACCAGCAGCGGAGGAGGATTTCGGCGCGACGAGTCCGCCAAAGGCGGAGAAGGAGCGCAACGAGAACGCGATCAGCGTACGACACAACGTCGCCACGAGCGATTCATGGAAGGGAACTAGTCGCGAGAAAGGGGAGACTACTCGGGGCGGGCCGTCGTCTTCTCCTTGATGCGGGCGGCTTTTCCGGCCAGGCCGCGAAGATAGTACAGCCGGGCCCGTCGCACCTTGCCTCGCCGCGTGATCTCGATCTTCTCCAGGCGCGGCGAGTAGAGCATGAACGTGCGCTCGATGCCGACGCCGTGCGAGAGGCGGCGAACCGTGACGTTGGCGCTGGGTCCGCCACGTCGCGATCGGATCACGACGCCCTGGAAGACCTGCGTGCGTTCACGGTCCCCCTCGACGACTTTGGCGCTCACCCTCACGGTATCGCCGATGCCGTAGGCGGCGATTTCCGGGTTCGTTTTCAGTTCGACTAGCGAGTTTGCATCCAAGGCTTTGCTCCGTAGCCCATAGAGTAGCAGAATCAGTCCTTTTCCGCCAGTGCTTCCGCTGCGAGGCGTTGCTCGGCTTGCGACAGGGCGACGCGCTCCAGCAGGTCGGGGCGGCGACGGCACGTGCGCAGGAGGCTCTGTTCGCGTCGCCACGCGGCGATCTGAGCGTGGTTGCCGGAGAGCAGCGGCTCCGGCACCGACCAGCCGCGAAACTCGGCGGGGCGCGTGTACTGCGGGTACTCCAGCAACCCCTGCGCGTGCGACTCCTCGGCCAGCGAGTCCTCCGAGCCGAGAACGCCTGGTAGGCGGCGCACCACGACGTCGATGAGCACCATCGCCGGCAGCTCGCCGCCGGAGAGCACGTAGTCGCCGATGCTGATCTCGTCGTCGACCAGGTACTCGCGCACGCGCTCGTCCACTCCCTCGTAGTGACCACAGACGAGGATGAGGCGCTCGCACGCCGACAACTCATCGCCGACCGCCTGCGTGAGGAGGCGGCCCTGTGGCGTCAGCAAGACGACCCGCGCCTTCCTTTCGTCCATGGCGGCCACGGCTTCGACGGCGTCAAACAGCGGCTCCGGCTTCATGACCATGCCAGGCCCGCCGCCGTACGGATAATCGTCTACGATATGATGCTTGTCTTTGCTGTAGTCGCGGATGTTGTGCAGGACGATTTCCACCCGGCCGCTTTCGACTGCCCGGCCGAGGATGCTGGCCTGCAGCGGGCCGCTGAACATTTCCGGAAAGAGGGTGAGGACGTCGATGCGCATTGCTACTCCGGGTGGTCCTCGCTACGGCCGCGGGCGGTGCGCACGGCGCGCTCCAGGATGGCCGTCATAATTCGAATCCGGCTCATGATAGCACAGGCTCCGAGAATCTGAAAGCTACGTTACTTCCTCAAAAACAGGGGGAAATGCCCCCTTGACATGAAAAGGGTTTGTGGTAGCATGTGGGGAAGTGTGGGAAGAAGTGGCAGGGAATGGCACGCTTGCCTCGCTGGCCCACCAGTCTGGGCGGGAAAATGGTATTTCGCGGGACTTTCAAGTACAGCTTGGACAATCGGGGAAGGATCCCCCTTCCCGCCCGCTTCCGCGCGTCCTTCGGCAACGGCGTCGTGCTCGTAGAGAACCGGGAGGGATGCGTCCAGGTCTACAGCGCCGATGCCTACGAGAAGGAGGCGGAATTCCTCCTGAACCAGCCGCCGAACCGCCGGAAAGTGCGTCTGCTGCGGCGGGGGTTCTTCGCCAACTCCTTCGATGCGGACATAGACGGACAGGGCCGCATCCTGTTGCCACCACACCTGCGTCAGCATGGCGACCTCAACGGACAGGTGGTGGTCGTGGGCTGCGGCGGATACCTGGAGATCTGGAGTCCGCAGCGCTGGGCCGCCCAGCAACAGGAGATAGACGCCCGGTACGACGCTGACCTGGAGTCGATGGAAGAGCGGCCATGACGGTAGTGATGATGACAGCAATCCATATTCCGGTAATGGTGCGAGAGGTCCTCGACGGACTGGCAGTGCGGCCCGGCGCCAACTACGTCGACGGGACGGTAAGTGAGGGCGGCCACGCCGAGGCCATCCTGGAAGCGGGCGGCCGGCTTCTCGGCATCGACCGCGATCCGGGTGCGTTGGCAGTCGCGTCGGAGCGATTGAGCCCTTACGGCGACCGCGTGGCGCTGGTTGAAGGGAACTACGTGGAGATGGCGGCCATATGCCGTCGCCACGGATTCGCACCCGTCGATGGGATTCTGCTGGACCTCGGCGTCTCGTCCTTCCAACTGGAACACGGACGGCGCGGCTTCAGTTTCAATCGCGAGGGGCCGCTGGACATGCGTTTCAGCCCCACACACACGCTCACCGCGGACGACATCGTCAACGGGTACCGGGAGGAAGACCTGGCGGACCTGATCTGGCGTTTCGGAGAGGAACGCCGCAGCCGCCGCATCGCCCGCTGCATCGTTCAGCAGCGACCGATCCTCACCACGACTCAGTTGGCCCGAGCCGTCGAGCAGGCCGTGGGCAAGAGGGGTCAAAGCGTTACCCACCCCGCCACCAGAACGTTCTTAGCCCTTCGTATTGCGGTAAACCAAGAGCTAGCCCACCTAGCTGCCGCGCTTGAAGAAGCCCACGGTCTGCTCGACGGCTCCGGCTCCCGGCTCGCGGTCATCTCCTACCATTCGTTGGAGGACCGCATTGTCAAGGAGTTCATGCGGAGAGAGGCAAGCGATTGCATCTGTCCGCCGGAAACTCCCACCTGCACCTGCGATCATCGGGCGACAATTCGCCTCGTGACCCGAAAGCCGCTTCGGCCTTCGGACCTGGAGGTGCTGATTAACCCGCGCTCTCGCAGCGCCCGATTGCGAGTCGCGGAAAAGCTGTAGCCAAGGATACTCCGCATAGACAGGTCTGGCAAGCATGTCCGCACTCGACCGGCTTATAGCGCGACCACTGCCAAGGCCGCTTCCCCGGATAACGGGCGTTCGGCCGGCGCTGCTCATCGCTTTCCTGGTCGTTGCTTCCGTGGGACTCCTGCAGGTCTTCCAGATAAGCAACGCGACGACCAACGATTATACCCTGCAGCAACTGGAGCAGGAGCAATTCGATAAGCAGGCGGAGGTGCACCAGTTGGAGGCGGAAGTGTCGCTGCTGACGTCGATCGATCGAATCGATCAGGAGGCGCGCGGACGGCTGGGCATGGTGCCGGCGACATCAACAATGACACTTGAGGTGCACAAGCAGCCGCCGGCGGAGCAACTGGTGCCGCTGCGGTTCATCACAACGAGCAGTACGGCGAAAGTCGAGTCGCGTTCCTGGTGGCAGAAGCTTCTCGGAATGGTGCCCCTCGCGGGTTAGACGGAACGGCCTCTGCCTCGGCTCGGTGGGTCAGAGGACGAAATCGATAGCTGGAGCCTGACATGCCAGAACGAATGGCGCGGGTCTCCTGGCGACTCCTCCTGTTGGGGGCGATTTTCTGCGCCCTCAGCGTTTTCGTCGTCGGCCGCCTCGCGCAGCTTCAGATACTCAGCCACGGCCATTACGCGGCGGAGGCGGAAAACGAGCACCAGGGCACCGACACGGTGCTTCCTCCTCGCGGCGCCATCCTGGACAGGGACGGCTATCCTCTTGCGCTCACCCTGGACACATATGACATCTACATAAGTCGTCAAGTATGGCAAGATAAGCAGGTGGCGGCGAACGGCACGCAGGCGCTGGCTTCCGTGCTGGGCAAGACGCCGGAGGACATACAGTCGGCGTTGGGGTCGGACACTGAGGGCGACGCGCTCATCGCCGCCGGCGTCAGCTACGACGTGGGAAAGAAGATCATCGATATGGGCCTGCCCGGCGTTAAGGCAACGGCGGGGATCCAGCGCTTCCATCCGGAAGGCGACCTGGCATCTGCCTTGCTCGGCTTCGTCGGAAAGGACGAGACGGGGCTTAGCGGCCTGGAGGCTGACCTTCAGGACGAGCTTGGCGGGCAGCCCGGCACGGTCTACTACGAACGCGACAGCATGGGCAATCCGATCCCGTTTGGCTACACCCAGATTACGAAGTCGGAGCCGGCGTCGGACGTACGGCTGACTATCGACCGCTTCATCCAGCAGGCGGCGGAGCAATCGCTGGATGAGGCGATCCAGACGAACGACGCGTCGGGCGGGACGATTATCGTCATGGACCCGAAGACGGGCGCGATCATGGCTATGGCAAGCCGCCCCAGCTTCAAGCTGAGCCAGCTCGACCTGTCGAATGATAGCCAGGAGGACCTGTACCGCGACCGCGCCGTCACGGACCTCTACGAGCCGGGCTCCGTCATGAAGCTTGTAACAATGTCGGCGGCGGTCGACCTGGGGCTGGTCACGCCAGACACGACCTACGACGACACCGGCACGGCTTACGTCGGCGGCTACGCCATCCAGAACTGGGACTTCTCGGTCAACGGCACGACGACGATGACGCAGGTGCTACAGAAAAGCCTCAACACCGGCGCCGTCTGGGTCAGCCAGCTCCTTGGGCCGGACAATTTCTACCAATACATCAAGCGGTTCGGCTTCGGCGAGCCAACGGGCGTCGGCCTGAGCGGCGAAGCGGCGGGCCAGGTGCGCGACAGCGAGTCGCCGGACTGGACCCCTTCTGACCTGGCGACGAACTCTTTCGGCCAGGGCATAAACGTCACACCGCTGCAGATGATAACGGCGGTCGCGGCGATCGCCAACGGCGGCATGCTCATGAAGCCGTACATCGTCCAGCAAGTCGTCGGGCCGAATGGCACCAAGACGACACAGCCACAGCCGGTGCGGCAGGCTATCTCCGAGCAGACGGCCAGCACGCTGACGACGATGATGAACGCCGTGGTGGAGGGCGTGCCCGGGAACCTGGCGAGGATTCAGGGTTATCACGTAGCGGGGAAGACCGGAACCGCTTATATTTCGGTGCCCGGCGGGTACGCGCCCGACAGGGTTATCACCTCCTTCATCGGCTTCGCCCCGGTGAGCGATCCACGGATGATCGTTCTGGTGAAGATCGATGAGCCGCAGGAAGCGCAACTTGGGGGCACTGTGGCAGCCCCGGTCTTCGCTGAACTGGCCCCGAAAATCCTCAGCTATCTCGGCGTTCCGCCCGATGCAGACGCGTCGGTGCAGGGCCAGTAGCCGTTGCATTTGCCATGATCCGAGCAAGCGAGATTCGCAGCAGTCTTGGCTCCCTTCTACTGGACACAGTAGGAGCGCCGCCGCCTGCCTTGCGACACGCCGTTGTCGACTCGCGTGAGGTGAGGCGTGGCGACCTGTTCGTCGCGCTGCCGGGCGAGCATCGGGACGGGCATGACTTCGTCGCCGACGCGCTCGACCGCGGCGCGGCGGGCGTTCTGGTGCGGCGGGCGCCCCAGGCTCTCCCCGAGGATGCCGTCGCCTACGTGGTCGAGGACTGCCTGAGGGCGCTGCAATTGATAGCTGCGGGACATCGGGCAGCGCAGCCGGCCAAGGTGATAGCTGTCACGGGAAGCGTCGGAAAGACGACCACGAAAGAGATCGCGGCGTTCGTCTTGGGCCGGCGATACCGGCTGCTCAAGAATGAGGCGAACTATAACAACGAGATCGGCCTGCCGCTTACGTTGCTGAGGCTGACCCCTCGGCACGACCGGGCGGTGCTGGAGATGGGGATGTACGCGCCCGGGGAGATCCGCCTCCTCTGCGAGCTGGCACGGCCGGAGATCGGCGTGGTCACAAACGTCGGGCCGGTGCACCTGGAGCGGCTGGGCAACATAGAAGCGATAGCAGCGGCGAAGGCAGAGCTTGTGGAAGCGCTGCCGTCGAACGGCTTCGCGGTGCTGAACGGCGACGACCGACGCGTGCGGGCGATGGCCAAGAAGACGAAGGCGCGGGCCGTCCATTTCGGCACTTCGGACGGCTGCGAGGTGCGAGGAAGCGATCTGGAGAGCAAAGGGCTGGAGGGAATTTCCTTCACGCTTGAGTTTGGCGGCGAGCGTCTGCGCGTGCGGACGAGGCTTCCCGGCCGGCATCTGCTGTCGAATGCGCTGGGCGCTGCGGCAGTGGCGCTGGTGGACGGGATGAGTTTGGGCGAGGTGGCACAGGCGCTCGCCGCCGCTCGCGTGCCACTGCGACTGCACGTTTACCGCGGCCGTAACGACTCGACGATCCTCGACGACACGTACAACGCCAGCCCGGCCTCAATGATGGCGGCGCTGGAGCTGCTGGCGGACCTTCCGGGACGGCGGATAGCGGTCCTGGGGGACATGCGGGAGCTGGGCACGGAGGAGCAGGAAGGACACCGGCTCGTCGGGCGCGAGGCGGCTCGCGTGGCGCAAGTCATCTATGCCGTCGGCGATCTGGGACATCTCATCGGCGAGGAGGCGAAGCGGGCGGGACATCCGGCGGTGAGCCTGTGGCCGTCGAAGGAGGAGGCGGCCCGGCGGCTGGCGTCAGAATTGCGCGTCGGCGACGTCGTGCTGCTGAAAGCGTCGCGGGCGATGGCACTGGAGACGATCCTGCCGGAGTTGAAGGACTGACATGGTCTACGCACTGTTCGTCGGGACGGCCGCCTTCCTGGTGTCGATCATCTCCGGGCACTGGGTTGTCAACTTTCTGCGGGCGCGCGGGCTGGGCAAGCAGATATCGCCGGACGCGCCGGCGTCGCACGCGGTCAAGGCCGGCACGCCGACGATGGGGGGCGTCCTCATCTTCGGCACGGTCTTCCTGGTCACGGCGCCGACGAACCTGTTCGACAAGCGTTCGATCTTCCTGCCCCTGGGCATCATCGTCGCTACGGGCAGCCTGGGACTGATCGACGACTTCTTGACGATTGAAGGCCGGGCGATGGGACGGAGCGGGCTGAACAAGCGTCTGAAATCGGGGCTGCTGCTCGGACTTGGCCTTGCGGCGGCGCTGATCCTCTACTTCGGCCTGGAGGCGCGGAGCATCAACGTGCCCTGGGCCGGCAAGCACGAAATCGGGTTGCTGTACATCCCGGTCGCGATGGCAGTCTTCATAGGAACGACGAGCGCTGTCGCCGTGACGGACGGGCTGGACGCGCTGGCCGGCGGCACCACGGCCGTCGCATTCACGGTCTTCGGGGTGATCGCCTTCCTCCAGGGGCAGACGTTCCTGGCGACGTTCTGCTTGACCGTCGTCGGCGCGACGCTGGGCTTCGTCTGGTACAACGCGCATCCAGCGCGCGTCTTCATGGGTGACACCGGCGCGCTGGCGCTGGGGTCGACGCTGGCGGTGGTGGCGCTGATGACCGGCTGGTGGCTGGTGCTGCCGGTTGTCGGGATCGTCTTCGTCATGGAAGGCCTGTCGACCGTCATCCAGATCGTCTACTTCAAGCTCAGCGGCGGCCGGCGGATCTTCAAAATGACGCCGCTGCACCATCATTTCGAGCTGATGGGGTGGTCGGAGCCACAAATTGTCACAAGATTCTGGTTAATTGGCATGGCCGGAGGCCTTTTGGGTATAGCGCTAGCCTTGACGGATTAGCTAAAATGCTATGACGCATAAACAAGACTTCAGGGGCAAGCGGGTGACGGTGGTGGGGCTAGGCATCGAGGGCGTTGACTTGGCGCGCTACTTGGTGGGCAAGGGTGCGACCGTCACGATCAGCGACGCCCGTCCAGCGGAGCGGCTGTCGCAGCGTCTGCGAGAGCTGGACGGGCTGCCGGTGCACCTCTCCCTCGGAAAGAACGACCCGGCGGACACGATCGCGGCCGATCACGTCTTCGTCTCGCAAGGGGTGCCCATGGACATTCCGGCTGTGTCGACGGCACGGGCGCGAGGCATACCGCTGGACTCGATGATGCGGCTGTTCCTGGAGCTTTGTCCGGGGCCGGTCGTCGGCATCACGGGGAGCAGCGGCAAGAGCACCACGACGAGTCTGGTCGGCGCGATGTTCGCGGCGGCGGGCAAACAACACGTGGTAGGCGGGAACATCGGCGTCGGCCTGCTGGCGCTTCTCGACGAGCTTACGCCGGAGACGTGGGTGCTGCTGGAGATAAGCCACACGCAACTCGAGCTGACGACGAAGAGCCCGCACGTGGCCTGCGTGCTGAATATCACGCCGAACCATCTCGACCGCTACTCCTGGGAGAGCTACGTGGACCTCAAGCGCAACATCTTGCGCTATCAGTCCGCGGACGATATCGCGGTGCTCGGCTATGACAACGCGGTGTCGCGGGCGCTGGCGTCGGAGACGCGCGGGAAGGTGGTCTTCTTCAGCGACGGCGCGGACCTGCCCGGCCCGGCAGCGCTGGTCATCGACGAGGCGGTGGTGTGGCGAGACGGCGAGTCGGAAAAGCAGGTCATGCCCGTGGCGGAGATTCCACTGCGCGGGCGTCACAACGTGGCGAACGTCCTCGCCGCGACGGCGATGGCCTCGGCCTGCGGAATCGGCGTCGAAGCGATAGCTGCGGCGGTGCGCGAGTTCAAGGCTGTGCCTCATCGCCTCGAGTACGTCGCCACCATCGACGGCGTCGCCTATTACAACGACAGCATCGCGACGACGCCGGAACGGACGCTGGCCGGGATGCGGTCATTCTCGGAGCCGCTGGTGCTGCTGCTGGGAGGTCGCGAGAAGAAGCTCCCGCTCCATGAGATGGCGTCGGAGGCGTGCGAGCGCTGTCGGGCGATTGTGGTGTTCGGCGAGGCGAGAGAGACGCTTGTCGCGGCCGCCCTGGCGGCAAACGACGCCGTTGGGTCGAAGAAGCGACCTGCCATCATGGATGTCGAATCGCTTGCCGACGCCGTGTTGGCCGCCAGGGCGGCCGCGCGACCCGGCGACGTTGTGCTGCTTTCGCCGGCCTGCACCAGCTTCGATGCTTATGACAACTTCGAGGAGCGCGGAGAGCATTTCCGTCGCCTCGTCCTGGAGATGGCGAATCGAGAAGGAGGGACCCACCATAGCGACATCTGAGACGACCCGCGTCCGGCCGGGACCGCCCGATGCCGTCATCGTGACGCTTGTAGTCATGCTCGTCACCGTCGGGCTGCTTGCCGTCTACAGCGCCAGCTTCGCGCTCGGCAGCCTGCAGTACGGCAGCCCGTATTACTTCGTGGCGCGGCAGGCTATGTGGGCCGTCGTCGGCTCGGGCCTGCTCGTCTTCATGATGCGCTTCGACTACCACCGTCTGCGCGCGATGAGCCCGCTGCTCATGTTTGGCGCGCTCGTCGGGCTGACGGCCGTGCTGGCGCCGGGCATCGGCGTGAACCACAACGGCGCCAGCCGCTGGATCGCGATGGGGCCGCTTCCGCCCGTCCAGCCCAGCGAGTTCGCTAAGCTGGCGCTGATCATCTACGTCTCGGCGTGGCTTTCGGGGAAGAGTCGCAACCTGCGCAGCTTTGCCGCGGGCCTGGTGCCGTTCGTCGTGATGGTCGGGCTCGTGGCCGGCCTCGTCATGCTGGAGCCTGACATGGGCACGACGATAATCATCGTGCTCACCACCATCACGCTCTTCTTCGTCGCCGGCGGCGCGTTGAGCCACCTGTTCGCGCTGACGTCGATCGGCGGCGTGACAGCCGGCTTCCTCGTCCTGACGGGCGGCTATCGGATGGACCGCATCTTCGCCTTCGTCTCGCCGGAAGCCGACCCCGCGGGCAAGGGGTTCCACATCCTGCAACTGCTCATCGCCCTGGGCAGCGGCGGCGTGACCGGGCTGGGCATCGGGGCCAGCCGTCAGAAGTTCTTCTACGTCCCCGGCGCGCACACCGACGGCATCTTCGCCATCATCGGCGAGGAGATGGGGTTCATCGGCGCCATGGCCGTCATCCTTCTCTTCGCGCTGCTGATATACCGCGGGATTCGCATAATGCTCAACGCCCAGGACAACTTCGGCTCGCTGCTGGCGCTCGGCATAACGAGCTGGATTGCCTACCAGGCCGTCATCAACATCGGCGGCATCACGCGGACCATGCCGCTTACCGGCATCCCGCTGCCGTTCCTGAGCTACGGCGGCTCCGCGCTGGCGGCGACGCTGGCGGCGGTAGGCATATTGCTCAACATTTCCCGCTATTCGAAAGCACGCGCTCCGGTCAAAGAACGCCGGCCCGTCGCGAAAGCGGCGAGACGCCGGGTTCGAGAGGAAGGAACTTGAGAGTGGCTCTCTCCGGCGGCGGCACAGCAGGCCACGTTTACCCCTGTCTGGCGGTGGCGTCCGCCCTGCGAGATCGACTCTCCTCGCGCGGGGAGGAGCTTGCGCTGCTTTACCTGGGCATTCGCGGCCGCGTCGATGAGCAGTTGCTGGCGGGAGAAGGCATCGAGTTCGCACCGGTGCGGGCGAGCGCCTTGCGGGTGCGCTCGCCGCTGCGCTTTGCCGGCGGGCTTGTCGACCTGGCGCTCGGTGCCTGGCAGGCGCGACGCCTGTTACATCGCTTCCAGCCGCAGGCCGTCTTCGCGACCGGCGGCTACGCCAGCGCTCCCGTCGCGCTCGCCGCGCGCAGCCTGGGACGGCCGCTGCTCGTCTATCTGCCAGACGTCCGACCCGGCTGGGCAGTGCGCATGATGGCGCGCCTGGCGACCCGCGTGGCGGTGACGGTGGAGGGCTCGCTGCCCTACTTCCCGCTGCGAAAGGCGCTCGTGACCGGCTATCCGGCCCGGCCGGACTTCTCGACGGCGACGCGCGAAGAGGGGCTTCGTCGCCTGGGCCTCGAGCCGGCGACGAGGACGCTGCTGGTAAGCGGCGGTAGCCTGGGCGCGCGCTCGATCAACAAGGCGGTCGCCGATAACCTGCCGTCTTTGCTGGAATTATGTCAAATCATTCATCTCTCGGGCGCCGCTGACTTCGACTGGCTGAAGCAGCGTCGCGACGCCCTGCCGGACGAGCTGCGGAGCCGGCATCACCTGCACGCTTACCTGCCGGAGATGCCGCTAGCGATGGCCGCGGCGGACCTCGCGCTCATGCGCGCCGGCGCCAGCACCCTCGGCGAGTTGCCGCTGGCCGGCCTTCCTGCCGTGCTCGTCCCGGGCGTCTTTTCGGACCAGGCAGAAAATGCTCGCTTTCTGGCCGAACGCGGCGCGGCCCTGGCCTTTGCCGACGAGCGGGTTGGCGAGGCCGTCGAAGCGGCGAAGACGTTGCTCCAGGATGACGAGCGGCTGAAAGCGATGTCTGAAGCAATGCGGGCGCTGGCCCGGCCGGACGCGGCGGACCGGATCGCCGGCATGCTAATGGAAATAGCGGCGTAAGAATGACGACGATGACGCAGAAAGAGAAGAGCGCAAAGACGATACCGCAGCGGGTGCACCTCGTCGGCATCGGCGGCGTGCACATGTCCGCGATTGCGCACATCCTGATGGTCTGGGGCCACGACGTCAGCGGCTCCGACCAGCGCCTGTCGTCGTTCACCGAGCGCCTCGTCAAGCAGGGCGCGACGGTATCTCAAGGCCACGACGCGTCGAACGTCGACGACGCGGGGCTGGTCGTCATCACCTCTGCGGCAACGAAAGACAACCCGGAGATCGTCGAGGCGCGGCGTCGCGGCATCCCGGTCATCAAGCGCGCGGAAATGGTCGCGCGGCTGATGGAAGGGCACCGTTCGATAGCGGTGGCGGGAACGCACGGCAAGACGACCACCTCCGCGCTGATCGCTTTCATGCTCGTGGAAGCGGGCCTTTCGCCGACGTTCCTAGTCGGCGGCGACATCGTCAACCTGGGCACGAACGCGGCCGCCGGAGGGGGCGAGCACGTCGTCGTCGAGGCGGACGAGTTCGACGCCGCCTTCCTTAGCTATGAGCCGGACATCGCCGTCGTCACGAACGTCGAGGCCGACCATCTGGATATTTACGGCTCATTCGACAACCTGGTCGGCGCCTTCGCTCAATTCCTCAAGCAAGTGCCGCCGGATGGCCTGATCATCGCCTGCGCCGACGACGAGGTCGTTGCCGAGCTGCTGGGACGCGGCAAGGGTCCCGCGATCCCCCTTCAGACGCAGCGCGTGGAACTTTACGGGCTGGATACGCCCGTCGACTGGGTGGTGAGCCATCGCGGGACGCTGGAAGACAGCGGCCAGGAGTTCTATGTGGGGCTGAACGGCCGGCCGTACGGCGAGTTCCGCATCGGGCTGCCGGGGCGACACAACGTGAGCAACGCTCTGGCGGCGATAGCCGTCGGGCACAACGTCGGCGTGCCGCTAGAGGCGATGAAGAAGGCGCTGGCGGAGTTCCGCGGCGCCGGCCGTCGCTTCGAGTTCGTCGGCGAGGCCGGCGGCGTAACGGTGATGGACGACTACGCGCACCACCCGACGGAGCTATGCGCAACCATCGCGGCCGCGAGGGAGCGCTTCGCCGGGCGACGGCTGGTCGCGGTGTTCCAGCCGCACACCTACAGTCGCACGCTCTATCTGCTCGAAGGCTTTCGCACTTGCTTCGAGGGGCTCGATGATCTCCTGGTGCTCGAAACGTACGCGGCGCGCGAGCCGGTGGCCGCCGGCATGAACGCCGAAGAGCTAGCGCGGCAGATCGCCCGTCCCACGACGCGCTTCGTCGCGACGTTCGAGGACGCGGCGGCGGCGGCGCTTGCGATGCTGCGGCCCGGCGACGTGTTCTTCACGCTGGGCGCAGGCGACGTGAACGAGGTTGGACCGCTGGTCCTGAAGGGACTACGCAAATGGAAGGCGTCATGACAGGCGTGAACGAGAGTCTGATCGAAGAGCTGCGAAAGGCCGGCGGCGTGCGACTGAACGAGCCGATCTCGCGCCACACGACGTTCGGGATCGGCGGTCCGGCGGACATCTACACCATCGCCGATGATGCGATGCAGCTAAAGACGATGGTCACCCTTTGCGGCCGCCACGACGAGGCGTTCTTCATCCTCGGAGCGGGCAGCAACATCCTCGTCAGCGACAAGGGTATCCGTGGCGTAACCATCGAGAACCGGGCGCGGGCGCTAGAAGGCCCGCTGGCGGAGGAGGACGGTCATGCCATCTTCCGCGTAGAATCCGGTGCCAGCTTGGCGGCGACGGCGCGGGAGCTTTCCCATCGAGGTTTCGCCGGGCTGGAGTGGGCCGGCGGCATCCCCGGCACGATCGGCGGCGCGGTAGTCTACAACGCCAGCGCCTACGACGGCAGCGTAGCGGGGATCCTGCAGGGCGTCGGGATGCTCAGCGGCGACGGTCTGGAGTACGAGTTGGCCGTTGGTGAGTTGGGTCTGGGCTATCGGGAGAGCGCTTTCACCCGCAAGCTGTTCACCGGCCACGTGATCCTCCGCGCCAGCCTGTTGCTCCACCACGCGGACGCCGGCGAGCTTTCGGAGCGGATGGAGGAGCTGGACAGAAACCGGCAGGCGGCGCAGCCGCGCGGGCGAAGCGCCGGCTCCATCTTCAAGAACACACGCGAGTACCCGGCCTGGTGGCTCATCGACCAGGTCGGGCTCCGAGGCTATCGCCTCGGCGACGCGGAGTTTTCGACCAAGCACCCGAACTTCATCGTCAACATCGGCCGGGCGACGGCCATGGATGTCCGGCGGCTCATGGAGCTGGCGGAGCAGCGGGTAGCGGACGAGTTCTCGATCAAGCTGCTGCCGGAGGTGGCGCTGCTGGGAGAAGACCTGACGTGAGCGGAGCAGGCGCTCGGAAGCTCAGACTGGGCGTCATATTCGGAGGGCGCAGCGGAGAGCATGAGGTGTCAGTGGTGTCGGCGCAGTACGTGATGGCGGCGATAGACCGCAGCCGCTTCGAGGTCGTGCCCATCGGCGTGACCAAGAACGGCGCCTGGCTGACGCCGGAAGAGACGCAGTCTCAGATGGACGCGCCGGCGGCCCCGTTCAAGAAGACGCTCGTCGGCGAGGCCGAAGGACTCCTGGGACGGCCGCAGGCGCTGTCGGTGCTGACGGACATAGACGTGGCGTTTCCGCTGATCCACGGGCCCAGCGGCGAGGACGGCACGCTGCAAGGGCTGCTGGAGCTAGCGCGCGTGCCCTATGCCGGCGCCGGAGTGGCGGCCAGCGCGGCGGGGCTGGACAAGGCGCTGATGAAGGCGCTCCTTCGCGACGCCGGGCTGCCGGTCATCGACTGGTTGGTGATGACGCGCCCGCAGTGGGCAAAGGACGCGGCAGACCTGACGCAGAGAGTCGAGGCGGAGGTCGGCTATCCCTGTTTCGTGAAGCCGGCGAACGGCGGCAGCAGCGTCGGCATAACGAAGGCCCACTCGCGCGAGGAGTTGACGAGCGGCATCGCTTGGGCATTCCGCTTCGACCGCAAGCTCATCGTCGAAAAGGGCGTGGAGCCGCGGGAAATAGAGTGCGCGGTGCTTGGCAACGACGAGCCGGAGGCGTCGCCGCTTGGCGAGATCATCTGCGGCCGCGAGTTCTATGACTACGAGGCGAAGTACCTCGATTCGTCGACGACACTGTCGATACCGGCGAAGTTGGCGCGCGACAGGTCGTCGCGAATTCGGGCGCTGGCCCTCGACGCCTACCGCGCCATCGACTGCTGCGGCATGGCGCGCATCGACTTCTTCCTCACGCCGCAGGACGCGGTCTTCGTTGATGAGTTGAACACCATACCAGGCTTCACGCCGGGCAGCATGTACCCGCGGCTCTGGCAGGTTGCCGGACTCTCGTACTCCGAGCTGATAAGCCGCCTCGTCGATCTGGGACTGGAGCGATTCGAGGAGAGGGAACGCCTTGCGCAAGGATAGTCGCAGGCAGATACAGCGCCGGGATGCGCCGCGGCTCCGAGAGAGAATAAAGCGCGGTTTGAAGCGCCTGGCGCTGCTGGGCGTGCTCGTCGGGATTTTGGGCGCCGGCTGGCTGGTCTACCAATCGCCTTTGTTCCAGATCAGGACCGTATCCGTAAGCGGCGCGGAGACGCTGGACCCGGCGATGCTGGCGAGCGTCTCCGGCCTCAAGGGCCAGAACATCCTCCAGGTGAACACGGAAGCGGCGAAGCAGCGCCTGCTGGCCCTGCCCATGGTGGCGGACGTGTCGGTGCAGAAGAAGTGGCCGGGCAAGATTGTAGTGAATGTAACGGAGCGGCACGCCTGGGGCTACTGGCAGATCAAGGACCAGACGTACGTCATCGACGACCAGGGCGTGGTCCTCGATGACGTACGCCCGGACGACGGCGCGCCGACGATCGTCGAGATAGACAGCGAGCGACGGTTGGCCCCCGGCGACCAGGTGGATGCCGACGCGGTCGCGCTCTCGAAGCAGCTTATCGATGAGGCGCCGAGCGCGTTGCAGCGAAACGTGGTCGGCCTGGAGTATAGCGATCACAGCGGCCTCACGGTCTCATTCGACGGCGGCCTGCGGGCGACTTTCGGAGACAGCCGTGATCTCGATTACAAGCTGAGCGTCCTTTACGTGCTGCTGGACAAGGCGCAAACGCAGGGACTGGCCGTCAACAGCGTCGACCTGCGTTTCGGCGAGACGGTTTCGTTCCAGTAGCGGGACCCAAGAGGGGGCGATATCGCGAGAGGCGCGCCCAGGGAAGGAGGAACCAGGATGAGAGCGGACACCTTCGCCTCAGTTGACGTTGGCACTACGAAGGTCTGCACCGCCGTCGCAGAAGTCGGTGACGAAGGGGCGATTCGCATTCTCGGCGTCGGCGTTGCGCTGGCCGGGGGCTTCAGTCGGGGCATGGTGGACAACATCGCCGAGGCCACGCAGTCCATCCGCGACTCCGTCGACAAGGCGGAGCGCTCCAGCGGCACGCGCATCCTTTCCGCGCACGTCGGCATCACCGGCTCGCACATCCAATCGTTGAACAACCGCGGCATCGCCGCCATCGCCGACCGCAACCATCCCATCGGCAGCGAAGACGTGGAGCGCGTGCTGGAAGGGGCGCGCGTCATCAACATCCCGTCGAACCGCGAGGTGCTGCACGCCGTGCCGCGCTACTACGTCGTCGACGGGCAGGACAGCGTGAGCGACCCGCTGGGAATGCACGGCCAGCGCCTGGACGTCGAGACGCACATCGTCACCGCCTCGACGAGCGCGATGCAAAACCTGACGAAATGCGTCGAGGGCGCCGGCGTCGAGGTGGAAAGCCTGATCCTCGAGCCGCTCGCCAGCGGTGAGGCGGTGCTGGAGGAGGAGGAGCGGAAGCAGGGCGTCATCGTCGTAGACATCGGCGGCGGAACGACGGGGATAGCCGTCTACCTGGACGGGAGCGTCTTTCACACGTCGGTGCTGCCGGTCGGCGGGAACCACATAACGCGCGACCTGGTCGCCGGGCTGCGCTGCCCCTACGCCGTGGCGGAGGAGGCGAAGGCGAAGTTCGGGCACGCCATCCCGAGCATGGTGGACGCCAGCGAAAGCGTCGACCTGGACTGCTTCGGCTCCGAGCGCCAGAAGAGCGTCCCGCGGCGCCGGCTGTGCGAGATCATCCAGGCCCGCTGCGAGGAGATCCTGGAGATGGTGATGAGCGAGGTGAAGCGTACCGTGCACGACGACATCCTGTCGGCGGGCGTGGTGCTGGCCGGCGGCACGGCAAAGCTGCGCGGCCTCGATGTCCTCGCCGAGCAGGTAACGGGCCTGCCGGCGCGGATCGGCGTTCCCCGCCATCTGCAGGGACTTTCGGAGACGCTTGCCGACCCCGCCTACGCAACCAGCGTCGGGCTGCTGCAGTGGGCGCTGAAGGAGAACGGCACGCTCTACGGGAGCCAGCGCCCCGGGCCAAGTCTGGCCTTGAACGGGCTGTGGCGTCGGGTGAGCCAGTGGATGCGGGTGCTCATGCCTGAGTAAGGCATTCGATTCGATAGGAACGAGCGAAAGGAGGCGACGGTGACAGCAAGAGAGGATCTGGACAAGCTTCCCCCGATCAAGGTTATGGGTGTCGGCGGCGGCGGCGGCAACGCGCTGAGCCGGATGATGGCGGAGAACATCCCCGGCGTGCAGTTGGTGGCCGTGAACACGGACTCGCAGGCGCTCGCGCATACGGACGCGCACGTCAAGATCCGCATCGGCGACCGGCTGACGAAAGGGCTGGGCGTCGGCGGCGATCCCAACAAGGGCCTGCGCGCCGCCGAGGAAAGCCGTGAGGAGCTCTTCGACGCCGTGAAGGGCGCGGAGATGATCTTCATCACCGCCGGCATGGGCGGCGGCACGGGCACGGGCGCATCGGCCATCGTCGGCGAAGTGGCGCGCGAGGCCGGGGCGCTGACCATTGGCGTCGTTACCAAGCCGTTCTCCTTCGAAGGCGCAAAGCGTCGAATGCAGGCGGAGGACGGCATCGAGCACCTGCGGGACAAAGTGGACACGCTAATCGTCATACCAAACGACCGCCTCCTTGCCGTTTGCACTCCCGACGTGTCCGTTCCCGAGGCCTTCCGCGTTGGCGACGAGGTGCTCAGGCAATCGATTCAGGGTATCTCGGAGATCATCACCGTGCCCGGCGACATCAACCTCGACTTCGCCGACGTGCGCAAGATCATGGGCGAGGCCGGGCAGGCGCTGCTCGCTATCGGGCGGGCCAGCGGCGAGAATCGCGCCATTGAGGCCGCGCGGGCGGCGATCACGAGTCCCCTGCTCGACACGAGCATCGCGGGCGCGAAGGGCGTGCTGTTCAACATCACCGGCTCGCGCAGCATCGGGCTGCACGAGATGAACGCCGCCGCACAGGTAATCGCGGAGGTAGTGGACCCGGACGCGGAGATAATCTTCGGCACGGCCACCGATCCGGACCTGGGCGACGAGATAAAAGTGACCGTCATCGCCACGGGGTTCCAGCCGGCGCGGATGCTGGAGCAGGGTTTGGAGGAGGCGTTGGGTCGCGAGCACAGGCTGCGGCCGCTGCGGGTAGAGAACCTGAAGAACGTGGGCGATACGGACCTGCCGACCTTCCTGCGTCGCACCGTCTCGTTGCGGTGAGGCGCTAGAGGGAAATACCAAATGAAAGGAGGGTTCTGTCTAGCCGAGCAACCACGAGCCCCGGCTGATCCGGGATTTTGAAGGTTGCCTCTCGGATGAGGCAATCGGTCGCGGTCGGTGATAGGGAGATGCGCCGACCGCGACCACTTTTTCGGAGGCAAATGCTTATGTTGAGGCCCCGGCGAATCGGCGTCTTGGGGCGGCGGATTCGGCCCTTCTTGACAGAACACGCCACGCAACTTGACCACAATATGTTGGGTTTTGCCCCTTGACAACCTCTATATGTTGTGCCAGAATCCCCCCATGCGATGCCCCTACTGTACTTCTCAGGACACAAGGGTGATCGACTCGCGGGAGGCCGAAGACGGCATCCGGCGGCGGCGGGAGTGCGCGGCCTGCGGCGAACGCTTCACGACGTACGAGCGTCCGCTGGCCACCGGCCTGCTCGTCGTCAAGAAGGACGGCCGTCGCGAGGAGTACACGCGCGAGAAGGTGCTGCTGGGCATCCGCAAGGCTTGCGAGAAGCGACCGCTGGCAGTGGGGACGCTGGAGGCGGTCGTCGATGAGATAGAGGCGGTGCTCAACGAGCAGGGGCTCGCCGAGGTGTCGAGCCGCGACATCGGCGAGATGGTGATGGGGCACCTGCGGCAGTTGGACCAGATAGCCTACATCCGTTTCGCCAGCGTCTACCACGAGTTCGCCGATCTCGACGACCTGCGGGACGAGGTCGACGCGCTGGAGGCGACGCTGGGGACTGCGGAGGGCACAAGCCAGCCGCCGCTCATCCCGGAAGAGGAGTTGCAAGGCCTGGCCAGGTCACCGGCGTGGCGGGCCTTTCAGTACGGCAAGGGGGCAAAGACTCGTTATCGGCAGAGGCGGGCCGTCTCGGCGGCCGCCGGCGAGGCGAAAGGAAGCGCCTCGTCGTCCGCTCGACGGGGCGGCCCAGGTTAATCAGGCAAAGGAACGCATCTCACGAAGATGGAGTCGGAATACGGTCGTGACTACGGTCGGGTGCTGAACGGCGGCGGCGAAGTGCTGGCGACGGGCGCGTTCGAGATCAACAAGGAGCGCTGCGAAATCGTCTTCCGGCCCGTCGTCGATAGCAGCCTGCTGGACAGGGAGACCGGCCCGCTGATCATGGAGTTGGACGACGGCCGCATGCTGGACATCGCCGGCAAGTACCTTCGCTTCCGCCTCCTCGGGCCCGACGGGGACCGCCAGTCAATCTACCGCCTCCGTTACGCTGCGGGGCAGGAGGCCCGCGGCACCCCCGTCTCTCACTAGAACACCGGCCAAACAACGCCGACCCGGCCAGAACGGGACGGCGCGCACGCGCTTTAGACCATTTCGGTCGGATTCCCGGGAAAGGATAAGGGGCCATGACAACGGTCACAGAGGCATCGCCGTCAGCGCCGCGGGCGCACCTGCCGATCAGGCGTCTCTTCACGACGCCCGGTCGCCACCCGTACGACGAGGTGGATTGGGAGACGCGCACGGCCAGCATCGTCGGCGAGGACGGTAAGGCCGTCTTCGAGCAGCATGACGTGGAGGTGCCGAAAGACTGGTCGCAGCGGGCGACGAACGTGGTCGCCTCCAAGTACTTCCGCGGGCCCCTCAGCGCCGACGCCGTCGTTCACCACGAGCGCGGCGAGATCAAACGCGAGCGGAGCGTGCGCGAGCTCATCGACCGCGTCGCCGGCACGATAACGGCCTGGGGCGTCAAGGACGGCTATTTCGCGGACGGCGACGAGGCGGATAGCTTCGCGGCGGAGCTTGTCCACGTGATCCTGCACCAGATGGCGACCTTCAACAGCCCCGTCTGGTTCAACGTCGGCGTGGAGGAGACGCCGCAGTGCTCCGCCTGCTTCATCCTGTCCGTCGACGACACGATGGACTCGATCCTCGACTGGTGCCGAACGGAAGGCATGATCTTCAAGGGCGGCTCCGGCTCCGGCGTCAACCTGTCGCGGCTGCGCTCCTCGCGGGAGCCGCTTTCGACGGGTGGGCTCGCCTCCGGGCCGGTGTCATTCATGCGCGGCGCCGACGCCATCGCCGGCTCGATCAAGTCAGGCGGCAAGACGCGGCGGGCGGCCAAGATGGTCATTCTCAACGCTGACCACCCGGACATCGTCGAGTTCGTCGAGTGCAAGGCGAAGGAGGAGCGCAAGGCGTACACGCTCGGCGAGGCGGGCTACGACCTGTCGCTAGACGGCGAGGCGTGGACTTCGATCCAGTTCCAGAACGCGAACAACTCCGTGCGCGTGACGGACGAGTTCATGCGGGCGGCGACGTCGGACGGGCAGTGGGCGCTGCGGGCGGTGACGACGGGCGACGCGGTGGAAACGCTGCCGGCCCGCGACCTGCTACGCAAGATAGCGGAGGCGGCCTGGCAGTGCGGCGACCCCGGGATGCAGTTCGACACGACAATCAACGACTGGCATACCTGCCCGGAGAGCGGCCGCATCAACGCCTCGAACCCCTGCTCCGAGTACATGCACATCGACAACTCCGCCTGCAACCTGGCATCGCTAAACCTGATGAAGTTTGTCGATGACGAGGGCGAGTTCGACCTGGAGTCGTTCCGGCAGGCGGTAACGGTGATGATCACGGCGCAAGAGATCATCGTCGGCAACGCCGGCTACCCGACGGAGCTCATCGGCGCGAACGCCGGCAAATATCGCGCGCTGGGGCTCGGCTACGCTAACCTCGGCGCGCTGCTCATGTCGCGCGGCCTCCCCTACGATTCCGACGGCGGACGCGCCTATGCCGCCGCTGTCACCGCCCTCATGAGCGGCCAGGCCTACGCGGCATCGGCTCGGCTGGCGGCGCTGAAAGGTCCGTTCGCGGACTTCGAGCGGAACCGGACGGCAATGCTCGGCGTCGTCGAAAAGCACCGGCAGGCGGCGGAGAGGATCGACGCGGCGCTGGTGCCGGAACCGCTGCTGACGGCGGCGAAAGGGGCCTGGCAGGAGGCGCTTTCGCTGGGAAGAGAGCACGGCTATCGCAACGCGCAAGTGAGCGTCCTGGCGCCGACGGGCACCATCGCCTTCATGATGGACTGCGACACCACGGGCGTGGAGCCGGACATCGCGCTGATCAGCTACAAGCGGCTGGTCGGCGGCGGCATGATCAAGCTGGTGAACCGCACCGTGCCGCTGGCGCTGCGCAAGCTCGGCTACGGACGCGAGCGGATCCAGGAGATCCTGTCTTATGTCGACCAGGAGGGCGTCATCGAAGGGGCGCCGAACCTCGCGGACGAGCACCTGCCGGTGTTCGACTGCGCGCTCAAGCCGGCGAAGGGGATGCGCTGCATCGCGCCGCTGGGCCACGTCCGCATGATGGGCGCCATCCAGCCGTTCATCTCCGGCGCCATCTCCAAGACCGTCAACCTGCCCAACGAATCGACGGCAGAGGAAGTGATGGATACGTTCGTGGAGGCCTGGCGAAACGGCGTCAAGGCGATCGCCGTCTACCGCGACGGCTCCAAGCGGACGCAGCCGGTGAGCACGGCGCGGCAGAGCGCGGGGCCGGTCGCGAAGCCGGTGCGCCGCCGCCTGCCGGACACGCGCCACTCCATCACCCACAAGTTCTCGATAGAGGGGCACGAAGGGTACATTACCGTCGGGACGTACGAAGACGGCTCGCCGGGGGAGATCTTCATCACGATGGCCAAGGAAGGCAGCACGATCTCCGGCATGATGGACGCCTTTGCCACGTCGATATCGCTGACGCTGCAATACGGCGTGCCGCTGAAGGACCTGGTGAACAAGTTCGGGCACATGCGCTTCGAGCCGGCGGGCATGACGCAGAACCGCGACATACCGGTCGCGCAGTCGGTCGTCGACTATGTCTTCCGCTGGCTCGGCTCGCAGTTCCTGGGCGAGGAGGAGAAAGCGGAGTTAGGCATTCTCAGCGAGGCGGTGCGGCTGCGGCTGGCGGCGAACTACGGGAAGCAGGGCGAGTTCGTCATCAAGTCGAACGGGCACAACGGGCAGGAAGACGCGCCGGTGTGCATGAACTGCGGCTGGATTATGACACGCAGCGGCACGTGCTATCGCTGCGAGAACTGCGGGAGCACTAGCGGCTGCTCATAACGTGTTTGGAAGCTGTCGGCGGACTCCCCCGCCACCAGCCGCCCGACAGCGATCTAGAAGTGGCGTCCCTGATTCGTCAGGGGCGCCACTCATTATTGGCGCGCGACGGAAATGATAAACTGGATTCGGCAAGAATCCGGCATAAAGGACCCTGGGTAGAGGACGACCCGGAGGTGCACCTATGGCGACCAAAGCTCACCCCAACTCCATTGCTCTCTCCGATAACGCCCGCGTGGTGCTCGAGCGGCGCTACCTGGCGAAAGACGAGCGCGGCCGCACCGTCGAGACGCCGGAGCAGCTATTCCGACGCGTCGCGCACAACATCGCCGGCGCCGAACAAGCGTACGGCGGCGCGCAACAGGTGGACTTCTGGGAGCAGCGCTTCCTCGACGTGATGACGAGCCTGCGCTTCCTCCCCAACTCGCCGACGCTAGGCAACGCCGGTCAGCCGCTGCAGCAGCTCGCTGCCTGCTTCGTCCTGCCGGTCGAGGACTCGATGGAAGGCATCTTCGGCGCCATCTGCAACATGGCGGTGATCCACAAGAGCGGCGGCGGCACCGGCTTCTCGTTCAGCAGGCTGCGACCGGCTGGCGACATGGTCCGGAGCACGGCGGGCCTCGCGAGCGGTCCGGTGTCGTTCATGAAGGTCTTCGACGCGGCAACAGAGGCGATCAAGCAGGGCGGCACGCGGCGCGGCGCCAACATGGCGATCCTCAACGTCGAGCACCCGGACGTCGAAGAGTTCATCCGCGTCAAGTCGGACATGGTGACGCTGACGAACTTCAACATCTCGGTGGGCGTGAACGAGCGGTTCATGGAGGCGGTGGAGCGCGACGAAGAGTTCTTGCTCGTCAGCCCGCGCACGCGGAAGCCGGTCGGCAAGCGACGGGCGCGGGCGGTCTTCCGCCTCATGGTGGAGAACGCCTGGCAGAACGGCGACCCCGGCCTCGTGTTCATCGACCGCGTGAACCGCGACAACCCGACGCCGCGGCTCGGACCCATCGAGGCGACGAACCCGTGCGGCGAGCAGCCGCTGCTGCCGTACGAGTCGTGCACGCTCGGCTCGATCAACCTCTCGCGATTCGTCAAAGAAGGCGAGCGCGAGGTCGACTGGGAGGCGCTGGCGGCGACGGTGCCGGTCTGCGTGCGCTTCCTCGACGACGTCATCGACGTGAACCACTACCCGATGCCGGAGATCGCGGCGATGACGCTGAAGACGCGGAAGATCGGCCTCGGCGTAATGGGCTGGGCCGACCTCCTCTTCCGGCTTCGCACTCCCTACGACTCCGACGAGGCGCTGAAGCTCGGCGAGCAGATGATGGCGTTCATCCAGGAGAAGGCGGACGCGGCTTCGGCGGAGCTGGCGCAGGCGCGCGGGACGTTCCCGGCGTGGGAGGACAGCGTCTACGCGGCGGGGCGGGAGCGACAGCCGCTGCGCAACTCGACTCGTACGACGGTGGCGCCGACCGGCACGCTGTCGATAATCGCGGACTGCTCGGGCGGCATCGAGCCGGTGTTTTCGCTGGCGTTCACGCGTCAGCACTTCCTCGACCCGCACAATCCCAGGACGGCGACGAAGCTGACAGAGGTGAACAAGCACTTCGAGCGCGTCGCCAAAGAGGAAGGCTTCTATTCGAAAAGGCTGATCGATGCGCTCGCGGCAGGCGCCAGCCTCCGCGACCAGCCGAAGGCGCCGGAATGGGCAAAAGGCGTCTTCGTGTCGGCGCACGACGTCGCGCCGGAGTGGCACGTGCGGATGCAGGCGGCGTTCCAGCGCCACACGGACAACGCCGTGAGCAAGACGATCAACTTCCGTCAGGAGGCGACGCCGGACGACGTGGAGCGCGCATACCTGCTGGCTTACCACGAGGGCTGCAAGGGGGTCACGATCTATCGCGACGGGTCGCGGGAAATGCAGGTGCTGTCCCACACGACGGCGAGGGGCCCCGAGCAGCAGGAGGCGATAGCCGCGGAGCGGTCGCTCGGAGCGGGCCCGCCGTCGCTGCGTCCGGGCGAGCCGTACCGACGCCGCCTGCCGGACCAGAGGGCGTCGCTGACGCACAAGTTCCAGGTCGGCGACCAGGAGGGATACCTCACAGTCGGCCTGTACGACGACGGCAACCCGGGCGAGGTGTTCGTCACCATCTCGAAAGAGGGGTCGACGATCCGCGGGCTGATGGACTCGGTAGCGGTGCTGACGTCGCTGGCGCTGCAGTACGGCGTGCCGCTGGAGGACCTGGCGCGCAAGTTCGAAGGGACGCGCTTTGAGCCGTACGGGTTCACGAACAACCCGGAACTGCGTCAGGCCACGTCGCTGGTCGACTACATCTTTCGCTGGCTGGAGGTGCGCTTCGGCGAGGGGAAGAAGGAGCCGCCCGCAACCGGGCCGTCGCGCGGCCGCAAGAAGGGGGAGCCTCTGCCGGCGAGCGGGGACATCAGCACGGGGGTGGCGTGTCCGGACTGCGGGTCGCTACTCGTATTCGCCGAGGGCTGCCTGGCGTGCCGCTCCTGCGGCTACGAGCGCTGCGCGTAACGAATAGCATGCCAACATCGAACGCAGGGACCAGCGCCATCGCCGCGAATCTGCGATGGGTTCGCGACCGCGTAGACGCCGCCTGCCGGCGCGCCGGACGCTCGCCCGCAGACGTCACTATCGTCGGCGTCAGCAAGGGCTTCCCCGTCGAGGCCGTCGTCGCAGCGTGGCAGGCCGGGCTGCGCGATGTCGGCGAGAACCGCGTCCAGGAAGCCGCCGCGAAGCTCCCTGCGGCGATGGCACAAGGAGCCGCGTTCCGTCGCCACCTCGTCGGCCACCTTCAGACCAACAAGGTAAAGACCGCAATCGACCTGTTTGATATAATCCAGTCAGTGGATTCGCTCCGCCTGGCGGAGGCCATCAGCAGCACAGCCGGCAAGTCAATAAGCGTCCTGCTGGAGGTGAACGTCGCGGCTGAAGAGTCGAAGTACGGCCTGAAGCCGGACGAAGTGCCGCAGGCACTGGAGCGCATTCGCTCTCTGCCGAACATCGACGTAGTAGGGCTGATGACGGTCGCGCCGGCGGCGTCCGATGCAGAGCAGGTGCGACCGGTCTTCCGGCGGCTGCGGGAGATGGCGGAGTCGCTTGGCGTGCCGGAGCTATCGATGGGCATGAGCGACGACTTCGAGGTCGCGGTGGAAGAGGGCGCGACGATGATAAGGATCGGACGCGCTATCTTTGGGCCACGGCCCGAGCGGAGTGAAGAATGAAGGTCGGATTCATAGGCGGCGGCAAGATGGCAGAGGCGCTCATCGGCGCCCTGCTCGTCAACGGCGTCTCCTCGCCGGAGGAGCTGGCCGTCGGCGAGCCGCTGCCCGCCCGCCGCCAGACGCTGGCCGAGCAGTACCACGTCCAGGTCTCCGCCGACAACCGCAAGGCGCTGGCGGGCGCGGAGCTCGTCGTCGCCGCCGTCAAGCCGAACCAGTTCAGCGCCGTCGCCGCGAATCTGCAGGGACAGCTTCAGGCGGACCAGACGGCCGTCTCCATCATGGCCGGAATCACTCTGAAGAGCCTGCGCGAAAGCCTTCGCCACGAGCGAGTCGTGCGGGTGATGCCGAACCCGCCGGCGCAGATCGGCGAAGGGATGAGCGTCTGGACGGCGACACGTGAGGTCGACGAGGAGGCACGGCAGAAGGTGCGGCGGCTTCTCCAGGCGGCGGGCAAGGAGCTCTACGTCGAAGAGGAGCGCTTCATCGACATGGCGACGGCCGTGTCGGGCAGCGGCGCCGGCTTCGTCTTCCTGTTCATCGAAGCGTTCATCGACGGCGCCGTGCACATCGGCGTCCCGCGCGACATGGCGCGCGAGCTGGTGGTCCAGACGTTCGCGGGCTCAGCGGCGCTGGTGGACCGCTCCGGCAAGACGCCCGGCGACCTGCGGGCAATGACGACGACGCCCGGCGGCACCACTGCCGAGGGGCTGCTAGTACTGGAAGAGGCGGGAATCCGCGCCGCCGTAACGGAAGCACTTATTGCGGCCTTCGAGAAGTCGAAGGCCCTGGGAGGTTGAGCAATCCATGCTCTTTGTCAAGTTCGTCCAGGTATTCACGGACATCATGATCGCGGCGATATTCATCCGCGCCATCATGTCATGGGTGACCAACGATCCGCGCAACCCGCTGATCTCGGCACTCGATCAGATAACGGAACCGATCCTGGGGCCGTTGCGTCGCATAATGCCGAGAATGGGCATGTTCGACTTCACGCCGATGGTCGCCATCTTCATCCTCTTCGCCATCCAGACCATCGTCACGAACGCTTATTCGGGATAGCGGCCGAAAGGCGGGCTCGCGCCTCCTCCTCCGTCAGTCCCTCGACAGCGACGACCTTGTTGCGCTGCGTCTGCCCGACGACGAGCGTGAGGCGGCTTTGCGGTACGTCGAGGGCCCGCGCCAGGAGGCGGAGCAGCGCCTGATTGGCGCGACCTTCCACCGGCGGCGCAGCGACGCGGACGCGCAGGACGCCATCCTCCCAACCCACCACCTGGTCGCGCGAAGCCTTCGGCGTCAGCCTTACGGACAGCCGGTATTCCGCCATGCGGCCATGATAGCAGAACGGGGCCGCATCGCTGGCCAAAGAAAGTCGAACATTTTTTCTTTTTTCCCGCCATTTTGTCTTGCGGAGGCCCCGATCAGGTGCTATCATTCCGGAGAATGATTGATTTGAGAAGTTTCCTTAGCTATTTCAGATGCAGGAGGTTGGCGCATGGCTGACAACGGAGACAAGAGTCAGGCGCTGGACTTGGCTATCGGCCACATCGAGAAGCAGTTCGGCAAGGGCGCCATCATGCGCCTGGGCGAGGCGTCGGCGCACCTGCAGATAGAAGCCATTCCCACCGGATCGATTTCGCTGGATATGGCGCTCGGCATCGGCGGCATACCGCGCGGGCGGGTGACGGAGATATTCGGGCCGGAGTCGGCGGGCAAGTCGACGCTGGCGCAGCACATCATCGCCGAAGCGCAGAAGATGGGCGGCACGGCGGCCTACATCGACGTCGAGCATGCCCTCGACCCGACCTACGCCGGGGCCTGCGGCATCAAGATCGACGACCTGCTCGTGTCGCAGCCGGACACCGGCGAGCAGGCGCTGGAGATCACCGAGGCGCTGGTGCGCAGCAACGCCGTCGACGTCATCGTCATCGACAGCGTGGCCGCGCTGGTGCCACGGGCGGAGATCGAAGGCGACATGGGCGATTCGCTTCCCGGCCTCCAGGCGCGGCTCATGTCGCAGGCGATGCGCAAGCTGTCGGCGGCGATCGCCCGCTCGCGCACGGCGGTCATATTCATCAACCAGCTTCGCGAGAAGGTGGGCATCGTCTTCGGCAACCCGGAGGTTACGCCGGGCGGCCGGGCGCTCAAGTTCTACAGCTCCGTCCGCATCGACCTGCGGCGCATCGAGAGCCTGAAGTCGGGGCAGCAGTTCATCGGCAGCCGCGTGCGGGCGAAGGTCGTCAAGAACAAGGTCGCGCCGCCCTTCCGCCTGGCGGAGTTCGACATCATGTTCGTCGGCAAGGACCTGGGCATCAGCCGTCAGGGCGACATCCTGGACCTGGCGGTGGACATGGGCATCGTGAAGAAGCTGGGCGCCTTCTTCAGCTACGGCGAGCAGCGCCTGGGGCAGGGGCGGGAGAACGCGAAGGACTTCCTGCGCGACAACCCGGAGTTGACGGCGGAGATCGAGTCGAAGATCAGGAGCGGCGGCGGGAACGGTGTCGCGGCGCCGGAGCCGGAGCTAGAAGAAGCGACAGAGCCGTCGCTGTAACGAATCGCGACCTCAGACGAGGGGCCGGGCCATCGGGGCGCGGCCCTTTTCACTTCAGGGGAGTCAAACCGTGATCATCACCGGCGTCGAACGGCAGCGAGGGCGGCGGCGCGTCAACGTGTTCGTCGACGGGCGGTTCGCGCTGTCGCTTGGGCGCAGCTTCGCGCAAGAGAAGGAACTGCACGCCGATATGGCCATCGACGAGGCGGGGCTGCAGGAGCTGCGCGCCGAGGACGAGCGTCGCACGGCCTATGACGCCGCCATTCACCTCCTCTCCTACCGGCCGCGCAGCGAGAGGGAGATGCGGCAGCGCCTTCGTCGCCTCAACGTCTCGCCTGAAGCGATCGATGAGACGGTGGCGAGGCTGCTGGCGTCGCACTACCTAGACGACGCCGCCTTCGCCGAGTTCTGGCGCGAGAGCCGCGCTAACCTCAGCCCCCGCAGCCAACGTCTCGTCCGCAGCGAGCTCCTCTACAAGGGCGTAGACGCGGACACGGCGACGACGGCGGTGGACGTTCTCGACGACGACGAGTCGGCGTACCGGGCGGCGTCCAAGCGGCTGAAGGCGCTCGCGGGCGCGGACTACGACGACTTCCGCCGGCGACTGGGCGGCTTCCTGATGCGTCGCGGTTTCGGCTACGAGACGGTGCGCCGGGCGCTGGAGCGTTGCTGGCGAGAAACGGGCCACGACGCACGCTCGTAACCGACTTTTCTGCCGCCTCCAGCAAGCCCCGCTTTTCTTGACAGAGCCATCGGCGAGACCTATCATGAGGGGCAGAAGTTTACGTTCTGAACCTTCACAATTTACCGGTTTTAGCTACAGGAAAGCGAGGTGACAATGCCCGTAGCCATCGCGATTATCCTCATTGGGATTCTAGCGCTGGCGGTCGGGGCTCTCGTTGGATACAACATACGGCTCAGGATCAATCAGACGCAGATCGCCGCGGCGGAGCGGAACGCTGCCAAGATCCTTTCGGAGGCACAGACAAGACAAAAGGAGATCCTACTAGAAGCCAAAGAGGAGGCTATTCGTGCCCGAGCTCAGGGCGAAGGGGAGATAAGAGAACGACGCGCTGAGCTGCAGAAATCGGAACAACGCCTCACTCAAAAAGAAGAGAGCCTGGATCGTAAGATTGAGGCCCTGGAGCGTCGCACCAATGCCCTGTCCGACCAGGAGAAGGCGCTGGACGAAACGCGGCAGGAGCTCCAGGGGCTTCACCAGAAGCAGTTAGCAGAAATAGAGAGAATATCCGGCCTTACCAGCCAGGAGGCCCGCGAGATCCTCCTCTCGGAAGTCGAGAACGAGGTCCGCGCCGAGGCCAACCGAAGGGTGAAACTGGTAGAGGCGGAGGTCAAGGAAGAGGGCGCCGAACGCGCCCGCAAGCTCCTCGTTGCCGTCATGCAACGGCTCAGCACTGACGTGACTTCGGAGTCCACCGTCAGCGTCGTCCCCATACCTAGCGACGACATGAAGGGCCGCATCATCGGTCGCGAGGGGCGCAACATACGCGCCCTGGAGGCGGCCACCGGCGTCGACCTCATCATCGACGATACGCCGGACGCCGTCACGCTCTCCGCCTTCGACCCGGTGCGCCGTGAGATCGCGCGCGTCGCCCTTACGCGCCTGGTGACCGACGGCCGCATCCACCCCACTCGCATAGAGGAGGTGGTGGAGAAGGCACGCCAGGAGGTGGATGCCGACATCAAGCTTGCCGGCGAACAGGCGGCGGTAGACGCCGGCTGTCCCGGCCTGCACCCGGAGCTATTGAAAACGCTCGGTCGACTGCGCTACCGGACTAGCTACGGCCAGAACCAACTGAAGCACGCTGTCGAGTGCGCCCACGTCTGCGGCATGATCGCGGACGAGATCGGCGCCGACGTGCGCGTGGCGCGACGCGCCGGCCTCCTACACGACATCGGCAAGGCGCTGGACCACGACATCGAGGGCACACACGCCCTCCTGGGCGCGGACCTGCTGCGTCGATTCGGCATGAGCCCTGCCGTCGTGCATGCCGTGGCTGCGCACCACGAAGAAGAGGAGCCGCAGTCGGTGGAAGCGGTCATCGTCCAGGTGTCAGACTCCGTCAGCGGCGGACGTCCCGGCGCACGGCGCGAGACGCTGGAGCACTACATCAAGCGAATGCAGTCGCTGGAGGCGGTCGCGCACGAGTTCAAGGGCGTCGAGAAGGCGTTCGCCATCCAGGCCGGTCGCGAGATCCGGATTATCGTCAAGCCGGAGGAGATCGACGACCTGGAATCGATGCGTTTGGCGCGCGACATCAGTCGTAAGATTGAAGAAACGCTGGAATACCCCGGACAGGTGAAAGTCACAGTCGTCAGGGAAACACGAGCTGTGGAGTATGCCCGCTAGCAGGAGAGGGAGCGGAGTCGGTCGCTAAAGGCGGCGGCTAACCGAGGGATAGACCCGCTCCCTATCTCTGTGTCCGCGAGGTGCGCTTGAAGGTCTTAATGGTAGGGGATGCTGTGGGCCGGACCGGCCGCGAGGCGCTGGCAACGCTGTTGCCGGCGCTTCGCCGCGAGCTGGCGGTGAACGTCGTCATCGCCAACGGCGAGAACGCGGCTGCCGGACGCGGCCTGACACCGAACGTCGCGGAAGAGATGCTCCGCTCGGGCGTTGACGTCATCACGACCGGCAATCACGTCTGGGACCAGAAGGAGATCATCCCTTATCTGGACTCGGGCGCGCCGATCCTGCGCCCGCTGAACTACCCTCCCGGCGCTCCCGGACGCGGCGTTTTGCAACAGGATGGTTTAACGGTCATCAATCTGCAGGGACGCGTGTTCATGGTGGATATCGACGACCCGTTTCGGATCGTCGACCGGGCGTTGGCAGAGTTGCGCGACGGCGCGGTCGTCATCGTCGACATGCACGCGGAGGCGACGAGCGAGAAGATGGCGATGGGCTGGTACCTGGATGGACGGGTGAGCGCGGTGCTGGGGACACACACTCACGTGCCGACGGCGGATGCGCGCGTCCTGCCGCGAGGCACCGCCTTCGTTTGCGACGTCGGCATGACGGGCGCGCGCGACTCTGTGATCGGCGACACCGTCGAAGGCGTGCTACAGCGCTTCCTGACGGCGATGCCGGTGCGGCTGCAGCCGGCCAGCGGGCCGGCCGTCCTCAACGCCGTCCTCCTGGACATCGATGAGCAAACCGGGCGGGCGCGTAGCATCGTCCGCGTGGACAGGGAAACCGGCGATGACCAGCAAGGCTGACTTCCACACCCACACGAATGCCTCGGACGGCAGACTGACGCCGACGGAGCTGGTGCGCCTGGCCGTGTCGCGCGGGCTGAGCATCCTGGGAGTGACGGACCACGATTCGACAGAAGGCATTCCGGAGGCGCTGGCGGCCGCATCGCAGCACCCGGGATTCACGCTGGTGCCGGGCGTCGAGATGAGCACGGACATCCCGGGCGACGAAGTGCACGTCCTCGGCTTCTTCATCGACCCCGAGGACGCCGCGTTTCAGAAGGCGCTGTGTGATCTGCGGATGGCGCGTCGGGACCGCGGGCGAATGATGGTGGAGAAGCTTCACGCCCTGGGTATCGACATTCCCTGGGAGCGGGTAGAGGCGGCGGCGGGCGGCGGCTCGGTGGGACGGCCGCACGTGGCAGTGGTACTGCAGGAGATGGGATACGTGTCGTCGTTCCAAGAGGCCTTCGACCGTTATATCGGCCGAAACGGCCCGGCGTACGCGGAGCGCGTCAAGCTGACGCCGGCGGAGGCGATCGCGATGCTGGCGAAGGCGGGCACACTGCCGGTGCTGGCTCATCCCGCTAGCCTGTCGAATCTCGACGACCTTCTCGAGGAGCTGAAGGCGGTGGGCATGGTTGGGATGGAAGTCTATTACCAGGACTACGACCGGAGTACTCTGGCCCGCCTGGCTGCAGCAGCCGAGCGACACGATCTACTGAAGCTGGGCGGCAGCGACTTCCACGGCATCGGCGGCCCGCGGGAGCGCCTCCCCGGCGACATCCCCCTTCCCGACGAAGCCATCGAAGCTTTCATTTCCGCGGCGCGCCAGATGACGTCCGGACGAAAGTAGCCTTCAAGGCGCGTAATAGACGTCCACGGGTACCCAATCGAGGTAGTAGCTGCGGCTGCTGCAGCCGCCGCCAGAGCAGTTACAAGTGAGCCGGACGCGGAAGTTGGCGCTGCTCAGTTCGTCGATGGTCCAGCTATGACCCCACGTATCGGCGGAACCGCCGAGAAGCGCCGTATGCTCCGTCGTGCTTTTGACGGAGTCAGAGTAGGGCGCGGTCCACGTGCTGCCGCCGTCCCACGATAGCTCAACGGACATGCTGGTGGCGTCGCTCATCGAGTCCAGCCACCAGTCCAGGCGCACTTCGATCCCATTTACCGTGCAGCCACCGGGAACACCGACGTTGTAGTCGTAGAAGCGGTGGCGGTCGCCCGGGCCGTTGACGTTGCTGGCGTAGCCGCCGCCATCCGCATAGGCGTTGGTCGGATTCAGCTCGAAGCCGTCGCCGTTGCCGCCGGTGTCCGCCGCGTTGGCCGACGGATCAAGCAAGCCGGTGCTGCTAGACCGGCAGAAGGACGCGGCGCTGGTGAAGGTGTTGCCGGAGTTGTCGGCCTGGTCGGAAGACAAGCCGAGGCCCTTCCCCGGGGCACCAGCCGTCAGACCGGTGCCCGCAAGGGCGAGCGCCAGAGCGATGAGCATTCCGGGACGGACGAGCATAGGCATCGCCTTCCCTTCACGCTACGACCCACAGCTCCAGGCAACCGCCCCGGCCATCAGCGTGGAGGCGAACAGGAGCTTCGCCCGGTCTAGCATTGAGGCTCCTCGCTGAAGTATGGACGCGGCGCGCCCTCCTTCCACGTTTGCCACAGGACGATTCCGGCTAGCAGCACCGCTGGGATGAAGAGGAGGAAGGTACGGCCGACGGGTCCGCGGGCGAAATGCACAAGGTAGCCTGCCCAGGGGATGCTGAAGACGATCCGATCGCCGGGGCCATAGAGGGCCACCGGCGGCGAGTCTGGCTCCTTATTGGCGTCGCCGCGAGTGATGAACTTGCGCGTGCCGTCGCTGGTATCGATTCCAATGACGCGGTGCAGAATTGGGCTGGCGTTGGCGGACCTCTTAATGGCGACGATGTCGCCAACCTTGATCGCGTCGGGCTGGATCTTTCTGGTGATGCCGATGCTGCCGGTGCGCAAAGCCGAGCCCATGCTGCCGCCGTAGATGACGTAAGCGCGGTAGCCAAAGAGGGCGAGAATCGAGGGGACGACAAGCAGGACGATGATGGCCAGCGCCGCGACCAGGTACGCCCAGCCGGCAAGGGCGAGGCCCTTGCTCAGCGGGACAAGTCGTCGGTGCAGGTCAGGGAACCAGCGTGGCATCCTTACCTCCAGCCCCTTGCCCAGGCCTCTCCTACGGGTTGTTCGTCGTCTGCTCCGCTGCGAACGTGAACGTCGCGGTCGTGGAAGCGCTTTCCGGTCCTACGGCGTTCGACGGGAGCGTCACCTTGAAGCACAGGTCCTCGCTGCTGCTCGCATCCAGCACTCGGTCGCCGGCGTCGCCGCCTGTCTGCGGGTCGCCGATGGCGCCATCCGCGAGCGATCCGCTGTAGAGTGTTGTGCCGTCGAACGTTGCGCAGTCGGTGCCCTTCTCCTTGATGACCAGCGTCAGAGCATCGCGAAGGTTCTTGGTGTCGACGTTCGTAGCGACGGTCGTCATCGCATAGCGAAGCTGGAGCGAGCCGTCGTTAGAGATGGTCAGTTGGTCAGTCACGGTATCGCCGGGCGCCATGTTGCTCATCGTGATGAACGTATCGGCCGGGTTCGTGCTGATCTCTACGCTGCCGCTGGTGAACGTGTTGCTGCCGTTGTCGACGCTCTGAGTGAAGAGCGAAAGTCCTCCTCCGAGGCTTACGCAGGCGGCGAGCGTGCTGATGACTATCATGCTGATGAGAATTCGCTTAATCATTGTCGTACGCCCCCTCTCCGGAGGGCTTGGCGGCTTTAGCCTCCCCTACGCCCGAGCCGGAAGCCTTATGTCCCATCTGCGGCCCCTCCCGGGGCGCCACGTCCGGGCTCACGACCTCCCTGTCGCAAAAGCCGCTCCCTCTCTCGTTTCTTGTCGAATCCTACGTTCTTTCCGGACTCGACCGATGAGCGTATGCCAATGGACATACGTCTTTCTGTTGGAGTATCGGCTGGGGATAGAGAATGTTAAGGGTGATGTTACTCAATTGTAGTGCGATAATAGCTAGTGAATCTGGCGACAGAATGGAGGAGGTTGAACGTGCAGTGCGCGACGCATCCGGGCGTAGAGACGGAGCTGGCTTGCAGCCGCTGCGGCAAGCCGATCTGCCCGCGCTGCCTGGTGCACACAGACGTCGGGGCGCGCTGCCGCGAGTGCGCCCATCTGCGTCGCATCCCAACCTACGACGTGGCACTGCCCTATCTCTTGCGGGCGATTGGAACGGCAGTGGTCGGCGGCGTTCTCGGCGGAATTCTGTGGTGGCTCCTGCTGCCGCGGCGGGGATCAATCATCTCCTATTTCGCGCTGTTCTTCGCAATCGGATTAGGGTATGGGATCGGCGAGGGAGTAAGCTGGGCGTCGAACCGGAAGCGGGGCGCCGTGCTGCAGGGGACGGCGGCGTGCGGCGTCGTCATAGCCTATCTGCTTCGGAACGTACTTCAGGGCTCCGGGCTGCTGGCGGCGAGCGACCTCTTCGGCTACGTCACGGTAGGGCTGGCGATCGTGGTGGCCATTGGGCGACTTCGCTAGGCTTCTGGTCGCCAGAAATGAAAAGCCGAGGCTTTCCAGCCTCGGCTGCTTTCTCTTTCCCAGGGTTCTAGCGGAACACGAGGGAGAGCACGATTATCAGCGTCAGCATGCAGACCATGAAGACAAAGATACGCCGGACTTCGGATCCGACGTAGCTGAAGTCCATCATGCCGGGCACGCGACGCGCTGGCGCCGCCAACGTCGTCGTCGACGTCGACTCAGCAACTTTCGTTGCGCTGGAGATAGGGGCGACCCGCGCGCGGGCTGCCGCAGGCGGCGGAACGATACGCCTTCGTCCTTTTCGTTTGTCTCGAGGCTTGCCGGCGGGCTGTCTGCTCATCGTTTCTCCACCTTGATCAACTTCTGTTGGGATTATACATCGGGGGGAAGCGAGGTTCAATGAAGGCAGCGATTGCGGCCGACGGAATGGACGGATCGAGGGTGCGCCCGGCGGGATTCGAACCCACGGCCTGTCGCCCGAGGCGACCGCTCTATCCGACCGGAGGGGACCCAGCCGCGCCGGGGCACGGGTCTCTGTCGCTAAGCTATCGGTCGATGGTGCGCCCGGCGGGATTCGAACCCACGGCCTCAGCCTCCGCAGGGCTGCGCTCTATCCAGCTGAGCTACGAGCGCCCCAATCAACTTTCGGGCTACGGACGGTCCGGCCCGGCTAGATTCGCTCTTCAATGGTGCCGAAGGTGGGATTTGAACCCACACGCCCTTACGGACACTACGCCCTGAACGTAGCGCGTCTGCCATTCCGCCACTTCGGCAAGGCCTGCATGGTGGGCGGTACAGGGCTCGAACCTGTGACCTCTTCCGTGTGAAGGAAGCGCTCGTACCAACTGAGCTAACCGCCCGCTCCCGTTCACGATTCTATCCAACGAGGAGAGGGCCTGTCAACCGAAAAACCTCGATGACGAGGTTTGGCCGACGAAGGATCCGATTTGGCCTGCGTCGCCTAAGACGGGGCCGGCTGCGTCGCCTGGTAGTCGCGCCAGCGCTCCTCCAGGCGCGGGTCCTTCAGCGTCGCGAGAAGGTAATCTGTAAACTCAGAGCCCTTGACGCCGGTCGGGCGGCCGGTGACGACCATCTTCTTCTCGAACGTATCGCAGATTTCGAGGGCCATCTCCAGACGGCGGCCGCGGTCGGCGTAACCGATGTGATTGAGGAGCATAGCGCCGGCGCGGATGAGCCCGCTGGGGTCGGCGTATTCCACACGCCCCTCTTCGACCATGCGGGGCGCGCTGCCATGAATCGCCTCGAACATCGCGTAGTGGCGGCCGATGTTGGCGCTGCCGGCCGTGCCGACGCCACCCTGGAGCTCGGCGGCCTCGTCCGTCAGAATGTCGCCGTAGAGATTGGGCAGGACGACGACGCGGAAGTGGGAGCGACGCTTGGGGTCGACGAGCTTGGCCGGGATTATGTCAATATACCAGTCGTCCCACTCGATTTCGGGATAATTGGCGGCGATGCTCCTGGCCGTCTCCAGGAACTTGCCGTCGGTGGTCTTGATGACGTTGGCCTTGGTGACGACGGTGACCCGCTTCTTGTCATGCTTCCGGGCGTAGTCGAAGGCCATCTCGATGATGCGCTCACTGCCCTGGCTGGTGACCGCCGTGAAGTCGAACGCGAGGTCTTCGGTGACGTGGATGCCGCGGCTACCCATGACGTACGCGCCTTCGGTGTTCTCGCGGAAGAACGTCCAGTCGATTCCTTGCGCCGGAATCTTGACCGGGCGGACGTTAGCGAAGAGGTCGAGGGCGCGGCGCATGGCGACGTTGGCGCTCTCGATGTTGGGCCAGGGATCGCCGGCGCGAGGGGTCGTCGTCGGCGCCTTGAGGATGACGTGGCACTGCTTGAGCTCGTCGAGCACGTCGTCAGGGATGGCCTTGAGCTGGGCCGCGCGGTTCTCGATGGTGAGGCCGTCGATTGTCTTGAAGACGATGTCGCCGCGCTCCACCTCGGGCGCAAGGATGTACTCGAGGACGCGCTGCGATTCGCGTGAGATGTAGGGTCCAATGCCGTCGCCACCGCAGACGCCGATGACGAGCGGTCGGAGCGAGGAGTAGTCGGCCCAGCCGTTGTCGGCCTTCATGCGGTCGACGCGCGTCAGTTGCTCTTCGACAAGGGCTCCGAAGTGCTGTTTTGCTCGTTCGACGGCTTCTCTATCCATATGTCCCCTATGCCTGATCCAGCCTAGATTTCAACCACTCCCGGCCTTTGCCGGTCTTGAGAAAGCGCTCCCTAGCGTGCGCTTCGGACTCGGAGTCGTACGACTCCTGATAGATTACTTCGAAAGGCCTATTGCCGGAAGACCAGGCCCCTCTGTGCCCTCGATTGTGCTCCGCAAGGCGTTCACTTACTGATCTAGAAGTAAATCCGACGTAGTGTTTCTCGTTGCGGAGACTTCGCAAGATATAGACAGCAAAAGGCATCGGCCTTCCCGCGGGATTTGAATCCGCCAGAGGCTGACAGGCTCCCCGACCAAAGGCTGGCGCCAGGTCGCCTTTGGCGACAGGCCCCTGCCCGCCACCGCATCGATACCACTGGTGGCAGCGGAGGGATTTGAACCCCCGACCAAGGGCTTATGAGTCCCCTGCTCTACCGACTGAGCTACGCTGCCAACAAATGTGCTATCGGCGAGTCGATGATAGCAAAGGCCTTCTGAGGGTGTCAAACCTGGTGGGTCGCGTTACGCTGCCGGCGTCACCTCCGAAGTGCAGTATGCGCACCGGCGCGCTTCGGCTGGTATGTCGCTCAGACACTCGGGGCACTTGCGGACGGTCGGGTCCGGCGGCGGCTCTTTTCGCGAGCGCGCCAGATAAGCGTTCAGCGGCACGACGATCAGGAAGAAGACCACCGCGCCTATCATCACGAAGGTGATCGTTTTGTTGATGAAGTCGCCGTAGCGGAAGGTGCTGTTGTGGACCGTGAAGGCCAGGACGGAGAAGTCCTGCTGGCCACCGATGGCCGCGATCAGCGGCGTCACGAAGTCCTGGACCAACGCCGTGACCACCGCGCCGAACGCTGCGCCGACCACAACCGCTATGGCAAGATCGACTACGTTGCCCCTGAGCAAGAACGCCTTGAAGTCGTTGATGAGTTTCATGTTCTCCCTCCTTGGAGAATGTGCCGGCCAGCGCCGGCAGCGCCTTAACGACTGGATCCGCTGGCCGGGCTCGGCGGCAGGCGCAGCAGCGTCACTTGAGACGGCATTGAGGCCCGGCCTACAATGAGTATACCAATGATCGCGAACAAGCAACCCTTAATCGAGCGCGTAGGCGCGCTGCCGAACAAGCCCGGCGTCTACATCTTCCGTAGCGAAGATGGGCGCGTCATATACGTCGGGAAGGCGGCGTCGCTGCGCAGTCGCGTGCGCTCGTACTTCGGCTCGCCGCGGAGCATGGAGCCGAAGGTGCGGGCGCTCGCGTCGAGCATTGCCGAGTTCGACTACATCGTCACGAATACGGCGCAGGAGGCGCTGCACCTGGAGGCGACGCTGGTCAAACGCCATCAGCCCGTCTTCAACGTGCGCCTGAAGGACGACAAGCACTACCCGTACCTGAAGATCGACGTGCAGAACAAGTGGCCGCGGGTCGAAATTACGCGGCGGATCGAAAACGACGGCGGACGCTACTTCGGGCCATATGCCAGCGCCAGCTCCGTGCGCCGGACGCTCGACGTGGTGAAGCGGCTCTTCCCCTGGCGACCCTGCACCGAGGAGGTGACCGGAGGCCGGCCCCGGCCCTGCCTGGACTTCTTCATCGGCCGCTGCATCGCGCCCTGCTCCGGCGCCTGCTCGGAGGCCGAGTACGACGAGGTGATCCGGCAGGTCATCCTCTTCCTCGAAGGGCGCACGGAGAACGTGCTGCGGGCGCTGCGGGCGCAGATGGACGAGGCGTCGCGGAACATGCAGTACGAGCGCGCGGCGATCCTGCGAGACCAGATTCGGGCTATCGAGAACGTGTCGGAGGCGCAGGTGACAGCGTACGCGCGGCCGACGGACGAAGACGTCTTCGGGATGGCGCGGTCGGACGGCGAAGCGGTGGCGCAGGTGCTGTTCGTCCGCGGCACGAAGATGATCGGCGGCGATCACTTCCCGCTCGACGGCGCGAAGGGCGAGCCCGACGCGGAGGTGATGAACGGCTTCCTCAAACAGTTCTACGAGTCGTCGACATACGTCCCGCGCACGGTCCTGCTGCCGCTGGAGATACCGGAGACGGCGGAGATCGAGGAGTGGCTTTCGGAGCGACGCGGTGGCCGGGTCAAGCTGGTGACGCCGAGGCGCGGCAACAAGCGCCGTCTGATTGCGATGGCGACGGAGAACGCCCGCGAGGCGCTGGAGGTAGCACGGCTGCGCTGGCTGACGGACACGGGCAAGACGCGCCAGGCGCTGGAGGAGCTCCAGGAGGAGCTAAACCTGCCCGCCCTGCCGAATCGCATCGAGTGCTACGACATCTCCGACATCATGGGCGCGCATCCGGTTGGCAGCATGGTCGTTTTCATCGGCGGCCGGCCGCGGCGCGCGGAGTACCGTCGCTTTCGGATCAAGAGCGTCGAAGGCGCGAACGACGTGGCGATGATGGCGGAAGTGCTGCGGCGACGCTTCAAGCGCGCGGCGCAGGCGGTAGAGGCGCAGGAGTCGGCGCAGGCCGAAGGCTGGGGCGCCCTGCCGGACCTGCTAATCGTCGACGGCGGCAAGGCGCAGCTCAACGCGGCGCTCGACGTACTTCGGGAGACGGGCGCGCCGTTCATCCCGGCCGCGGGGCTGGCGAAACAGCAGGAGGAGCTTTATGTAAAGGACGTGTCGGAGCCGATTGTGCTGTCGCGCACGTCGCAGGCGCTCTACCTGCTGCAACGCGTCCGAGACGAGGCGCATCGGTTTGCAATCACGTACCATCGCAGCGTGCGGCAGAAGGCCGGGACGCGCTCGGCGCTCGACGCGATACCCGGCGTGGGGCCGAAGCGGAAGCAGGCGCTGCTGCGGAAGTTCGGCTCGGTGCGGGAGATACGGGAGGCGAGCGTCGACGAGATTGCGTCGACGGTGGGGTTCACGCGATCGCTGGCGGAGCGGGTGAAGGAATACCTCTAGCTACGGGGCTCTCAGTTCGGCGCGACGAGCCCGCCTCGGGCGGACGAGGAGCGCAACAAGAACGCGACCATCGCACACCCCACTGCCGTTGCGAAGGCGACATGAAAAGTCGACGCAACATGAGGGTCGGCTGCTTGCAGTAGCGTGGTGTCGGCGCGAGGCTTCGCCTCGCGCATCAATGATCCCGAATTCCTAAATGATTTCGACGGCGCGACAGCTTCACCTAGCTGTTGATCGCTTCCTCCTCGTCGTCCTCCTCGTCGTCGAAGTCCTCCCTGATCGCGAACGGCGTCACGTACTCGCTCAGCGTCTTCGCGTTCTGGACGGCATAAGCGTTCGCATCATTGTTGAAATATACGAATACCTGGCGGACGTCCTCCGGAAGATCGCGCAGGCGACCGGCCCAGATCGCCAGATCGCCGTCCGGGTACGAGCCCCCGTAGATGCTGTCGGCGCCGTGAAAGCGGAGATACGCGAAGTCGGTCGTCGCTTCCAGGGGCGTCTCCCAGCCTGCCATATGGAAGGCGCAGAAGCCGGCGTTGTGCACTCGCAGCAGCGAGAAGACTTCGGCGTTGAACCAGGAGTCGTGGCGGAACTCGAAAACGTGGCGCATATCGGTCGGCAACAGCGAAAGGAACGCAGCGAGACGCTCAACGTTTTCCGTCTTGTAATGGAAGTTGGGCGGCAGCTGGTAAAGCACGGGACCCAGCGTGTGGCCGAGCAGTCGAGCGCGGGCGAGGAAGTTCTGCAGCGGCTCCTCGCAGTCCTTCAATCGCTTCACGTGAGTCATGTAGCGACTGGCCTTCACGGCGAACTGGAAGCCGCGTGGCGCCGACTTTCCCCACTTTCGCCAGGTGTCTTCTGAGGACAGACGGTAGAAGCTGTTGTTCACCTCGACAGTGCAGAAGTGCTTGCTGTAGAACTCAAACCAGTAGCGCGCGGGCAAGTCCGGCGGGTAGAAAGAGCCGCGCCAGTGCTTGTATACCCAGCCGGAAGTCCCAATATCATAGTGTGAAGGCATCGTCGTCCACTCGCTCGAAGTATTCCCCACGATGGCGGAGGTCGCATTATATCATCGGTCGCGATTGGGGACCGCTTGAGCTTGTGCTATCGTAAGGGAAGAGTGGGAATAGAGTCGATGGAGTCTGAGATGGCGATCGATTTCGCCGGCGCTCGACTGGCCATGGTCGAGGGCCTGCGGTCGGAGGTCAGCGATGAACACGTCTTACGGGCGATAGCCCGCGTCCCCCGCGAGGAGTTCGTTCCACCTGAGTTTCGTCATCTGGCCTACGAAGACCGTCCGATTCCTATCGGCCTCGGGCAGACGATATCGCAGCCGCTGATGGTAGCGACGATGACGGAGCTGCTTCGTCTTCAGGGCATCGAGAAGGTGCTGGAGGTCGGGACGGGCTCCGGCTACCAGGCGGCTATCCTCGCCGAGCTGGCGTCGTGGGTGGTGACCGTGGAGCGGCTGCCGGACCTGGCGGAGCTCGCCGCCGAGCGATTGCGCCGGCTCGGGTACACGAACGTCACCGTGCACGTGGCGAGCGGAGCGCTGGGCTGGCCGGAGGAGGCGCCCTACCACGGCATCCTGGTAACGGCCGGCGCGCCGCGCATTCCGCGTCCGCTCGTCGAGCAGCTTGCGGTAGGCGGCCGGCTGGTCATCCCCGTCGGGCGGCGGCAGATCCAACAGCTTCTGTCGGTGACGCGCGAGCCGGAGACCGTCAGGGTGCGCCGCCACGGGCCATGTCGATTCGTGCCGCTCATCGGCGAGGAGGCTTGGCCGGAAGAGGAGTCGGTTTCGGGTTGAGTCCGTCCACCGCCTGCGCGGACTGGACTCGACATCGCTTATCCTCGTTTATCGCCGCCTTCCTGAGCCCACGGTCACCCGCCGAGCCGCAACCGCGCCGTCGTCGCGAAAAATTACCATAATTTTCTGGCGCTCCATCATGGACAATGGTTAACGCTGTGGTAAAATGGGCTCGCTCTTCCCCACCATTTCGAAGCAAGGTAAAGGCGAGGTGAGGTCATGGACGACCAAGTTGGTCAGTTCCTTCACTATCTATCGGTCGAAAAGGGTTCTTCCGCCAACACAATCGCCGCTTACAGTATCGATCTGACACAGTTTCACGGCTACCTCTTTGCCTCGCGCAACGGCAACGGCGATCCACTGTGGAGCGGCGTTAACCGCGCCGCCGTCGTCGATTACATCTCCGACCTCAAGCGCCGCCAGTACGCCGAGGCTACAGTCGCCCGCAAGATCGCGGCGATAAAGGCCTTCTTCGCCTTCCTCCACCAGGTCGAGGGCGTCGTCAAGCAGAACCCGACCGAGAACGTCGGCTTCCGCGTCCCCAAGTCGCTGCCGAAGCCGCTCTCGATCAAAGAGGTCGACGAGTTGCTGGAGCAGCCGGCCCGCTCATCTACCCCGGAGGCCAAGCGCGACAAGGCGATGCTCGAGCTTCTGTACGCGACGGGCATGCGCGTCACTGAACTCGTAACGTTGGACATGAGCAGCGTTCATACGAACGCCGACGCGCCGCACGTCCGCTGCATGGGTAAAGGGTCGAAGGAGCGCACGATACCCATCCACAAGGACGCGCTCGAGGCCATCGAGGAGTACCTGGACGATTCGCGTCCGCGGCTGGTACATGATGCGCATGAGCCGGCGCTCTTCGTTAACCGGCGTGGCGATCGCCTCACGCGGCAGGGCTTCTGGCTGATACTGAAGGGCTACGCGAAGAAAGCCGCGATCAACAAGTCGGTAACGCCGCACACCTTGCGCCACAGCTTCGCCACCCATATGCTGAGGGGCGGTGCGCCTTTACGTAACGTCCAGGAGCTTCTGGGGCATGCAAACATGTCGACGACGCAAGTCTACACGAAGCTCACGGACGACATGGTGCGCCAGGTTTACGAGAAAGCACACCCTCGAGCGAAGTGACAATGCCGGCGACAAGCCGGTCCTGAGCAGCCGTAACGTAATGCGTTCGGCTGCTTTGCTGTTCCTCGGCCTGATCCTTGCCATTGGCGCGGTCGCCTGCGGCGGCAGCGGAAACAGCGCTTCGACACCCACTCCAGCCACCGCCACGGCCGTCGCGACGCCGGCGTCCGCCCTCGGGCCCACGCCCGAAACGGACACCCTGCCCTCCCGCGACATGCTCGACCTGGCGGTCCGGCTCAAAGGAGTGCAAACGCCGCCCGCCGATCCGGTCAGCCCGCTGCCGCAGAGCCTGAGCGTCGGCGACAAACACACCTTCAACCTTGTCTTGATGCCACAGCCGGGAGCCGCCGGCGACCAGCCGCCGGTTGTGCAACTGGTCTCGGCCACGCTGCAACTGGTGACGCCACACGCCTATTTCTACGTCCAGGACGGGCAGTCGGTCTCCTCCGATGACATCAACACGGCCGGGGAGCGGTTTGAGAACGAAGTCTATCCGGTCGTGACGAGCACCTTTGGCACCGAGCGCAGCCCGGGCATCGACAACGACACGCACATCACCGTCTTCAACGGCCAGCTCGAAGGCGCGGCCGGCTACTTCTCGGACATAGATGAGTACCCGAAAGCGCTGGCCCCAATCAGCAACGAACGGGAGATGCTTTACCTGGACCTGTCGCTGGGAATGGGCAGCGACGCCTACACCTCCGTCATCGCCCACGAGCTCCAGCATCTCATCCACTTCAACGGCAATCCGCGCGAGGACGTCTGGATCAACGAAGGCAATTCCGTGGTCTCGGGGGACCTCGCCGGCCAAAGCGACGACTTCCGCGGTTCGTTCCTCAAGCAACCTGACACGCAGCTAACTGTCTGGAACCTCAACGGCGACAACTACGCTCACTATGGCGCCGCCGGCCTATTCTTCCGCTACCTGGCGCTGCGCAGCGGCGGCGCGAGCACGCTGCACGATATTGTCTTCGAGACGGGCAAAGGGATCAGCGGCATCGAGGACTTCCTGCAGAAGCACAACGAACCCAGCTTCGTCGACCTCTTCGCCGACTGGACGGTGGCGAACTACACAGGCGGGCCGCAGGGCTACCTGGCGGCCGATCAGCGCGTTGCCACGACCACCACGCTCAACGGGCCGAAGAGCGCCGATACGACGGTGCACCAGTTCGCGGCGAACTACATCGAGGTCGACCTGCCGGGACAATCGGGAACGTTCGGCTTCGCCGGCGCGCAGACGGTGCCCCTGGTGTCGAACGCGGCTCACAGCGGCAGCGGCCAGTGGTGGTCCGGGCGCGGCGACGACATCGACACGACGCTGACGCGCGAGCTCGACCTGACGTCGGTGAACAAGGCAACGCTCAACTTCTGGACGTGGTTCGACATCGAGCACTGGTACGACTTCGGCTATGTCGAAGTGTCGACCGACGACGGCGCTACCTGGAAGGCGCTCAGCGGCAAACAAACGAGCAACGACGACCCGGTAAAGCAGGCTTACGGGCCGGCCTACAGCGGCGAGAGCGGCGGCGGCCAATCGCCGCAATGGGTCCAGGAGTCGATAGACCTGTCGCAGTTCGCCGGCAAGAAGGTGCTCCTGCGGTTCGAGTATGTGACGGACGGCGGCGTGAGCGGAGAAGGCTGGGCCATCGACGACGTGAGCGTGCCGGAGATCGGCTTCTCGGACGACGCGGAGACGAACGGCGACTGGCAGGCGAACGGCTTCCAACGCATCGACGCCCCGGTCGCGCAACAGTTCGTAGTGGAGGTCCTGAACGTCACAGCGGGCTCGCCGGCGCAGCAAGTGAAGCTGGACGCATCGAACGACGCGACCATTCCGCTGGCCGGGTCCGCACAAGGACCGACGAAATACGTCATCGTCATCGCCGCGGACACCCAGGGCACCACAGAGGAAGCGCATTACTCCTACTCGCTGACCACCAGCCCGTAACCGCGCCGGCCTGAGGTTCGACCACAGGAGAGACGACATGAACCGCCAAGAAGCCTGGGAGTTGCTCTGCGAGTACACGAAGAGCGATAGCCTGCGCAAGCACGGCCTCGCTGTCGAGGCAGCGATGCGTCATTACGCCTGCAAGTACGGCGACGACGAGGAGAAATGGGCGGTCGTTGGCCTGCTGCACGACTTCGACTACGAGATTCACCCGACGTTGGACCAGCACCCCCAGGACGGCGCGAAGATCCTGCGCGAGCGCGGCGTGCCGGAAGACATGATCCGAGCGGCGCTAAGCCATGCCGAGCACCTGCACCTGTCCCGCGATTCGATGATGGAGAAGACGCTCTACGCCGTCGACGAGCTTTCCGGCTTCATCATCGCGGTGGCGCTGGTGCGACCAAGCAAGAGCATCCTCGACGTGGAGCCGTCGTCGGTGCGCAAAAAGATGAAGGACAAGGCTTTCGCGCGGGCCGTCAACCGCGACGATATCGTCAACGGCGCGGAGGCGATGGGCGTCGACCTCAACGAGCACATCGCCGAGGTAACGGAAGCGCTGAAGGGGATAGCAGACGAGCTGGGGCTACGCGGGACGCCCGTCTAGTCTTCGACGAACTCGCTCTCGCGGCCCAACAGCAGCAGCGCCGCGCTGGAGACCAGGAACACCGCCGTCATGATGATGGCCGAGCTCGCGCACCAAATGCAGACGGCGTCGATGACGAAGAGCTCCACGTAAGTCAGGTAGGCGGAGTAGGCGACGCCGGCCAGGCTCATCCCCCAGATCAGGAGCAGCGGCCGGCCTTGAAAGCGATTGCCTGTGGCCAGCCAGACCAGCGCAACCGCCAGTATCGCCAAGTAGCCAAGCAGCCCGAAAAAGGCGACCGGGATACCGCCGATCCACGCGTAGCTACTCTGGGCAACCGTCTCGCACGTGTAGAAGCCGGCGCAGGCGATGGGCTTGTTGAACCAGTGGACGTAGGTCAGGTAGCCGGCGACACCGGTCCCCGCCACCGCAAGCAGCGCAAGCAAGCCGGCGACCAGCTTTTCCCAGGGTCCGGCGGCGACCATGGCGCCGTCCTCATCCTCCACCACGTCGACCTCTCCCATCACGGACCCGCAAGCACCTTGTCGATGTCGGCCTTGAACACGCTATAGGGCTGAGCGCCGATGATCTGCGTTGCGCCGGGGAATGGGAGAGACTCGCCGTTGACGACGCTCGTCGTGCCAAGGTAGAACGTGGGCGTGGAGTTGACGCCCGCCTGGAGGTCTGCGTTGGTGTCGTTGGCGATCTGGTCTTTGTACTTATCAGAGTCTAGGCAGGAATTGAAGGCGCTGGTGTCGAGGCCAAGGTCTTTCGCGTACTGCTTGAGATTGTCCTTGCTGTAAGGATTGAGCGTCGAGAAATTGGCGAACAGGAGGTCGTGATAGTCCCAGTAGCGATTCTGTTCGCCTGCACACAGCGCCGCCTCGGAGGCCGTCAGCAGGTCGCCGTTCAGCGCCAGCGGATGAAAGACAATCCTCAGCTTGCCGGTATCGACGTAGTCTTTCTCGATGCTCGGGGCGGTGTTCTCAGTGTAGTCCGCGCAGTGCGAGCAGTCGAAGCGGAAATACTCGATGAGCGTGGCCGGAGCGCTGTCCTGGCCGACAGACGCGTCATTTTCGGGTGCCGCATGCGTTGGGCCGGGCGTGGCTCTGGTGGCGCTGACGCTACTGCCGCCGCCGCCGACGACGTTGCTCACGATCACGACCAGGACAACAACGAGGATCGCTCCCCCGCCAATAAGAGCTATGGGAACCCAGGGGCGCCCAGTCGATGCCTGCTTCTTTCTTGCTCTTCGTGGTTGCATTCGTCTGCCTCAACTATCTAGTGTGCCGATTATACGGCCCAACGATCAAGCTTGCACCTCGGCCGGCGGGCTCTCCGCGTTTTCGCCCTTCAGAAAACCGATTATAGCGCGTGAGCTCTCTTGTGGCTGCTCCTCCAGGACCAGGTGGCCCGCTTTCTCTATGAGCACGAAGCCGGCGCCCGGGATCAGGGCCCGCAATTGTTCGCCGTGAACGAACGGCATCCAACGATCGGCGGCCCCCCAGATGATGAGCGTCGGCTGGGTGATGGATGCGACGTCCAGGGGCGCGTCGAGGCGGCGGTCCACCATCAGCGAGCCGAGGGCACGCAAATGGCCGCGGATGCGCGTCGGCGCCAGGTAGCCTTCCATGAGCTCCGGCGTGATGAAGGCAGGGTCGTAGCAAGCGCTGCGAAGGGACACGCGGCGAAAGCGCTGGTTCTGGAGCGTGAAGGCGGCGACAACCGGCAGCAGCGGCCGGATGAGGCGCGCGCTGCGGAGGCCGCGTCGCAGCTCGCTGTCGTCGGCGGCGGACACGAGAATGAGCTGCTCGACGCGCTCCGGGTAGGCCACGGCGAGTCGCATCGCCACGGCGCCGCCCAGCGAATGGCCGAGGACGAACGCCTTCTCGATACCAAGGGCGTCCAGGAAGCCGGCGACAAGCCGCGACTGCTCGCTGAGCGAGTAGTCGCCGCCGGGGGGCCGGTCCGAGTAACCAAAGCCCTTGAGGTCGAGGGCAATGGTGCGGAAATGGGGCGCCAGGTAGGGCATCAGCAGACGGAAGCTGAAGGTGGAACCGTTGAGCCCATGCAGCAGCAAGAGCGCCGGCCCTCCTCCCGCTTCGACGAAGTGCAGGCGGACGCCGTCGACGTGGACCTCCCGGCCCGGCTTGCTGGCCATCGCCAGGTCGGTGTCTTCCCAACGACGCATCCGCCGGCTGGAATAGCTCCAGGCGGTGCCGAGCGTTGCAGCGGCGAGCAGGAAGAGGCGCTTCCGTGACGTCATTGCTTTGGCTGAAGGCGCACCGTGGTTTCAAGATTCGGCGGCCTTCAGTATAACATCCTCGCGAAGAATTCCGCCTAAGCGGCTTGACAAGTCCGGATGGCCATTGTCGACGAGCCGTTCAGCGTCGCGGACGTGCAGCCACGTTTGCCGCGGCTCGGCCGGGCTACCGTCTTCGGCGATAAGCCACCGGTCGCAGCAAAGAAGGCTCCGGCTGTCTAAAGCTCAGCGCGGCCTCTTGCCGGCGGGGCGTCAGCCGCCGGGACAGCCACCGGGGCCCGCCTCCCGCGTAGAGAGATGAGGGCGAGGGCCACTACGGATACGGCGATGACCGCCAGGGCGATCAGTTGGGCCATACGAAGGCCGCCGAAAACTTCCTTGTCGAGGCGCATGAAGCTGATGCCAAAGCGCAACGCCGCGTAGAGCCCGGCGTAGAGGAAAAAGAGAATGCCATTGCGTTTGAACACCTTCAGTTTCCAGAGCAGCAGGAGGAGGCCCAAGATCAAGAAGTCGCCCAGGACTTCGTAGGCGGTGACGAACTGCATCGGCCCGCGCGCGAAGGCGGGGCTGTTGACGTTGGTGTACTCAACCGCGAAAGGCAGTGAACTGGGCTTGCCAAAGATGTCGCCGGTGGAGAGGCAGGCGATGCGGCCGACCCCCTGGCCGAGGAGCCCTCCGAAAGCGGCGGCGTCCAAACCCAGGAGGAGGGGCAGTTTCTTCCAGATACCGTACATAACACCGGCGCCGACCCCGGCAATCAGGGCGCCGTAAAGCGATATGCCGCCTTCGTTTATCCGAAACACATCCAATAGGTGGCCGGCGAACAGTTCCCTGTTTTCGAGGACGAAGAGAACGCGGGCGCCGATGATGCCGGCAGGGACACAGACGAGGGCGACGGCGTAGGCGTCGTCCTCGGTGAACCCGGCGCGGCGGGCGAACCACACGCCGACCCACACGCCGAGGAGGATGGCGAGGGCGGTGATCATGCCGTGCCAGGTCAGCAGGAAACCCCCGATGTGCCCGATGTCCGGGTTGAGGCCGATCCTGATGGTCAAGAGCAGGTTAGCCATTGGTGCCCTCTCCGCCTCTTATTTCACGTCAAATGCCTTCTCCCACTCCGGCGTACCGGAATTCCCTATACATGCTACCAGTTCCCCTTGGCCAACGGCCACTGATTTGCCCCCGTTGCCGGCACAACACTGAATGTTAGCCCCGCAGCCATAGTGACCTGTCCGCCCTAACTAACCTTGGGTTTCCACTCGTCTTCGGGGGGCAGGTCAGTTTCCGCCTGGGGGGGCTTGACAAAGCCCGGAAGGCCGATCTATCTTGGGGTATTGATACCAGGTATCACTTCAATGAAGACGAAACAAGCCACTATTGAGGAACTGCTGAAGGCCAGGGGGCTACGGCTCACCGCCAGCCGTCGCGCCGTTGTCGACGAGGCGTTGGCGGGCGACGAGCCGTTCAGCGTCGCGGACATGCAGCTACGTTTGCCGCGCCTCGGCCGGGCGACCGTCTTCCGCACCATCCGGCTGCTCGTCGATCTCGGTCTGCTCTGTCGAGTGCTGCTGGAGGACGGCACACCCTGCTATCGGGCGAGCGCAGCGGCTCACCATCATCACCTGGTCTGCACGGGCTGCGGCAGCGTCGAGGACTTCGCGGAATGCGACCTGGACGCCGTCTCAGCGGCTCTTGCCGGCCGCACGAACTACGCGATCCAGGGGCACCGACTGGAGCTGTTCGGGCTATGCCCCACCTGCCAAGTCTCAACGTCGTAGCAACTCAAGGAGGATAGTTCATGCCAAGGGTGGTCGGCGTTCTCTCTCGCAAAGCAGTTCTGGTAGCTCTGATGGTCCCGATATTGGGTCTGGCGGTCTCCTGCGGCGGAAGCTCCAGCCAGAGCGCCTCCGGCCAAGTGCGGGTGGTGACGTCGCTGAACCTCTTCGCCGACCTCATTCAGAACGTCGGCGGCGACAAGGTGCAGGTGACCGCGCTCGTTCCGGCCGACGCGGACCCGCACACTTACGAGCCGGTGCCGTCGCAAGTCGCGAAGGTCGCGGACGCCGACCTTGTGCTGATCAACGGCTTGAATCTGGAGCAGACGCTGCACGACCTGATCTACAATAACGTGCGCGGCGGTGTGCAGATCATCCAAATGTCTGACGGCCTGCCGACGCTCGCAGCGAACGCGGCGGAGGGCGAAACGAGCAACCCGCACATGTGGCTGAACGTCCAGAACGCGATGCACTATGTCGAGAGCATACGGGACGCGCTTATCGCGGCGGATCCACAGGACGCCGACACGTTCCGCGCCAACGCAACCGCCTACCTTTCCGAGCTGGACGCGCTGGACAAGGAGTTCGCAGCCGCGATCCAGACGATACCGCCGGAGAACCGCAAGCTGGTCACGTTCCACGACGCCTATCCTTACCTGGCACAACGCTACGGCCTGCAAATCTTCGGGTACGTCGTGCAATCGGAAGGCAAGGAGGCGAGCGCGCAGGACATCGCCAACCTGGTCGACGAGATCCGCGCCCAGCACGTCCCGACGGTGTTCGCGGAGCCCGAGTTCAATCCGCAACTCCTCGACACGGTGGCAAACGAGGCGCACGTCCAGGTGAAGCAGCTCTTGAGCGACGCCTACACCGGCGACGTTCACTCTTATGTAGACTTGATTCGCTTCGACGAGCAGAACCTGGTGGATGGATTGAAATGAGGCTGCTACCATCCAGGCAAGCGACTCAGCCCGCCGACGGCATGGCGGTGGCGGTTGAGGACGTGTGGGCGGGCTATGGCAACCGCACCGCACTGAAGGGAATCGCGTTCGAGGCGCCGGCTGCGAGCATGGTGGCACTGGTGGGCCCGAACGGCTCCGGCAAGTCGACGCTCATCAAGGTCATCATCGGCACGCAGGGGCTGTGGCGGGGGCGCGTACGCATCTTCGGTCGAGAACCGGGCAGCGCGCGCCGGCTCATCGGCTACACGCCACAGACGGAGGCGGTCGACTGGGACTTCCCTGTGACGGTGCGCGACGTAGTGACGATGGGGCGCTTCGGCCGGCTGGGGCCGCTGCGCTGGCCCGGCGCGGAGGACAAACGCGTCGTCCAGCAGAGCCTGGAGCGCCTGGGCATCACTGACCTGGCCAAGCGTCAGATCGGCGAGCTGTCCGGCGGCCAGCAGCGACGCGTCCTCATCGCGCGGGCGCTGGCGCAAGAGCCGCTGGTGCTGCTGATGGACGAGCCGATGGCCGGCCTGGACGCGACGATCCAGCATGAGTTGCTAACGCTATTCGAAGGGCTGCGCGACGAGGGGAAGACGATTGTGATGGCAACGCATGATCTCTCTTGCGTCGACTGCTGCTTCGACCGCGTCCTGCTGATGAACCGGCGCAAGATAGCCTACGGCGCGCCGGAGAAGACGTTCACCAAGGAGCTTCTGGACCAGACGTTCGAGAGCCATCTGATAACGCTGCCCGTCGAGGGCGGATTCTACGTGGACCATCACGGCCATGCATGACATCTGGATCTGGCTATCCGACCCCCTTCAGTACACTTTCATGCAGCGGGCGCTGCTGGCGCTGGCGATGGTGAGCGTTGTGAGCGCTGTCATCGGCGCGTTCGTCGTGCTCAAGGGGTTGGCGTTCATCGGCGACGCGCTGGCGCACGCCTCGTTCGGGGGCGTCGCAATCGCATTCGTGCTGGGCGGCAGCATCTACCTCGGCGCGATGATCGCGGCAATCGCGACGGCGATGGCGATCGGCTACGTGGGGCGTCGGGCGCGCCTCAGCCTCGACACGGCCATCGGCATCATCTTCGTAGGCGTGTTCGCGCTGGGCATCGTCGTCATCAGCCATCAGAGCAACTACACGGTAGACCTGTTCAGCTTCGTATTCGGCAACGTCCTCGGCGTTGGGCGGCACGACCTCGTGCTGATTGCGTCGATGGCGGCAGGGATCATCGCCGTCATCGCCATCTTCTACAAAGAGCTGCTCTTCTACGCCTACGACCCCGAGATGGCGGCCGCCTCCGGCATCCCGGTCCGATTCCTGCACTACGGCCTGCTAGCGCTGATCGCAATTGCGGCTGTCGTTGCGCTGAAGGCGGTGGGGATCATCCTCGTCGTGGCGATGCTCATCACGCCCGCTGCCACGGCCGCGTTGCTGGTGCGGCGGCTCCATCTGATCATGATCGGCGGCGCGCTCCTGGGGTTCGTATCGTCTGTCGTTGGGCTCTACGTCTCCTACTACGCTTCCGTCGCATCCGGCGCGTCGATAGTGCTGGTGGCCACAGCTTTCTTCACGATAGCGCTGGTCTTCTCGCCAAAGCGCGGGCTGCTAGCGGCGCTGCGACATCCGGCGGCGCTCTACGAGGTCGAAGCGCGGGCCGTGCCTTCGCCTCCGGCCGATCCGGCCTGACTCCTTGCCCCCGTTTGCTCGACTCAGGTAAGATTAAGAGTGAGAGCACTGATCTGAGCCGAAGGGAACCCCTCGTGTCAATCGAAACCAAACTGCCCCTCGACAGGAAAGCGCGCCTGAAACTGCCGCCCCAGCCAATCGTCAAGCGGGCGCCGGAGAGCCGCGTCAAGGACTGGGACGAGATCTACCTGCCCTGGGACGGCGAGACAGCACGGCTGGAAGCGAGCCGCTGCATCCAATGTCCGGCGGCGCCCTGCAGCAAGGCCTGCCCGCTGCATAACAAGATCCCCGAATACCTTGCGCTGCTGGAAGCCGGCGACGCCGTCGGGGCGGCGAACAAGCTGCGCGAGACGAGCCCGATGCCGGAGATGTGCTCGCGGCTGTGCCCGCAGGAGCGCCAGTGCGAGGGATTCTGCGTCCTGGCGAAGAGCTCGCGCGCCGTCGCTATCGGCCGCATAGAGGTGTTCATAACCGACTACCAGCGCCAGCACGGCGGTCGCCCTTTGCCGCCGGTGGCGCCTCCCAGCGGCAAGCGAGTCGCGATTGTCGGCGGCGGGCCCGCGGGCCTGACGGTCGCAGAGGAGCTGGCGAAGAAGGGCCACGCCTGTACCGTCTTCGACGCCTGGCCGGAGCCGGGCGGACTGCTTCTGTACGGAATCCCCGGTTTCAAAATGGACAAGGCGATTGTCGACGAGAAGATCGCCTTCCTCAAGAGGCTGGGCGTAGAGTTCCGGCCGAGCACGCTCGTCCGCGAAGACGTGACCGTGGAAGGGCTGCTCAAAGGCGGCTTCGATGCCGTCTTCCTCGGCTACGGCGCGACGAAAGAGACGTCGCTGTCCCTTCCCGCGCAGGGAATCGACGGCGATTACGAGGTCGCCGCCGACGAGCTGGCCGGCGTCTACTGGGCGATGGATTTCCTCGTGCGCGCCAACGTGCCGCCGGAAAAGCTGCCGGAAGCGAAGCGTCAGTCGGTCGAGATCGGCAGGCGTGTGGCAGTCATCGGCGGCGGCGACACTGCAATGGACTGCCTGCGTACGGCGCTGCGACTCGGCGCGGAGCAGGTCACCTGCGTCTACAGGCGCACCGAGGCGGAGATGCCGGGGCGGGCGGCAGAGCGCGCGAACGCGCGCGAGGAAGGGGCGCAGTTCCACTTCCTTGCGGCGCCGGTACGTCTCCTCGGCGACGCGACGCGGCACATTCGGAAGATGGAATGCCAGCGCATGGAGCTGGGCGAGCCCGACGAGAGCGGGCGGCGGCGTCCGGTGCCGGTTGAGGGCTCAAAGTTCCTGGTCGACGCCGACACGGTGGTGTTAGCACTCGGCTTCGGCGTCGACGAGGCGCCCGCAAAGGGCTGCGACGGGTTGAAGACGGACCGCTGGAGCGAAGTCGTTGTGGATGCGGAGACGGGCGCGACGAGCCGGCCGGGCGTGTTCGCCGGCGGCGACTGCGCTCACGGCGCCGATCTGGTCGTCACTGCAATTGCCGACGCGCAGCGAGCAGCCGAAGGCATCCACCGCTTCCTGACGGAGCCACACAGCTAGGCGAGAAGCATTTCGTCCAATCGGCCAGCCCTTTCGAGGGAAGGAATCCAGAAGGAGGGCAGTCGCGATGGCAGACATAGAAGTTGGTAAGCCGGCGCCGGACTTCGCGCTTCCGGACGAGAACGGCGAAATGGTGCGACTCTCGGAGCGGCGCGGCAACCCGGTGGTGCTTGTCTTCCTGCCGGCGGCGTTCTCTCCGGTCTGCACGACCGAGATGTGCGCCTACCGCGACGATTACTCGGAGTTCGAGGCGAAAGGCGCGCGGGTGTTCAGCGCCAGTCGCGACACCCGTTGGACGCTGAAGGCTTGGAAAGAGGCGATGGGCTTCAAGCATACGCTTCTCTCCGACATGAAGGGCGATGTGGCGCGTATCTACGGCTGCTGGAACGAGGCGCTGGGGCTGGCAGAGCGTCTTACCGTCGTCATCGATAAGGACGGAATCATACGCTACACCACGCGCAGCGAGATGCTCCAGCCGCGCGATCACCGTGAGGCGCTGGCGGCAGTCGAAGGAGCAGCAAGAGCCGCGTGATCGCGAAAGAAGGCATGGAAGAGCAGACTTCCGAACGACATTACTGCTTCGGCTGCAGCAAGACTAACCCGCTGGGGCTGCACCTCTCCTTCCAAATGGAGGACGGCGAGGTGAGGGCCGCTTTCACGCCGCAGGCGGAGCACCAGGGGTGGCCCGGCTTCATGCACGGCGGCCTCGTCGCGACGATGCTCGATGAGGCGATGGGCTGGGTCACCATGAGCCACGGCATCTGGGCGGTGACCGGCAAGATCAACATACGCTACCGCGATCCGGTGCCCCTCTTCCGGCCGGTAACCGTCGTCGGGATGATCGAGAAGAACCGCGGCCGCTGGGTTACCGTGCGGGCGGAGGTGCGCTCCGCCGAGGGCGCCGTGCTTTCCGAGGCGGACGCCATTTTCATGCGCGTCTCGGGCGAGCGACAGCTCGAGCTGGAAGAGATCTACCGTGACATGACGCTGGAGGACGTGGCGCAAAGGACCTGAGCGGTCACTCGGAGGGACATGGGCAGAATAATCCTCTACACCGGCAAGGGAGGCGTTGGAAAGACGACGGTCTCTGCCGCCACGGCTGTGCGGGCCGCCGAGCTGGGGCATCGCACCGTCGTTCTCAGCACGGACGCCGCGCACAGCCTCGCCGACTCGTTCGACACGCCGCTCGGCCCGGAGCCGACGCCGGTCGCCGAGAACCTCTGGGCGCAGGAGAGCGATGTCTATTTCAATATCAAGCACTTCTGGGGGATCGTCCAGGAGTGGCTAACGGCACTGCTCGTCTGGCAGGGGATGCGGGAGATAGATGCCGACGAAGTTGCAGTGCTGCCGGGGATGGACGAGCTCGCTAGTCTCTTCTGGGTCACCCGCAACTACCAGAGCGGGCAGTTCGACACCGTCATCGTCGACTGCGCGCCGACGGGACAGGCGCTTTCGCTGCTCAGCTTTCCGGAAGCGGCGCGCTGGTGGATCGACAAGGTGCTTCCCGTGGAGCGGCGCATAGCAAAGATAGCCGGCCCTGTCGTGCGCGGCCTGACCGGCATGCCGGTGCCGAAGAAGGAGGTCTTCGACGCGGCGGAGGACCTGATGGCCCGGCTGGCGGAGCTGCACGACCTCCTCTCGGACCGCGACGTATCGACGGTGCGGCTGGTCGTCAATCCGGAGAAGATGGTCGTCAAAGAGGCGCAACGCAGCTTCACCTATCTCAACCTGTACGGCTATGTGACCGATGCCGTGGTCTGCAACCGCCTGCTGCCGAACCAGATCGAGGACGACTACTTCTCGCGCTGGCACGAGGCGCAGCAGCGCTACCGCCGTCAGATCGACGAGGCGTTCTCGCCGCTGCCGGTGCTTACGGCGCCGCTACTGGAGCACGAGGTCGTCGGCATGGAAGGGCTGCGGCAGATGGCGGACCATCTCTTCGGCGGCGCGGACCCGACTCGCATCTACTACCCCGCCGTCGCGCAGGAAGTGCGGGCGCTGGACGGCGAATACGTTCTCAGCCTGGGCATGCCCTTCGTGGAGCGGAAGGACGTGTCGCTGGCGCAGCGCGGCGACGAGCTGACGATACGGGTCGGCGACTACAAGCGCCAGGTGCTGCTGCCGCGTGCGCTGGCCGGCCGGCGCGCAGTGTCGGCGAAGATGGACGGCGAGCGCTTGGCGATCGCGTTCACCAAGGCCGAGTAAGCCCCGACTCGTATAATCTCGAAAACCCTGGCGAGCCTCTACCAACCGCCTGCACTGGCTCCGAGCGCGACAAGAAGCGTCAGCGCTATCGTCCGGCGTCTGTTCATTGCTCACCGTCTGGCTGCAGTGAAATCATGGCGCACGAGAGGCCGGCGGCAAACCGCTCCGCCCGGGCGAGAATACGGGAGATCGCTGACAGACAGGAAACGGGCCATGGCCGACAATATACACGTTATGAACGGATTTGTGGTCGGTGCGGCCGTCGCTATCGGCATCGAGATCGGCGCGACAATCGTCAGCCCTGAGCTCGAGCTCAGTCAGGTGCTAATGCTCATGGTCTTCCTCGGAGCGACCTTCGGCTTCGTTTTCCACCTCTACAAGATGGCCTTCAGCGGCGTTCGACCACCCTTTCGCCGTCGCCCCTGACAGCCGGCGACGCCCGTCCTGCCTCTCGCGGCCGCGCTTTTCGCCTTGACAGGAGTGCAGAGCCTCACCTAGTCTGAGGGAAAGCATTTTACTATCTCCAACGAGTCTTTTTCTTCAAATTGGGGCCGGCATTGCTGAAAGGACTGGCGACAATCGGACTCCTCGCGGCGCTTGCGGCGGCGTTCCCCGCGCACGCGCAGTCGCCGATCACCGTCAACGTAACGCAGGTCATCGCCGGCGCTTATCCCGACGTTACGGCGATAGTCAGCGTGCAGGATGCGACGGGGACGCCAATCGGTGGACTCGCCGCCTCCGACTTCGCGGCAAGCGAGGACGGCAACCCCGTCGCGATAACCTCGGTTCAGGCCGCCGTAAACGCCGACGTCGGCCTCGCGGTCGTGCTCGTCATGGATACAAGCGGCAGCATGGCGGGAGCGCCGCTATCGGCTGCGGAGGCGGCGGCGGTCAGCTTCGTCAATAGCCTGCTGCCGAAGGACGGCGCGATCGTCATCCCCTTTGCGGACAGCGTGGGCGTGCCCAGTCCTCTGACCTCCGACAAGCAGGCGCTGGCGGCGACGCTGCGCGGTCTTCAGGCAGGCGGTTCGACGGCTCTGTACGATGCGGTCGTGGCTGCGGCGCAATCGGCGAAGAGCGCGCCGTTGCCGCGCAAGGTCGTAGTTCTCCTCACCGACGGCCAGGAGTCGGGGAACCGCAGCGCGGCGGACGTTGATCGCTCGCTGAGCGAGGCGGTCGGCTCGACGGCCCCATTCTTCACCATCGGGCTCGGCAACGACATCAACGTGCTCTACCTGCAGGCGCTGGCGCAGCGCACCGGCGGCGAGTTCCTGGCGGCACCCGCACCTGCGGACATCCCGACCGTTTACGATCACATCGGCATCATGCTACGCTCGCAGTACCTGGTGCGGCTGCAGTTGACAGAGCCGTCGGACGGCGGAACGTCCGACCTTGCGCTGACGGTCAACGCCGGGGGCGCCTCGGCCAGCGGCTCAGCGCAATTCGTCCGTCCAGGCGTCGCGGCGAGCAAGACGCCCGGACAAGCGCCGCAGGCCGTCGCCGGCACGACAGGCGGCGGCAGTGGCCCAAACGTCGCGCTCTTTGCGCTGGTCGGCGCGTTAGCCGCACTTCTTTTGTGTGGCGGGGTCGTCGGTGTGAGGCGGGTGCGGCAGCGCAGGACGCCGGCATCGGAGTCGGGCGCGACTGCGTCGAGCCGCTCATACACGCCGCCGCCGATGGCTGCTTGGCAAAGCGAATCGTCACCCACGGCCCGTCTCGTAGTCGTCGATGGGCCGGACAAGGGGAAGAGCGTCCCGCTAGGCGAGGAGGCGGTCACCCTAGGCTCGGACGCCGATTGCGCGCTTAGGCTTGCGAACCCGGACGGTCGCGTCGGGGGGCGTCAGGCGCGGATCTGGCTGCGGGAAGGGCATTTCATGCTGCACCACCTGGAAGGATCACGCTTCATAACGCAGGTGGGAGAGCGGCAGGTCTCGTGGGCGGTGCTGGAGGACCGCGACGAGATTGTCATCGGGCCGCACCGGCTGCAGTTCGAGGCGACGACGAGGAGCAAGGAATAACACCACGATTGTAGCGGGCTTTCCGTTTGCTGCCTTCGAGGCCCCCCCCCCCCGCTCCAGCCAAACCACACCGACTCTGCGTCCCGAAACTGCCCCTCAGGGCTGTGGCCTGATCTCGAGCTCGAGGGAGGTCATCGTTTCCCCGGCAAGTGGCACGAGGGGCGTCAAGACCAATCAGACTCGGCCAATAAGCCGAGTTCGCCATGATTGTTGGATGTTTCGTCCACGCGACAATCAGCATTGCGGTGAATCCGCGGGCCAGGACCTCGAACCGGGAGCCCGATGAATTTGTTTCGCAATTTCACTCTCCAGGCAGTCCTTGCACGTCTACACGGGCCAACGGAGTCTGGAGACCCTGCCGGCGCGCCTGGATGGCTTCCAACTCGTGCAGGGTCTGAAGCAACTGCCGATGGAGGTGAGCCTCGTACCGAATCACCTTCCCGAGGTCTTGCTCGTCCGGGAGCAGCCGCTCCTGAACCAACTGCTGACGCTCGCGCTCAATTGATTTGGCCTCCCTTGTCACCTCGTTTGCAGTCGCAATTGCCGCAAACCGAAGCTTATCCAATACGTCTTCCACTTCTCGTCGAGCACTAGTTGCGATTGCGTTCAAGCCCTGGCGTACTGTCCGAACCGTCACGAAACCCGAGGACGCGAAGTCTCGTGAAAGATTCTTTATGATGTCGGCGTCTTGCCCAGGAACCTGCGCCTCTGCGGCCGCCGACGCCAGGATATTAATAGCCTCTTCCACCGAAAGCTCATCCTCGTCATCCGCGTCCAACAGGTTGCTAAGCAAATCAGAGTAATCACGGGCCTCGGTCACATGAAATCGAATGGCAACCGGATCCGTAACGGTCTCTTCATCAAGCCAGATTTGTCTTGAGGGTTCCCCCGCAATGAGATCCGCCGGTATTCTCCCTTGCGCCAAGCCAACAATCTCGCGCTCGTATCTCGCAATCCGTGCCAGCCGCCAGAGGAGGAGTGCAACTCTGTCTGCAAGCGTTGCCTCCAGATGGTCCTCCGGCTTTAAGCTCGAAAGAACGCCCGCCCGATGCGCTTCCCAGTCCCCCTCCCGCTCTAGGCCAGGAATCACGGGCACGGTAGAAAGGCCACCGTGCTGGATAGCGTTCAGGCGCACGGCCGATTTCCCCTCTTCAGTCTTTGGTCCGCGCTTAGCCACGTCGACGCCTCCTTTGCGTTGGTCGAGCTGTGTGATTCGACCTTCCACAGGGATTATCGACAAGAAACATTCGCGCATCAGTTCTATACTCTGAACCAGCCGGAAGAAGATTGGCCTTTCGTCGCCAGCACACCAACCGGCGAACAGTGCGTGGTCGACCGCGATTCAGGGAAAACCGGCGCGCCGCCCAACGCGTGACGAGGTTGATCCAGCTCTGGTGCTTGGGGCTATCCGCGCGCGGAGCGGGCAGACTTCTGCGAAGTAGCTCGGCGGTTGGAAAGAACCTTGCCTAGAAGATTCGGACGTATCGCCGGTCTACGACAACCGTCGTTCCAGGTACGACCTCGCCGGTCTGCTGGAAGTGCTCCAAAATGCGGCGGCGATCCGCCTCCACCCTGACGCGTCGGAACTCCACAGGCACCTGGTCGTCGCAGATAATGTCACATGAAGGAGGAGCTTTGGCCAGCGACACCGTCAGCGTCGGCCCGCTCACCTTCTCACGAGTCACCGCCTCCATCTCCCCAAGCAGATAGCGCTTGAGCCAGTCGATGCGGCCTGCGAGATGCCTCTTCCGCCCCTGCAGTCTGTCCACCTCCGCGGCAAGAACCGTCACGTCGGCCTCCATGGACCGGATGATCTTGGCGATGCTCAGAACCTTCTCGTCAAAGGCACCGCCGAGACCGCTTAACAGATCGTGATAACGAGTCTCATCCTCACCATCTTCAGAGGCTTCGCTGAGCTCTTCGAGGACGGAGCGATAAGCGTCGGTCAGTTCATATAGCTTCATTGTCCTTGCCTCTCTTTCGCCAGCCTCATCCTCAAGGCCATCGCGTGCTTGCATACCCCTCGATATGTGTAAGCCGCACAATTGCAACGAATGTGGCCCTAGGGGCTGACGTCTAGCTCAAAGTAGGAGCCCGGCTCGGCGGTGCGGCTGCGCGCGAGGTAGCGATTGGTTCCCGCCAGCTTGACGAGGCGGATCCGCTCGGCAACAGCTCGATCCTTCGCCCGGGCTTCTAGTTCAGACGGTTCCACGGCCCGCACCCCAGTCAACTGGCCTGTTGAGCGCGGTCACCGATGCCATCGGCGCCCATTCCCGGCAGCCGGTTCAGCCTCGCTCGCTCATAAGCCTGAGTGACATTGGCCCGTACGAAGGGCCTCTCGATTACGAGCATACGCGCGAGACCAGCTAGGCAGTTGCTTCCCACGAAGTAGTCCCTCTGCTCCTCTACGTCTCGAAGTCCCCAAAGAAGGTTGGGTAAGGCCGAGCCGCAAGCATCGCAAGTGCTGTCCTTGGGATTGCGCACCGTGCCCCGGAACCTCCTTAGCCTCTTGCCTTCCGCAAACAGAGCAAGTTTCGCTTCATATCGGGAGCCGTACATCTATCTCTCCTTTCTTGATCGCTGCTCTCAATAGCGGTTGCAAGCCCTGCAGATCTGCGGGGACACCGTCTCTCCCCGTTCCGTGCAGTACATCTGCAGCCACGAACAGGGCCCCGGCTTTGCCAACACATCGTCCTCAATCGCCCCGCCGGCGGCAGCCAGCTCCGCTTTGAAGTCGGCGATGGAATACGAAGGACTCTGAGCCTTCCGGTCCTCGGCATACGCGAGCCAGAAATGGGGATTATCGGTCTGAGAAGCCACGATGTACCAGGTCACCTCCTGAAGGGAGCAGTTTTGCATTCGATTGCAAACTTGGCCATCCTCCTCTCGGAAGAACACGTCCCACACCTTTGCCAGGTTATAGGCCTGGCGCCAGCCGATGCCGAAGGTGCTGCCCATTGCCTCCCAGGCTCGGTCCCCGTACACGCTGCGCTGCTTGGCCTCCCACAGAATGGCGGCTTGGGCTTTCCAGGCGCGCTGGTCGAAGCCGCGAAGGTATAGAAAGAGGTCGACAAGCTGTTCGTCGCTGAGGTATGGTATCCCCTGGACGAGAGAATCGAGCCGCAATTCCAGGAGGTTGAGCTCTTGAAAGTACTCCGCCGGCTTGAAGTCGAGGCCAAAGAGGCGCCTAGCGACCACGGCGTCCGTCGCGGCCTCAGTCACAATCAGCTGGTCTTCCGTGCGTTCCAGACGCCAATGTTGCTCAGTGATCTGCCTGTGGCATGAGCGGCAGACGACAGCCTTGTTGGATGCAGCTTCGATTTCGGGCCGGCTGGATCCTCCCATACGACGCGGCTCGATATGATGGACCTCCAGGTTACGAGAGGCGCCGCAGATCTCGCAGCGGGCATCGGGAGCAACCAACATGATCTAGACCCTGATAGGCTTGAGAGTCTCCACCGCCGGCAGTATTTCCATACCTGTATTATAGACCAATGGTATACCACGTGTCAAGGGCCTAGACTGGAGCTTCCTCGGTCGACGGCTTAGTTTTGTCTTCGGACGGGCACTTGAGCGAACTAACTGGCGATGACGTCCGTCGCTTCCGACGCGAGCAAGGATTGTCTCAGAAAGACTTGGCTGTCCGACTCGGCCTGAACGTAATGACCATCTCGAGGTGGGAACGGGGCTTTCGGACAATTCGCCAGCCGGCTGTGGTGAGACGCGCCCTTGATGACGTCAAACGAGAGTTGATCGAGGAGCGAAGGCGAAAGGGACCAGGCCGTCCACCCAAGCGTCGACTCAGAAGATAGGCACCGCGCGCAGGACGCCCTAAGAGGCAGCGCCGGCCTTGGGATGCCAGAGAGCTGGCGGAAACGGACCGCTTCCCTGGTCGCCCTGTTTTGACGCCTCTGCACTTACCTCTTGAGTTGCACCGCCTGACGGAAGGACGCTGCTCGACGCTTGTCGCGGAGAATTCGCTGAAGTGGGCTGTGCTGGAGGAGGGCGAAGAGATCGTCATCGGCCCGCACCGGCTGCGGTTTGAGTCGATGGGAAAGAGTGAAGTGTACCATCGCCCAGGCGAGCGAGCCGGCGTCGGCGACGTTCTGTGACCGGCGGACTAACCGTTACAGGCAGAGTTGCCGATAGTCAAGATGGAATGAACGGCTTTGGCGTGGGTCTGAGCGCAGCCTTGGGGGCCGGCATCGGAGCCTGGCTTGCCTTGCCTGGCGTGTGCCCCGGAGATCTCCTGATGGGCATGCTCGGCTGGGGCGTGATCTTTGGGTTCATCTTCCATCTTTACCAGTTGGCCCTCCACGGCGTCCACCCCCCGTTCGGCCGCCGCTAGGATATGGATCGCCTGGGGGACACCCCAAAACCGGCACAGAACTCCCGCTCGGCCATCGACCCGCACCGGCTGCGCTTCGAGGCGACGAGGAGCGAAGCATAGCACTAGGCTAGTAGCGGGCTTCCCGCTTGCAGCCTTCGTTTCGATCGCTAGCCAGATTAACCTGCCCCCACAAACGCTAGCATGATCTATGCTAGTGCGTCGATAGCCCGCAACGCTGGGAAGTGACAGCTACCTAGGGGAATCTCTCCCCACACACGGCACCATCGGCTGCGTGAGCACGAGACCATCATCGTACTCAGTCTGAGTCGTGTAGATGGCCTTGATGTCGTCCTCCCAATCAACCGGAAAGACGATATGCTTCGGTATAACGATAAGGGCGGGCGGGCAGGCTATCAACTGTTGTCGCATCGCCTCGCCCCAATCTCGTCTTGCGACGAGAGGCACGCTGTAGAAGAAGCGTCTCTCCGGCTGGCGGTCGGCATAGGCATACAAGTATGTTCTGTCTCCTAGAACGTAGACTTCCCCCTTAGCCGTGTGAATGGTATCAAGCATCGCCTGTTGCGGTCTGGCACCGGACCATGGCAAGACCACGACAATGAGTGCCACGACGAGGGCACCAACGACCCCCAGCGCAAGAGCAACTGCTCGTCGTTGGAGGATGCGTTCGAGCCCGATTGCGGCGAACAGCGCCGCCGGCGGGGCAAGCAGGGCGTAGTCATGCCCCCAATCAAGGCCGGTGGCCTTCACCGATACGACCCCACAGGCCAGCCAGAGCCAGAGCAGCGCTCTGCGCTGCCAGAACAAGCCGATCAGGGCGGAGGCCCATAGCGGCAGCGCCCCGATGAGCACGACCAGATTGGGGATGAACAGTGAAGCCAAGCCGTTCTCGTAGCCAAGATTGTGGCCATAAGTTAGATTGAACGATACGTTGGCATCCCAGTAATCTCGCCAGATCGGCAGGAACGGCAGCGAGACAGCAAGACACACCAGCGAGCCGCCTATCGCTACGCGCCAAGTATCCTTTCGCCAGAGCAGCACAAGAACGGGCGCGAAAACGATGGCGACCGGCTTGGTCATAACCGCAATCCCCAGCAGCGCGCCGGCAAGCACCGGCGACCCGACGGCAAGCGACGCCAGCAGCGGCAGGAGCAGGAATGCTTCTGTGTTGGCTTTGGCGAGCATGAAGGGGTTTGCCATCAGCAGCGTATAGGCAACGACCGCCAGCGAAGCCTGTCGACCCGAAAGCCAGCGCCTGGCCAGCAGCGCCACTACCGGGAGGGTGGCGGCCACCATCAGCGCCGCCAGAACGCGCTCGAACTCGATGCTCGCGCCGAGCCCCCCAGGCAGATACCAGAGATAGATCAGCGGAGGCTTATGATCGAAGAGGTCGTGGTACGGCCACTTCCCGTGGACGATGCCCGTCGCGATGATCTTGTAAACGGCCTCGTCGGGGTCGTACGGAAGGATGAATGCAAGTACGGTCAGCCATGCGGCAAGCAGGGCCGCGCAGACTCTCCACTGCGCCCCGAGATTCGCGGGCGGTGCTGGCACGATCTCCCGAACGGAAGCGGCGATGTTCCCCTTCTCTTCCCGAGTGGAAGTCACGGCATAAACCGGCCTAGAGCAGTAGGTTGATCCTAGTGAGAGCGCAGTAGACTGTCAATCCCATTGAGTCCACGGCTGCTCCCCCGGCCAGCTTCCACCGTCTGCCCTCCGTTCCGTGGCACGGAGAGGTGATCGCCAGGGCTAGTTACGGCACTAATGTAGCGCGACGATCTTTGCAAGTCTAAGGATAGGTTGTTGCCGACCGATACTTGACGACTCTTGTACAGTTTCAGAACATGTAAGATAGGAGAAGGTGGCGGACAGTATCGGGCCTTGGGCTGTAGGCTATCGAAGAACCACTCCGAAACATGCAACGTAACTCGCACATCCTGGCCCGTTCAGACAAGAGCTGCCTACATCGCCTCGTTTGAGCGCTCGCGCCGTCCGCCCGCCTCTCGTCGTCGTGGAGGGGCCGGATAGCAGCCGCAGCGTCGACCTCGGCGAGCAGGCCGTCACCCTCAGCTCCGACGCCGACTGCGCCCTCCGCCTCTCCGACGCCAGCGGCCAGGTCGGCGGACGCTACGCGACGGTCTTCGCGGAGAAACAGTTAAAGTGGGCGGTGCTGGAGCACGGCGACGAGATCGTTATCGCGCCGCACCGGTTGCGCTTCGAGCACATGCCGACGTCGGATCGCTAGCGGCGGACGAACACCGACTCCACCGGCCCGGTGAACTTCTCCTGCCAGTCGTTGCTCGTCCTCATCGCCTTCGCGAGCCTCGAGTCGCGCTGGACAAGCGCCACCTGTACGCCGTACTGCGAGAGCAGGTCGTCCCAGGTGGCAGCCACCCGCAGGATGTGGATGTAGTCGCCGAAGATCTTGTCGCCGTAGAACTCCTCTCGACCGTCGATGAAGACAGGCGTGCTCGGATAGAGACGGTCGATGACGTAGCCTCCCCAGCCGTAGTCGTTGAAAAGGCGCGCGCCCGAGTAGTTGCTCTCGATGAAGGAGACGCCCTCCGACGGATAGCCGTCGCTGCTCGGGCTGAACCCCGCGATGGCGTGTCCGAACGACGGGCCGATGACCAGCACGCAGACCGCCAGCCCAGCGACGAGCGCGACCGCAAACGGCGTCCGCAACGTCGTGCGAGAGTCGCCGCGGCGGCCGGCGGGCGCCCAGTGGTCAGCCATGACAGATGCGACGACGGGCAGCAGCATCAGGACGGCGAAGGGCACGTTCCGCACGGCCTGGATGCTGATGACGATGACAACCAGCGTCACCACCGCGAGGAACGGCCGGCGCCTTTGCCAGGGCAGCGAGAAGGCGAGGAGAACTAGAGTCAGTGTGATCGGGATGTTGACGGGCTGCGAGAAGTCGGGGCGCTGCCATTCGACGATCAGCGAGCGTTCAGCGCCGCCTTGCAGGTAGTGAAGCGGGTAGAGGAGGATTTCCGGCCCGTTCGGGTTGGCGAGCGTCGCGAGGAGACAGGCGCCGGCCACCAGCAGCGGCGTCCGCAGGTCGGTGGCGCGCGTTCGCAGCCAGCGGACGATCTGGACTGCGGTCCACACCGCTACGACCATCAGCCCGTAGACGAAGCCGAGATGCAGGTTGACCCACAGCGCCATCAGCGGCGGCAGGACCCACAACGGCACGGCGTCGCCCCCCTCTCGACGCTGCAGGACGTAGACGAAGACGGCGAACAGAAGCCACGTGAACTCCTGCGGTCGGACAGCGATGAATCGAACCATCACGAAGACGGCCGGGAACATCAGGAGGACCAGCAACTTCGTGCCCGAGCCCATGCGCCGACCTAGAGCGAACATGACGAGCAGCGCCACGCCGGCGAGGATGCCGAAGATGAGAGCGTTCCCCACGTAGCCGAGCGTTGACTCGACGCCGTAGATGAAGACCTCCGACAGCCATTCGTGCGTTACCCAGGCCTTGCCGGCCGCGGTCCAGGAGAACGGGTCGTGACGGGGGATTCCCGATTCCACGATGAGTTGGCCGGTGCGCAGGTGCCACCAGAAGTCGGGGTCGACCTCCTTCAGCAGCGAGAGTATCGCGAGCAGAGAGACCACCATCGCGAGCTGGACCCAGGCGATGGGCACGCGGCGTCGCAGGGACGGCCGCGGGACGGCAGGCTCAGTGAGCGGGACGGGCTGATTCACGTCCGGAGAGCTCCTGTGTTCAATGCGGGGTATGACATACGGCGGAGAGCGGGACGGAACGCGCCATCTTCATCGCTAAAGGCCATATCGCTCGCGGCCACGCGAATCTGCATATGTTGTGTCCGAGCTAGATACTTGACAAGCGGCCCGTAACGTCTGTAAAGTAAATTCGTTAATCTCTATTGGTGGCAGTTCTGCAAGAAGGGGGAAGGACCCCCCGCCAATCCCCTTTTCGCAGTGCCCCTAGTGTAGTGTTGTCATTTGCATAATCGGTGAGCGCCGGCGTCGACCGCATGGTCATCGCTGTGAGTATGACTACCGTCGAACGCCGGTGCATTCATCGTTAGAGGCGAATAAGAACACTGAGGTCCCGCCGGGGCAAGCCGACGGGACCGGGGCAACAGGAGCAGAGGCCCCCAGGTTGCGAGCCCAGTATAGCTTCAGGGTTGAGCTCTAGCAATAGGCGAAACGCTGAATCCGAGGCGAAAACGAGCTTACCATGCCTTTGTCTCTCCTGGTTGCGAAAGGGGGTGATGCCCGCGACCAAGGACACGGACTCAACGCAGCGGCCGCGTGGCCGTAGTAGCGTTCGTTCTTACAGCAACCAAAAGGAGAGAGACAAAGAATGCTGGACACATTGGTAGTCAAGTTCCTGGTTCTGAAGATGTGGCTGAGCGACGACCACGGCCAGGACATGCTTGAGTACGCCATGCTCGGCGGCCTCATTGTGATAGGGATCCTGGCGGTTACGACTCTGCTGACCGGCGCCCTGCAGAACATGGTCAAGGGCATTGCTAACTGCATCGACTTCAACAACACCACTGTCTGCTCGGGCCCCTTCTAGCAAAGCATCAGGCCTGGGGGGCGGACGCGGTTCGCCCCCCAAAGTTCCAACTCAACGGGCAGGAGGGGGAAGGTGAGTAGCATCAAGCGCGCTGCGGGTTTCGTGCGATCCCAGCGGGGCCAAACGATAATCGAGTTTGCCTTCATCATGCCCATCGTATGCCTATTTCTGTTCGTGATTGTAGACTTTGGCATCGCTCTGGACCATCGGATCGTTCTCCAGCACGCCGCCCGCGAGGGGGCCCGCTACGGCGCCGTGAACAACGACATCAGCTTCGACAGCGGCTCGGTCCAATACCGAACTGCGCAGCAGGCCCAGGGCATGGTCAACACGAGTGATGTGGTAGTCTGCTACACGGACCCAAAAACAAACCAGGTCAAGCCGAACGCGGATGTCGGCGACTCGGTGGACGTGTGCATTAAGACCTCCACCGGTGGTCCTTACACGTACGACCCGATAATAATCCGGCCCATTTTCAGCGGCCTGTTTGGGGGAACCGTCGGCGCCATTCCGATGCCTGTGACGGGCAGTGCGCGATTAGAGCAGAAGCCAACGGGGTCTTCCGACCCGAGGTGCCCATGTCCTGTGCCAACGCCAAATCCGTGAGATTGCTCAAGCGGCTCAACGAGGAGCGAAGCCAACTCATCCTCATGTTCGTTGGCATATTCTCCGTTGTCATGGCCATCGGCGCCATTACCATCGACTTCGGTCTCTGGTTCAGCGAGCGTCAGGGTGTGGAGCGGGCGGCGGACCTGGCAGCGCTTGCGGGGTCACAGAGCCTTCTGAGACATGTCGGCCAACCGGACGTTCCGGGCCCGGGGCCCGGTGGCTGGGTGGCCGGCCCCAAAGCGGACCAGGCGCAGGCCATATCCGACGCTTGCCTGTGGGCGCAACGCAACGGTTATCAAGACGGCCAGGATGGCGTCGAGGTGTACGCGCAGCTCCTCTGTCGCCCGAACACGGACCCCTCGCTGCCCCAGGCAGGGCTTTGCCTCAACACGGGCACCGAACCAATCGCGTGCGGCTACCAGCATCTGCAATCCTGCGCCGCGGTCTTGAGCTACACGCCGCAGGTTACTGACGACAACTGCGACACTATCCAGGTCACTGTCAACAAGCCGGCGACCCAGTTGTTCTCATCCTTCTTCCATGTTGGGGGGACCCAGGAGGGCTTCGGCTCGGCGGCGGGGGATTACGTGCAGGCAAAACCGCTGGACGCCGTACTGGTCATGGACGACACGGGCACCATGAGCGGCACTCCGATCGCCCAGGCGAAGTTAGCGGCGACCAACTTCACCAACTACCTGCTCCCCACGCCGACTCCACCGCCGGGCACGAGCACCAATCAAGTCGGCTTCACACCATTCCGCGGCTGCTACAACCCTACGGCCAACATCAACCCGTTGAGCGAGTCGGACCCGAACCGCGGCTGCGTCAAGCTGACAGACACGATCTCGCTCTCCAACAGCCCAAACGCGGTAGACGCAGGCATCAACCGGCTGCAGGCCCCCGGCGGCTTTCCGGGGACGAACGTCTGTCTGGGTCTATTCCGCGGCGGGACGATACTCAACGGCCCCGGGTCGCAAACGGGCGCCCGAAAGGCGCTGGTAATCCTGACCGACGGGGATAACAGTTATACCGACTACGCTCAGGCAGACGTCGCCGCGTTAAATCCCCCCTCGTTACCCACGGCGGGCCGGCACCTGGCCAACCCGGTGCCTAACACATATCCGTTGTCCATTACCGACAGCAACGGGACACCGACGGACGGCTCCGGCGTGTGCCGGCCCGCGGGCCCCAACCTGAACAGCACCTACCCCTCGCCGTTGTATGACGCGCGGATCAACAACCTGGACAGTCTGACCCTGGCGGAGGCCGACGCGCTGAAGGCGCAAGGCGTGGAGATCTACGTTGTGAGTTTTGGCAACACCAGCACGGACGACGGGACCAACTGCACCCGGGGGCTGGTGGGCACCGGGAGCAACCGCCAGAACCACGAGAACTATGACCGCAATCTCGCCAAGTGTATCGCCTCGTCAAAAACAGGCACCAATGACCACTATTACGAGACGGACGTCAGCGGCTTCATGAAGACGTTTCAGGCCATCGCCTGGGCCATAACCGGGCGATCACTCACTCAATAGCTGGAGGTCAAGAGCATGGCAAGAACAATCGCAAACATGTCTAAGGGCTCCGGGCGCGGGCTGTTGCTGCTTGCCCTGCTCTTCGCGGCGGTCGCCGCCATCCTGGCAATCGTGGCGCTGACGCGCAGCAACAGTAATCAGACCGTGTCCGGCAGCAGCGGCGACACCACGCGCGTCGTCGTCGCGGCGCAGGACGTACCGGCGCGCACGACGCTCGAGAGCGGCATGCTGAAGCTCGCGGATGTGCCGAAGGACACCGCTCTAAGCAACGGTTACTCGTCGACGGACGCCATCGTCGGCCAGATCACGCGGTACCCGCTGGCCGCGAACGAGCAGGTGACGGCGCTGAAGATAGGCGTGACGAGCGACGTGAGCAACGAGGGGCTGTCGTCCGTGCTGCCGGCCGGGACGCGCGCCTTCTCCATCACCGTATCGGAGGAGAGCGGCGTCGGCGGCTTGATCTTGCCGGGCGACCTCGTGGACGTAATAGCCATTCTCAAGAAGGACCTGGTGGGGGTCGACAAGGCAGTAACCCTCATGCAAGGCATTGAGGTGCTCGCCGTGGCGCAGAATGCGCAGGAGGCGATCCCACCGCAGACGAGCGCAACGGCCACGCCCGACACGTCGGGCACCCTAGGCGAGCGGCCGTCTGACGCCAAGCCGAACCCAGACGCGCGCACGGTTACGCTGGCGGTAACGGAGGAGCAGGCGCAGCTCCTGGCGCTGGCACAGTCGTCGGGCACGCTGGCGCTGTCGCTGCGTTCCTTCGGCGACCGCGCGACCGTGACGCCGCCGGAGACCAACCTTGTGCCCTACGGCGCTATTGCCAAGACCCCATCCCCCTAGGAGTGACGAGTTATGGCGAAAATCCCCGCAGTGCTAGTAGTCGATCAGGACGCAAAAGCCCGCTATGACATGAAGCGGGCGGTCAAGCAGTCGAGCTTCGTGATCGCCGGTGAGGCCGGTTTCGGCACCGAGGCAGTGTCGATGGCGGTGGAACTGAAACCGGACGTGGTGCTGCTGGGCGTGCGCGAGCCGGTCATGCGCTCCATGCAAACAGTAGAGTCGCTGCTCAACGCCCTTCCGGAGACGCCGATTGTCGTCTATTCCGCCTCGCGCGACATCGACATGGCGCGTCGGGCGATGCTGGCGGGAGCGCGCGACTTCCTTACGGCGCCGGTGAGCACGGAGGACATCAGCCAATCGATAGCGTCGGTGCTGGAGTCGGAAGAGCGGCGGCAGATGCGGCTGCGCGGCCAGACGGCGTCGTGGGGGCCGCAGGGAACGGTGATCACCGTCTTCGGGGCCAAGGGCGGCGTGGGAAAAACGACCGTCTCGGTGAACCTGGCGGCGGCGCTGGTTCAGGAGACGGGGCAGTCCATAGTGCTGGTGGACGGCGACAACGGCTTCGGGGACGTCTGCGGAATGCTTGATATCCAGCCGGAGCGCAGTGTCGTCGACCTTGCGCGCGATCTTTCATCTGTTACCCGCGACACGCTTCCCAAATACTTGATGCAGCATTCCAGCGGCCTCAACGTGCTGGCAGCGCCGTCACAGACGATGGCCTGGCGCGCCGTGAAGGCAGATGACTTCCGCAAGATAGTCGAGCTGCTCTCCAAGAGCCATGATATCGTCGTCATCGACACCGTGGGCATCCTCAACGACCTGACGCTGGTCGCTCTCCAGGCCGCGTCGCTCGTGCTCTGGGTTGTGACGACTGAGTTCGCGAGCGTGCGCGACTCCCTGCGAGCGCTGGAGGCGCTGCGTTCGGCGTCGTATCCGGAGGAGCGCGTGCGAATCGTGACGAACGACCTGGCGACGCGCGACGGCGTCCGGGCGACAACGATCCAAGAGGTGCTGGGCCACCAGGTGTTCTGGCAGGTGCCCTTCGACCAGCGAGTGCGCGGCGACGGACAGGTGGGCGAGCCGGCGGTGCTGCGGCATCCGTTAGCGGCCGGCTCTCGCAGCCTCACGGACCTTGCGAAGACGATAGTCGGCATTCAGCCAGCGCGCCAGGGTCTCTTCAGTCGCCTGAGGGTTCTCATGGGCCGGGAGGGTGAGCGCCAGCGTAACACCACGACAAAGGAGAGCCAGGCGTCATGAAAGACCTCGAAAAAATCACAGGAACAATGCGAACGCTGGACGATGACGCGGAGCGCCTCTCGACGGAGGAGTTCGATCTCGTAACGGCCGTCCACCAGAACCTGATCCGCGAGATCGACCTGGAGGCCGTCGAGAAGCTCGATCCGGAAGAGGCGCGGGACGCCGTGCAGGTCACGGCGCGCGCGCTCCTGGCGCAGATTGCCCCGGGAGTATTCGGCGAGCAGGCGGAGCGCATCGTTCGGCAGGTCCTGAACGAAGCGATCGGTCTTGGCCCCATCGAGCCGCTCGTCGAGGACGGCTCGATCTCGGAGGTCATGGTAAACGCCCCGGACGAAGTCTACTATGAGCGCGACGGCGTCATTTACCTGTCAGACGTGCGTTTCCGCGACAAAGCGCACATAATGCGCATCGTCGACCGGATCATCTCGCCCTTGGGACGCCGCGTCGACGAGCAATCGCCGTTCGTGGACGCGCGCCTCCCCGACGGCTCGCGCGTGAACGTCATAATACCCCCGCTGGTTCCGAAGAGTCCCGTCCTGACGATACGCAAGTTCCGTCCGGACCGATACACTATGAGCGACCTCGTGGCCAATGGGACGATTACTCAGCCGCTGGCGGACTTTCTCCAGGCATGCGTGCGTCTGCGAATGAACCTGGTGATTTCCGGCGGCGCCGGCACGGGCAAGACCACGCTGCTGAACGCAGTGTCCTCCTTTATCCCCAGCAGCGAGCGCATCGTCACAATCGAAGACCCGATCGAACTGAAGCTCCAGCAGAGCCACGTCATCTGCGCGGAGGCGCGGCCGCCCAACATCGAGGGTAAGAACGAAGTCACACAGCGCGAGTTGTTCCGCAACGCCCTGCGCATGCGTCCCGACCGCATAATCGTCGGCGAGGTGCGCGGCGCGGAAGCATTCGATATGATGCAGGCGATGAACACCGGCCACGAGGGATCGATGACGACGGTGCACGCCAACTCTACCCGCGACGCCCTGTCCCGGATCGAGAACATGGTGCTGATGGCCGGCTTGGACCTGCCGGTGCGCGCGATCCGCGAGCAAATGGCCTCTGCGTTCCATCTTATGGTGCACCTGAGTCGCTCCGCCGACGGACGCCGCCACGTCACGCTGGTGAGCGAGATCACGGGCATGGAGTCGCAGATCGTCACGATGCAGGACCTGTTCCGATTTGACCAGAAGGGGGTGGACGCTGAGGGCCGCCTGTTCGGGAGTCTGGAGCCGACAGGCATAATGCCGACGTTCGTAGACCGTTTTGCGAAGAGCGGCATTAATCTGAACCTGGGCGTTCCCAGCGGACTGAGGTTGTAGGTCGCAATGATTGCAGGACTCGCGGTCGCGCTGATAGTTGTTGCGCTCCTCTGCGCCGGCGCCGGTTTCTACGTCATGAACGTGAGCGGCGAGGAGGAGGCGCGTTTGCGCTCCCTTCGGGGGCGGGCGGCCGAGAAAGAGGCGGAAGAGGCGCTGCTGCGACGGGGCAGTTCATCGATTCCCGCCCTCCGGCGCGTCCTCGACACGAGTGTCTGGGCGGATAGGGCAGCGCTGGACCTGGAGCAGGCCCACCTCCGACTGCGGGTCGGCGAATACCTGCTGATTCGACTCTTCACCGGTGGCGTGTTGCTGGTGATTCCACTGCTCTTGGTGCGCGACCTGATAGGACTGGTTACCGGTGTTGTCTTGGCGCTCGTTGGATATATGCTGCCGGCGTTCTACGTAAAGATTAAGAAACGCCGCCGCCTGAGTCGCATCGACCGGCAACTCGTTGAGGCGTTGAGCCAGATAGCCAACTCAATCCGCGCCGGCTTCGCTATGCTCCAGGCGATCGATGCAGCGGCCCAACGGCTGGAGCCACCGCTTTCCGAGGAATTCTCGCGTCTGGTCGCGGATGTGCGCCTGGGCGCGAGTCTGGAGGATTCGTTGGTCGCAATGAGCGCCCGCATCGGGAGCTACGACCTCGACATGGTGATAACGGCCATCCTGATCCAGCGCAGCAGCGGCGGCAACCTGTCCGAAGTCCTCGACAATGTTGCCGAAACGATCCGCGAACGAGACCGCATCCGTGGCGAAATCAAAGTAATGACGGCCCAGCAGCGCTTCGCCGCGTCGGTTCTGGCGGTGTGGCCGCTAATACTGGGCGTAATCTTCTTCATTCTCAACCCGAGTCTTATGTCAAATCTGTGGACTGAACCCGCTGGGCTGGTGATGCTCGGGATTGCTATTACTCTGCAACTCCTCGGTCTCCTGACGATCCGCCGGATCACGACTATTGAGATCTAGGTGAGAACATGGCTCTGGCCATTTTGAGTTTCGTCTTCGTGCTCTTCGCGGTTGGCACCGTTGCGGTCTGGCGCGTCCAAGAATCGACCGTGAAGCTGGACGCGCGCCTGCGCACGCTGGCGGAAACGAACGCGCACTCCCTGAGCCTCCGCGACGTGCCGTTCGAACACCGAGTCGTGTTGCCGGTGATGGACGGGATAGCTAGGGGGGTCATCGGCGTGCTTCCACCGGCTTTTGTTGCGCGGACGCGAAAGCAGCTCGTGATCGCCGGCGCGCCAATGTCCCTGGTCACCTTCTTCAGTCTGGTTATCTTCATTGGCGCGTTACTGCCGGGCACCTGCGCACTGGTGGTCTGGTCCGCCGCCGGGCATTCGCTTTCCGGCAGGAGCGTCCTGCTGATCCCTCTGTTCGCGCTGATGGGTGTGCTGCTCCCCTTCCTCTGGCTACGACGACGCGCGAACCGTCGCAAGCTTCTCGTCTGGCGGGGATTGCCCGATGCCTTTGACCTGATGACGACCTGCGTTGAGGCCGGCCTAGGACTCGACGCCGCCTTCCAGCGGGTGGCTGACAAGCTGGGAGGCCCAGTAGCAGACGAGTTCGCGACCATGCTGCGTGAGGTGGCCATAGGGAAGAGCCGCCGCGAGGCCCTGTATGACATGGGCGTACGAACCGGCGTCGCCGACTTACAGACGTTCGCAAACACGATTATCCAGGCGGAAGAGCTGGGCACAAGTTTGGGCAGCGCGTTGCGCGTCCAAGCGTCCGACATGAGGCGACGGCGCCGGCAGCACGCCGAAGAGGAAGCGCGGCGGGCGCCGAGCAAGATGGTCTTCCCACTGGTCTTCTTCATCCTTCCCTCTCTGTTTGTGGTAATCCTCGGGCCGGTTGCAATCGAACTGTTCAAAGCCTTCGGCAGCTAGCAGGGAGCCAGATCGTGGAGGCTCAAGAGAGCACGCCGGCAGGGAGGTCGCATTGGATAGAGCCGTCGATTTCTACCGTCTTCTTCGGATAGACCCCGATGCCCCCCAGGAGGTGGTAACGGAGGCCTACTGGCTATTGGCCGGTGGCATCCGCGACAGGCTGTCACTGCGGCAGGGCGACGAGCGCGATCTCGATGCGCTGAATAACGCCTACGCCGTACTCGTCGACCCGGGGAAGCGCGAAGCCTATGATGAGACGGTAAGCCGTGTCGTGGAGATACGGCGAGAGCGCGCAGACCGTCGGAGGTCGACTAGACAGCCGCTGCTGGCCCGTCTGCTGGTGAAGCCGCGGCCCCAGACCGTCGACCCCTACGAACTACTGCGAGTCGATCCGGCGGCCGGCCCGGCGCTCATCACCCGTGCTTACCTGGTACTGCGAACGCTCTATTCCACAGGCAAGATCGCCGGCTCAACAGCGGAACAGCTCGAATTGCTCGCCAAAACGCGGTCCGAGCTCCTGGAACGTTTTGCGAAAGGCGCGTCGAGCGCCCCGCGCGGCGTTGTCGGGGAACCGTCCACAGAGCCACCTGATTTCCTGACGAAAGAGCGCGTGAGCGGAATCCCGGAAGAGAGGAAATAGGAAGGTGGAGTAATGCACCAGGTGTCGCAGACACTGAAGCCGGGCGAACTGGACGAGATGATTCCCCAGGAGCCCGCTTTTCTGGGAGAGACGGGACTGGACGCGGCCTTCGCCGCCGAGTTGGCGCTGAAAGCCCTGTACTACAGCGCGCACCCGACAGCTGGCGAGCTCGCGGAGACGCTGGCTGTCTCGGTGCCCGTCATGCAGGAGGTGCTGACGCAGCTTACGCGCGATGGCCTGTGCGAGATCGTCGCCGGCGAAGGGCAGACTCACGCCGCATATCGCTATCGGCTCAGCGGCAGGGGACTCGAACGTTCGGCCTCGGCCTTCGAGCGCAACGCTTACGTCGGGCCAGCGCCGGTGCCCTTAAGAGACTATATCGGCCAGGTGCGGCGCCAATCGGCAGGCGGCAGTGGCTTTACCGCCGATGTCGTGAAGCAGGCGCTATCGCAGCTCGTGCTCAGCGATTCGACCCGCGGCCGCGTCGGACGGGCGATATTCTCCGGCCGGCCGACTCTCATCTACGGGCCTTCCGGCAACGGCAAGACGACAATTGCCCACCTGCTGGGTCAGGCTTTGGCCGGCTATATCGCCGTTCCCTACGCGCTCGAGGTGTACGGCCACATCGTCCGCCTGTTCGACCCTTCGAAGCATGAGCGCTTCGACTATGAGGAGCGGCCGGGCGACCTGAGACGGCGGCGCCACGACCGTCGCTGGGCGATTATCCGACGGCCGGCGGTACTGGCGGGCGGAGAGCTAACACGCCAGGGGCTGGAGCTCGTTCTCGACGAACGCTCCAAGGTCTACGAAGCGCCGCTGCAGATGAAGGCGAACGGCGGCATGATGGTCATCGACGATTTCGGCAGGCAGCAGATTCCACCGGTGGAGCTGCTGAACCGGTGGATCGTCGCATTGGAAGGCGGCGTGGACCACCTTTCGCTGTATACGGGCCAGATTATCGAAGTTCCCTTCGACGTGATACCTTTCTTCTCGACGAACCTGCCGCCGGAGTCCCTAGCCGATGAGGCCTTCCTACGGCGAATCCGCTACAAGGTGGAGGTCCCGAACCCCACGCCCACTGAGTTTCGGACGATCTTCGCGCAGGTGTGCCGCGAACGGCAGGTTGAGCACAAGGACGGGACGATAGACTACTTACTCGAGCGCTGGTATGAGCCACACCAGCGCGAGCTTCGCGGTTGCCACCCGCGAGATCTCGTCGACGCGATCATCGATGCGGCCAGGTACGAGGGCAGCGGCACCGCGGCCCTGACGCCGGCCGTCCTGGACGAAGTCTGCCACACCTACTTCCTCACCAGTTAACCAGCTAGCTGCAGGCCGAAGCCGTCTGCGCGCTCTCCCATTGTGCGGCGAGAGCCGGCTTCATCTGGGCCGCGTCTCTGTCGTTCGATAGGCGAAGGAAGAGGGGTTCCGGCTGGAACCCCTCTTCCTCAGTTCTTGTGTCGCGGCTTGTCGCCGAAGCGCTTCCGCTAGCGGGTGCAGCGACGACCAAGCTGCTGGGCGATCATCAGCAGATCGGCGTAATTGACCTTGCCATCGTGGTTCACGTCGTAGAGCGGATTCGTGCTGTGGCGGTTGATGGCGCGAGACTCCACGAGAAGGTCGGTCACCGTCACCCTGCCATTACCTGTCACGTCGCCGCAATAGAGAATCGGCGTCGCCGTCGGCGTGGGGGTCCGGGTCGGCGTGCGCGTTATTGTAGGCGTCGCCGTCCGCGTCGGCGTACGGGTCGGTGTGCGCGTCATTGTAGGTGTCGGAGTTCGGGTCGGTGTCCGCGTCGCCGTGGGCGTCGCGGTTCGTGTGGGTGTTCGCGTCGGCGTTCGCGTCACAGTAGGCGTCGCGGTGCTCGTCGACGTACGTGTCGGCGTGAAGGTCGAAGTGGGCGGCTGAGGCGTGCCCGTTGATGTGGGCGCGGGCGTATAGGTATTCGTAGGAGTTGCTGTGTTCGTCGGCGTCGGCGTGTAAGTTGACGTAGGCGTCGGCGGGATAGGCGTGTTGGTCGGCGTTGGCGTCGGTGTCCACGTGTTGGTCGCCGTCGGCGTGTAAGTTGACGTAGGCGTCGGCGGGATAGGCG
>JBEKKV010000004.1:0-81136 GCA_050010555.1 Dehalococcoidia bacterium
GTCGTCGAGCGAGTTGTGGCGCACGTCGACGACGAGGGGCCGCCTGTGCTCCAGCGCGGACGCCACGTTGCCGGCCATGGCGGCTAGCGGTACTCCGCCCGCTCGATGAGCTCGATCTGCATCTCGCGGTTCAGCTCGACGAAATAGGCGTTGTAGCCGGAGATGCGGACCATGAGGTTGCGGTAGTTCTCAGGGTGCTCCATCGCGTCGCGCAGGGTCTCCGTCGTCACCATGTTGAACTGCATCTGCATGCCGCCGAGCTCGAAGTAGGTCTTCGCGTAGGTCGTCGCGTGCTCCACGAAATCGGCGTGCGGCTCGCCGGGTGCGGGGGTGAGCTTGACGTTGAAGGCGATGTTGTTCGGCATCTTCAGTGGGTCGAGGGCGGCGATGGTGCGGATGTTGTCCAGCAGGTTGGGCGAAGCCGACGCCGAGGGCGTGATACCGGGCGTGAACGCCTTGCCGCGCTTGCGACCGCTGGGCAAGGCGCCGGAGAGCGAGCCGAAGACGACGTGATTCGACATGCTCCAGAAGCCGCTAGTGTAGCGTCCGCCGCGATAGTTCTCGCGTGACTGGTATTCGTCGTAGATGAAGTTGATGAGGTCCTGCGCCATCTCCCGCGTGCCGGGCGCGTCGGAGCCGAACTTGGGGACGCGCTTCATAATGCGGGCGTGCAGCGCCTCGTGGCCGGCGAAGTCGTCGCGCAGGGCCCGCAGCAGCGTCGGGAAATCGACCGCCTTCTCCTCGTAGACCAGTTGTTTTACGACCAGCAGGCTGTCGATCACATCGGCGAGGGAGACCAGCGCCGCGCCGGAGCTGTTGTACTTCGCGCCGCCCTGGCTCATGTCGCGACCGCTCTCCAGGCAGCCACCGACCAGCGACGACAGCAGCGGCGTTGGGTGCAGGTACTGGTGCGCCTGCCCCAGGATATTGTTGTACTCCACAGACTGGCCGATGAGGTAGCCGAGTTGCTGCTTGTAGGCGGCGAGGAACTTGTCAAACGAATCGAAAGCGCCAGCGGCCGGGTCACCGCTGTGCGGGCCGATCTGCTCGCCGACGAGCGGGTGGAAACCGTCGTTGAGCGCCATCTCCAGCGCCGCGACCGTATTGAGCAGCATCGAGTTCGTATGCCCCATGTGACGCCCGCAGCTCGTCGGCTCGACGCAGCCGGTCGCACCCCAGTCGCGCGCGTCCGCCAACGCGAAGCCCTGCTCGACGAGCGCCGCGATGACCGCCTCGTCGTTGTGGATCGACGGCGTGGACGTGGTGATGACGTTCACCTCGCAGAGGCGGCGCAGGTATTCGAGGGAGTTGGCCTTGGGATGAAAGCGGGCGTTCAGGTTCGGATCGCGCAGCGTCAGCATCTCCGCCGCCTTGAGGATGACGTAGGTCATGTCGCAGACGGCGCTCTTGCCTTCGGCGTCGACGCCGCCGAGCGTGACCGCCATGTCGGACGAGCTGCCGGCGAAGAGCCGCATGCCAACGCTCGGCACCAACGGCAGATGATCGTTGCACTGGAGGAAGAAGGAGCCGACGAGCTCGACGGCGCGCCGAACGACGGCCTCCTTCTCTTCTGTTTTCGCCATGGCGACGTCGTGGAGGAAGCAGGGCTGGAGCCAGGCGTCCAGCCGGCCAATGGACAGGCCGGCGTTCATGTTCTCCATGTGCAGCGCGATCTGGATGAGCAGGATGACCGTCAACGCCTCGTGCAGCGATTCCGATGGGCCGGCCGGCACTTTGCGGCAGATGCGCGCCATCTCCAGGAGCTCGTCGCGGCGCTGGGCGTCGCCCGTTTCGGCCGCCATCGACTCGGCCTTGTCGCCGAGCCGCTCAGAGTAGCGCAGCACGCCGTCGATGACGGTCTGGACCGCGCGGTAGAAGTTGCCGGACCGCTCGTCGGCGGCGTTCGCTTCGCCGCGGGCCGCATCCTCCCGGAAAGCGAGCAGGCCGCGCTGGAGGACGCCCGGATAGTCGGGGATCGTGTGCGAGACGGCGGCGGTCTTCCACATGAAGTACAGCACCCAGCGCTCGTCGAGCTGCTGGCAGCGGGGCGCGTTCCAGTGATGCCGCGTCCACTCCCGCACGTTGCGGTCGACCCAGAACGGGAAGACCTCGCGATCGAGCATGTCGACGTCCTCCGTCGAGATGCGGTAGGGGTTGAGGTCGCGCTCGCCGACCGTTATCAGCTCGGCCCAGATCGTCGTGCCGCCGGTCTCCGGGTAGATGACCACGCCGGGGAACTTCGTCGTCGTCGTTCCGGGCAGGAGGGCCCGCCCGCGGATGATGGGCTCCTTGTTGGTTAGGACGTGGTAGAGCGCGCCGGCCTGCCTGAGCTCCGGGTCGATTTCGCGGCCCTCGGCATCGGCCTCGAAGCCGTGCTCGCGGTAGTATTCCGTGACCAGACGCGGGCGCTCGGTGCAGACTTCGCCGTGGGCGCCGAAGAACTCGGCGCGCATCGCCTTCAGGCGCGGGAAGTCGTCGATGCCGTAGCGGCTGAGGTACGGGTCGTCGAGGACCGCGACTTCGTCCGTCGGCTCGCAGCGCAGCGTCTCGCGCCGTCGCTCCGCGCGCGAGGCCGCCAGCATCGAATCGCCCGCCTGCGCGAGATCGCCGGCTTCGGGCGCCGCGCCCAGCTTCTTGCGCCAGCCGCGGTTGCGGGCGACGGCGGTGAGATGGCCGAGGCGACCCAGGTGGCTAAGGTTGCCTTCGAAGGAGAGCTTGTTGTCGATCATAAGGTTCAGGGGGTCGCTGCGGGCGAAGGGCGAGAGGAAAGTGCGCATCGCCGCGGCGTCGCGGAAGGTGGCGACGACGTGCGGCTCGCGAACGCCGCCGCTGCCGCCGCGCATACGCCCGCCCTCGATGGTAAGATAGAGGTTGATAGCATTATCGATGGTGCGGAACTGGAAGCGGGAATCGAACGGCCTGGACAAGCCGTTGCATCGCTGGTAGAGTTCGCGCCGGAGGTCGGCGCTGCGGTTGAAGTTGAAGGCCATGAGCTTGAGGACGGTCGCCAGGTAGGGACCGGTAGTGCGCTCAGCGATAGTGTCTCGCATGGCCACAGTCGACCTCCTCTTCGCGCTCGGCACGAAGATCGCAGATCGATTCTACCACCCCGCGAGAGAAGCGGGCAGTCCAAGGGAACGAGTCCCTTCAAGAGCAGAGGCGATAGGGCCGGTTGCGGCCGGCGGGAAAGGAGATCCCAGTGGCAACTGATTACCCGGTAACCTTCGATGTCGTCGCCCGGCCCGAGAAATTCCAGCGGCCGCAAGTAGTCATCGCTATTCTGGTGGCGATAGTGTTGGGCGTCGTCATGTGGCTCGCCTACCTCGCCTTCCCGATCATCGCGGCAATCTCGATCTCGCAGAAGGGATCGGAGAAGTACCTCGATGAGGACGGCCCAAAGATGACGGGCTGGCTGCGCTCGATTGTCAGCTACTACGCCTACGTCTTCTTTCTGATCGACCGTCTTCCCTCCGAGGGAGTCGAAGAGCAGGTAAAGTTCGAGGTGCAACGCGGCGGCAGTCCGACGGTCGGAACGGCCCTGCTACGTTGGATCTACAGTATCCCAAGCGCCATCGTTGTTGGGGTGCTGGGCGCCGTTTCGGAGGTTCTGTGGGTCATCGCGGCGATTATGGTGCTCGTGCAGGAGAACTACCCTGACGGCATCTACGACTTCCAGCGCGGCGTCGTGCGTTGGGAAGCGCGCCTGCTTGCATACCACGCCTCGCTGGTCGAGCCTTACCCGCCGTTCTCGCTCGATACGGGCCCGGAGCAGATGCCGCTGGGCTAGGCGTCGCGGGCGAGCGGCAGGCTAGCCAGCGTCCTGCGACACGGGGAAGGCCGCTCGGCAACCCGGACGGGCAGGCCCGAGCGGCCCAAAGATGGCGGCAGGACCTCGCGATCAGGGCATCGCCGTCGCGACGGGCGTCTGAACCTTCGATGCCACGACCCCGGCGTCGACGCTGCTCTGGCCGCGCACCATCGCGATTAGCTGCGGCGCCAGCCAGTCTGTGACCGCTGCGGCACCATCCGGCGTGAAGTGGACGCCATCGCCTCGCATCTCCTGGCCATCGTCCACCTTCAGGTCCTCGTACACTCCGTTGGGGCATACATAGCTGTACAGGTCGATGAGCGTGACCTGGTCGGGGTGCCTGGCCGCGAACTCGCGGTAGACCGCGTTCAGGTCGTCCACGGGCCAGACGAGCAAATGCTTACCCCCTATCGTCTGCGCCAACTCCGTCTGACGCGGCTCGAAACAGGGGGCGGTCAGCAGCGCCACCTTCGCGCCCTCGAACGTGAACGCCGACAGCGCGTTCTCCAGCGACGTCATAGCGTAATCGTGCCACTCCTGCGTGCCGACTTCGATCATGTGTCCGCCAACGTTCAGGTCGATCGCATCCCACGGCCCCGACAGCATGAGGACGATATCCGGATGGAAGGCCTGGACGTCCGTGCTCCAGTTCGCCCGCCAATTCTTGCACAGCTTCGCCCGTTCCAGCGTCCACTGGCCGTTGTCGCCGAGGTCCTCATCGACGGGGAAGAAGCCGCAGCCGATGATGCCCCTGTTCCAGCCGAGGAGGCCGACGGACGGCCCCTCCTGCTCGATGCCCCCTCCCAATGTCAGCGAGATCGAATCGCCCTTCACGAGCACGCGCACCGGGCCGGTCTGCGAGCCCGTCGCCTGCGCCGCGGGCTGCGACGTCGGCATGTCTTCTGTCGGCGCAAGCGCGTGCGTCACCGGCGTCATGCCGCCCCTGGTGACGACGACGAGGGCAACGGCGACACAGGCGGCCGCGGAAGGCGCCAGCGTCCACGAGAAATTCCAGCCCCTGAAGGCGCCACGACGTACCGGCATCTCGACGACGTTGTAGGAGACAATCGACACGGCGAGCGTCACCGCGACGCGCACCAGGAAGAGCTCGTAGCCGCTCCAGCCGGTGCGACCCGGCGTCAGCATCATGAAGATGGGCCAGTGCCAGAGGTACACGCCGTAGGAGATGAGACCAAGGCCGCGCAACGGCGGCAGCGACAGCACTTTGCCGACGACGCCCGCCTGCGGCTGCACCGCCGCCGTGATGACGACCGCCACGCCCAGGGCCAGCATCAGGAAGCCGCCGCGATAGAGCAGCGTATCGCCGCCGGTGGCGTGCGTCCAGGTCCAGCCGATTCCGACCGCGCAGCCAATCGCCGCCACCTCCAGCGCCAGTCGCGGCCAGCGGCCTTTCACGGGCCCGGCCTGCATCAAGAGCATCGCCAGCAAAGCGCCCACCAAAAGCGATTGGGCCCGCGTATCGGTGCCGTAGTACACACGCGACGGGTCGTGCCCCGGCTGAAAGAGCACCGCCATAAGAATCGCCGAGCCGGCCAGCATCACGACTGAGGCCGGCAGCAGCAGCTTCAGCGAACCGCGCCGGAGCCACAACAGCGAGAAGACGAGAAGCGGCCAGACGAGGTAGTACTGCTCTTCAATCGCCAGTGACCACGTATGTATCAATGGCGAAGGGACCGAGAATTGGTCGAAGTAGGACTGGCCGCCGAACACCTGTCGCCAGTTGGCGACGTAGAGGATGGTCGCCAGGGCATCGCCGCGCAGCCTGTCCAACTCATCCGGCTGGGCGAACCGAACGGCGTAGAAGGCGACGGCGAGGAGCATCAGGAAGAGAGCCGGCAGCAGTCGTCGGGCGCGACGCGACCAGAACGCGGTCAGGCCGATTCTGCCGCGAGAACGCCATTCGGAAAGAAGGAGGCTGGTGATAAGGAAGCCGCTCAGGACGAAGAAGGCGTCGACGCCGAGGAAGCCGCCGACCGCGTGCGACAGGCCGCCATGATAGGCAAGAACGGCGGCGACGGCAAGGGCGCGAATGCCGTCGAGGGCCGGCCGGTAAGGCAGATGTCGTCCCGCCGGCGCCGCAACTCCATCCGGACGGAGAGTTTGCGAAGGGACCTGCCGGAACACAACAACCACCTCTCAGCCCAAGGACAGCGCCTGCTAGATGTCAGATTCTACTACGCCGCCGATTGCCCGGTCAAAGCTGAACGGAGGATTATGACAAGAAGCAGATTCGTTTGTAACAATCGCGCCGCTCGCCGCGTTAGATGGGTAGGGCCTAGCGCACCTCCAACAGATTAAGCCTTTGCTTGCGAATCGGGGGTTAGCGCGGCCCTTTTATTTTGCCCGGCGGGGACGCCTCAACGTTGTTTCGCTAATGCGTCGTAACGAGAGAAAGCGCGCCGGCCTGATAGTACGCCGCGGCGCTCAAGCGCAGATAGCCGCCGTCGTCGTCGGCATAAGAGGCGACCTGGTCGTTCCCGTTGATCGGCGACGGATTGGTGATGCCGTCGTTCCTGTCGTCCGTGTACATCGTGCAGCCGTCCGCGCCGGCGCCGAACAAGACAGCGATAACGCCATCGCCCGCCAGCGCCTGCAGATGGGACCAGTCGCCGAGCCAGTACTGAACGCGATTGTCCTGGTAATGCCCCCAGCTATTGTCCATGCTGCGGTAGATGGTATTGCCGACGGGAACCTGCCAGACGATAGCCCAGCGGCCCGTGTCGCTGACGATGCTGTTCACGAACGTCCCGAACCTCTCGAAGTCCGCGTCCTTCCACCAGTGGGCGCCGCCGTCGCCCCGCTGAATCTGATACCAGGCAGCGTCACGGTCCGAGGCGTCGACGAACAGCAGGTCGAACTGAGCGCCGAGGGAGCGGTAGAAGGCGCCGATCTTCGCGGCGGTGGCGACGGGATTGGCCTTGTTAAGGATCAGGTCCTTGCCTGTCGCCCAGTCGGATACGTGAAAACCGAGAATTACGTTCGGGGCGTACAGGTCGCGGAGGTGTACCAGCGCCTGGGCGAAGCCGGCGGCGTTGTCGTCGAAACCGGCGACTGACGCGGCGCCCGACGATCCGACTTCCACCTTCACCTTGGTTGCATCCGCGTTCGCCTGCTCCATGTAGCCCCAGAGGTCGGGCTCGACGTGGACGATTGCCGTTTTCCCGTACGCGCCCAACTGTCTCATCAGCAACTCCCAGTCGGCGTAGTAGGCGCTCATCGTCGAGGCGTTTCGGAGCTTGGGCAGAGCGTCCTCGCTGGTCGGATTTGGCGCCGAAGGAACGATCTGGTAGTAAGTCAGCACGGGAACGTAGTTGTTCTGGAGGCTCTGCTGAAGGTAGTCGCTCAGGAAGGAGCCTGCCGGGGAGCCCCAGGTCGTCCAACCGCCGCCGGTATTGACGCCGCCGGTCAGGTACTGGTAGCGGTAGTCCCATGGGATGCCGGAACCCGTCATCCAATCGAGCTGCTGGGGGCCGTTCATCAGGCCAAGGCCCAGGTGCTGGGGAAGACCGGCCGGAATAGCCGATAGCGGCGGCAACGGTTGCGGGGTGCCCGCCGGCGTCGCACTGTCGCCGCCGGAGCACGCGACTGGGAGCGCCGCAAGGACAAGGAGCGCCACGACAAAGAGGGCTGATCGCCGCTGTCCGCTCATATCATTACAATTCTACCATTGGCTGAACGGCACAAGCCCGCTGCGATACGCTACAGTTAAGAAAGCAGCGATGGTAGACTGACGGACGGTGGCAGTCGCTCCGCCTTCGGGCAGCGGGCGGCGTGTGGAGACGTTGATGACGCTGGGTAGCCTTTTGCCCGCCAGAACTTCCTTCAACCGGTGCGTTGTTGCGGTAATCGTCGCCCTTGCGTCCCTCTTGATCGGCGGCTGCATCATTCCGCCGGGCGTCCCCCGGCATCTCGGCCTTGGGCTGATGAATAGCCCATCGCAACTGGACTGGATGACGAGCTCGGGTATCCCCTGGGACTATCGCTACCAGTACCTGACGGGCGGCGTGAACACCGGCGAGGGCTGGACCACCTGGAATTCTCCCGACGGTGCCTTCGTCGACAACTACCTGCGCGACAGTGGCGACAACGGCTACATACCGGTCCTGACCTACTACCAGATCGTGGCGTCGGCGCCGGACCCGTGGTCGGAGGACGTGAGCGTCAAGCTCACCAACGCCAACACGATGAACGCGTACTTCGCTGAGTGGAAGCTGCTGATGCAGAAGGCGGGCGCTTACGGACGGCCTGTAATCGTCCAGGTCGAGCCGGACATGTGGGGGTACCTGCAAAGCTCTTACGGCACCAACGCCAGGGACGTGCCCGTGAGCGTCGCGTCGTCCGGCTTCGGCGAAGTGGCCGGCTTCGCAGATAACGCGTCCGGCTTCGCGCAGGCGCTGGTCAGCCTCCGCAACGCCTATGCGCCCAACGTCGTGCTCGGCTTCCACGTCTCCGACTGGGCCAGCGGCGTCGACCTGATAATCAACAAGGCCGACCCGTACACCGTGGCCGACAGAGTCCTCGCCTTCTACAAGTCGCTCGGAACGCAGTTCGACCTGCTCTTCTTCGACCCGTCGGACCGCGACGCCGGTTACTATCAGGTGCAGCGCGGCGACGGCGGCGCCCACTGGTGGAACGACGACGACTTCCTGCGTTTCCAGCAATTTATCGGCCGGCTGTCGGCCCTTACAGGCAGAAAGGCGGTGCTCTGGCAGGTGCCCATCGGCAACACGATCTACCGCAGCGTGGACAATAGCTGGGGACACTACCAGGACAATCGCGTCCAGTACTGGCTCGGCGACCGGTCGAATCTGCAGGCGCTGGCGAGCAGCGGCGTAATCGCGATCCTGTTCGGCGCCGGCGCGGACGGCTGCACGATGTACGACGACAACACGGGCGACGGCGTAACGAACCCGCCGCCGATCGATGGGAACAACCAGGTCGCGTCTTACGCCGACGACGACGGCGGCTATCTCCGTCAAGAAGCGGCGGAATACTACTCGGGCGGCGCTATCCCCTATTGAGTCAGCGCGATGACGCAGACGGCGTCCGCCAGGTACTCGACGTCCCGCGACGTCATGCCCTGATAAACCGGCAGGGCAAGAAGATGCGCCCGCAACCGCTCCGCCTCGGGGAAGGCGCCCTCCGGGATCGCCGGGTGCGCGATCGACCAGTAGGGGAACAGCTTCAGGCCTTTCGCGCGCAAGCGCCGGAGCGCGTCGGGCTTGTCGAGCACGAAGAAGGGCAGATAGAGGGGGCAGACTCCCTCCGGCAGGTCCGGGAACAACTGATCTTCTCGCGGCAGCATCGAAGCGAGCAGCGGGTAGTTGTGCCGGCGTTCCGCCACGACGGTCGCCGGGTCGTTGCGCAGCGTCAGTCGCTGAACGAGCTCCGACGCTTCGACCATCGCGGTCTCCGGCTCGAACGCCTCCCCGAACAGCGCGGCTTCGGCCCCGTTGCCGTTCTTCGCCCTTGGTTTTGGGAAGGCACGCCTCGTCCAGGTCGTCGGACCCGGGTAGCGCATTCGCAGGCCGTCGAGGAAGCGCCCGGGCAGAAGCTCCGCGCCGAATGCGGGCGCCGGCTCTTCGAGCTCAAGCGTCAAGTCGATCTTCGGGTCGTTGGCGACGAGCAGGCCGCCGTGGGGGAGCGGCAGCGTCTTGTGGAGCGAGAAGATGCTGAAGGCGCCGGAGCGTCCGAGCGGCCCCGACGCGTCGCGGCTGAACAACGCCGGCGCGCAGTCCTCGACAAGCAGCAGGCCGTTGCGGGTGCAAAAGGCGGCCAGCTCCGGCAACGGTTGCGGGAAGCCGAAGTAGTGAATAACCAGCAGGACACGTGTTCGGCGGGTAACGGCCGACTGCATGTCGTCGAAGTCGGGCGTCAGGTCCGGCGCCACGCGGAAGAAGCGCGGCGAGAGGCCGGCGGCGATAATCGCTGCGACCTCGGAGCCGGAGTTGTACGCCGGCAGCAGGACCTCATCGCCGTCCGCGAGGCGAAGAGAGCGCAGGCCGTGCCAGAGGGCGTTTCGAGCAAAGAGATGCCAGCGGACGCGAGGCGCGGAGAAGGGGAAGGTAGCGGCGGCGCGTTCGCGTCTGCTGATGAGGGCGGAGAGCGGAAGCGGCGGCGTTGCCGGGATGAATCGCTTAGTCGTCAGGTCGCCCTTTCTGCGCGCTACTCCGGCGGAACGCGCCTAACGAGGCCTTCAGTCCGCGCAGCCTCTCGCCCGCTGCCTGCGACAGCCGTGTGGTCGAGGACGCGTACACGTAGGCCGGCGTATCCAGCAGCTTGCCTCCCCATTTGCTCTTGAACTCGCGAACGCCAGCCTCCCGCGAGCCCTCCGGCGGCGCCACTTCGACTGAGACGAGGTCGAGCGAATGGAATCCGTCGCGCTTGAACGCAAGCATCGATTCCCAGAGCAACAGGCTGCTGGCGTTGAGCTTGCGGCCCTCCCGGCCAACGGCGGTCTGGAGTTGCGCCGCCAGCCCGGCGTGGCAGGGGAAGAAGCTGCCCGCGACGATGCGTCCCTCATACCTCGCGACCAGGATCCGCGCTTTCCCCTCTTCGCGCAGGCGGCGAAAGCCGGAGACGAATTGCGCCTCGGAAGGGGGGCCGGAGCCGGGGACGGAGGCTGTGTCCATATACAGGCGGTAGTAGGCGCGAACGTCCTCGTCGGCGGCGATCTGTTCAACAGCGACGCCTCTCTTGCGGGCCTTGTTCGCGGCCCAGCGTCCCGCCGGCTCGATGTTCTGCCAGAGCTCTTCCTCCGACGGCGTCAGGTCGATCAAGTAGGTCTGCAGGTCGCGGCGACGGAACCCCTGCGAAAGACAGGTCTCGTCACAGAGCCCATCGTGGAGCGTCTCCGACGTGAAGATGGCATGCCCGACACCCTGCCGTCCCATGTGCCGCTTCAGCTCGGCCAGCAGCGAGGCCAGCACCGTATCCCGGTCATCCAGCAGGTCAGGGCGCAGCACCGGGAGCGACTTCATCCAGGCGGTGCTACGGGGGAACAAGCCGTCGCTGTGCGGGGCGAAGTAGCCGCGCCAGGAGGCGGCGACGCCTTGCCCGTCGACGGCGATCAAGGTGAAGTGCGACCGCGAAGGGTCGCTGTTGAACAGAGCAACGAATGAGTCCGTTTGAAACGGGTGCGCCATCGGCGACGCGGCCTCGAGTTCGGCTACGCGCTGCGAAAGCGCCCCCGACGATTGTCCGTTCTCGACGATCCGCACACTGAGTCCCGCGTCTATTCTGCCGGACATCGATCCGCCTCCTTCCTCACTCCAGGCGCGACGCCTCGCCGGCCCGCTCGGTCCGCGTCCAGGAAGGCGCGCCGCGGGAGGCAAGCGCCTGAAGATATAGCCGTCCCTTCCAGAGCACGTAGACCGGCGCGAAACCCAGCGCAAGCCACGAGCGCCGAGGCGCCCGTGCGGCCGCCAGCCCGCCGAAAACGTATGTCGCCAGCAAGAGAATCGTCGCTGCCGCCAGGATGACGCCGACGAGCGAGCCGAGCGCGACGGACAGCGCGAGGAAGCCGACCGCCAGCAGCGCGACGACTGACAGCGGCGGCACCAGCAGGTCGAGGCCTGCGGCGAGCTTCGGCCAGGAGGCGGAGCGAACGGCACCGACGAGCAGTCGCGGCGCGTGGTGGCGCGCCAGAGCCAGGCGGCCGCGCTCCCAGCGCAGGTTCTGGCCACGAGCAGCCGCAAGCGTATCCGGCATCTCGCTCCAGACCGATGTCTCCCAGGCAAACGCAACCTTCACGCCTGCTTCGACCAGTCTGGCGTGCAGCTCCAAGTCCTCTGTGACGCCGAAGGCCTGCCACTCGCGCGCCTGTCGCAGCTCCGCGGCGAAGGCCATGCCGTCACCCGAGAGACCGGCTGAGGCTCCCAGGGCGCTCAGACCCATTCGTCGCGACGAATGCAGCAGATAGAAGGCCACGGCCCGCAACGAAGACACCCACGAGCGCTCCGGACTGAGCACAACGTACCGGCTCTGTACCGCGACCGCGCCACCCTCCAGCCGATCGTTCATGGCCGAAAGGAAGTTGGCGTCGACGACCGTGTCCGCGTCGATGACGGCGAAGGCGTCGTAGCCATCCGGCGGCAGGCGGTCGAGCAGCCAGCGAAGCGCCTGCCCTTTCCCCATCGACGTCGTGTCGGTGCGCTCGTGGACGAAAGGCGTGAGATGGCGGGCGACGGCGGCTGTGGAGTCGTCGCAGTTGTCGGCGATGACGTGGACTTCGAAAAGGTCGCGCGGGTAGTCGAGATCGGCGAGGCTCACGAGCGTCGGGGCGATGACCTGAGCCTCGTTGTGAGCGGGGACGATGACGGCAAAGCGACGCTTCCGCTCCGCCGGCGCCGGACGCGTGGGCCTAGACAGCGCGCCGGCAGCGACGAGCAGCACTAGGAAGGCGACGGCACCGAGGAGGGCCGCCTCGCCGGCGAGAAGGACGTCGTTCGCGATGAGTCCTGCCATCACTCAGCCACGTCGCGCTTTGTCAGCCTGTTTCGCATCCGCGCGGCGGCAGCTCGGGCGGAGAGCGCCATTCGATACTGGAGCTGCGAGCGCCGATTGCGGAATATCAGCAGGTCCTGGTTGAGTTGGGTATCCATCCGGTAGTGGTCCTTGTAGTGGCTTTCGCCGCGCATCAGGTCGATGCAGTGCAGGCCGTGCGCGAACGCGTCCTCCATTACCTGGAAGTCGAGTATCATGCCGAGGCGGAATCGTTTCCATTGCTCGTCGGGGCTGAAGCCGGTGGTGTAATAGTAAACAGTCCCATTGCTCTGGAAGCCGTACTTGATGGCGATAGTTTCGTCCCGGGCCTGGAGCAGCGACAACGCGAGCATGCCGCGCTCAGCGAAGCGTCGCGCTACTTCCAGGTGAAAGTCCCGCCGGTTCTGGCTGCGGAAAATGCCCGGCTGGCCCATCGCCTGCCAGCGCCGCGTATGGAGCTCGAATAGCTGCTCCATCGCCTGGCGGGCAACCGTCTGGTCATCGCCGACGTTGGCAAATGATGCCTCGCACTCGCTGAACAGCTTCCGCGCCTGGCGGCCGGTGTCGTTGCGCACCGAGCGCGAGAGCGAGGCCTTGTAGGCCGCCCAGTCGCCGCTTATGTTCAGCATATGGACGTCGCTACCGGACTGAAGGATCACGGGCCAGCCGCGTCGCGCCGCCGCGGACATCAGATCCGCAGCCGTTTTTGATGAAGCTGGCAGCTCCTGGAGATGAAGAACGTCCCAGCCGCGATCCAGGGCCAGCACGCCGGAGAGAGCGGCGATAACCTCGTCGCGGCGGTCCTCGGCGATGGGCAGGTCCTGATAGTCGGCAATCGAGTACCGGCCCGCGGCGGAGCTCAGCAGCCGGTACAGGCGCAGCCCGGCGAAGTGCGTCGCCGCAAAGGGCGCGACGCCCAGCATCTCGCCCTGGTCTCGTAGCGCGAACACGGAGAACGGCCGGCCGTCGAGGCGATACCTGGCGACGGCGTCGCACCACTCCCAGGTCGAGAACGGCGTCAGGCCAGCGCAGCGCGACTCGAGTTCCCGCCACTCGTCCTTGAGCGCCTCCAGATCATCGAGGGAATCGAGTTGCGAGGCTTGTAATGGCGATTCGGACAGTGCTGCTCTCATCTGCCCACCTCCACGATCTTGTCCGGCGGACGCGCCGGAGTAAGTACATGTTTCAGTTGTCGAAGCGGGGCGTTCCTCTGCAGGGCGAAGCGCCAGCCCCAGATACGCAAGAGGGCCGACGGCCACCGCGCCTGCGACACGTTAATCCGATGCAACAGGAACGGCTCGTTGGTCGCCTGCTCGCCGCCGAAGGCCGCGCGATAGCCGGCGCGGCGGGCGAGAGTCTGTACCGCGTCGTCGCTATCCATATGCGGATAGCAGAAATAGGAGACGGAATGGCCCAGCATCGCCTCCAGCGCCTTCCGCGAATCGATGATCTCCCGCGCCTGCTCTGGGGCGCCGAGCTGCGTCAGCCGCGGATGGCTCAGCGTGTGCGAGCCGAGCTCGATCCCGGCCGCGTCTAGCTCCCGCACCTGCCGCTGGTCCATCAGGGGCACCGGCGGCAGCCCGTAGCCGTCGTCCCAGCGGTTCGTATCGCCCAGACGGTCGACGACGAGGAAGACGGTAGCGGATGCGCCGTGCTTCTGGAGGATGGGGAAGGCCGTGGTGTAGAAATCGCGATAGCCGTCGTCGAAAGTGAGGCAGGCCAGCCGCTGGCCCTTGGCCTTACCGGCGACGAGCGCGCGCAAGGCGGCGTCCAACGAAACGAAGCGGTATCGGTGGACCGTAAGATAGCGGAGGACGCGATCGAGGTCCTGCGGCTGTGTGCAGAGGCCGAGCGGGTCTTGGGAGCGCGGCTGGTCGCAGACGCGATGGTACATCAGGATCGGCAGCCAGTTGTTCACGACCGAACCGCCTCCGGCTGCGGAAGGCCTTGCTCTTCGCCGACGGGGAGCTCGCGGATCACCCGCGCCGGAATGCCGCCGACCATCGTGTTAGGAGGCACGTCCTTGGTCACGATGGCGCCCGCGGCCACTATCGCTCCATCGCCCACGTTGACGCCCGCGACGAACGCATTGCGCTGAATCCAGGCGCCGTTGCCGATTCGCATCGGCCGGCTCTTGATCATGCCCATGCGTCGTCCCGGCGGACCGATCTCGTGCGTATCCGTCGTGAATGTGACGCCCTCGCTGACGAACGCCCAGTCGCCGATCGTTATTGGTGCATTCAACTCGAAGCGGACGCGACGGAGCGTGCAGTGCTCGCCGATCGTCAGGCGGTCGTAAGGCTTACCCATCCCTTCCACATGCCAGGGGTTGTTCAGGAGGGTGCCGCGACCGATGTGCATTCCCAGGCGCCGGTAGATCATGGGCCGAAGCCGTCGCCCAAGCGCCATCGGCAGCGGCGCCAGCAGGACGTTGGCGACCGTGAAAGCAACGTGCATCTCCGCCGCTTCCATCGATATTTGAGCGCGAATGCCCTTCAGGCGTTGCCGCAGCGACCGCCGCTCGCCACCGTTCGCGTAAAGCTCTTCCAAGGCCTGCAATGCCCCCGACGAGCCGTTTCCGCTGCCGTTTCCGTTGATTGCCATGACCGCACTCCTTACGGCGGGGTTATCATTCGACCTCAACCAGCGACAGTTCCAACTCGCGTCGCGCCTCCTCCGGCAATTCGCGCAGCACAGCCGCCGGCACGCCTCCGACCAGACAGTTCGCCGGCATGCTCTGCGTGACGACCGCCCCGCTGGCGACGACGCTGCCGGAGCCGATGGTCACGCCGGGCAGGACCGTCACGTTGCTGGCTATCCAGACGCCGTCCTCGATGCGCACCGGCAGCGGCCGCCGCTCGCCGCAACGTCGCATCGCCGGGCCCACGTCATGCGTGTCCGTGATGACGCGAACGTAGTGCCCGAAGACCACGTTGTCGCCGATGTCGACGGGCGCGTTCAGGCTGAAGTGGCAGCCGATGCCGACCTGGGAGCGCCGTCCCATGCGGAAGTTCGCGTAAGGATCGCCGAGGGCGTCGAACGTCGCGTTGCCCAAGAATTTGCTGCGAGCGCCGATCCGCAGGCCGGCGGCGCGATAGACCACTACCCGCAGGTGCTTGCCAACGAGCAGCGGCAGCGGCGCCAGCAGTATGTTGGCCAGCCACAGCTTGAGATGGAAAGCGCCCAGAGCCTCCGCTGTCTTGCGTCGGAGCAACTCCGGCGTCAGGCGAATGGCGTCCTCCGGAGCGTGATGACCGTTGGAGCCGTTAGTCATCGTCTCCCCTTTCGGACGGAATCGCTTCTTCGGCCTTCTCGGGCTCTTGCAGATGCGGCAGGGCGAAGACGACGCCCATCAGCACGCCGACGAAGATCATCGCGCGCATGCTGAAGAGGCCCTGGTCGACCATGGCAAAGACCAGCAGCGCAGACAGCATCACCAGCGTGAAGGCGGCAATCCCCCTGTCGCCGGGGCGCGACAACCGTCGCGCCGCCTGCAACATTCGAATGATCGCCGAGCCGAGGAAGTACCAGAACGCGGCAAAGCCGACGACACCGAGCGTCATGAGGATCCAGAGGATGGAGTTATGCGGGGCTATCTTGTACCAAGCGAATTGCGCGCTGATGTTCGGCAGAAGCTTCGCCTGCGTCATCTCCTTGCCGTAGCCAATTCCTATCAGCGGGCTATGCTTCGCCGTGTACATCAGGTCGTAGTTCTCGATGTCGCGATAATCGTTCGACAACTGGTCGCGCGTGTCCGGCGTGACGCCCGACTTCAAGGCCTGCACCGGCTCGGTGACCAGCGACTGCGTGTTCCAGGACGCGCCCACGTAGAAGGGCAAGAACGCGCCCGCGAGGACGAGGCCGCCGATGAGGATGTGCCGCCGGTTTGGCAATAGCGAAAGCGTCACCACGCAGAGCAGCGGCAAGGCGACGATGAGGGCGAGGACACCGGCACGGCGCTGGTTGGCGAAGAACGGCAGAAGCACGAGAGGCGTTGCCAGCAGAGTCGCTATTCGCTGCCCGCGAGGGGCACCGTACAGTATCTGAACGACTGCCAGCAGCATCAGGCCGGCGTAGAAGAACGACTCCTCGTGTGCCATCAGCGAGTTCATCCCAGTGACGCTGCTCAGGCCGGCCAGGCTGCCGCCCAGGTCTACGTAGTAGCGGTACCAGCCAATCGCCCCCTTCAGGGCAACGCCGAGGATAAATATCCAGAGCAGGGCTGTAACCTGCCGTCGGTCGCGCACCAACTGGAACGTCAGCAGGTAGGCGAGATAGAAGTAGGCAAGCGGACGCACCGTCCAGAGAGCGATCTTCAGGTTTCCGTGCGTCAGCGCTCCGTGGATCACTCCGAACGCGACGACGGCGATGAACGCGGTGAAGGGCACGAACAGGGGCACGGGCCTTCGGGCCAACTTATCGCGCGAACGCAGGAGCCAGCCGACGCCGGTGACGACGATGATGAGCTCGGCAGGGTTGGCGGAGATGCCGCCGATGTCCCGGAAGATCGGGATGGAGGACGTGACGCTGAGGCCGAAAGTGAGCTTGTCGGTCTCGACAATGACGGCAGCGGCGAAGACGAGGAAGATACCGGCGATTGGTTTTCGCAGGATGATGGGCACGGCGATCATGCCGGCCAGCAAGCCCGCCGGCACGACCAGATTGCCACTGCCAACGCCGAACATGACGAGGAGCCCGGCCAAGACCAAGGTGAGGCCTATGGCCGCTGCCAGGAAGAACCTCTGCGTGGTCTTCTCCCCTCGCGGAAGCGGTGCGGACAAAGCGTCAACGGTCAACAGCGTGTCTCTCTTTCACAAGCGTCAGGGCCACGCCGACAGCGCGCTCGTGGCGGCCGCGGTCCAACTCCCGCAAGAAGGCGCGCTCGAAAAGCGGCTGCAGCCAGGCAAGGCCCGACCGAAGCGGCAGAGGAACGCGGTTCCAGTAGCGGTCGAGGCGAATGCCGGGCTCGCCGAAATAGCGGCGCCCATCCTCCCGCAGCCCGGACGGCGCGATGAGCCTCCGCGCCAGCGTCTCGTCGTCATAGCGACGCTGGTAGAAGACCTTCTGGTTGCCAAGGCGCCGACGCTCGAAGACGTCGCGGCGGACCCAATCTTCCTCGTAGCGGCTCGCAAAGGGAACGGTGAGACAAACTCGACCGCCGGGCCGCAACACGCGCGCTATCTCCCGCATCGCCTGGCCGTCGCCGTCGCCCGGGATGTGCTCGAGGACGGAGATCGAATAAGCGACGTCGAAGCTGCCGTCCGCGTAGGCGAGCGAGCGAGCGTCCTGCCGCTCCAGCCGGAGGCGGCCGCCGATCTCCTCACCAAGGCCGAGGCTCTCCAGCAGGTCCCGGGTCGGCGCAATGAAGCTTTCGAGGATGTCGGTCGCCGCGAGGTCGAGCCGCGTATTCGCCGCCAGCCAGACGAACAAAAGCTTGGGACTGGCCACGTCCAGCACGCGCTCGCGCCCGCTGAGGGCCATCTCCTGCAGCGCAAGGCGAAACTCCATGCCGCGCGGATAAGACATAGGGTTCATCAGGCGCGGCAGCGCGGCGTGGAACCGACGCTGTCTCAAAGCGCGCAGGCCGAGGCCGAGGCTGAAGCGATAGAGCTCGGCCGTCGAGGGCAGAGACGCCCGCGAAGAGACGCCTGCCAGCGCCGCCTGCTTACCGGCGACCGTCATGATACATCCTCCACTGCCCGCAGCCCGTCGAGCCCATCGGCGACGCCCTTCCAGTACGTCAGGTCATAGATTGCGCCGTAGGCTTTCCGCTCCAGCGAGTGAACGCGGGCGACGCCACACGTGAAGGCCACCGCTCGACAGCCCGCGACGAAGGCACCCAAGCGCCGCTGGCTGCCGAGGACGAAGCGAATGACCCGTCGCCGCACGGGGCCGCGGTCCCGGAATTCGCCGCGCAGACGCTCCAGCGCGGAAGGGAACTCCGCCTTGAAGATGAGATCGGCGTCCCAGCGGCCATAGGTGTAAGCCATTTCGCGCCAGGAGGCGTAGCTGCGGTATCCCCAGTGCTCGGCGCTGGCGTCGAGGGCGAGGCGGAACGGGACGGCCGCCTTCTGAAGGCGCAGGCCAAGCTCGATGTCCTCGGAGTGCAGCAGCTTCTCGTTGAAGCCTCCCGCCTCAAGGAATGCCCGGCGGTTAATGGAGCAATTGCCGCTGTACAGGCAGAGACCGTTCGCCTCCCGCTGTTCGCCGATCAGCGCACGGTATTGCTTTTCGAGCTGCGTCTCCAGCCAGCGCCACCAGCCGGGGACGCCGCGCACGGAAGCCGGCGCCAGACGGCCGATTGCCACCGCCGGTCTCCCGTCCTGGTGCGCGGCGAGGTGCTTTTCGATCAGATCGGGAGCTGCCATGACGTCATCATCGAGAAAGATGAGCACGGGCGCCTGTGCGACCGCGGCGGCGGCGTTGCGCGAGGCAGCGGGACAGCGCCGGGCATGCTGAACGGTGCGCAGCGAGAAGGGCCAGCGCCGGACCTCAAGCATGTCCGGCGTCCCGTCGTCGCAGCAATCCGCAACGACGATGACTTCGACGGCGGACATGTCTACGGTCTGGCGGCAGAGGCAGTCGAGGGTCGCTTCGAGGAGCTGTCGTCGGTTATGCGTCGGGATGATCACGCTGCAAAGCAACTTCCCGACGGCCTTTTGGTCCGGCACGGCGGCCTCGTTTCGGCGGTAGCCTGCAATCGTCATGATCAGACTCCTTCGCTCCCCAGCGTCGTGCCGGGGGCGCCGGCATGCCCCCTGGAGAGAGCGGCGTTTATCAGGAACCGCAGCTCGGCAGGCGTCACGCCGCGAACGGCGACAAGGGAGACGAGATACACGGGCCCGCCGAGCATGACCAGGGGGATGAAGCCCGGGTCGTGCAGCAGCTTGACCCCGCCCATCACGACGAACATGACGAGCGACGCAGCGATGGTACGCGCAAGCCCAACGGCGATTTCCCGGCCGACGATTCCCTTCGGGATGAGCCGTATGCCCAACGCCAGCATGAAGCCTTCGCTGAGGACGGCCGCTACCGATACGCCGATGGCGCCGTTCCCGTAGGCGCGGTCGAACACGATAATGAAGGGCACTTCGATCGCGATGCTCACGACGGTGGTGATCGCCATTACTATCGCCCACTGCTTCTGCTTGTCCGCAGCGATAACGACCGTTCCGACGAGCATGAGCGAGCCGGTGACCGGAAGCGTTAGCGCCAGGATGGCCAGAAGCGGGACGGAGTGGCTGAATTCCGCAGGGTAGTGCAGCATGCGGATAAGGTCGCCGGAGAGGAGGATGCAGCCCGCGGCAATGGGCACGCCCGTCATCAGCACGGCCAGCATCCCCTTCTCCACGGCGACGCGCATCGTCTGCTTGTCCTCCTTATGGAAGCGCGTCAGCGCGGGCAACATCGCGGTGACGATGAGCAGCGGAACGAAGTTCAGCGTCCCGTATAGCTGGTTTGCCGCGCCGTACCAGCCAACGACCGCATCTCGGGTGAGGAAGCGCAGCATCACGGCGTCCGATGAGCTGTAGAACTGGTAGATGGCTCCCGTCATGAGAAAGGGAAAGCCTCCCACGAGCAGGTAGCGGGCCGCCGATCGGCTGAAGGACGGCCACCGCAGGTGATGTCGTGCCAGATAAGAGAAGTTGACAAGGAAGCCGACGAAAACGCCGCAGAGCATCGCCATAGCGTATGCCACGACGCCCCAGCCGCTGACCAGGACGGCTATGCCAACGACCAGCAGCGTCGCCTTGTTCGCGACTTCGGCCATGGCAATCCGGCGCATATTCTCAAGGCCCTGGAGCGCGGATACCTGGGCGGCATCGAGACCCATGACAACCAGCATCGCTGTGGCAATGCTGAGCACGCGCTTCGTGTCCGCGTCGACGCCCGACATTTGGACGCCAAGCACCATGCCGGCGCCCAGCAGCACTCCCAGGACGAGGCGGATCGCATAAGCATGCCAGAGCATCTGGGAGAGTCGGCTGCGGTCAAGCGCCACTTGCTTGACGGTGAAGGTGACCGTGCCCAGGTTCGTGACGACAAGGAGCATGGGCAGGAGATTGATGGCGAAGGTGATCTTGCCCAGGCCCTGATCGCCGAGAAGACGGGGCAGGAAGAAGATCATGAGGATGCCCGTCAGCGACCAGGTGAGCAACTGGCGCACAAACAGGGCTATGACGTTGTCGGCCACCTTCGCGAGTTGTCTCATTTCGATTCGCTCAAAACAGCAGGTACCAGCCGGTGATTGCGACCGCCATCATGGCAACAACCAGCCGCACGGGGCCGCTCACCTCTTTGACTCGCAGGCCCAGGACGACAAACAGGAGCAGGAGGAGTATCAGCAGTGCCAGCCCTTGCATTGCGCCTCCCTAGAACCAGCGCCTCAGCCAGCGCGGCAACGGCGGCCTTTCCTGGTTGAGGACAACGCCCACCAGCTTCCGCGAATCTATGGTCTCGAGCGCCTGCTGGACCGCCAAGGAGCCCGTGGAGTTGGCGCGGACGACCATGATGGCGCCGTCGGACCAGTCACACAGCGCCACCGCCTCGTCGTTTGACAGCAGGGGCGGCAGATCGACGATTGCCAGGTCGTAGCGCTTACGAACCTCGGTCAGCAGTTGCTTGGCGGAGCCCGAGTGCAGCAGGCGGCGGGAGTCGTCGCCCCCTCCGGCCGGCAGCACGTGCAGCTTGTCGACTTCGCTGACCGCCTCCTGCAGCGTCGACTGGCCGCGCAGGCAGTCGCCCAGACCGGGGGAGACAGCAAGTCCGAAGAGCTGGTTGATGCTGCGGTTTCGCACGTCGGCGTCTATAAGCAGGACCTTCTTCCCCGCTGTCTCCGCTAGGATGACGCCAAGGCTGGCCGCCACCAGCGTCTTCCCCTCGCCGGGCTGCGCGCTCGTGACGACGTAGACCGACGCCGCACGGGCCTCAGCCAGCAGCCGTTGAGCGACCGGCTGAAGCGCTCGACGGACAGCCGGCGAGGCGACCAGAAGCGGCAGGGTATCTTGACCGCGCCGCCGCCTCGCCCACATTTGCGACAGACTGGCGATTTCGTCGGGGCGCATCGACCTGCCTTCCGGCACCTGGCTTCTGGCTTCTCTTATTGCCATCAGTCTCCGCCTTTCTTGAAGCTGGGCATCGTGGCGAGCGCGTCACGGCCGAACAGCTTCCGCACGTCCTCAGGCTCTCGCACCGTGTCGTCGAACCAGGTGCGGAGGACGACCAGGAGCCCGGCGACTCCGAACCCGAAGACGATGCCGGCGAACATGAGCATGGCGGTCATTTTCAGTTGAAGCGTCGGGCCCTTCGCGCTGGGCTGGTCGACGACCTGGAAATCGGTGTTCGACGAGGAGACCGACGCCTGCGCCCGCGCCTGGGCGTCGCTCAGCCGGCCGAGGGCGAGCTCGTACTGGGAGAGCCCGATGTTGTACGTGGACTGCAACTGCGCGAGCTGCTGGGCTTCGGAGGGAGGCCTGGGCGAGGTCAGCGACGCGGGATGCAGCGTTTCGAAGGCCTGCAGGTCCGTGTCCGATTGCGCCAGGCTCTGCTGGTCGGCGGCGACCTGCTTTGTATAGAAGTCGATGATGGCCGCGGCCTGTGTGCTGTCCTGCCCCAGGTTCTGTTTCTGGTAGGTGTCCAGCGCAGCCTTGACCAGGGCTACGTCAGCGTCGGAGCCGCCGCCCTTATAGGTAAAGAGAAGCAGGTTATCGCCGCGCACCTGAGCGCTGAGGTTGGACTTCAGGGCCGCAAGGGCGCGGGCGTGGTTCGCCGCGACGTCTGATGAGGAAGTGCCGAACAGCGGCTTCGTCAGCGGGAAGTTGGCCAGCAGGCTGCCCAGCGTCGATCTCTTCGGCCACTGGCCGCTGTTAACCTGGTCGTCGAGGCCGGCAGCGGTGATCAGCGACGAGCGAAACGCCTCCGTGTTCAACCACTGGTTGAAGGCGTCGGCCTGGACCTGGGCCGGGGGCGCCAGGTTTGTTGTTGCCGTGGAATCGAGCAGGGACGAGGTCTCTGTCCAGGCGGTCGCCTCCACGCTGCTTTGCCGGCCCATCATTAGTGCTCCAACGGCAACAAGCAGGGGCAACAGGATCGCTGGCACCAGCCACAACAGCGGATTTCGGAACGCGGTAATCAGATACGGCTTCATGATTCCTCTCTTTCTTGCTCAGCAGGCGCCTTTGCCGCTGATAACGCAGGGCACCGTTTTCGCCAGGATGATGATATCCAGCAGGAGCGAACGCTTCTGGATGTAGCGGACGTCCAGCCCCAGCATCTCCTCGAAGGTCAGGCCGCTGCGACCGCTTACCTGCCAGAGGCCGGTAATGCCCGGCTTGACCATCAGGCGGCGTCGCTGCAATTCGTTATAGCCCGGTATCTCGCGCGGCAGCGGCGGGCGCGGGCCGACCATACTCATATCGCCGCGAAGAACGTTGAATATCTGCGGTATCTCGTCGAGGCTGGTCTGTCGAAGGAAGCGGCCGACGCGCGTGATCCGCGGGTCCTCACGCATCTTGAACATGGGCCCCGTCGCCTCGTTCATAGCGCGCAACTCTTCCGGTATCTCCTCCGACCCCACGCGCATGGTGCGGAACTTGTACATGTTGAAGCCTCTGCCGCCGCGGCCGATACGGCTCTGCTTCAGGAGAATCGGGCCTTCGGAGTCCAGCCGAACGGCAATGGCCGCCACGAGGAGAGGCGGCAGAAGGAAAGGTAGCAGGACGAGGGCGCAGACGAGATCAACGGCGCGCTTTCCCGTCTCGTACAGGCGCTGCGAGATCGGCTCAGCGAGCTGGATGACCGGCGTACCGTCCCACGTGTGGAGCGAGGCGACGGTCATCGGCAAGCCGATTGTGCGCTGGAGCCAGGCCACGCGCAGGCCGTTCTCCTGGCAGTACTCCGCCATCTCCGCGACGAACGTCTGGTTCTCCTTTGACGCCGTTATGATCACGTGGCGGATTTCGTTCTGCTGGACCAACTGCCGCAGATCTTCCAAACTGCTCGCCGCGCCGGCGACCACTTTCACCGGCAGGAAGTCGAGCTCCGGAACAGAATCGATACGCTGGAGCAGGCGTTTCGATTCTTCCGATTCGCCGAGCAGGAGGACCGGCACCGTGAGCGTCGACATTGGGAGAATCTGCCGTCGCAGACCCCGCAACGCGCCGCGGGCCATGATTATCGCGGGCGGCGCAATGATCCACGTCATTATGTATACCGCCGCGGAACACTCGGCGCGGATTAGCAGCGCCACCGCCATCGTCAGGACGATGCTCACCGTAATGGCGCCGTATAGATCAGTGAGCTCGGAGTTGCGCAGCAGCGTCCGGAGACGGTCGTGGAAGCCAAACAGGCTCAGGACGGTGAGCGAAATGAGCGAGAAGAGCAGCGGGTGGACAAAGTTGACACCCGGAAAGACCGCCAACCAGCCGGAGGTGTCGGCTTGCCCCGGGAGCCAGTGCCCCACCGTCGCCGCCGCGACAAGGGCGAAAGTGTCGGCGACGAGGAAGGACGCCGGGAAGCACAAGCGGGCAACGGCAGCCGCCAGCGGGCCGGTCATCGGGAAAGTGAAGGCTTCCCGCGTGTCACTCAGCCTCAATGGTTCGTTCCACTCCTACAGAACGTTCGGGTTCCTCCCGCCACCAGCGTCTTCTCCAGACGCTTAAGGAGGGCCGACGCGAGACACCAAAATGCGCAACACGACCGCTGTGTCGTGGAGCAGGTACCGCTTCCAGAGCCGGCGCGGCTCCATGACCAACCGAAATGACCATTCGAGGCCGCGGCGCCGCATCCACATCGGCGCTCTGGACACCTCGCCGCTCAGCATGTCGAAGGCGGCGCCGACGCCTATAACCACAGGCACGTTCCAGCGCCGCGCATTGGCGTAGTTCCAGAGCTCCTGCCGCGGCGTCGGCAGCGCCACAAGAAGGATGTCCGGCTTTGCAACCGCAATGGCCTGGCGAATCCTCTCTTCTTCCTCTGGTGAGAAGTCCCCGATTGGCGGTGTATAGCAACCGACCACCGTGAGCCCGGGATAGCGCTCACGCAGGACCTTCGCCGTCGATTGCGCGACGCCGGGGCCAGCGCCGAGAAGGAACAGTCGATAGCCTTTTTCCGCTGCCAGCCGCGCGCACTGCTCGGCGAGATCGACGCCGGCGATTCGCTCGGGAAGCCGACGCCGAAACAGGCGCGAGGCCCAGAGCAAGGGCATGCCATCGGCGACGGCGAGGTCGGCGGCCTCCAGCGCCTCGCGGAAGCCGGGGCTGGAGCGCGCGTGCCGGAGGTATTCGAGGTTTACCGTCACAATGCGGCGCGGCTTGCCCTCTGCGATGAAGCGCTCAATATGCTGGAGCGTCTCCCGCAGGGTTACGCTGTCCACGCGCACGCCGGTCACACGAAGACTGTTCTTTGGCATCATTTGAAACTCAGAATAAAGGCTCGCTGTTAAAACGCTGTGAACCGCGCTGCCCGCAGCGTGATCGTCTTGTGAAAAAGCATGCACGAGAGACGCTGGCTTAGCTTCTCGCATAGCGAGATCCCGCCGCCACCGGGCCACCCTGGGAGTTTAGGGTTGGATCTTCACGGCTACGCGCCGCCACCGGGTCCGCAACCGTGCAAGTGAAGAGGCAGCTTCCGTGCTGCCAACTCTGCGGAGGCGCTCTGAGTTATGACCCCATGTTAGCCATGAGCGGGAGGTCTGTCAATGAACTCTTCCGGGCAACAACCGGGGTGAGGAAAGATAGTTCTTCGTCATCGAGGAAGTCACCGCAGCCGCCGTGTGACAGCTCGCCCTGGGAGGATTGAGAGGGGCGAGGGCCCTCCCTGGCCCTCACCCCTAATAACCTGTTAACCGACGCGACTAGTAGGACAGTGAGAACCTGTCGACGCGCAGGTTGCGGTCGCATGTGCCGTAGTAGTCGTTGTCGAAGATGATCTTGATCAGATGGCCTCCCGCCGGTATCGATACGGGCGAAGTGTAGGGAGCCCATCGCGTCGCGTATACGTACGTGGACATTACGGTTGCTCCGTCAACGTTGACCACCATGTGGGGCGCCCCATTGCATTGGTCGCCTTTGGCCCAAACCGTCAAGCTGGTCACGCCCCTCGGCAGGGTCAGCGTTCGCCAGATCAGCGCGTTGGACCAGATTAGCATTGCTCGGCCGTCGCTTGCACTGGGGCTTACGTAGACGGCGCCTGCGTTGCTGGGGAACAACCGCATCGCGTCACCGTCGAAGGCGAGCGCGGTGCCACCGACCGGCGTCGGCGTGATTGTCGGCGGAACGGGCGTCGCTGTCGGAGTCCACGGCACGGGTGTCGCAGTGGGCGTCGGCGGCACGGATGTTGCGGTTGGCGTCGACGGCGCCAGCGTGGCCGTCGCTGTCGGGCGGACCGGCGTAGGTGTTGGAGTCTTGGGCACCGGCGTACTCGTCGGAACCAATGTCGCGGTTGGCGTCGACGCCGCCGGCGTGTTCGTGGGACGCGGCGTGGCCGTCGCTGTCGGGAGGGCCGGCGTAGCTGTCGGAGTCCGCGGCACAGATGTCGCAGTGGGTGTCGGCGGGACGGAAGTCGTAGTCGGCGTCGACGGCGCCGGCGTGTTCGTCGGACGCGGCGTGCTCGTGGCTGTCGGCGGCAGCGGCGTGCTTGTGGGACGCGGCGTGCTCGTCGCGGTCGGCACAACGGTCAGTGGTGGTGGTGTCGCAGTCGCCGAGGACCCGTTGGCAAGAGCATTTACCCTGGAGTTGAACATGCCGCACTCGTATTTGATGTCTTGCGGCAGGTTCCAGCTCTGGGTGTTCGTCGCGTCGTAGTCTTCGATCCCCGGACCGAAGAGCAGCTTATCGATGTACGGCGAAAGCCCTGTCAGTTTGTCCTGTACCAACCAGCTCTCGACGAAGGTGGAACGCCGACCATTCAGACACTGGGAGTTGCCCAGCGGTATCTGCCAGACACCGATCTTGCGACCCATCGTTTGGCTGATCGCCTTGAACCAGTCCTCGAACATCTGAATCTGCGAGGCGGGCCAGGGATAAGTCCCCTTGTATTCCTGGTCGCGGTCCGAAACGTCAACGTAGATTGATTGCATGCGATCGCCGCCGGCGGCCAGCCAGCAGTCCTTCCAGCTTGCAGCGTCGGAGTCTGCCCCGACGTACGGGAGATTCCAGGGGCTCATGAAGAAGCCAAGGTTGGCGTTCGACGGGGCTGTCGACAGGAACCTGTCGACCACCTGCTTGCCCGTCGTAGCACAGGCGTTGGCGTTGCGGATGTAGCCGAACATGTCCGGCTCGACGACGACATCGACGGCGCGCCCGTCGGCCCGAATCGCATTCATTGCGTCGTCCCAAGTCGTCAAGTCAGGCGTCGTGCTGTCGTAGTTCGTGTAGATGACCAGCACGGGCTTCTTGCCGTTTGCGTAGGCGGTGTTGATGTAGTCGGGGATGATACTTGTGCCGCCGGGGACGATGTACTTGTAAACATAGGTCAGCCCTGACGGCTCACTCGGAATCTGACTGGAATAGGCATCCACGCCTATTGGTATGGTTGTTTGGGCGCTGGACGGCGCCGTCCGAAGCGCCAGGAACGACACAAACGCAGTCGCAGTCAGCGCCAGGCTGAAAAGAAGATACTTCCTCATACTCTACCCTCCTCCCTCACTCGGAACTGGCCACCCGACGGGACGCAGACAAAACGAGAGGCCTTCCGGAATGTCCGGCCGGCCTCCACGTCAGTCGCGAAAGGTGTCCCGCGGGCGATGTCTGGATGGATGGACGTTAGGCTAAGAGGACCGCCCCTTTCTTCGATACTTCTCATTCACCCCTCCTCCCAGCAACGACGAAGTATTGATGTCGATGCGGATGCTAGCCGAGGGAACTCAAGGAATTGTTGTCGATTTGTAAAAATCCCTGGATTCGCCTTCGGCTCGCATAGATTCGGGCGGCGCCCGTCTATGGCACGAGCCGAGCAAGCGCGCTGATGGGACTTTTGGAGGATTGGTCGAGACCGCGCCCTCAAATGTGCGCTGCACTGCTTCCGCCCCTCCTCGACTCGACTTGAATATCGGCATAAGCCCGATATTCTGCTGTTCTTCCCTGAAACCCCAACCCCGCGAGCCAGCATACATCAGCGGCTCCGGCAAGGGGAATAAGGATTTGCCCTCAATTCTTGGCCGGCGGGAAGAAGAAGATTTGCCCTCAATTCTTGCAGAAAAACGCAAAAGGCTTGACAATTCGGTATCATTCAAGTTACCAAAGAAGTACGTCCGAATGACCGCCCAAGGACAAGGCTCCAATCGAAGGAGCGCCAAGTAAAACGAAAGGAAGGACCTGACTAGTGCCAAGAAAAGCCCCTGCCGCAAAGACCGCCGGAGCAGGCAAAGCCCAAGTGAATGGTGAGTGGCAGCCGTTGTATCAGGCATACAACGCTGTCTTCAAGGTGCAAGAGTCTGCGCTCATACCGCAGGGAATCTCCCTGCCACAGTTGCAGCTCCTGGGCCTTCTCGCCCGCGAGCGACGGCCGCTGACCATCAGCGCCCTCGCCAAGTGGATGGTGAAGGAGCCGAACAGCCTGACCGGCCTCGTCGACCGCACGGAGGCGAAGGGTTGGGTGCACACGCACGGCGACCCCAAGGACCGCCGCAAGAGGCTGGTTGAGTTCACGAAGCCCGGCGTCAAGAAATTCGAAGACGCTTCGGCAGTGGCCGACCAGGCGGCAGCGAAGCTGTTCAGCGCGCTGACTCCCGCTGAGAAAGAGCACCTGAAGTCGTCCTGCGAGAAGATCCGCGACGCCGCTGCGGCCGATCTCTCTCGCAAGCCCGGAGTTCGCGCCTAGAGAACGAGGCACGTCCGCGCCGTCGCCGGCCGCCGGCACCTCACCGCTCGACCCGCCGTTTCGACGGCTGAGCGAAGTGGAGCTGTAACCGGCCGACGCTGCGATCCCTGGGCCGCTCGGCCTGCCTGGTGATAGGCCTGCCGAGCGGCCCTCCCCTGCCCCCGACTTGACATTGCCCCGGTTTCCGCGGATCATATAAGCAGGCTAACGGTAACCGGTTGCCGCATTCGACAAGCTGGGCGAAGCATTCTTGCCCCGTGGTGGGCCGTTCCCTTGTCTCGATGATTGTGGCAGACTAGATTGCAGCCCGTTGCAATCGGAGGGACGTCTGCGGATATGGAAGGCAGCTTGAACGAGAGCGGAGCCGTTGCGGCTCCTCCTTCCGACCCCACGCTGGACGTCGTCTTATTCCGCTGCGTCACGTTGCCGCCGGGCGGCGCGATCCGGGAAGCCGCGCCCGCCAGACAGCCCGCCCCGCCTTCTGTGCGGGAGATCCGCGTCCCCTGTGCCGGGAAGCTCCAGCCGGAGCACTTCCTCAAGGCATTCGAGCAAGGAGTCGACCTCGTGCTCGTGGCGACTTGCGGCGACGGCCGCTGCCGCTACCTAGAGGGACGACGCCGCGTCGAACGACGAATCGACTTCGTGAAAGACATCCTGGACGACATCGGCATCGGCGGGAAACGACTGGCTCTGATCGAGCCGGCGCCGGACGGCGGCGAGGGCGACCTCGCTCAAGCCGCAGCCACGGCGCTTGCCGGCCTCCAGCCGAGCCCGCTGTCCAGGAGCGCTAACCAGAGAGGCGGTTAAGATGAGTCAGGCTACGGAGACATCGACTCTGGCGCGGACGCTGGAAGACGGCCGCCGCGTCGTTACCGCGGAGCTCGTCGCGGCCGGCGTCCGAGACGCGGACGGCGTGAGAACGCTTGCCGCCGCGTTTCCCTCCTCGCTGGACGCACTCGTCGTCTCCAGCGGCGGCGAACGGGCCATCTCCGCCGTTGTCTCCTCCACGCTGCTGGCGGCGCAAGGCGTCGAGCCCGTGCTGGCGCTGCTGACCCGCGACCGCAACCGCGAAGCCCTTCTTGCTGACGCCGCCGGAGCCGCCGCCATGGGCGTCCGGAACATCCTTTGCCTGCCCGGCGACCACCAATCGCTTGGGTTCCAGCCGGAGGCCGCCGGTGTTTACGACGTCGATCCGGTCCAGCTCATCCAACTGCTCGCCGAGGCCGCGGACGGTGCGCCCTTCTCGCTCTTCGTCGGCGCCGAAGCTTATCCGCACCTGCGCCCGCTGGAGCTGAGCCTCATCGACGCGCGCAAGAAGGCGAAGGCCGGCGCCCGCTTCCTTCTGACCAGCCCCGTTTTCGATGCCGCGTCATTCGTCGAATGGCTCGACGCCGCGCGGCAGGAGAAGATTGACGAGCATGCCGCCATCATCGCCTCTGTCCAGCCTTTGGCGGACGTAGCGCAGGCGGAAGCGCTCCAGCGCCGCGGCCGCGTCCCGGAAGCCGTCGTTGCGCGCCTCAGGGACGCGACAGACGCCGCATCCGAAGGTATCGCTATCTGCGCGGAGACCGCGTCGAAGCTGGCCAGCCTTGAGGGCGTACGCGGCGTGCATATCGCCTGGGGCGGGACGCCGGGCGTCGCCGCCGAGGTCATCTCGCGCGCGGGCTTGAACGGCAGCGCGGGGAAAGGCGCTTCATGACGACCGTCATCGAACGCCCGCTCTCCCTTTCGACGCCGCCCGCGGCCCTGCAGGCGCTCCTCAAAAGCGACGCGCTCTCGTTGTGCTTCCAGTGCCGCAAGTGCACCGCCGGCTGCCCCGTCGCGGCCGAAGCGGACGTAAAGCCGCACGAGATCGTCCGCCTGGTTCAGCTCGGCGCGACCGACGAGCTCCTGGCCAGCCGCTTCATCTGGGAGTGCACGTCCTGCGGAACCTGCGAAGCCCGCTGCCCGCAGGCGGTCGCACTGCCCGCGGCCATCGACGCGCTGCGACGCCTCTCGCGCGAAAGGAAAGTCGCCGCCGATCCCGCTGTTCCCGCCTTCAACGACATCTTCCTCGCCACGGTGCGACAGCTCGGCCGGACGCATGAGCTGGCGCTGATGGCGGCGTTCAAGCTGCGCACGCGCCGCTTCTCGCAAGACTTCGCCAGGTTCCCGACGATGCTGCGCAAGGGCAAGTTCGCGCTCCTGCCGCGCCTGCACGGCGACCGGGCCAAGCGTCAGCGCATCTTCCGTCGCGCGCGAGAGCAAAGGAAGGCGCCGTGAGCTACGTCTTCTACCCGGGCTGCTCGCTGGAATCGACGGCGAAGGACTACGCGCTCTCCACGAACGCGGTTGCCGCGGCCCTGGGAATCGACCTGCCGGAGCTTGCCGGCTGGACTTGCTGCGGCTCCACGGCCGCCCACCAGACCGATGCCCTGCTGGCGCTGGCGCTGCCGGCCGCCAACCTCGCCGCCGCTTCGGGAAAGACCGTGGCCGTTGCCTGCGCCGCCTGCTACAGCCGCCTGAAACTGGCGAACCATGAGATAGCAGGCGACCCGGATAGCCGCCGCCGTGTTGCCGACGCCCTCGGCGCCGACTACGACGGCTCGACGCCGGTGAAGCACGTCCTGGAGATACTGCGGGACGACGTTGGCATGGCCGCTATCGCCGACAAGGTCAAGAGGCCGCTCGCCGGCCTGCGCGTTGCCGCCTACTACGGCTGCCTCCTCGTGCGGCCGCCGTCGATAATGCGCTTCGACGACGCCGAGAACCCGGCGGTCATCGACAAGCTGATGACCGCCGCCGGCGCCGAAGCCATCGACTGGTCCGCCAAGACGGACTGCTGCGGCGCCAGCTTCTCCATAACAAAGACAGAGATCGTCCTCCGCCTCTCTCGCGCGGTCCTGACAGCAGCGCGAGAGGCCGGCGCCGACTGCATCGTCACGGCCTGCCCCCTCTGCCAGTTCAACCTGGACATGCGGCAGAGCGACATCGAGAAGAAGAACAACGAGCATTTCGGGCTGCCCGCATTCTATTTCACACAGCTCCTGGGCCTCGCGCTTGGCCTGCAATCGCAGCGACTGGGCCTGCAAAGCCTACTGGTCGACCCGCTGCCGCTGTTGACGCGAAAAGGCATCCTCCAGCCGGAGAAGGCGGTAGCGCGATGACGGACGAACGACCCAGCGGAGCGGTTCTCGTCTACGGCGGCGGCATCGCCGGGATACAGGCGTCGCTGGACCTGGCCGACTCCGGCTTCAAGGTCTACCTCGTCGAGCGCTCCTCCGCGGTCGGCGGCCGCATGCCGCAGCTCGACAAGACGTTCCCGACCGGCGACTGCTCCATGTGCATCCTCTCGCCCAAGCTCGTCGAGTGCGGGCGCAACAAGAACATCGAGATCATCACGCTGGGCGAGATCGAAGGGATCAGCGGCGAGCCGGGCCGCTTCGACGTCACCGTCAAGCGGAACGCCCGCTACGTCGACCTGGCGAAGTGCAACGGCTGCGGCGACTGCGCGGAGGTCTGCCCCGTCAGCCTGGAAAGCGCCTTCGACCGCGGGCTGGGCCAGCGCAAGGCCATCTTCCGCGAATACCCGCAGGCCGTGCCCAACGCCTTTACCATCGCCAAAGCGGACGGCGAGGCGCCCTGCAAGCTGGCCTGCCCGGCCGGCGTGAACGCGCAGGCGTACGTCGCCCTTATCGGGCAGCGGCGCTTCAAGGAGGCCTATGAGGTCATTCGCGAGCAGTGCCCGCTGCCGGCGGTCTGCGGCCGCATCTGCCAGCACCCCTGCGAGACGGAGTGCAACCGCGCCGAAGTCGACGCCCCCGTCGCCATCCGCGACCTGAAGCGCTTCGCCACCGACTGGGTATACGCCCACCGCGACGAGCTCGGCGACGACGAGCCGGAGGCCTTCGCGGATCTGCGCGATCAGCGGGTCGCCGTTATCGGCGGCGGGCCGGCGGGCTTGACGGCGGCGCACGACCTCAGCCGTCTGGGCTACCGCGCCACGATTTTCGAGGCGCTGCCGTTCCTCGGCGGCATGCTGCGACTCGGCGTGCCCGCCTACCGCCTGCCTTACGACGTGCTGGATTTCGAGATCGGCCGTCTGTTGAACGACCGCATCGACGTCCGCCTGGACTGCCGCGTCGGCCGCGACGTGACGCTGGACAGCCTACGCGAGGAAGGGTACGGGGCGTTCTTCGTCGCTTGCGGCGCCCACAAGAGCGAACGCCTCAGCATCGAGGGCGTCGACCTGCCCGGCGTCGTGCAGGGCCTCGACTTCCTGAAGGCCGCGAACCTGGGCGAGCCCGTCTCCATCGGCAGGCGGGTCGCCGTTATCGGCGGCGGCAACGTGGCGATGGACGCCTCCCGCACGGCGCTGCGGCTCGGCGCGGAGAAAGTCACTGTCGTCTACCGGCGTTCGCGCGCGGAGATGCCCGCCCTGGACGAAGAGATCCGCCTGGCCGAAGAAGAGGGCGTCGAGTTCCTCTACCTTGCGAACCCCGTGCGCGCCATCGGCGAAGGCTCCGTCACGGGCCTCGAATGCCTGCGCATGAAGCTGGGTGAGCCGGACGAAAGCGGCCGGCGGCGTCCCCAGCCAATCGAAGGCTCCAATTTCATTTTCAACGCCGATACGGTCATCCTCGCCATCGGCCAGAGCTCGGACCTGGAGGGCCTGCCTTTCGCCGGCGCTTCTCGCATCGATTGCGACGACTGCCTGTCGACGTCGCTTCCGGGCGTTTTCGCCGGCGGCGACGCGGTCCTCGGCCCGGCTTCGCTCGTCGAGGCGATGGCGCACGGGCATCGCGCCGCCCAGGCGATCCACGACTACCTGCGCGGAGCGTCGCCTCAGCCGAGGCAAAGCGATGCCGGCAAGACAGCGGCGCCGAACCCCAGCCCGAACGCCACTGTCGAGGCGCGACACGCCATGCCGCAGTCGCCCGTCGTCGAGCGCCAGCGCGATATGCGCGAGATCGACCTCGGCTACTCGGAGGACGAGGCAGTGGCCGAAGCCCAGCGATGCCTCAACTGCGGCCTTTGCTCCGACTGCCGCCTCTGCGAGACGGTCTGCGGCCCGGGCGCCATCGTCCACGACATGCAGCCGCGGACGGAGACGCTGCGGGTGGGTGCCGTCATCCTGACGCCCGGTACGGAGGAGATCGAAGCGTCGCTGCGCGGCGAGTACGGCCACGGGCGCTACGCCAACGTCCTCAGCTCCATCCAGTTCGAGCGCATGCTCAGCGCCTCCGGCCCGACGGAAGGCACGCTGCTCCGTCCCTCCGACGGCGGCCCGGTTCGGCGCGTCGCTTTCATCCAGTGCGTTGGCTCCCGCGACAGCGCCTGCGGCAACGGCTACTGCTCGGCGGTCTGTTGCATGTCGGCGACGAAGGAGGCGATGGTCGCGCTGGAGCACGATCCGAACATGGAGATCGCCGTCTTCTGCATCGACGTGCGCGCCTTCGGCAAGGAGTTCGACCGCTACGTCAGCCGCGCCCAGAGCGAGTACGGCGTCCGCTACGTCCGCGCCATCCCCTCACGCGTCGTCGAGAGGCCGAACACGAAAGACCTCAGCCTCCGCTATTTCGACGAGGAGGGCGCGGAGAAGCTGGCGGACTTCGACCTCGTGGTGCTGTCCATCGGCCTGAAGCCCGGAGCGAGCGCCGGCGAGCTGGCCCGACGCCTCGGCGTGGAGCGCGACGAGTTCGGCTTCTGTCGCACCGACCGCCTTACGCCCATTACCTCGTCGCGGCCCGGCGTTTTCGTCGCCGGCGCGTTCCAGGAGCCGAAGGACATTCCGGAATCGGTGGCGCAGGCAAGCGCGGCGGCCGCGGCGGCGATGGAGCTGCTGCGGGAAGGCCGCGGCACGGAGGTCACGCGCCACGAGTACCCCTGGGAGCGCGACGTCACGGACGAAGCGCCACGCGTCGGCGTGTTCATCTGCCACTGCGGCCACAATATCGCCTCCGTCGTCGATGTCGAGGCGGTGAAGCGCGAGGCGGCGGCGATGGGCAACGTCGTCCACGCGGAAACGGACCTTTACACCTGCTCCGACAACTGCCAGGAGGCGATTAAGCAGGTCATCAAGCAAAAACGGCTGAACCGCGTCGTCGTAGCCTCCTGCTCGCCGCGAACGCACGAGCCCTTGTTCCAGGAGACGCTGCGCGAGTCCGGCCTCAACCCGTTCCTCTTCGCTATGACGAACATCCGCGACCAGTGCTCGTGGGTGCACCGCGACGACCCCGTGCAGGCGACGGAGAAGGCCTGCGACCTGATGCGCATGGCGGTCGGGCGGGCGCGAATGCTGCGCTCGCTGGAGCGGAGCCGCCTGCCGATAACGCGCTCGGCGCTGGTGCTCGGCGGCGGGCTGGCCGGCATGACGGCGGCGCTTTCGCTCGCCGATCAAGGCTTCGAGACGCACCTGGTGGAGAAGACCGAGGCGCTCGGCGGCAACCTGCGCCAGCTCCACTACACGCTGGAAGGCGACGACATCCAGCAGTTCGCGGCGGGCCTGATCGAGCGGGTCCAAGCGCACAGGTTGATTCATACGCATATCAACACGGACCTTCTCGAGCTCAACGGTCACGTCGGCAACTTCAAGAGCGTCGTTATGTCGAACGGGCGCGAGGAGACGATTCCCCACGGCGTCGCCATCATCGCGACCGGGGGCATCGAGCGCGCGACAGAGGCGCATCTGCATGGGAAGAACGAGCGCGTGGTAACCCAACGCAAGTTGGAGGCACGACTCGCCGCCGGCGACGCGGCAGGCCTCGGCGAAAGCCCGACGGTGGTGATGATCCAGTGCGTCGGGTCACGCACCGAAGAGAACAACTATTGCAGCCGCGTTTGCTGCGCAGAGGCGGTCAAGAACGCCCTTGCCCTCAAATCGGCGCGACCGGACGCGCGTGTCGTTGTCCTTATGAAGGACATGCGCACTTACGGCTTCCGCGAGACGTACTATCAGAAGGCGCGGGAGGCGGGCGTGCTGTTCATCCGCTACCGCGAGGACGAGGAGCCCATAACCAGCGACGACGGCGGCCTGACGGTGCGCGTCACCGACGCCGGAACGCGTCGAAAGCTCGTCTTGCGACCGGACCTGCTCGTGCTCAGCACCGGCATCGCGCCGGCGGCGGACAACCCGAAGCTGTCGTCCATCATCCGAACGTCGCTAACCGCCGACGGCTTCTTCCTGGAGGCGCACCCCAAGCTGCGACCGGTCGACCTGGCCAGCGAAGGCGTTTTCGTCTGCGGGCTGGCGCATTCGCCCCGCTTCGTCGATGAGACGATTGCGCAGGCGCTGGCGACGGCCGCGCGGGCGGCGACGGTGCTTTCCAAGCCGTACCTGGAAGTCGGCGGGCAGATCGCCAAAGTCGACGCCTCCGCCTGCACGGCCTGCATGACCTGCGTCAAGGTGTGCCCATACGGCGCTCCCGTCCTAGTCGGCCACAAGGTCGTGATTCAGGCGGCGGCGTGCCTGGGCTGCGGTAGCTGCGCCGCGGCCTGCCCCGCGCAGGCGATTCAGCTTCAGAACCAGGAGGAAGGCCAGGTCTCGGCCATGCTGGACGAGCTCCTGGTGGGAATTCGACATGATTGAGACGGAAGAGATGAAGGCCGGCCCGACGACGCAGCGCTGCGAAATCCTGGCGTTCTGCTGCAACTTCTGCGCCTACGCCGCCGCCGATCTGGCCGGCTCCCGGCGCATGCAGTACCCGGCGAACGTACGCATCGTCCACGTGCCGTGCAGCGGCAAGATGGAGGTGCAGCAGATACTGGCAGCATTCGAGCACGGCATCGACGGCGTTCTCATCGCGGGCTGCCTGGAGGGCGGCTGCCACTTCACCGAGGGAAACCTGCGGGCGAAGCGTCGCGTCGCGGCCACGCGAAAGCTTTTGGACGACATCGGCATCGGCGGCGAACGTCTGCGGATGGTCAACCTCTCCGCGTCGGAGGCGCCGACGTTTGTGGCGCGGGTGCGGGAGATGGTGGAGACCGTTGAACGGCTGGGACCCAGCCCGCTGCGTCTGGCTGAGAATAGAGGGCAAGAATGATAGTCGCAACCGGAAAATCAATCGCAGAAGTCAGAAGTCTGCTCATGCGTCATGACAAGGTGCTGTTCGTCGGCTGCGGGACGTGCGTCACCGTCTGCCTTGCCGGCGGCGACCGGGAAGTCGGCATCATGTCCTACGCGATGCGCATGGCGCGACGCCTGGAGGGCCGGCCGATCGAAATCGAGCAGATGACTATCGAGCGGCAGTGCGAGAACGAGTTCATCGCCGACCTGGCGGCGGCCGCGGCCCGCAACGAGGCGATCCTGTCGTTCGGTTGCGGCGCCGGCGTCCAGGCGATAGCGGAGCGCTTCCCGGACAAGCCCGTCTACGCCGCGCTCGACACGCAATTCATCGGCATCCTCGAAGAGCAGGGCGTCTGGACGGAGAAGTGTCTGGGCTGCGGCGCCTGCGTCCTGGCCGACTTCGGCGGCATCTGCCCCATCACCCGTTGTGCCAAGCGAATGCTCAACGGTCCGTGCGCCGGCTCCAGCGAAGACGGCTGCGAGGTCGACCCGGAACGACCCTGCGCCTGGCAGATAATCTACCGTCGACTGGAAGCTATCGGGCAACTCGACAGGCTGGCGGCGATCGTTCCGGCGCGCGACTGGCGGACGAGCTGGCACGCGGGCGCCCGACGCGTCGTGCGGGAAGAGCACAGAATCTAACCGGCTTTCGACGCCCCTAAGGGCCTCCCGTCAGCCGCTGACGACCCCCGTCGCCTGCAGCACGGCCGTGAACGCGTATACGACCGTCAGCCCGATGAGCGCGCCCGTTACGGCCCATGCCCCGACGTTCCAGCCGGTCGAGTTCGTCCAGCGCCCCATTATCTTCGAATCGTTCAGCACCTTCACCATCATGATGAGGATGACCGGCAGAAGGACAGCGCCGACAACGTTGGGGATGAGGAGCAGGATGAGGAGCGGCATGCCCGGGATGAGCACGGCAGCCGCGCCGACGACGAGCAGCCCGCCGAACAGGCCGAAGAACACAGGCGCCTCGCGGATCGGCAAGTTGACGCTGCGCTCCCAGCCAAACGCGCCGCATACGGCGTAGGCCGTCGTGAGCGGTAGAACCGCCGCCGCCAGCAGCGACGCGTTCAGCAGGCCGATAGCGAAGAGATTGGCCGAGAAGTCGCCAGCCAGCGGTCGCAGCGACTGCGCAATCTCCTCCACCGTCCCTGAAGGCTCAGCGTGCGCGTGCAGCGTCGCGGCTGTCGTCACGATGATGAAGAAGGCGATCGTCGCGGATGCGAACGCCCCGACGAACACGTCCAGACGCTCCAGCTTGAACTCGCGCTCCCCCAGGCCTTTGTCCACAACCGTCGATTGCAGATAGAACTGCTGCCACGGCGTTATCGTCGTGCCGATGACGCCGATGAGGATGGAGAGATACGCCAGGTTGGCCTGAACGTGCGGAACGACCGAATGCGTCGCCACGGCGCCCCAATCGGGCCTCGCCAGGAAGCCGGTGATGATGTAGGCCACGGATACGGCCGAGAACGCCAGCAGCACTCTCTCCATTCGCCGGTACGAGCCGTAGGCCACGACGACGAAGACCAGGAGCGCCGCCAAGGGCACGGTTATATAGCGCGACACGTGAAATATCTCCGATGCGCTGGCAATTCCGGCGAACTCCGCAATCACGGTAGCGGTGTTGGCAACTAGCAGAATGAGCAAAGCGAAGGATGTGATGCGGACGCCGAAACGCTCGCGGATTATCTCGCCGAGGCCTTTGCCGGTGATGGCGCCCATTCGAGCCGCCATCTCGCCGACAATCGCCAGGGCGGCGGCAGCGAGGATCAGCGTCCAGAGGAGGTCGTAGCCGAAGCGTGAGCCGGCGATGGAGTAGCCGGCAATCCCCGTCGAATCATCGTCGACGATGCCGGTAATCAGGCCCGGCCCCATGACGGCCAGGAACAGCGCCGCCCGCCGCCAGGGGCCCATGCGGTTCAGATACACCAGGAGGCACAACACAGACCGCCCAAGTCGCGTCGGAGGGATAGCCCGGTTTATCATCGTCCCTCATCCGTCTACCCTGCCATTCGACGTGGCTGGTTTTGCCAGGCGCGCGGCGTCACGAGGTCCAGCACGTCGTCAACGGTCACCATGCCCTTCAGATGGCTGTGCTCATCGACGACGGGAATGGCGAGCAGATTGTAGTGGATTAGCTTGCGCGCCACCTCCTCCTTGGAGTCGTCCAGGCGGACGAACGCCACGTCCTGGCGCGCGCAGTCGGCGATGAGCGTGTCCGGCTCGGCGACGACGAGGTCGCGCAGAGAGAGGACGCCCCATAGCCGCCCGCTGCCGTCGACGACGTAAAGGTAGTAGATCTCGTCTTCCGGCGGGGACGTGCGTCGCAGGTCCTCCAGGACGCGGCCCGCCGTCTCCATCTCGGCGACGGCGAAGAGACGGCTGTTCATCAGACCGCCGGCCGTGTCGTCTTCATAGATCAGCAGCGAGCGCACTTCCTGCGCCGTGTGCGGCTCCATCAGCCGCATGAGCTCGCCGGCGCGCTCGTGGTGGACGTCGCCCAGGATGTCCGCCGCCTCGTCCGGCGCCATGCGCTCCAGCACATCAGCGGCTTCTTCCGGCTCCATGGCGGTCACGACGGCCGCCTGGTGCTCGTCCGATAGCTCCGCCAGGGCATCCGCCGCGATCTCGTCGTCGAGCGCCTCCAGTACGTCCGCCGCCTCGCCGGGCGACATCTGGCTGATGACCGACGCGATGTCCGCCGGGTTCATCCGACGCAGGCGGTGGAACGGCACCTTCAGACGGATCTCGTCGACCGCAGGGCCGATGTCCACCTGCTCCCAGTCGATGAGTCGCGGCCGCCCGCGCGCGGCAAGGTTTGCCAGCCACTCGATCCCGAGCCGTCGCAGGAGGCCGGCCACGCTGTTGTCGACGCCGGCGAGGCGCAGGTCGCCGTTGATAGGCGTCAGCGCGAGGTCGTTCACTCGCACCAGCTTCACGCCGTGCGTATCGACGATCTGCTTGTCCAGCAGGTCGCGCCCAAGCCAGATCAGGTCGTCGGTCGGCGCGGGAAACGCCTCCAGGCGGACGCGGCTGCGCAGCACCGCCCCGCGCGGCGTGACGGAAGCGACGTGAATCCAGGGAATGGCGTGCATATGCCCCTTATCGGCGACGATGATTGCGCTCAGCGCCGGATAAGGGCTATCGCTCGCTACCAGGAGGTCGCGCAGAACGCCGACGCGCGCGCCCTCGGCGTCGACGGTGGGGCGGCCCAGGAGTTGGCTGAGGAAAGGCATGAAAAACCACCTCCTCAAAAAGGTCGTGACAGGAGGTGGTTCGCCGCGGACGAGCCGCGGCCGGGCGCGCTAGCGCTCTACCAGCGACTCATCGACGGTGAATCGCCTCCTCTGTGTTCTGTTTGGCGGCTACGATCGCCGCCGTCGTCGGCTTCCATCTTTACCGTTTAGTGCCTCACGCTGCGCTACAAGACGCAGCTCCGCCGGATTGATAATACCCTTGCGACTCTAAGGGCGTCAACCCTGTGTAGAATCGGCAGCGCTTTTGTCCGCTGAACCTGCGATGCTATAATTCCATTCGCGGTCAACGAAATATGTTTGGAGCGTGACACTATCGACGAGCAAAGCCTACGACAGCTACTCGAGTCCGTATCGAAAGGGACGACGGACATAGAAGGCGCGCTGGAGAGGCTGCGCCACCTTCCATATGAGGACATCGGCTTCGCCAAGCTGGACCACCATCGCGCCCTCCGCGACAGCCTGCCGGAGGTCGTGCTGGGCCAGGGGAAGACGGCGGAGCAGGTGGTGACGATCGCGGAGCGCCTCGCCGAGCGGGCCGGACGCCTGCTGGTGACGCGAATCGACCGCGACGTATTCGATCAAATCGTGAAAAAAGTCCCCGACGCCGTCTACCACGACATCGCACGGGCGGCGACGGTGGACCGCCATCCGACTGAGGCGCTGCCGGGCGTCTGCCTCGTCTGCGGCGGTACGGCGGACCTGCCGGTGGCGGAGGAGGCGGCGGTCACGGCGACGCTTATGGGCAGCGGCGTCGAGCGCGTTTACGACGTGGGTGTCGCCGGGCTGCATCGTCTTCTCGACCATCTTCCGATGCTGCGCGAGGCCCGCGTGCTCGTCGTCGTCGCCGGTATGGAGGGCGCCCTTCCCAGCGTCGTCTCCGGCCTCGTCGCGATGCCGGTCATCGGCGTGCCGACGTCCGTGGGCTATGGCGCCAGCTTCCAGGGGGTCGCGCCCCTGCTGACGATGCTGAACAGTTGCGCGCCGGGCGTCGCCGTCGTCAACATCGACAACGGCTTTGGCGCCGGCTACCTGGCGGCCGTCATTAACCGGCTCGCCCACGCCCAGGGCTGAGCGCGAAGGAGCCGAATCTGACGCGCATCGCTTATCTCGACTGCTTCTCCGGCATCAGCGGCGACATGCTGCTCGGCGCCGTCGTCGACGCCGGTCTGCCGCTGGCGACGCTACAGGCGGAGCTGGCGAAGCTGAACGTCTCCGGCTACCGGCTGACGGCGGAACGGACGCAGCGCGCCGAGCTTGCGGCCACGAAGGTGACGGTCGAGCTTGCGCCGGACGCGCCGTCCCTTCCACGGCTCCGCGACGCGCTGGCCGTCATCGAAGGCAGCAGCCTGCCGACCGCCGACAGGGAGAAGGCATCGGCCGTTGTCCGTCGCCTCGCCGAGGCGGAGGCGCGCGTCCACGGCGTCGAAGTCGACTCCGTCGTCCTGCACGAGTTGGGCTCTGTCGACACGCTGATCGACGTCATTGGAGCGGTGGCAGGCCTACGTCTCCTGGGCGCCGAGCAGGTCTTCGCGTCTCCACTGCCCGCCGGCCGCGGCGAGGTGCGAGGCGCACACGGAGCGCTGCCGGTCCCGGCGCCTGCGACGCTGGAGCTCCTCGCGACGGCGAATGCGCCCATCTCCGACGCCGACGAGCCGGGGGAACTCGTGACGCCGACGGGCGCGGCCATCGTCGCTACGCTGGCGAGCTTCCAGCGACCGGCGATGACGCTCCAACGAGTCGGCTACGGCGCCGGCAGCCGCAACACGGCTGGTCGGCCCAATGTTCTCCGTCTCTGGCTGGGCGAGCCGTTGCCGGACACAGGCAACGCCATCCTCCTCATTGAGACGAACATAGACGACATGAGCGCGGAGCTGCTGGGCTTCGTGCAGGAGCGTCTGTTCGCGGCGGGCGCGGCGGACGTGTGGTTCACGCCCATCCAGATGAAGAAGAACCGTCCGGCAATCAAGCTTTCACTGCTTTGCAGCGTCGAGCGGGAAGAGGGAGTCACGCGCATCCTGCTGGAGGAGACGTCGACGCTGGGCGTGCGGGTGCAGGAGGTGCGCCGTCACGAGGCGCAGCGCGAGACATTCGATTTCGAGTCGAGCCTTGGCCCGGCGGCTGTGAAGGTCAAGCGGCTGCCCGGACGCAAGCCGCAGGTCTCGCCGGAGTACGAAGCGTGCCGTCGCCTGGCGCTGGCGCACGGGATGCCGCTGGCGGAGGTCTACCGCATCGTCGAATCGGAAGCGCTTGCGCAGCTCGATGCAGGCGCGGCGGGGCGATAGCGCGGGGGTTCGTGCCACCTACTGCGAGGCGGCCCAGAGTGTGAGCGACGCGGTCCCGTCGTCGTTATTCGCCAGAATGATCCAGGCAGCCGTCTTGCCGCCGTCCTTCGTCCAGGCCGCCGACAAAAGCGTTGGGTCGTCGAAGTCGCCGCCAGTGGGATGAACCTCAGTCCAACCGCTCATCTCCTCCTTGTACCAGGCGAAGACCACCAGGGCGTTATCGTTCGTGTCATACATCGTGCTGGCGGCCGTTCCGTAGACCGTCCCGCTTCCATCCGTCCCGATTACCGGGATCGCCGCGTCGGCGCCGGACCACTGGTTGCGGGTGACTTCCGTGGCCCCCGGATAGACCGGCACATCGTTCAGGGACATGCTCGCGGCGTTATCCTTCGGCGTTGCCGTCGCCTGAGAAAGAGGCGTCGCCGATTCGCTTGCCTTCTCGCTCCCACCGCAGGCGGCGAGAGACGCAGCGGCTAGGGCCAGGAGGGCAAGAAAGGCAAGACTCCAGAACCTTCGCACGAATCGTCTCCTTGCGCGCGCCGGCAGCGTCGATGTCGCCGCATTATCGTCGGAATCCTGGAGGCCGTCAATTAGAGGGGACGATTAGGTGAATGCCCGACGGCCGGACGGGGCTGCGGTGGCCGCGAAGCCCAGCCCCGTTCCTTGAGGTCAGGAAGCGCTCGCTACGATATAGACCTCTGAAGAGGAGCGGGCAACGCAATCCCAAGGGCGCGCTGCCCGCGCAGATAGCCAACTAGAGCCCAGGCTTGGGGGCGATGCTACTTAGAGCCGACCCAGATACTAAGCGAAGTCGTACCGCCGCTTGCCCCGACGGTTATCCAGGCAGCCTCGTTGCCGTTGTCCTTCGACCAGGCTGCAAAGGCACCGGTGTCGCTCCCGGTGCCGCCGCTGAACGATCCTTCGTCTTTCCAGCCGCTCATGTTGCTCTTGTACCAGTCGAAGACCTGCTGCGGGCCATCGTTCGTCTGGTAAATAGCGTAAGCGACGTTCGTGTAGTCTGCCGCGTTCAAATCGGAGCCAATAGCCGGTATTGACGCCGAGGAGCCGGAGTACTCGCCGCTGCTGAGCTTCGTGGCCCCGGGGTAGACAGGTACGTCGCTCAGGGAGCCGCCACCCGTGCCGCCGCTACTGGTCGACGCCGGCGCGCTTGTCGCACTGGTTGACGGCGTCGATGCCGTTTGCGCCGGCTTAGCTGTTGCAGTCGGCGACGAGCTACTGCTGCCGCCGCAAGCGACGAAAGTCCCGCTGGCAACGATTGCCAGCACCATCAACAGGCAAATCCATGACCTCTTCACCAGACACCTCCTTGTGTGCAGACCGTATAGCAAACTTAGCCTATTATCCCGCGAAAACGCCGGGCCCGTCAATTTGAGAGCGGGTTGAAGGACTGGCTGCGCGCTGAGCTACGCCGTCGAGAAGCCCAGGCCCTGCTCCTTCAGGCTGAGATACCGCCCCTGCCCTATCACGACGTGGTCGAGCACCTCGATATCCAGCAGCTTGCCCGCCTCCACCGCCTGCTTGGTCATGGCGATGTCGTCATTTGAGGGCGTCGGGTCGCCGGAGGGATGATTGTGGACGAGGACGACCGCCGGGCAGTTCTGACGGATCGCCTCCCGGAACACTTCCGCTATCCGGATGAGCGACGTGTTGACGCTGCCGCGGTACACCTCCGGCACACCGAGCACCTGGTTGCGCTGGTTGAGCAGTACAATGCGCAGGTGCTCTTGCTCCAGAAGGCCCATCTCGCTGAGCAACAGGTTGGCTATGTCTTCCGGCGAGCGCACCACTGCCCGCTCCTCGGGCTGCGTCGAAGAGAGGCGGCGGCCCAGCTCCAGTGCCGCTTTCAGTTGCGCCGCCTTCGCCTCGCCGAGGCCGTGCTCGTTGCACAGCTCGCCGAAGCTCACCCGCGCCAGCCCGACGAGCCCCCGATGGGACGACAGCAGCCGCGAGGCCATCGCCAGCACGCTTTCCTTGTGCGCGCCGGTGCGCAGGATTATCGCCAGGAGCTCGGCGTTGGAGAGGGCGCTGGCGCCGAAGTCGCGCAGGCGCTCGCGGGGGCGCTCCGACGACGGCAGGTCCCTGATGAGCGTGTAGTATTCGGCTTTGCGCGGCGTCCCCGCCGACGAGAACGGCTCCTGCTCCTCCAACCTTACCCTCCAGGACTCGCTTCTACGCCATCGAGGAGATCGGCGTACACGCTGCGGCGGCCGGACCAGGCGGCGTCCGGCGAGCAAAGGCCCTCTTTCAAGAGATTCCCTGCCTACTGGGGAAGGTTCAGTATCTGTCCGGGCTGAAGAATCGGGTTCGACGGGTCGAGGCCGTTATGGGTGGCTATCTGCCACATGAAGTCGTTGATGCCCATGCCGGTCGGCAGGTAGCGGGTCGCGATGTCGACGAGGGTGTCGCCGGGCTGCACCGTGTAAGCGATTACGCCGCCGGCCGTAGGCGTCGCCGCCGGCGAGGCGTTCGGCGATGCGTTGGGCGACGGGTTCGGCGATGCGTTGGGGGTCGGCGTGGGTCCGCCCGTCGGCGTGCGGACGATGGCGGTCGTGGCCGTCGGCTGGACGATGTTGAAGGTGGACTGGCTTGCTTCTTGCGGCGGCTTGAGGAGCAGGTAGAGGGCGACAACGGTCCCCAGGAGCAGCGCCAGCAGAGTGCCGCGATAGAGCAGGAAGGAGGGGAGCGCCCCAGCCGGCTTGAGGCAGCGCTCGCACAGCTCGTCCCCGTGCTCGTCACAGTAGAGCCTACCGCAGCGTCGGCATTCGCGCGTCGCATCCTTGTCGCAGCTAAAGCACCTCATGCAACGGAGAATATAGCAGCTTTCCCGCTCTTTCGCTAGACGCTAGCGTTATTTTCGCTGAAGAAAATGGCTAGCGAAGCTCGACGGTGGCGCCAGCGTCCTTCAGCTTGTTGACCGCGACCTCTGCCTCTTCCTTGCTCACGCCCTCTTTGACGTTCGTCGGCGCGCTCTCGACGAGGTCTTTCGCCTCCTTGAGTCCAAGGGTCGTCACCTCGCGGACTGCCTTGATGACGTTGATCTTGTTGGCGCCCATGTCCTTGAGGACGACCGTGAACTCCGTCTGCTCCTCGGCTTCCTCCGCAGGGGCGGCGGCAGGCGCGGGCCCGGCGGCGGCCATCGGCGCAGCGGCCATGGCGACCGGCGCGGCGGCAACGACGCCGAACTCCTCCTCGATGCGCTTGTTCAGGTCGCGCAGCTCAAGGATGGTCATCTCCTTGATCAGGTCGAATGCCTGGTCTACGCGGTCGCCGTCTTTCTTGGCTGTCTTTGCTACTGGCATCTGAATCTCCCTTCGAAGCGATTACCGTTTGGATGAAATGGGTTGTCAGGCCTCCAACTGCTGCGCCCGCGCATCGAGGAGGCCCTGGAATTGCCGCAGGCTGGAGTTCAAGAGCTGTGGCGTCGGCTGGACAAGCGCGCCGGCCAGCAACTGCGCCAGCCGCCACACGGGCGACCGCAGCGCTCCGGCGACCTGGCCGGCGAGGACGGGGCGCGGCGGCAGCGTCGAAAGCTCGCCGAGCTCCTTGGCCGTCAGCAAGCGGCCCTCGACGAAGGCTCGACGCGGCGCGAAGGCGTTTTTCGCCGACTGCACGTACTCGGTGACCGCCTTCGCCACCTCAACGGCGTCGCCGTAGCCGATCATGACCGCCGTTGGGCCCTCGCCGAGCTCGCCTATCTCCGGCTTTTCAGCGGCGGCGGCGGCAAGTCGAAGCAGGGTGTTCTTCGTGACCTGCACTTCGACGCCTTTGGCCCGCATCTGGCGTCGCAGCGTGGTCATTTCCGCGACCCGCAGCCCCTGATAGGCGGCGCCGATGGCGATGGTTGCGCGCGTAAGCCGCTCCGTCAGCTCTTCGACGATTCGTAACTTCTTTGGTGCCGGCATGTTTCCCTCCCGGGCAACGAAAAGGCCCTTGCCGTCACAGACAAGAGCCGAGCACATCGGGCGCCTACCAGCGGGATTTCGCCCGACCGTCATGCTTCGCCTCGGCGGGCTGCTTTAATCCGCTTTCAGGCGGAACCCGCTGTCTGTGGCGTATTGCTTAGTCTATGTTCAATCGGCCGCGCGGACAACACGTCCGCGTCAGGCGATGCTACGACGTGGTGAGAGCGAGCGTCGAGTTAAGCTCCAGCTTGATCCCCGGCCCCATCGTCGTTGCAAGAGTAATGCTGCGGATGAACTGGCCCTTGGCGCCGGCCGGCCGCGCCTTCACCAGCGTCTCGACTATCGACGCCAGGTTCTCCAGCAGCTTCTGCTCCTCGAAGCCGATCTTGCCGATGGGGACGTGGATGATGGCGCTTCGGTCCAGCCGGTATTCGACCTTTCCCTGACGGGCATCCTGCACCGCCCGCGCCACGTCCTGCGCTTCGACGACGGTGCCGGAGCGCGGGTTGGGCATGAGGCCGCGCGGCCCGAGGACTCGACCCAGGCGTCCCACCTTGCCCATCATCTCCCGCTGGGCGAGGGCAACGTCGAAGTCTGTCCAGCCGCCTTCGACCTTCTTTATCAGCTCGTCCGCGCCGACGTAGTCGGCACCCGCCTCCTGCGCCTGCTTCTCCGCTTCGCCCTCCGCGAACACCAGCACGCGGACGGTTTTGCCCAGACCGTGCGGCAGCAGCACGGAGCCGCGGATCTGCTGGTCGGCGTGGCGAACGTCCAGCCCGGTGCGAACGTGCAGCTCCACCGTCTCGTCGAAGCGGACGTGGGCTGCCTTCTTGGCGAGCGCTATCGCCTCCGCTGGCGCGTAAGTCGCCTCGCGGTCTACGAGCGTCAGCGCCTCCTGGTGCTTCTTGCCAACCTTCGTTACCACTATTTGACCTCTATTCCCATGCTGCGGGCCGTTCCCTCGACCATGCGCATCGCCGCCTCGACGTCCGTCGCGTTCAGGTCGCGGAGCTTGACTTGGGCAATCTCGCGGACCTTATCGCGAGAGAGCTCGCCGACCTTCTCGCGCTTCTGCGCCGCGCTGCCCTTGTTGAGGCCCGTCGCCTTCTTGAGCAACTCCGACACGGGCGGCGTCTTGAGCACATAGGTGAAGGAGCGGTCCTCGAAGACTGTGATTTCGACTGGAACGATCGTTCCCGGCTGCGAGGCCGTCTTCTCGTTATAGTCCTTGCAGAACGACATGATGTTGACGCCGTGCTGGCCCAGAGCCGGCCCGACGGGCGGTGCGGGATTGGCCTTTCCGGCCTCAATCTGCAACTTGACGATTGCGCGGACTTTCTTTGCCAATTTACAGCCTCTCCACCTGGAGGAAATCGAGCTCTACCGGGGTCTCCCGGCCGAAGAAGGAGACCAGCACGCGGACGCGGCCCTTCTCCAGGTTTATCTCGTCGACCTGGCCGACGAAGTCCATGAACGGCCCGTCGATGACGCGAACGCTCTGGCCGATGGTGAAGCCGACCTTGACGCGCGGCTCCTCCGAGCGCATCTGGCGCACGATCTTGCGCACCTCGCTCGACTCCAGCGGCGTCGGCTTGACGCCCGAGCCGACGAAGCCGGTGACACCCGGCGTGTTCCGCACGACGAACCAGGCCCGGCTGGATTCCGGGTCATCGTCGCGCAACTCTATCATCTGTACCAGCACGTAGCCGGGAAACACCTTCTTCTCGACCGTGCGGCGCTGTCCGTCGCGGATCTCGATCTCGTCCTCCGTCGGCACGATCACCTGGAAGACGAGCTCTTTCGCGTCCATGGACTCGATGCGGTGCTCCAGGTTCGCCTTCACCTTGTTCTCGTAACCCGAGTAGGTGTGGATGACGTACCAGGCACGGCCCTCGACCGGCGCGGCTATGTCTTCCTCGGCGGCCTGCGCTTCCGCCTGCGCTTCTTTCTTTTCTGCGTCTATTACTGCTGTCTTCTTTTTCCTCGGCACTTTAGTCCCCGTCAGCGTAATATCGTAGCATTCATGAACCAGTTGAACAGGACGTCGATTCCGCCGAGCAGCCCGCCGATGGCCGCGGACACGACGATGACGAGGATCGTGAGGTTCACGGTCTCGCGACGCGTCGGCCAGGTGACCTTGCGCAGCTCACTGATGATGTCATCGGCCCAGCGCGGAAGGAAGCGGCGCCAGCCCTTGCGGGTGCGCGTAGGCGCGCCGCCCTTCGGGGGCCCTGACGCTCGCAGCGAAGGCGCCTTTTTCGATGGCTTGCTAACGGCGGGATGCCGTCTAAGCGCACGACTCATTATCTTCGCCTCCCACGCCCTTCGCCCCGTACCGCTCGCATCCGACCGACACCGACTTACCTGACCTCACGGTGCGCGCGGTGACAGCGGCAGCGCGGGCAGTACTTGCGCAGCTCGATACGTTCGGAGTCGTTGCGCCGGTTCTTCTCGGTTACGTAGTTCCGCTCCCGGCACTCTGAGCATGCCAGGGTGATGATCGCTCGTTCTTCTTTCTTCGCCATCTAGCTCTCGACCAGCTTCGGGCCGGCCCCTCTCTCTTCCTACTCCAGTATCTTCACCACTACGCCGGCGCCAACTGTGCGGCCGCCCTCGCGGATGGCGAAGCGCAACCCTTCCTCCAGTGCAATCGGCTCGATGAGGCGGACCTTTACGTCGACATTGTCGCCGGGCATGACCATCTCCACGCCCTCCGGCAGCTCGCAACTCCCCGTCACGTCCGTCGTGCGCACGAAGAACTGCGGCCGGTAGCCGTTGAAGAACGGCGTGTGCCTGCCGCCCTCTTCCTTCGACAGCACGTAAACTCTGCCTTCGAAGTAGGTGTGCGGCTTGATGCTGCCCGGCGCGGCAATGACCTGCCCGCGCGCCACGTCCTCGCGTTCAATGCCGCGGAGGAGGAGGCCGACGTTGTCGCCCGGCTCGCCGTAGTCGAGCGTCTTGCGGAACATCTCGACGCCGGTTACGACGGTCTTCCGTGTTTCGGCCAGACCGACGATCTCGATCTCTTCGCCGGTTCGGACGACGCCGCGCTCGATTCGGCCGGTGACGACTGTGCCGCGGCCCTTAATGCCGAAGACGTCCTCAACCGGCATAAGGAACGGCTGGTCGCGCGGCCGCTCCGGCTGCGGAATGTAGTTATCGATCGCGTCCATGAGCTTCCATATCGGCTCGAACTCGGGCGCGTTGACATCCTTGCTGTCCGATTCCATCGCCTTCAGCGCGGAGCCCCGGATGATCGGAATCTCGTCGCCGGGGAAGTGGTAGCTGGTGAGCAGCTCGCGCAGCTCCAGCTCCACCAGGTCCAGAAGCTCCGGGTCGTCCATCTGGTCGATCTTGTTGAGGAAGACGACCATGGCCGGCACCTCGACCTGGTAGGCGAGGAGGATGTGCTCCCGCGTTTGGGGCATTGGCCCTTCCGGCGCGGCGACGACGAGGATGGCGCCGTCCATCTGAGCAGCGCCGGTGATCATATTCTTGATATAGTCAGCATGGCCTGGGCAGTCGATGTGAGCGTAGTGCCGTTTCTCGGTCTCGTACTCGACGTGCTGGACCTGGATGGTGATGCCACGCGCTCTCTCTTCCGGCGCGTTGTCAATGCTCCAGAAGTCGCGGTATTCCGCGAACCCCTTGAGCGACAACGCTTTTGTTATCCCGGAGAGAAGGGTCGTCTTGCCATGGTCGACGTGACCGATGGTACCGACGTTGACGTGGGGCTTCGTTCGCTCGTACTTCTTCTTGGCCATGTCGCTTTGTTCCTCCTAGATTATGGAGCCCACACTCGGACTCGAACCGAGGACCCCGTTCTTACCAAGAACGTGCTCTACCTGCTGAGCTATGTGGGCACCTGAACTACGGCGGCTTGCGCGGCGATCCTGCCTCCCTGCCGCCCCCTGGTCCGGTGCTTCGTTCTTCGGTTTCCCGTCTGAGCCTTCGAGTGGTGGAGGGGGCAGGATTCGAACCTGCGTAGCCTGTCAAGGCAGCGATTTTACAGACCGCCGGTTTTAGCCGCTCACCCACCCCTCCGCCTGCATCAAGCTGGAGCCCGAGGGGGGATTCGAACCCACCAACCTACCGATTACAAGTCGGTTGCGCTACCATTGCGCCACTCGGGCTTGCTGCGCTCCACCCAAGGGCCCAATCCCTTTCGGGCGTAACAAAAGTAGGCCCCCGACAATCGGGGCTCTTAGCATACGTAAGTATAGGGATTGCCCCGCCCTAAGTCAATCCTTGCGCTTCCAGGTTGTGCCCTCGCGGCCGTCCTCAAGCACGATGCCCAGCGCTTCCAGGCGGCTGCGGACCTCGTCCGCCAGAGCGAACTGCTTAGCTTGTCGAAGGCCTTCGCGCGTCTCGATGAGCAGCTCGATGAACGGCGCGGCGGAAACGGCGGTCTCCCCTTCTTCCAGCGTCAGCCCGAAGATGCCCGCCAGCTCCAGTAGCGTCGCCTGGGCCTCCCGAATGCTCCGACCTTCGTCGCGGGCTCGGTTGATCTCGCGCGCCAGGTCGAACAGCGCGGCCAGCGCCTGGGCCGTGTTGAGATCGTTCTCCATCTGCTCGACGAAGCGCTCCCGGAACGGCGCCGCGTCCAGCGACTCGCCGCCGTCCGGCGAGGGCGCATGCGCCGCCGTCCGGAGCCGTTCGACGCCGCGCTTGGCCGCTGTCAGCGCCTCGTCTGCGTAGGTGAGCGGGCTGCGATAGTTGGAGCTGAGGATGAACAGGCGCAGCGTGTCGGCGCCGTGCTGGTCGAGGGCGTCGGTGATGGCGACGAGGTTGCCCAGCGAGCGCGTCATCTTCTCCTCGCCGTCGCTCAGGCGGGCGAGACCGTTGTGCACCCAGAAGCGCACGAACGGCTTGATCCCGGTGTAGCACTCCGATTGCGCCAGCTCGTTCTCGTGATGGGGGAAGATGAGGTCCTGGCCGCCGCCGTGGATGTCCAGCCGCCCCAGGTAGCGCAGCGACATGACGGAGCACTCGATGTGCCAGCCCGGCCGGCCCGGCCCCCACGGGCTCTCCCAGGAAGGCTCACCTTCTTTCGAAGCCTTCCACAGGGCGAAGTCCATCGGGTGCTCCTTGCGCTCGTCGACTTCGATACGTGCGCCCGCCTGCAGGTCGTCCAGCGAGCGCCCGGAAAGCTTGCCGTACTCCGGATCGCTCCGGACGCGGAAATAGACATCGCCGTCGACGGGATAGGCGTGCCCCTTGGCGATGAGTCCCTGGATCATCTCGATCATGCCGGGTATCTCGTGCGTCGCCAGCGGGTAGACGTGCGCCCTCTGGATGCGAAGCCGGTCCATGTCGGCGAAGAAGCGGTCGACGTACTGCCGCGATAGCTCTTCCGTGGAGACGCCCGTCGCCTGCGCCCGCGCGATGATCTTGTCCTCGATGTCGGTGAAGTTCTGGACGTGGCGCACCTTGTAGCCGCGCCACTCCAGGTAGCGGCGCAACACGTCGAACACGACGTAGCTCATGGCGTGCCCGACGTGGCAGGGCGCGTACAGGTTGGGCCCGCAGACGTACATCTTCACCGTGTCGTCGGAGGGCGCGAACTCGTCTTCCGTCCGCGTCAGCGTGTTGTACAGCCTCATGCTTCGCTTTCCTCGCTAGCCCTGATTTCGGTTGTCTCCGGCGGTTGCCCGTTAGTCGGGAGCAGGCGACTCTCCAGCCGCTCGACTCGCTTCTCCAGCGCCCGGATCCGGTCCCATTCCGGGTCCGGCATCCGCATCACCGTCTCCTCGCCCGGCTCCTGGAAGGCGGCGATGTGTCCCGGCACGCCGACGACGGTAGCGTTGGCGGGAACGTCGGTGATGACGACGGAGCCGGCGCCTATGCGCGCGTTCTCGCCGATCTCTATCGCGCCTATGACCTCTGCGCCCGCGCCGACGGTGACGTTGTTGCGCAGCGTCGGGTGGCGTTTCTCCCGCCTGTGGCTGGTGCCGCCCAGCGTCACGCCCTGGTAGAGATGGCAGTCGTCGCCGATCTCCGCCGTCTCGCCGATCACCGTCCCCATGCCGTGGTCGATGAACAGCCCCTCCCCGATCTTCGCGCCCGGGTGTATCTCGATGCCGGTCAGGAAGCGGCCTGCCGCCGAAACGAGGCGCGGCGCCAGCGGAACGCGTCGATTGTAAAGCGTGTGCGCCAGGCGGTGGAACTGGCGAGCGTGGAAGCCCGGGTATGCCAGGATAACTTCCAGATTGCTCGTGGCCGCCGGGTCACTTCGCCTAGCGGTCTGGATATCACGAACTATGCTCTGTAAGACTTTCATCTTGCCCTCGATTTCGATTCAGAAGATAGGCCCGCGCGTGCGGGCTGTGCCGCTTTCCGGGCGTCGCTCAGCGCGACCGCCCGCTGCTACAGACGCAGCGACATCTCCTGCCCTTCTGCGAGGGCCGCGGCAGGTCCGGCTTTCGGACCGATCTTTGTGAGGAATTAGCGTCCACTACCTCTACTCTATCAAGGCGACAGCCATCGCGGCAATCCCTTCGCCTCTGCCTATCGCCCCCAGGCCTTCATGGGTGGTCGCTTTCACGCTTACCCGCGACGTGTCGATCTCCAGCGCGGCGGCGATCGCCTTCCGCATGGATGGGATGTGCGGCGCGAGCTTCGGCGCCTCAGCAATCACCGTCGCATCGACGTTGCCGACGGCATGGCCGCTCTTGGCTAGCAGCGCCCGCGTTCGCCGGAGCAGCTCCGCGCTGTCGATGTCTTTGTACGCCGGATCGCCCGGGGGGAAATGCCTGCCGATATCGTCCAGCCCGGCGGCGCCCAGCAGCGCATCGATGACGGCGTGCAGGAGGACGTCGGCGTCGCTGTGGCCGCTCAGGCCCGGCGACCCTTCGATCCGAACGCCGCCAAGGATGAGCGGCCGCGCTGCGTCGAAGGGGTGGACGTCGTAGCCGATGCCGACCCTCATGCTACATCCGATGCCACTTCAGAAGCATCTGCGCCAGCACGAGGTCTTCGGGCGTCGTCACTTTGATGTTGTGATATGAGCCCATGAAGACCTTGACCTCGTAGCCCATGCGCTCGACGAGAGCGGCGTCATCGTTGGCGAAGGTCCGGCCGTCCGCCTTGCGGTGCGCCTCCATCAGCAAGTCGTAGCGGAAGACCTGCGGCGTCTGGATCAGCCAGAGACCGTTGCGCTCCAGGCTCTTTTCGACGATCTGGCGCTCATTGACGAGCTTGAGCGTGTCGTGGACGGGAACCGCGCAGGTAGCGGCGCCGGTCTGACGCGCCGCTGCCAGCCCCTGCTCGATGAGCTTCGTCGTGACCAGCGGGCGCGCGCCGTCGTGCACTATCACCCACTCGCAGGGACCGAGGGCCTCCAGCCCGGCGCGGACCGACTGCTGCCGCTCCTCGCCGCCGAAGCAGATCTCCGTAACCTTGCCGAAGTGCGCGCCCTTGATGAGCGACAGCCCGAGCTTCTGCCTGTCCGACGAGAGCACGAGCGCGATCTTGTCTACCGCCGAGCAGAATTGGAACATGGAGACGGTGTGGGCCAGCAATGGCCTGCCGCCAACGGAGACCCATATCTTGTCGCCGCCGCCCATGCGCAGGCTTCGACCGGCCGCCACGATTATGGCGCCGACCCCCCTCTTCGTCCGTACCGCGGCCTCGGCATCGTCAGGCATGCTTCAAGCTTACCCCTTCGGCTGCGCGAAGATCATCCGTCCCGCTACGGTCTGCAACACGCGCGTGACGGTGATCTCGATCTCCTCGTTCAAACGGCGGCGTCCGCCTTCCACCACTACCATCGTCCCATCTTCTAGAAAGCCTACTCCCTGGCCAAGTTCCTTGCCTTCCTGGATAACGCGGACCACCATCTCTTCGCCCGGGAGGACGATGGACTTGACGGCGTTGGCAAGCTGGTTGACGTTCAACACCGAGACGCCCTCTATCTCCGCCACCCGATTCAGATTGAAGTCGTTGGTGATGATCGGGCAGCCAAGAATCGAAGCCATGCGAACCAGCTTGCTATCGACCTCCGGCACGTCCTCGAAATCCCTGTCTGTGATCTCTATCGGTACGGGCGACTCCTTCTGAAGACGGTTCAGCACCTCTAAGCCGCGACGCCCCCGATTACGTCGAAGAGCGTCCGGCGAGTCGGCGATGTGGCGCAACTCATCGAGGACGAAGCGCGGCAAAACGAGCGACCCCTGGATGAAGCCGGCCTCCGAGACGTCGGCGATGCGGCCGTCGATGATGGCGCTCGTGTCCACCAGGAAGCGCTGCCCCTTGCTCCAACTCCTGCTGCCGTAGCCGTTACCGCCGTTCTTTGGCCGGCTGCTCATCAGCGCCGTCAGCTCGTCGGCGCGGCCGGCAAACAGCAGCAGACCACCGCCGCCGGCGATGAAGGCGGTAACCAGCGGCGCAATCCAACCGGCCGGATCAGGCAGGCGCGAGAGGGCGGGCACCAGCAACACAGACACGATGAGACCGGAGGTCAGGCCCAGCGTCGCCAAGCCGATCTGCGGCAACGAAAGACGCCTTAGATAGCGTCGCATTCTCTCCACCGGCGCAAGGAAGATGATAGGGAATATGCCTGCCCCAAGAATCGCCCCCACCACGAGAAAGATTGCCACGAACGCCGGCTTCGTCGAACCGCTCTCCCCCGCGGTCGCGAGCCAGCCCAGCCCGAAGCCGGCCCCACCGAGGAGAAGAGCTCCCACTCCACATAAGAGCACTTTCATACCGACCACTCCCTTCCCAGGAGAAAACGAAAAGAGCGCAGCTCAGCACGCTCTTTACAGAAGCCAAGACCCTTCCGACCCAAGGGCAGGCGGGATAGCCTGGGGCGAACAACATCGGACCCGGCCTACTAAGTCTTACGTCCTACAAGATTGATGATAGCAGGCGCAGCAACACGCCGTAAAGCAAGGATTTCCCCTATTCCTGCGGGTAGAGGACTCGAAATTGCGGGCGCGACGGCGCTTCGGGTATGATCTCCATAAGCTTCGCAATCGCCGGAAAGGCCCCTATGCCGGACTTCGATTCCGTCCTCAAGAACGTCAGCCGCCCCGCCCGTTACGCCGGCGGAGAGTGGAACGCCGTCGTCAAGGACTGGAGCGCCACGCCCGTGCGCCTGGCCCTTGCCTACCCCGACGTCTACGAGATCGGCATGTCGAACCTGGGCATCGCCATCCTGTACGACATCCTCAACAGCCAACCTGACGTGCTGGCCGAGCGCGTCTGTGCGCCCTGGCCGGACATGGAGAAGGAGTTGCGGACGCGCGGCCTTCCCCTCTTTAGCCTGGAAACGCGTCATCCGCTGGCGGAGTTCGACGCCATCGGCTTCTCGCTCGGCTACGAGCTCACCTTCACCAACGTGCTCAACATGCTCGACCTCGCCGGCCTGCGGCTGCGCAGCGCCGACCGAACCTCGGAGCATCCGCTGGTGCTCGCCGGCGGGACGGCTGCCCTCAATCCGGAACCGCTGTCCGCCTTCATCGATGCATTTGTGCTCGGCGAGGGCGAAGAGGCCGTGCTCGAAATCGCCGAAGTCTTGCGACAGGAGAAGGCGTCGGGAGGCAAGCAGCGGGCGGACGTTCTCCGGGAGCTTTCGCAGATTCCGGGCGTCTACGTCCCCGGCCTCTACGACGTTGCCTACAATAGCGACGGCACGGTGGCGGAGATTCGACCGCGGGAAGGCGCGCCAGCAAAGGTGAGGCGCCGCTTCCTGGAGCGACTCTCGCCGCCGCTGCTACGACCCATCGTCCCTTTCATGCAGACGGTGCACGACCGCGCCGCCGTCGAGATCCAGCGCGGCTGCGTGCGCGGCTGCCGCTTCTGTCAGGCGGGCGTCATCTACCGGCCGCGTCGGGAGCGGTCCTGCGACGAGGTGCTCGACGCCGCGCGCGCCCTCCTCGCCGCCACGGGCTACGATGAGCTCGGCCTGCTCTCCCTCAACACCGCCGATCACTCGGAGATCGGCCCGATAGTCGAAGCGCTGCGCCGTGAATTCGGCGAGCGCCTCGCCATCGCCTTGCCCAGCCTGCGCGTCGACAGCTTCTCGGTGCGCCTCGCGGCGTCGGCTTCGGGCCCGGGGCGTCGCAACATCACTTTCGCGCCGGAAGCAGGCAGCCAGCGGCTGCGCAACGTCATAAACAAGCCGACAACGGACGCCGATCTCCTGCAGGCGGCGGAGACGGCGTTCGAGCACGGCTGGACGAGCCTGAAGCTGTACTTCATGGTCGGCCTGCCGACGGAGACGCTGGAGGACGCGCAGGGCATCGTCGACCTGGCGGCCGCGGTGCGCGACGCGGGCCGACGGCGGCACGGCGGCCGAGCCCAGGTGAAGGTAAGCACGTCTATCTTCGTCCCCAAGCCGCACACGCCCTTCCAGTGGGCGCCGCAGATGCCCGCCGACGAAATCGAAGCGCGCCACGACCTGCTGCGACGCGGCCTCAAGCGCATCGGCGTCGCCTTCACCTGGAACGACCCGAAGCAAAGCCTTATCGAGGCGATGCTGTCGCGCGGTGACCGGCGTCTGGGCACAGTCATCGAGAGCGCCTGGCGGCACGGCGCCCGCTTCGACGCTTGGAACGAGCTGCTGAACGTGGGCGCCTGGCAGTCGGCGCTGGCGGAGTCGGGGCTATCGGCCGAGTCCTACGCCCGGCGTCAACGCGATGAGTTCGAGGTGTTGCCCTGGTCGCACATCGATAGCGGCGTCAGCGAGGCGTTCCTGCGGGGCGAGTGGCGCAAGGCGCTCAGCGTTGAGACGACGCCGGATTGCCGCGTGGAGGGCTGCAACGTTTGCGGCCTGCAGGCGTACTCGGAGGCGTGCGCGGAGCGGTTGGCGGTGGTGAGGAGCACGACGAGACGCTAACCCATCGCGGGCAGGAAAAAGCCCCGGGATTCCGGGGCTCTCTCGCATTGAAATGAATTTGCCGGTTACTCTTCCTCGTTCTTTTCCTCTTCTTCCGTCTCTTCCGCCTCTTCCGCTGCTTCCGCTTCTTCTTCTTCCTCGTCCTCGTCGAGATCGTCCGGCTCCGCGAAGTAAGTCTGCGGCACGGCCGGAGCTTCGTCCTCCGCAACCGCCAGCGCGTCCTCCGATTCGAAGGGCTCCGTCATCAGCGCTTCCAGCTCGATCTCGCGCGTGTCCTCGTCCTCGCCGTCTTCGCCCATCGCCAGCGGCAGCTCGTGCATTCCGTCCGGGCGTAGGCCCGGCAGGAAGAACTCGCGCACCGGCTCCGGCGGCAGGTCGATGGTGGCACGCGCCGGAATGAGCTTGCCGATGATGACGTTCTCTTTCAGGCCGAGCAGTCTGTCGGTCATGCCGCTTATCGCCGCCTCGGTCAGGACGCGCGTCGTCTCCTGGAAGGAGGCCGCCGCCAGGAAGCTCTCCGTGCTCAGCGACGCCTTGGTCACGCCGAGCAGTATGGGCACGGCGGTTGCGGGCTCGCCGCCTTCCGCCAGCACCTTGGCGTTCGCCTCTTCGTAGCGGAAGCGGTCGACCAGCTCTCCGGGAAGGAAGCCGGTGTCACCGGGAGTGTCGACGCGGACCTTGCGCAGCATCTGGCGAATGATCACTTCGATGTGCTTGTCGTTTATGTTCACGCCCTGGGAGCGATACACCTTCTGCACCTCTTCGACGAGGTAGCTCTGCACCGCCTCCGGCCCGATGATCCGAAGGACATCCTGCGGGTTGAGCGAGCCGTCCGTCAGCTTTTGGCCGGCGTGCACGCTTTCGTTGTTTTCGACCAGAGCGCGGGCCATGGCCGCGACCGGATATTCGCGCTCCTCTTTTTCCTCGTAGACCAGGGAAAGGCCCTTGCCTCTCTCGATGTTGACCTGGCCGGCGATGCGCGCGACGACCTCGGCAGGCACGACCGCCGCCTCCGTTTCCTCGGTTTCCGCCGCCGCGGCCTTCTTCTTGCTCTCTTTCACCTCGACACGGGCCAGGATGGCGCCCTGGTCGACCCAGTCGCCGTTCTCCACCAAGAGCTTGGCGCCCTTCGGCAGGTCGTAGTGGTCGCTGTAGAACTCAGAGCTCGTGACCTTTATCCAGCGCGACTCGCCGTCCTGGACGATCTCGGCCATGCCGTCGATCTCGGAGATGATGGCGTGCGCCTTGGGGATGCGCGCCTCGAATAGCTCCTCCACGCGGGGCAGGCCGCTCGTGATGTCGATGCCGGCGACGCCACCGGTGTGGAAGGTGCGCATCGTGAGCTGCGTGCCGGGCTCGCCGATGCTTTGCGCCGCGACGATTCCTACCGCTTCGTTCATCTCCACCAGGGTGCCCCGGGCCAGGTTTCGCCCGTAGCAGAGCTGGCAGATGCCAAGACGCGCCTGGCAAGTTAGCGCCGAGCGCACGTACACGCGCTCTATGCCCGCGGCCTCGATCCTCTGCGCCTTCTCCTCGTCTATCTCTTCGTTGCGCTCGACGATGATCTCGCCGGTCGCGGGGTCGGCAACGTCCGAAGCGGCGTACCGGCCGAGAATCTTCTCGCTAAGCGACTCCAGCACGCCCTTGTCCGACGGCTCCGACAGCCAGACGCCGCCCTGAGCGCCGCAGTCCTCCTCCAGGACGATAACGTCCTGGGCGACGTCGATGAGGCGTCGCGTCAGGTAGCCGCTGTCCGCCGTGCGGAGCGCCGTGTCGGCCAGGCCCTTGCGGGCGCCGTGCGTGGAGATGAAGTACTCGAGCACGCTCAGCCCTTCGCGGAAGCTGCTGCGAATCGGCAGGTCAATGATGCGGCCCGACGGGTCGCTCATAAGGCCGCGCATGCCGGCCATCTGGCGGATCTGCGTGATGTTACCTTTCGCGCCGCTAGATGCCATCAGGTACACGGAGCCGTAGCGGTCCAGGCTGTTCTGAATTGCCGCCTGCACCTTGTCCGTCGTGTCGTTCCAGATGGAGACAGAGGCGTTGTAGCGCTCCTGCTCCGTGATCAGGCCCATCGCGTACTGGTCGTCGATCTCGGCGATGCGGCCGTCGGCGTCCTCCAGCAGTTGCGCCTTCTCAGGGGGCGCCTTGATGTCGTTGATGGCGATGGTCGCGCCGGACCGCGTGCAGAACGTGAAGCCGACGTGCTTGATGCTGTCGACGACTTCGGCGGTGCCCTCGCTGCCCAGCTTCTGGTGACATTCCGCCACCAGCGACTTGAGCCCCTTGCGGTCCATCACCTCGTTGTGGAAGGGAAGCTCCGCCGGCAGCACCTCGTCGAAGATGACGCGTCCGACGGTTGTGTCCTCAAACTGCCCGTTTGTTCGCGGGTCGCGCACCTTGATGTGCGCCTGCACGTCGACCAGCCGCAGCTCGTAAGCCAGTTTGGCCTCCTCGAAGCTGCCGTAGACGCCCTGCGCCGGGATCCCCGCCTTGTACTCGCCGCGCGTGCCCGGCTTCATCATCGTCATGTAGAAGCAGCCGAGAACGATGTCCAGCGTTGGCGCCACAGTCGGCTCGCCACTGCTGGGAAGGAGAAGATTGTGCGTCGAAAGCATGACTTGACGCGCCTCCGCGACGGCCTCTCGCGACAGCGGCACATGTACCGCCATCTGGTCGCCGTCGAAGTCAGCGTTGAAGGCCGCGCAGACGAGGGGGTGGATCTGGATCGCGCTTCCTTCTACCAGCACCGGCTCGAAGGCCTGGATGCCCAGGCGGTGAAGAGTCGGAGCGCGGTTCAGAAGGACCGGTCGCGTCTTGATCACCTCGTCCAGCACGTCCCAAACTTCCGGCCGGCCGCGCTCGACGATGCGCTTGGCGCTCTTGATGTTGTGCGCCATGCCCTTGTCGACAAGGCTGTGCATGATGAACGGCTTGAACAGTTCCAGCGCCATCCGCTTCGGCAGGCCGCACTGGTGCAGCTTCAGGTTCGGGCCCACGACGATGACGGACCGTCCCGAGTAGTCCACGCGCTTGCCCAGCAGGTTCTGGCGGAATCGCCCCTGCTTGCCCTTCAGCATGTCCGAAAGGGACTTCAGCTTGTGGTTGCCCTGGCCGGACACCGCACGCCCGCGACGGCCGTTGTCGATCAGCGAGTCGACCGCCTCCTGGAGCATGCGCTTCTCGTTGCGAATAATGATCTCCGGCGCGCCGAGGTCGAGCAGTCGCTTCAAGCGATTGTTGCGGTTGATGACGCGTCGGTAAAGGTCGTTTAAATCGCTGGTGGCGAAGCGGCCGCCGTCGAGCTGCACCATCGGTCGCAGGTCGGGCGGCAGCACCGGCAGGACGGTGAAGACCATCCACTCGGGCTTGTTGCCGCTCTTTCGCAGCGCTTCGACGACGCGCAGGCGCTTGACCGCCTTCTTGCGTCGCTGACCGCTGCTGGACTGCGTTTCCGTCTGCATCCGCTCGGCCAGCCGGTCCAGATCCAGCCGCTGGAGCATCGTGTACAGCGCTTCCGCGCCCATGCCGGCGCTGAAGACGTCGCCGACCTTGTCCTGCAGCTCGCGCACCTTGGCGTCGGTCAGCAGCGTGATGCGGTCGTGGGCTATCGGGTCTTTGATGTCTTCCAGTTCCACCATCCGCTCGCGGTACTGCGTCCCGACCGCCTCGCGCTCTTCCTGCATCTTCTTGCGCAGTGGCTCCGTCTCCGTTGCGGCGGACGCCTTCTTCTCATCGATGGCGGCGGTGGCCAGGAGCGTGCGGTCGGAGCGCTTCTGCTCGAACTCCGCTTCCAGCTCCGAGACCCGCGCCTGTGCGAGGGTCTTCAGACTCTCCAGCGCTTCCGCGGTCACGGTTTCGCCCTTGCCGACTATCTTCTGCTCCTCGAAGGTGACGTCCTTTGTCGCCGCCTTCGTCATGCGGCCGCTCAAATACTTCTCGAGCTCGGAGGCGCGAGTCATGACGGCGTCGACGCTCTTCGGGAACTCCTCGTCCAGCGCAAGAAGCGCCTCATCGCGCTCAGTCTCGATCTTCGCGATCGCTTCGTCGCGCGCCAACTCGATCTCCGTGATGCGCTCGACGTGCTCTTTCTCGCGCTCTACGGACTCGTGCTCCATCTCTTCGTGGAGGCGCTCGATTGCGCGTTCCTTGGCGTCTTCGTCGACCTGGGTGATGATGTGCTGCGCGAAGTAGAGGACGCGCTCCAGGCTGCGCGGCGAGATGTCGAGCAGAAGGCCCAGGCGGCTCGGCGTGCCCTTCACGAACCAGATGTGGCTCACCGGCGAGGCGAGCTCGATGTGGCCCATGCGCTCGCGGCGCACCTTGCTTCGCGCCACCTCGACGCCGCACTTGTCACAGATAATTCCCTTGTAGCGGACGCGCTTGTATTTGCCGCAATAGCACTCGAAGTCCTTGGTCGGGCCGAAGATCTTCTCGCAGAAGAGGCCGTCTTTCTCCGGCTTGAGCGTCCGGTAGTTGATCGTCTCCGGCTTCAGCACCTCTCCGTACGACCATGACCGGATCTGCTCCGGCGAAGCGAGGGCTATTCGAACGGCATTGAAATCGTTAACTTCCAGCACTTAACAAATCCTCCCCTTCGAAGCCTTGCAGGTTAATGCCCAGCTCGGGCACCTCCGCGGCCTCCTCGACGAAGGTCACTCTTTCCTCATCCTCATTCAGTACTTCCACGGCCAGCCCCAGGCTCTGAAGCTCCTTCACCAGTACCTTGAAGGACTCCGGCACGCCCGGCTCCAGCACGTTCTCGCCCTTGACGATGGACTCGTACGTCTTGACGCGCCCAACGACGTCGTCGCTCTTAACAGTGAGCATCTCTTGCAGAATGTGAGCGGCGCCGTACGCCTCCAGCGCCCAAACCTCCATCTCGCCGAAGCGCTGGCCGCCGAACTGGGCCTTGCCGCCCAACGGCTGCTGCGTGATCAGAGAGTAGGGACCAGTGGAGCGGGCGTGAATCTTGTCCTCAACCAGGTGGACCAGCTTCATCATGTAGATGTAACCGACCGTCACCGGCTGGTTGAACGCTTCGCCGGTGCGACCGTCGTATAGCGTCTGCATCCCGAAGATCGGCGGCGGCGCGCCCGTTGCCCGGAGCACCTTCTCCGACCTTTGCGTCAGCGTGTCCAGCGGGAGGCCCCGAACCTTCGTCTCGCCCTGCTCCTCCAGCCAGAGCTCCAGGCAGGCCCGCTTGGCGGCGCCGACATTGCCGTCGTCCAGCACGTCGCGCGCCACGTAGCCGCGCGTTCCAAGCCACGATTCGACCTTCTCGAGGTCGAGCCTGGCCCCATAGGGATTGTGGTCCTCACCGTCGGACTCGGCTCGGACGGCGTTCGCCTTCATGGCCAGCCACGTCCGCGCCAACGCGTCCTCGATGCGCTTGTCGTCCGCCCCGTCGAACACGGGCGTGACCGCGCGGAAGCCGAGGGTCTCCGCCGCCCAGCCAAGGTGCGTCTCCAGCACCTGGCCGACGTTCATACGGCTGGGAACGCCAACCGGGTTCAGAATGATGTCGATGGGCCTGCCGTCCTCGAGGTAGGGCATGTCCTCCACCGGCAAGATACGGGCGATGACGCCCTTGTTGCCGTGGCGGCCGGCCATCTTGTCGCCCTCCATGATCTTGCGCCGCTGGGCGATGGCGACGCGGACGAGACGGCTGACGCCCGCAGGCAGCTCGTCGTTGTCGTCGCGGGAGAAGACTCTGACATCGATGACCTTACCCTTCTCGCCGTGCGGCACCCGCAGCGACGTGTCTTTGACGTCGCGGGCCTTGTCGCCGAAGATGGCCCGCAGCAGCTTCTCCTCCGCGGTCAGCTCCGTCTCGCCTTTGGGCGTGATCTTGCCGACGAGGATGTCGCCGGGGTCGACCTCGGCGCCGACGGAGATGATGCCTTCCTCATCGAGGTTGCGCAGGCTCTCCTCGCCGACGTTCGGTATGTCTCGTGTTATCTCTTCGGGGCCCAGCTTCGTGTCGCGGGCCTCGGTCTCATGCTTCTCGATGTGGATGGAGGTGAACTTGTCCTCCTCCACTATGCGCTTGGAAATGACGATTGCGTCCTCGAAGTTGTAGCCTTCCCAGCTCATGAAGGCGCAGAGCACGCTCTGGCCGAGCGCCAGCTCGCCGCCTTCCGTCGAAGAGCTGTCGGCGAGCGGCTGCCCGTCCACTATGCGCTGCCCCTTTTCGACGATCGGCCGCTGGCTGATGCACGTCCCCTGATTGGAGCGGACGAACTTGATCAGCGGGTAAGCCTTCTCCTCGCCGGAGTCGTAGCGGACGCGGATCTCGCGGGCGCTCAGGCCGACAATTTCGCCGTTGCCCCGGGCACATATCACCTGCCCTGAGTCCTGCGCCGTCTGCGCTTCCATGCCGGTCGCAACCAGCGGCGCTTCCGGGCAGAGCAGGGGCACGGCCTGACGCTGCATGTTGGAGCCCATAAGGGCGCGCGGCGCGTCATCGTGCTCCAGGAAAGGAATGAGCGAGGTGGCGACGCTCAGGATCTGCTTCGGCGACACGTCCATGAAGTCGACGTGATGCGGCGGTTCCATGTGGAAGCGCTCGCCGATGCGCACCTCGACCTTTTCTTCGACGAAGTGGTTCTCGGCGTCGAGCAGCGCATTCGCCTGCGCGACGACGTACTTCTCCTCCTCGTCCGCCGACAGGTAGACGATCTCGTTGGAGACGTAGGGCTGAATGGCGATCTCTTTCGGCGCCAGTGACGCTAGCTTCTTCGCCAGAGCCGGGGTTATGCTTTCGCCGGCCTCGGCCAGCGTCTTGCCGCCCTTGTCTGCGGTGGCGGGCTCGCGCAGCGTCCTGCCGATGAGCCCCGGCGAATCGGCCGGCAGCGCCCTGACGACCTTGCGGTACGGCGTCTCGATAAAGCCGAACTCGTTGATAATCGAGTAAGTCGCCAGGCTGCCGATGAGGCCGATGTTCGGGCCTTCCGGCGTCTCAATCGGACAGATGCGGCCGTAGTGGCTGTGGTGCACGTCGCGAACGTCGAAGCCGGCGCGGTCCCGCGAGAGGCCGCCAGGGCCCAGCGCGGAGAGGCGACGCTTGTGCGTCAGCTCCGCCAGCGGGTTCGTCTGGTCCATGAACTGCGATAGCTGGGAGCCGCCGAAGAACTCCTTCATCGACGCCACAACTGGCCGGATGTTGATCAGAGCGCTTGGCGTCGCCTGGTCCGGGTCGGTAATCGTCATGCGCTCGCGGACCACGCGCTCCATGCGCAGCAGGCCGATGCGGAACTGGTTCTGAATCAGCTCGCCGACCGCGCGCACCCGCCGGTTGCCCAGGTGGTCGATGTCGTCGGAATGGCCCTGGCCGTTGGTCATGCGGATCATCTCCGCGACAATCGCCCGCAGGTCTTCCGGCGTAAGCGTGCGCGTAGCCTGCGGCACCCCGACCTCCAGTCGCTTGTTCACCTTATAGCGCCCGACCCTGCCCAGGTCGTAGCGGCGCGGGTTGAAGAACAGCGACGTGACGAGCCCGCGCGCGTTCTCCAGCGTCGGCGGGTCGCCCGGGCGAAGACGCCGATAGAAGTCCATCAGCGCCTCCTGCTTGTTGCTGGACGACTCGCGTTCCAGCGTCGAGTGAATGTAATGATGGTCGGGGTTCGTATCGATGTCCTCGAACAGAGCGAGGATGTGCTCGTCAAGGCCGAGTTGCGTGTCGTCGGTGACGCCTTCCTGGGTGGAGATGGCCCGCAGCAGCGTGGTGATTGGTATCTTGCGCTTGCGGTCTACCTTGACGGAGATGATGTCCTTATTGCTTACCTCGAACTCCAGCCACGCGCCCCGATTCGGGATGAGCTTGGCGGCGCAGAGGTCGCGGCCGCTGCTCGGGTCACTTTCCAGCGTGAAGTAGACGCCGGGCGAGCGCACCAACTGCGATACGACGACGCGCTCGGCGCCGTTGATGATGAACGTTCCCTGGTCGGTCATGAGGGGGAAATCGCCCATGAAGAGGAGCTGTTCCTTCACCTCGCCCGTCTCTTTCACCGTCAGGGAGACCCACACCCGCAGCGGCGCGGCGAAAGTCACGTCGCGTTCGCGACATTCCAACTCCGAGTACTTCGGCTCACCGAACTCGTAGTCGCCGAAGCGCAGCTCCATGCGCGTGCCTGTGAAGTCCTGCACCGGCGATATTTCGTCGAACAGTTCCCGCAGGCCTTCTCTCTGGAACCAGCGGAAGGAGTCCAACTGGACCTGCACCAGGTTGGGCATGTCCAGCACGTGGGCAATACGAGCATAGCTCTTCTCGATGCGAGGCGCGTGATCGCCCGCACGGACTATTTCCCTGGAGATTGTCATATTAGTCTCTCCTCAAGAGCCTTTAAGTCCGCAGTCTCTTGTGGTCAAAGGGCGGAAACTACCATAAGTCCTTTTTCTGGGGAAAAAGACGACAAAGGGGGTTCTTCTGTCTATTTGCAACCAGGTTCAGTATAGCAGAGCTGGAAGCGCCGAGTCAACCGTTAAATATACAGTCTTCCCCCCGATACCGCAATCCCCACCCCCTATTTTTGGCCCCGTCTCGCCGCCGGGCCGCGCGCCTGCTAGAATCAAGCAACGTCTTTGTAGAAGGACCGCATGGACGCATCGACAGAGCCCGCCAAGAAGTCCCTCGTCCTCCTCTTCACCGGCGACGGCAAGGGGAAAACTACGGCCGCCCTCGGCGTCCTCCTGCGCGCCTGGGGAAGAGACCTGCGCGTCACGATGCTGTCGTTCATCAAGGCGGCGGACGGCGACTACGGCGAACAGCGCGCCGCCCGAAAGCTGGGCATCGAGATCAGCGCGGTCGGGCGCGGCTTCACCTGGCTCTCCGACGACATCGAAAAGGACCGCGCGATGGCGCTGGACGGCTGGCGGCAGGCGCGGGAGAAGATAGCCGCCGGCTCGTACGACGTCGTGGTGCTCGACGAGCTGACCTACCCCATCGCGCTGGGCTGGCTCTCCGTCGACGAGGTCGTCGACGCGCTGGGGCGGAGGCCCGAGGGCGTCCACGTCATCATCACCGGCCGAAAAGCGCCGGAGCGTCTCATCGCCTTCGCCGACCTGGTGACGGAGATGCGGGAGGTCAAGCACCCCTTCCAGCAGGGCAGCGAAGCGGTCGCGGGAATCGATTTCTAGCACTTTCGAACGACCCTGGCGTTCCGTCTGATGACCGGCGACGCTATGAAGCGACGGGGCGGGCCGTCGCTTCATAGCACCGAGAAGGGGGATCAAAGAATCGCTAGGAGCTCCACTGAGCCAACGTCACGTCGATATCCTTCTTGTCGCCGTTCCGCAGGATGTGCAACGTTACCTTGTCGCCAGGCTGCTTCCCGTCGATGTAGTTGACCAGGTCATCGAACGTGTTCGTCGTCACGCTGTCCACGCCGGTAATGACGTCACCGCCGGGCGGCACCGACAGCGAATTCGACGAGGACTGAGAAGCGCCCTGAACGCCCGCGGCGGCCGCAGGCCCGCTGGAGTCGACTGTCACCACGTAGACGCCCTGCGTCACCGGCAGGTCCAACTGCTTCGACAGCGAGACGGTAACCGACTGGCCGGAAATGCCCAGCCGCGCGTGCTGCACCGTCTTGCCACCCTCCAACTGCGGCAGCGCTTGCTTTGCCGCATTGACCGGAATGGCGTAGCCGACGCCGGCGAACGTTCCCGACCCGCTGGGGTTCTCAATGGCGGTGTCGATGCCGATCACTTCGCCGTTCATGTTCACGAGCGGCCCGCCGGAGTTGCCCGGGTTGATGGCGGCGTCCGTCTGGATGAGCGCTCGCAGCGGCATGTTCTGCTGCTCCGCGAGAGTTCGGTCCAGACCGCTGACGATCCCCTCCGTAACGGTACCGTCGAGGCCGAAGGGGTTGCCGATGGCGATGACGCTCTCACCGATGCGGATCTGGTCGGAATCGCCCAGCGTGGCCGGACTGAGCGTGACGCCGGGGGAGCCGGAGAAGTCCGCCTTGATGACCGCCAGGTCGCCGGTCGGGTCCGTGCCGACGACCGTGGCTGACGCGCTGGTCTGGTCGAAGAGCGTTACCGTCAGTTGGTTGGCGCCCTCGACGACGTGGTAGTTCGTCAGGATGTCGCCGCTGGTATCGAGAATGATGCCCGAGCCCAGCCCTTGCGTCGGCTGCGTGCCGAAAACACTTTGCGTAGCCCCGACGCTCGCGACGTCCACGACGGAAGGCCGTACTTTGTCATACAGATCGGGAATCGCGCTTTCGTCTCCGCCCGCGCTTCCGCCTGGCGCCGGCGTGCTCGTCGCCTGCGATCCGGTCGACGACGTGGTCGGTGATGTCGTCTGCTGCGCGCTGGTACTGTCGGAGCCGCAGGCGACCATCGCCGACGCCAGCAACGCCATCAGCCCAAGGATTACGATGCCCAGGAGCGCACGGCTCCCACGAGTCATGCTGTGCATTGTTCTAGCCTCCTCAGGATAGACGAAATGTTCGATTTCACCTTCTATATAATCTGTCGCCAATCCTTAAATCTTGGCCGCAGAATGATTAGAAAAGTGTTACAGGCAGCAAAACTGTGTGAAATGGAAGGCGTCAACGAGGTCTGCGGTATTCGATGCGTCGCTGGAGGACCTGTTCGATCTGGATGCTCACCTCCTCCACCATCGCCGTGGCCACCCGCGACATGAGGAGCGCGCGCAGCCCTCGACGCGGTCGCACGTAGCGGACGCGGCGCGGCGCGTGGCTCACCTCCGCCGCCAGGTCGATGGCCGAATCGAGGTCACCCAACTCGTCGACCAGTCCCGCCTCCTTGCCCTTGACGGCCGTGAAGACCTCGCCTGTCGCCAGCGAGCGGACCTGCTCTACCGGCAGCTTGCGTCCGTCGGCGACGATGCGGACGAACTGCTCGTAGAACTCGTCCAGCAGCGCTTGCTCGCGTTCTCGCTCCTCCTCCGTCGACTCACGGAACGGCGACCACATGTCCTTCAAGCGGCCGGACTTCGTCACCGACACGCGCACGCCGATCTTGTCGAGCATATCGTACACGAGCGGTCGAATGGAGATGACGCCTATGGAGCCGACGATCGCCGTCGGCAGCGCGACGATCTTGCTGGAGGCGCAGCCGACCATGTAGCCGCCAGAAGCCGCCGTCCCCCGCACGAAAGCGATGACCGGTTTCTTCTCGACCAGCTTCTTGACCGACCGATGGAGGTACTCGGAGGCAGCCACCGTGCCGCCGCCGGAATCGATATCGACGACGACGGCGCGGGTGCTATCGTTCTCGCGCAGCGATTGGAGAAGGCGAATCTGCTCGGCGGTGCGTTGCGGCTGGCCGAGCATCCCGTAAAGCTCGATGACGGCGATCCGTGGAGACGAGAACAAAGTCATCAGCGTCTTCCCTGCGCTTGGGTGTCCGCGGCGTCTTGCCGCCCGCCCTTCAACTGTAGACTACCAGACGCGCGGCCAGTTGTCACGCCTACGGGCGCGCGCCTTTTGGGCAGACGCCGCGCCGCGCGTTGTGCCATCTGAGCCCGAATGATAGGATCATCAGGCTAATATCGCCCCGGAGTGTCGACTTGCCTCCTTCGAAAGTGCTCCTCCGCCTGCCGGCCACGTCGGCAAACCTCGGGCCCGGCTTCGACTGCCTGGGTCTCGCCCTCGACCTGTGGTCCGCGGCGACGCTCCAGTCGCATGACGGCGACATCGAGCAGCCGGACGACTCGCTTCCTCGCATGGCGCTCGCCGCCGCTGACGCCTTCTTCGAGGCAACCGGCGCCAGGCGACCCGGCGGTCTCTCTTTCGACTGGCGCAACGGCTTCCCGCTGGCGAGAGGTTTGGGCGCAAGCGCCGCCGTCCGCGCAGCCGCCCTCCTGGGAGCAAACGCCCTGGCGGGCAATCCCCTCGGCGTCGAAGAGATGCTTCCCATCGGCGCCGAACTCGAAGGCCATGCCGACAACATTGCGCCGACGCTCCTCGGCGGGCTGCAGGTCGCCGTCTGGGCGGACGGGGGACGCGTCGTTCATGCGCCCGTGCCGGTGCCCGAGAACCTGCGCGTCGTCCTCCTCGTGCCCGAGCAGCCGATGCCGACGCCGGAGAGCCGTCGCCTTCTGGAAGCGCAGGTCTCGCGGGAGGACGCCATTCACAACGTCGGCCGCGCCTCTCTGCTGGTCGCAGCGCTCGCCTCCGGACGCCTCGAGCTGCTGGCGACCGCCTGTGAAGACCGTCTCCACCAGCCCGCGCGCGCGCAGCTCCTGCCGGCGATGAACGCGATTATCGCCGCTGCCTGCGAAGCCGGCGCGCTCTGCTCCTACCTCTCCGGCGGCGGGTCGACGATTGCCGCCTGGACATTGCACAATGAGAAAGCGATTGCCCGGGCGATGCTTCAGGCCGCCCTCTCGGCGAACTGCCCGGGCGAGACGATAATTACAACGCCCAGCGCGAAGGGCGCCCAGGTGCTGACGACCGAATAGGCAGGCCCAAGATGGGAATCATCGTCCAGAAGTACGGCGGCAGCTCCCTCGCCGACGCCGACAAGATCAAGAACGTCGCCAGGCGCGTCGCGGCCCGCGAGAAGCAGGGCAACGAGATGGTGGTGGTCGTCTCGGCGATGGGCAAGACGACGGACCAGCTAATCGACCTGGCCCACCAGCTCAGCGACTCGCCGGAGGACCGCGAGATGGACGTCCTCATGTCCACCGGCGAGACGGTCTCCAGCACGCTGATGGTGATGGCCCTCCACGCCCTGGGCCAGGACGCCATCAGCCTCAGCGGTGGCCAGGCTGGCATCCGCACCGACACGGTCCATCGCAAGGCGCGTATCCTGGCAATCGACCCGCAGCGCATGCACCGCGAGCTCGACGAAGGGCGCATCGTCATCGTCGCCGGCTTCCAGGGGCTGACGCAGGACGCCGACGGCGACATCACGACGCTCGGCCGCGGCGGCTCCGACACCACCGCCGTCGCTCTGGCCGCCGCCCTCAGCGCCGACGCCTGCGAGATCTACACGGATGTCGAGGGCGTCTACACCGCCGACCCGCGCATCGTCCCCGAGGCGCGCAAGCTCAACGAGATCAGCTACGACGAGATGCTGGAGCTTGCCAGCGTGGGCGCCAAGGTCATGCACTCCCGCGCCGTCGAAGTCGGCGGCGTCTATAACATCCCGATACTTGTCGCCTCCAGCTTCAAGGAGGCGAGCGGCACGCTGATTCACGGAGGCGTCTCGATGGAGCAGTTCAAGAAAGTGCGCGGCATTGCCCACGACCTCGACGTGGCGAAGGTCACCGTCCGGCACGTCCCCGACCAGCCCGGCATAGCGGCGAAGGTCTTCGAGCCGCTCACGGACGCCCACGTCTCCGTCGACACCATCGTCCAGAACGCCAGCGAGGAGAAGCTGACCGACCTCACGTTCACGGTCTCCCGCACCGACCTGAAGCGCGCCCTGACCGTCATCGAGGCGACCGCGAAGGCGATAGGTGCCCGCCAGGTCGTCAGCGACGAGAAACTGGGCAAGGTAAGCATCGTCGGCACGGGAATGCAGAGCGCGCCGGGCTACGCCTCGCGCATGTTCCGCACCCTCTCCGACGAAGGCATCAACATCGAGATGATCTCGACGAGCGAGATCCGCATCACCTGCATCATCGAAGAGGCGCGCGTGAAGGACGCCGTGAAGGCGCTGCACAAGGCCTTCGCCCTGGACGTCGCCGAATAGACCGAAGCTTGCGGGAAATCGAATCGTAGGGGAGGACTTCAGCCCTCCTGCGTGGCGACAAAAAGAGAGGCGTCGCGAAGACGCCTCTCATCGTTATCCAGGTCGCAGCGCTATTCCGGCTCGAACCCCGGCCAGCCCGTCGTATCGACGTTCACCGCCTCGACGCCGGCAAGCTCCGGCACCTCCTCGGCGAGAACGCGCTCGATGCCGAGCTTCAGGGTAATGCTGGCCATCGGACAGCCGCCGCAGGCGCCCGTCAGCTCCAAACGGGCGATCTTCTCCGGCGTCACATCCAGCAGATTAACGTCGCCGCCGTGGGCCTGCAGCGACGGACGGATTGCGTCCAGAATCTCCTGGACCCTGTCGAACAACTCGTGGTCGGTCGTCGTATTCTCTAGCATCGAAATCCCTCTTCCCAATCCAGCGTAGCATGAGTTTCGACAAACCGTCAAACGGCCCGGGATGAGCGACATTCTCGCGATCTCCGCCTCAGATGAACATAATCTTCGTCCTTTCGACGCCGCGCAGCAGTACAATGGCGATCTGGCAATGTTCTCCCATCTACACGTCCACACCGAGTTCAGCCTGCTAGACGGCCTCGCCCGCGTGACCGACCTGACGCGTCGCGCCCACGAGCTCGGCCAAGAGGCCATCGCCCTCACCGACCACGGCAACCTCTACGCCGCCATCGACTTCTACAAAGAAGCCCGCGCTCAGGGCGTCAAGCCGATCATCGGCGTCGAAGCGTACGTCGCGCCGGACTCCCGCCTGAGCCGCGAGCCGAAGGACAAGCAGTCGCGCCACCTGACGCTCCTCTGCCGCAACATGGCAGGCTACCGCAACCTGCTGACGCTCGTCACCCGCGCGAACTTGGAGGGCTACTACTACAAGCCGCGGATGGACCGCGAGCTCCTGCGCGAGCACTCCGAAGGGCTCATTGCCCTGTCCGGCTGCCGCGCCGGCGTCCTCGCCGACCTGCTGCTGTCCGGCCGCTACGAGGAAGCGGTGGAGGCGGCCCGCTGGCACCAGGAGACGTTCGACCACTACTACCTCGAACTGCAGGAGCACAGCATGCCGGAGCTGACGGAAATCAACCGGCAGCTCGTGCGGATGTCCCGCGAGACCGGCATCCCGCTGATCGCGACGAACGACGTCCACTACGTGGACCAGGCCGACGCCGCCACGCAGGACATCCTCCTCTGCATCGGCACCAACTCGTCGCTGCTGGACGAGAAGCGCATCCGCATGCCCGACGACTCCTACTACCTGAGGTCGGAGCAGGAGATGCGCGATCTCTTCCCGGAGACGCCGGAGGCCATCGACAACAGCGCCCGCATCGCCGAGATGTGCGACCTCGACCTGCGCTTCGGCGATCTGCACCTGCCGCAGGCGGAGGTCCCGCCCGGCATGTCCGCCGACGACTATCTGGCGGAGCTCTGCCGCAGCGGTCTCGCCCAGCGCTACCCGGTCGACGCCGAGGAGCCGCGCCGCCGCCTCGACTACGAGCTGTCGGTGGTGCGCGAGACCGGCTTCGCCAACTACATTCTCGTCGTCCGCGATTTCGCCCTTTTTGCTCGCGGCCAGGGCATCGCCATGGGTGTCCGCGGCAGCGCCGCCGCCAGCATCATCCTCTACTGCCTCGGCATCACCGAAATCGATCCGCTCGCTTACCGTCTCGTGTTCGAGCGCTTCCTCAACGTCGAGCGACACGAGATGCCCGATATCGACATGGACTTCGCCGACGACCGCCGCGACGAGGTGATCCGCTACGTCGCCGAGAAGTACGGCTACGACCACGTGGCGCAGATCATCACGTTCGGCACCATGGGCGCCAAGGCGGCGATCCGCGACGTGGGCCGGGCGCTGGGCATGACCTACGCCGAAGTCGACCGCGTCGCCCGCCTCGTCCCCAACGCCCTGCACATGACGATCGAACGCGCCCTCTCCGAAAGCGTCGAGATGCGCAGCGTCTACGACCTCGACGACCAGGTGCGGCGCCTCGTCGATACCGCGCAGAAGCTGGAGGGCATCGCCCGCCATGCCAGCACCCACGCCGCCGGCGTCGTCATCTCCGGCGAGCCGCTGGTCCAGCATCTGCCGCTACAACGGCCAAGCCGCAGCGCCCGCGCCGGCGAGGCGACGAACGGGGAAGAGAGCGCCATCCCGATGACCCAGTTCGCCATGGAGCAGGTCGCGGAGATAGGCCTCCTCAAGATGGACTTCCTCGGCCTGGTCAACCTGACGATCCTGGATCAGGCGGTCGATATCGTTCGCGAGTCCCGCGGCGTCGACCTCGACATCAAGGCCCTGCCCGACGGCGACCGGAAGACCTATGACATGCTTTCGCAGGGCGAGACGTTCGGCGTCTTCCAGCTTGAGAGCCCGGGCATGCGCCGCTACATCCAGGAGCTGCGCCCGGCCTCCGTCGCCGACCTGGCCGCCATGGTCGCGCTCTACCGCCCCGGCCCCATGCAGCACATCCCAACCTTCTGCGCCGCCAAACACGGCCGCGCCCGCATCCAGCACCCGCATCCCGACCTGGCGGACGTCCTCGACGAGACGTACGGCGTCATCGTCTATCAGGACCAGGTGCTACTCATCGCCCAGAAGTTCGCCGGCTACACGCTCGGCGAAGCGGACGTGATGCGTAAGGCGATGGGGAAGAAGATCGCCGCCGTCATGCGGGCGGAGAAGCAGCGCTTCATCGCCGGCGCCATCGATCGCGGCTATAGCGAGGCGGAAGCGCAGCAGGTCTTCGACCTCATCGAGCCGTTCGCCGGCTACGCCTTCAACAAAGCGCACGCCGTCTCCTACGCCACCATCGCCTACCAGACCGCCTATCTGAAGGCGAACTACCCGGCGGAATATCTGACGGCCGTCCTCCGGCTCGCCTCCAGCCATCCCGCCGGCGCCCAGGAGCGCATCGCCGCCGCCGTCGCTGAGTGCGCAAAGCTTGGCATCGCCATCTTGCCGCCGGACGTCAATCACAGCGGCGTAAACTTCCAGATCGAGCGCCTCGACGATGGACGTCCGGCGATCCGCTTCGGGCTGGCCGTCATCAAGAACGTCGGAGCCGGCGCCGTCGAAGGACTCATCGCCACTCGCGACGAGGGCGGGCCTTTCGCGACCGTCGAAGACCTGTGCCGTCGGGCCGGCCTGCGCAGTCTCAACAAGAGGGCATTGGAGAGCCTGACGAAAGCGGGCGCGCTCGACAGCCTCGGCGACCGGGGCACGCTTCTCGCCAACCTCGACCGCATCCTCTCGCTCGCTCAGCGCGAGCAGCGGATGCGCGACTCCGGCCAGACGACGATGTTCGACCTCTTCGGCCAGAGCGTCAGCACGCCCTTGCCCGGCCTGGAGCTGGAGCCGGCGGAAGCGCCCCGCGCCGAGATGCTGGCCTGGGAAAAAGAGATGCTCGGCGTCTACGTCTCGGAGCACCCCTTCGCCGGCGCCGCCGCGACGCTCTCGCAACACGTCACCGCCGCCTGCAACGAAGTGACGCTGGAGCTCGCCGGCCGCGACGTCGTGCTGGCGGGCATGGTCGCCTCGACGCGCAACCTCCTCACCCGAGACGGCAAAACCTTCTGTGCGGCGACCATCGAGGACCTTTCCGGCAGCGTGGAAGTCACCGTCTGGCCCGACCTCTTTGAGCAGACCCGCGACCTCTGGGCAGAAGGAAACATCCTCATCCTCCTGGCGCGCATCCGTGAGCGCGGCGACCGGCTTCAGGTTAGCGCCCAGCAGGTCGCGATCTACCAGACAGGCGGCCCGACCGGGGAGCCGTTCGCCATCCCCGAGTGGATCCGACGCGACAGGCCCGCGTCGAACGCCAGGCATGCGCCTCCGAACCGGAGAGGCGGCGGAGCGGCGCCGCACAGCCTGCCGCGTCGAGTCCTCATCGCTCTCAGAGAGACCCATGACGAGGAGGAGGACAAGCAACGCTTGGCCGGTCTGATGACGGCGCTTGGCGACTTCCCCGGCGGCGACGAGGTCCGTCTCGTCGTGCACACGCGCGACAGCCAGCAGGTGGAGCTGTCGCTGCCGCGCGCCCGCGCCTGCGAGGAGCTGTGCGGCCGGCTGGCCACCCTCTTCGGCGACTGCGGCGAGGTCCGCCTCAGCCTCGCTACCGAAGCGCTAACCGCTGCCGGCACTCCGTCCGGCGGATACGAAGAGTAGCTCTAGCCCGACCCGCACTTGCGTCGAAACGGGCTTTCGGTTATAAAGCTGCTTGCGTGAAGGAAAGAACAAACCCTAATTCAGAGGAGGAGTTACATGGGTGACAGACTAAAAGGTAGGGTAGCCATCGTTACGGGCGCCGGTGGTGGAATCGGCCGCGGCGAGGCGCTGGCCCTGGCATCGGAAGGCGCGAACGTCATCATCAACGACGTCGGCGCAGCGCTTGACGGCAGCGGCAGCAACGCGACTCCCGCCGAGCAGGTCGTCCAGGAGCTCAAGGCGATGGGCGTTCAGGGCGCCGCGAACCACGACAACATCGTCGAGACGGAGACCGGCGAGAAGCTCGTCAAGCTGGCGCTAGACAACTGGGGCCGGCTGGACATCATCATCAACAACGCCGGCATCCTCCGCGACCGCATGATCTTCAACATGGCGCCCGAGGACTGGGACGCCGTTATAGCCGTCCACCTGCGCGGCCACTACAACCTGTCCAAGCCGGCCTGCGCCTACTTCCGGCAGGAGCGCAAGGGCGGCGTCATCATCAACACCGCGTCCACCTCCGGCCTCGGCAACCCCGGGCAGGCCAACTACGCAGCCGCCAAGGAAGGCATCGTTGGCTTCACCCGCACGCTCGCCCGCGAGATGGGACGCTACGGCGTCCGCTGCAACGCCATCCGGCCGCAGGCAGCCACCCGCATGACCCTCAGCCCCGACATGCGTGCTCGCTTCGAGCGTGCCGGTGAGGCGGGCATGAAGGCTTTGGCAGAGATGGAGAAGCAGGTTCCGGAGCAGGTTGGCCCCATGGTCGCCTGGCTCTGCACCGACGAAGCCGCGAACGTCAACGGCCGCAACTTCCTCGTGCGCTACGGCTTCATCGGCCTCTACTCTGAGCCGGAGATCGTCGCATCCGTCGAGAACACCGAGAACTGGACGGTGGACAGCATCTCCAAGATGATCCCGGAGAGGGTGACAAAGGGCCTCATGAACGAGTGGCCCGCGCAGCCTCCGAAGGAATAACTCTCAGACGAATCGACAGCCGAGAAGTGGGCAGCGCTCTTGCTGCCCACTTCCCATTTCCCTTGACCCGCCGTCAATGACTTCCTGACTGCCGTGTTGAAGAATCGACTTAGCGGTCGAAAGGAGGTATGTGCTGATGGCAGGCGAAACCAAGGTCACGACCGATCACGAGGCGATCAGGAAATGGGCCGAAGAGCGCGGCGGACGCCCTTCCTCGGTGGCACGGACCGCCGGCAGGAACGACGCTGGCCTTCTGCGGATCAACTTCCCCGGCTACGGCACCGAGGGCTCGCTGCAGGTGGTCTCCTGGGACGAGTTCTTCCGCAAGTTCGACGAGAAGAATCTGGCGTTTCTCTACCAGGACCAGACCCGCGACGGCAGGGAGAGCCGCTTCTTCAAGTTCGTCCGGCGCGACCAGGCGAACCGACGCGGCCGGGCGGCCTGACCGCGAACCAGCGGGTCGAAGGCGTCGAGAACGCTCGTCCTAGCGCGCTGCGACGCTGAGGGATGACTTAAGCTTGTTCTCTACGTCGGCCGGCGTGAAGCACACCACCTGATAGCTCCCGGCAGCCTGGACCTGGAACGGGAAGATGAACTTGCCGGGTATCGGCGTCGCGTCCGGCCGAGCCTGCGGCGAACCGGGCACGACATCCGAGCCAATCGTCTGCACGACCTCGCTGTTCTGATCGAGGTCGCATTCCACGTCAATGTTCACGGGATACGTCTGCTGGTAATCCAACTCCACCTGCAGCGGCTGGCCCGCCGCCGGCGTGCCGATGACACGCATCGCGGCCAGAGGTTGCTGATACTTGGCGTCACTGCCGATGCCGGTGCGGATGCCGCAACCGCCGGCCACGAGACCCAAGCCCAACGAGGCGAGGAGAACAGACCACCTAATAGAGAACATGTCGATTGCCCCGCCGCCATGATAGCATGCCCGGCCTCTCGACGCCCCGTTTGCCGCGCGGCAAATGCAGCCACTATAATTGGACGTGCGATCCGACGGATACACCCGAGGCTTGCGAAGAAAGACAACGCTCCGGACTGGAGTTGAGAATGCAGGATAGCGACGAAACGTTCGGCGACATCGAGAGGCGTATCGGCCACATAATGGTGCGTCTTTGACGTAGCCGCCCTCGAACAGGAGATCCGGCGGCTCGAAGAAGAATCGGCGCGGCCCGGCTTCTGGGATGACCAGGCCGTAGCTCAAGAATCGATGCGGCGGTTGTCCCAGGCGAACGAGACGGTATCAACGTGGCGCGACATTGAGCGCGCCGTCCGCGACCTACGCGAGTTGGCCGGCCTGGCGCAGGACGACGAGGCGATGGCGGCGGAAGTGGCAGCGGAAACTGAGGCCCTGAGCAAACGCCTCGACCGGCTCGAGTTCGAGCTCTCCTTCGCCGGCCCTTATGACCGTCGCAACGCCATCGTCGCAATACACGCCGGCGCCGGCGGCACCGAATCGCAAGACTGGGCGGAGGTGCTTCTGCGTATGTACCTGCGCTGGGCGGAGCGCCGCGGCTACCAGACCGACCTTGTCGACCACATGCCCGGCGACGAAGCCGGCATCAAGAGCGCGACGCTGGAGATAAACGGCCGCTACGCCTTCGGTCGCCTGCGCAGCGAGCGCGGCGTCCACCGCCTCGTCCGGCTCTCACCGTTCGACGCCGATCACGCGCGTCACACGTCCTTCGCCCTCGTCGAAGTGATGCCGCAGGCGGAAGGCGCCGCCGACGTCACGGTCAATCCGGAGGACCTTCGCATCGATGTTTACCGCTCCAGCGGCCACGGTGGCCAGAACGTCCAGAAGAACGCCACTGCCGTCCGCATAACCCACCTGCCGACCGGCATCGTCGCCACCTGCCAGAACGAGCGCTCGCAGCACCGCAATCGCGAGTCTGCCATGCGCGTGCTCGAGGCGCGGCTGCTGGAGAGGGAGCTGGACCGCCAGGCGGAGGAGCAGTCTCGCATCAAGGGCCAGCACGTCAGCGCCGGCTGGGGCAACCAGATCCGCAGCTACGTCCTGCACCCATACAAGATGGTGAAGGACCATCGCACGAGTCTTGAATCGAGCGACCCAGACAGCGTGCTAGATGGCGAGCTTGAAGCGTTCATGGAGGCCTATCTGAAGATGACGATGGGAGGAGACGGACATTGAAGCGAGTTGTCCTAGGCTTTCTGGCGATGGCGCTGGTCCTGCCGGCCGTCTGGTACGCTGCGTCTCCCCTGGCCGTGGCGGCCTTTAGCGGCGTCGTCGTCGATTCGAACGAGGCCACGAACAACTTCCCGGACGGCGCCACGTTTTCCCTGTCGTTTCACGGACCGGCGGTGGCCAACGCCAAGGCCACGTTCCACTACACCATCGCTCCCGAAGGCGCCCCCGTTTACGAGGAGCCCACGTGCACCGGAACGTCCACCATAACCTGCACCTTCGACCTGAAGAGCGATTCAAAGCTATTCCTGGTGCCCGGCGCGGTTGTCACCTACTTCTGGGAGATAGACGACGGCTCCGGCAACAAAACGGACACGCCGCAGGCGACCTTCGTTTATGACGACACGCGCTACCAGTGGAAGAGCATGACGGACGGCAACCTGACGCTCTGGTACTACGGCGCCAGCGAGTCGGACGTGCGCTCTCTCCTGCAAGTCGGGACGGAGGATCTGCAGCGCATGGAGCAGCTCACCGCGACGCAGGTCACCTTCCCGGTCAAGGTCTACCTCTACGACACAGCGCAGGAGATGGGACCGGCCGCCCTGTCGAACCAGAGCGCGCCGGGCGAGGGGCTAGTGACGCTGGGCGAGGTCTTCTTCGCGGACACGGCCGTCGTCGCCCTGGACCAGCAGCCGGACGACATCCTTCGCCACGAGCTCGCTCACATCGTAGTCAAGCAGGCCGTGAAGGGGCCCTTCGGCGACCTGCCCGCCTGGCTAAACGAAGGCGTCGCCGTCTACGCGCAGTCGAAGCCGGACGCGGACGAGAGCCGCGCCCTTCAGGACGCCATCGCTGCCAACGACGTCTTGTCGCTGGGAAGCATCAGCTCGTCCAGCTCGGCTCTCAGCGCCTCGAAGGTGAGCCTTTTCTACGGTGAATCCTGGAGCCTGGCTTCATATCTGATCGACCAGTTCGGCGCCGATAAGTTCGCCCAGTTGCTCGCCACGTTCAAGGCGGGCAGCACGGTCGATGCGGCTTTCCAGAAGGTCTACGGCTTCGACCAGGCGGGATTCGAAGCGTCCTGGCGGGAAAGCGTCGGCCTGCCGCCGAAGCAGTCGGGGGAACAGCAGGCCCAGCCGACCGGACAGCCGCAGTCGAGCAGCAGCAGCGGGGCGAGCAGCGGCAAACTGGCGGCGTCGGCCGGGCTGATTGCGCTGGCGGCGCTGATCGTCTGCGCGAGCGTCGTGCTGAGAACGAGACGGAGGCGGCGATAACCGCGCGCTAGCGGTTCGTCGAGGCGGTGCCCTTGGCGTTGCCTACCGGCGTCCTGCCCTTCAGGACCTCCGTCGCGCCGAAGTACGCCGGCCGGTAGTGGAAGACAACGGCGTTCCCGCCCTCGGCGTCGTGGACGTAGAAGAACTGGTACCCCTGCTGACGGAAAGCCTCAAACGTATCGTATTTCAGTAGCCAGACGTAATGGACGTCCTTCGCCGTATCGACAGCCTCGCCGCGGTCCGTCAGCATGCTTATCGCGCTGTGGTCGCGCTCCAGGATGCCAAGCTCCAACCGGTCTTTGTTGCGCATGGCGAACTGCGGGAAGATGGTGCCGATGAATACAACCGAATGCGGCGGGATATCGACCGCGGCCAGGTCGTCGGCGTAAGCGCGCTGCGTCGTCATCGTATTCAGGTCGGAGAGCACCATGCCGGCGCCTATCTGCGCCCCGGTGAACTTCTCCTTGTTTACGTGGTCGCTATTCGGCGACGTTATGTCGACAAAGCCGGCCAGCACCACCACCGCCAAGACGACTGACAGCACGGGCAGCCGAAAATAGCGCGCCATCAGGAAGAAGCCGAACGGGTAGAGCGGAATGAGGTACGCCACCTCGTGGGGAAGACGCGTAAACGAGGCGAACACCAGCGCCGAAAGCACGATCCAGAGCGCCACGTGGCTGTCGCTGAAGAAGTCCCAGGGCAGGCGCTTCAGCCGCGGCAGGGACAGCAGCGCCCCGGCGATGACGGCGATCGCGCCAATGAGGCCAAGCGCGTCCTTCCCGAGTAGGTTCAGGAAGCCGAGGAAGGGGATCTTGGCGTCATAGAAGTTGAACATTCCGATGCCGTAGGTTGCGAGGACGGGTGAATAGGCGGCAAGCGACACAACTCCCATCGCGCCGATGAACGGCGGCGCCCATCGCAGGCGATGCTCGCGCCAAATCCAGAAAAGGAAAGCGAACGCGGCCGTAAACGCCGTAAGGCGGAAACCAATCGCCAGCCCGATGCAGACTCCGGCGAGCAGCGGCCGGCGACGGATCAGCGCCAGGTAGCAAGCAAGAATGAACGTCAGCGACCACATGTAGTCCATGGTCAGGACGCTGTTGATCCACAGCAGCGGCGTGAACGCGAAGGCAGGCGTCAGTATCCCCCGCGCCGGCAGCTTCAGCTCGACGAGCAACCTGGCGAAGAAGTAAACGCCGACCAGCGAAATGAACACCGTCGAGAGATTCGTCGCAACCCAGCCGAAGCGGACCAGCGGCACGGTGACGAACTCCTCCAGCGGGAAGCCCGGCAGTCGCGACGGCAAGTACTCGGCGTGCGAGAGCAGATGGTCGGCGGACAGGGCGACGCGCCAGGCATCGGGGTCGGCGCCATAGCCGATGCCCAGCCAGGGGATGCGCGACACAACGTAAACGACCGCCAGGGCGGCAAACGCCAGCGGCCGCGTAAAGTCGAACTCCAGCGCCCGTTCCAGCCAGTCGACGCGCCAGCCTACCTTCGTCCCCACCGTCTCAGCTTCCATGACTCACCTTTCAGCCTACGGTAGTATAATCCCACTTCCCGTTCGCGCAGTCCCCTCCTGGTGGGGCTGCTCCAGCGGCGTCGACGGACCGGGCGGACCGCCGGCCGGCCGCAGCGCCCTCCCCTGCGCCGCCTGCGTGATATGCGAGACAATCGCCGTCTCGTCCATGGCGCCCACGAGTACCGCGCGCTCGTCGAGAACGACCGTTGGGACGGCGCGAATACCGTAGCGTTGCGCCAGCCGAGGGAACTCGCTGATCTCCACCACGTCGACCCGCACCCGTGTAGTCTCCAGCGCCAGCTTGTAGGCCAGCCGCGTCATATCCGGGCAATGCGGGCAGGCCGGCGTCACGAACAGGTCCAGCCGAACCGTTTGCAGCAGCCGCCGCAAGTGCCGAACGGTCTCCGTCGTCAGCTCCACTTTACCGCGCGACGCGTCGACGATCCCTTCGATAAGCGACACGAGCTGATTTCCGACGGGAAAGCCGAAGAACCGAAGCGGCCTGTTGAGCGCGCCGCGGACCACGATTCCGGGCACTCTGTCGACGCCGAGGCGCGCCGCCTCCTTCGCCGCGTCCGTGAACTCGTGTACGGTCAGCGTTATCTTCTCCGACAGCGCCGCTATCTCCTTCAGCAGCGTCTGCGCCTCCTCGCAGTAGGCGCACTCCTCGCGACCGGGGATGAAGACAGGCAGTCGACGTTGCGTGAAGTAGTCGATTCGCACGGCGCCCGTCAGTTCGCGGGCGAACCGCGCCCGAAGGAATTCCTGGTCGCGAAGCGGTATCACGAGACTCTCTCGATGCTCCTTACGGCGCGGTTCGCCCGCCGTCGCGCTCTT
>JBEKKV010000005.1:0-75472 GCA_050010555.1 Dehalococcoidia bacterium
GGCGTTGAAGTGGCTGCTCATTGCCCTGGAGGAGCAGGACGGAATCGCGACGAACACGCGCCTGCTGGGCGAGCCGCGCCGTCTGCCGCGGGAATCGGAGCTGGCACTGTTCCGCATCGCGCAGGAGGCGCTGAACAACGTCCGGAAGCATTCACGGGCGTCCGCGGTGGAGCTGACGCTGGACTTCCGCAGCGACAGCATCGCGATGACGGTGGCGGACAACGGCAACGGCTTCGAGCTGCCTTCCGCTTCAGGCGACCTGGCGGTCTCGGGCAAGCTGGGGCTCATCGGGATGCAGGAGCGGGCGCGACTGCTGGGCGGGACGATTGAGATTGAGTCGAAGCCGGGCGAGGGCACGCGGGTTGTTGTGACGGAGCCGGGCTAGAGCCGTTACTCGACCGCGCCCTGAAGGACGCGGCATCCATGGCAAAACGTAGGCCAGGCTTTCCAGCCTGGCCGTAGTCTTGCTCCCCGCCGAGGCTGGAAAGCCTCGGCTACGTGTTTATGGGGGAGAGACCGCGGACATACGGACCCGTCGAAGTCTAAACTACGTCGGAGTCCCCAAGGGTCAGGAACCAGTTGTGCAGGTCGTAGGCGGCGTTCGCTTCGTCGGCGTGGGAGCGCACGACGAAGTGCAACGGATGCGGCTCCATGAAGCGCGGCGGCATCCAGAAGCCGGAGGCGCGGAACAGCCGGAATTCATCGGTGTGGCGGAGCGAGAGCGTCGCCAGCATGTCGAGGTCGAGGTCGCGGAAGTAGGCGCCGGCGTGGTCGATCAGCAGGCGGCCGGCCGCGCGTCCTTCGCCGCTGGCTTCGACGACGAGGTCAACGATGAGGCCGACGGAGAAGCGTCCCAGTGAGCCGGCGCGCAACACGCTTATTCCGCGTACCTTCCCTTCCGATCTCGCGGCGAAGGCGGCGAACTCGCGCTCCGGAGCGTTGACGTAACGCCAGTTGAGGTAGGCGGAGTCGCGGACAACGATGAGCGGCGCGCGGTGCTGGACGCGACGCCAGAAGACGGCAAACGGCTCGTCGAAGTCCTTCACTTCGTCGATTGCCAGGCCGGGCACCTCCTTCTGACGCACGGACGGCGGCGTCCGCCAGACGACGCGCGCAATCGACGCGGTCCTCGCCAGGACGCGGCTGCCGGTCGTCTTCATCGCCAGACGCTCGGGGTGCAAGGGACGGATGAGCAGCGAAAGCGCGGCGACTTCCTTGAACCCGCCCTGATTGACGAGCACAGGGAACGACGCATCGTCTGGGAAGGCGTAGCTGAAGGCGATCTTCTCTTCCGCAGCGAGAGCATCGACCTTTCGCAGCAGGTCGAGGGGGATGCCGCGGCCCTCGAACTCGGGATCGATGAGCGGTTTGAGGGTGAGCGCCGCGCTCACGGATTCGCCGGAGAGCCGCACGCCGACCGGCACCATGGCGGCGCAGGCTATGAGGCGACCGGTCCCGGACTCCCGCGCGACCATGCCGACGGCCGGGCCGCCCGGGCTCTGTTGCATCAGCCATTCGAGATACGCCTCGCCTGGAGCGCCTTCGGGCGAAACTTTCCGGGCCAAGTCAAGGCAGGCGGAGGCGTCCTCCGGCGTGTATCTCGCGGCCGTCCAGGTCTCCTCTTGAAGCACGCTTGGACCTCCGTTCCTCTGAACGCCGGTATTATAGCATGGCGTCCGCTCGACGCTGCACTCGCGCGTTGGCGCTTTTCCGGCGTCGATGCCATACTCGCGGCAGGTGGGACGAAGAAGGGAGCGCACGATGGAATACGAAGACCTGCTCTACGAGAAAGACGGCGGCATAGCCACGATAACGCTGAACCGGCCCGAGGCGCTGAACGCGATCTCGCTGCCGATGCTGAACAGCCTGGCCGCGGCCCTGCGCGACGTAGACCGGGACCCGGAGGTGCGGGTTGTGGTTATCACGGGCGCCGGACGCGGCTTCTGCGCCGGGCTCGATCTGAAGGAGATGTTCGGCAGCGGCGGCGGGGCAGGAATTCGCTTCGATCTCAACAATAGCCCGCCGATGGCCCTCCACACGCTCGACAAGCCGGTCATCTGTTCGCTCAACGGACCGGCGGCCGGCTACGGCTTCGACCTGGCGCTCGGCTGCGACATCCGCATCGCCTCCGAGAAGGGCCAGCTGGGCGCGGTGTTCACGCGTCGGGGCATTCTGCCGGAAAGCGGCGGCACGTGGATGCTGCCCCGACTGCTCGGCTGGGCGAAGGCGTCGGAGTTGGTCTTCCGCGGCAAGGTGCTGGACGCGCAGGAGGCGCTGTCGCTGGGGCTGGTGAACGCGGTGGTACCGCACGAGCGGCTGGCGGAGGAGACGCGGGCCTGGGCAGAGGAGATCGCCGGCAACGCGCCGCTGGCGGTGCAGGCGGCAAAGCGTTTGATGCGCCTGGCGCTCGAGGAGAGCTACGAGGCAAGCGTCCACCACGCTTATCTGCAGTTCTTGCCCCTGTTCGCGACGGAGGACTTCAAGGAGGGCGTGAGCGCGTTCCTGGAGAAGCGTCCGCCGTCGTTCAAGGGCCGCTGAGGCCCGGCGTCGGGGCCCTATGTTCTAAGCACTCGCCCAAGGGCCGCTCGGGAACCCGAGCGGCCCCCAGAATGCGCACGACCGCGCGGCATCAGCAGTCGAAGCACACATGCTTGTCGACGATTCCACAACTGAACGACGACGCAACATCTGCGTCGAGCCAATCGAGGCGTGGGTTCCGGGCCGCTCGGCAACCCGAGCGGCCCCCAGAATGCGCACCACCGCACGGCACGTCAGGCCGTCGAAGCCGCCATGCTTTCCCGACAGGCGATGACGACGGGCTTTCCTACTACCCGCGGCCGTACGTCCCCATCAGCTCCGCCTGCCCGATAATGTGGCCGTTCATCGCCTGCAGAAGCTGGTTGTTGGTCCAACCGGGGGTCGCGTCGAGGTTGACGTCGAGAGCGTACACGCGGAAGAAGTACCGATGTACCCCGCTGGGCGGGCAGGGCGGCGTGTACCCCAGCTTGCCGGCGCCGTTCTGCCCGTTCACGCCGCCCGTCGCCGGCCTTTCGTCCGTCGACACGCCTTCCGGCAGAGAGCGCTGCGACGGCGGCAGCCCATAGATAACCCAGTGCACGAACGTGCCCGACGGCGCGTCAGGGTCGTCGACGATGAGGGCGATGCTCTGCGTGCCGGACGGGGGCGCGTCCCATTGCAGCGGCGGCGACACGCCTTCGCCGTCGCAGGTGTACTTCGTCGCGATGCTTGCGCCCGCGGCGAACGCCGAACTGGTCATCGTCATGGTTGCAGGCATCATCGTCGTCGCCTCCTTACTGGGTGCCGCGCTTGTGGTCGGCGTGGCTGAGGGCGTGCTGCTCCCGCCGCCGCAGCTAATCGCGGTCGCGAGCCCAAGGGCGCCGATAAACAGGGGAATGACCTTCCGCATACCGCGCCTCCGCGAATTACCGCCATACAGCGGCTTTCTCGACACATTCTACACGAAAAAGCCGTCTCGAAGACGCTGATAGACGGTGCAATCCGGTGGGCGCGGTGGTATGCTTGAACGGGCCGCCAGCCAGCCAAGGAGGGGGATTCCGCGGATGGCCCCACGCAAAGCCGCGGTGGAGGCGCCGCCGAAAAAGAAGCGGTCGCGCCGCCGCAGGCCGTCAGTCGGGCAGAGAATCGGCGGCATCGCGCTGCGCTTTGTCCTGCCGGGCGCGCTCGTGGCCGCGGCGATCGCGATAGTCGCTGTCTTTCTCGTCGGCCAGCCGAAGAAGGCACAGGCGCCGGAGCTGCGGGCGGCCATCGTCGACCAACTGGGCCTCACCGATCCGAACCCCGCTTTCGCGCAGGCCGTGACGCCGGTATTGCAGCAGGCCGGCTACACCGTCGATTACTTTCCGCCGGAGCAGGTCAACGTCGATTTCTACCGTCACCTCGCCGAGCAGAAATACACGCTCATCATCTTCAGAGTCCACATCGCGCGCTTCACCGAAGAGGGGCTGACACAGTCGGATCCCGTGAAGCGACAGCAGATCCTCGATGCCTTCGGCAACGAGGCCTTCCTTTTCAGCTCTGAGGAGTACGATTCGTCGAAGTATACTGACGAACGTGCCCAGTTCCGCCTCTTCGCCGTCCGCAACCTGGCCGGCTCCGGCGACAAGCTTTTCTTCGGCATCGCGCCCCAGTTCATCGAGTCCAGCATGCAAGGAAAGTTCAACAATACGACGATCGTGCTTATGGGCTGCGACGGCCTGACCTTCGACACTACGGCTAAAGCGTTCGAGAAGAAGGGCGCCAGCGTTGTGATCGGCTGGAACAGCCTGGTCTCCGCGTCCCACACCGATGCGGCCATCCAGAGCCTGATACCGAAGCTGGCAACGAATAGACTCCCGTTCGGCCAGGCTATCAGTCAGACGATGGCCGAGATCGGCAAGGACCCGAGCTACGACAACGCCCTCGAAGTCTACCCCCCGGACGCCGCAAGCCGCACACTCCTGCCGACCGGCTAATCTACCTCTCCCGCCACTCCTCTCAGCGCGACGCGTACCCGTGCCCCTCCGCGAAGCAGCAGCATCCGCGCAGGCTGAGCCGCCACGGGGACGAGCGCGGCGGTGAAGAGGCCAAACAGAAGGCAGTTGAGGGCAGCGACGGCTACGGTGAAGGGAGAGCCGGTCCAGCGCCCGGCGAACTCAGCGATCGGCGGCGCCACGACCGCCAGGTTGAAGAAGAAGGCGACGGACGCCAGACCGTACAGGGCCCGCCAGCGCGGCTCGGCGATAGCTATCGGCAGCATGAAGGCGAGGAACGGGTACAGGTATCGGTCATGCGTGGAGATTGGCAGCAGGTAGAAAGCAAACGAAAGGTAGGCCGCGGCTATCAGAGCGCCGCGCAAGTTGGGCCGAGCGTGGAGGTAGAACAGCGCCAGGAAGCCGGCGAACGCCGTCAGCACGAGGCCAATCGTGCGATAGGTGATGAACGGGATGACGCCCTGGTCGGGATGGGGATGAAGCGACACGTCGAAGAACCACCAGAGGTTCCAGGCAGACGCCGAAAGCCTGTCGTAATCGGCTTCGAACAGGCCGCGGTAGACGCGCAGGATATTCAGCAGGTCGCCGTGCAGGAGCCAGGGGCCGAGGCCGACAAGCCAGACAGCCGCCACGGTGACCGCGCCGGACCGCAGCGCGCGGGGACTCTGTCGCCAGGCCAGGTAGATCAGTAGCGGCAGGATGACTATCGGATGCGGCTTGATAAGAAAGCCGACGGCCCAGACGCCGAACCCAAGCTTGGTCTTGCCCCTCGCGACGAAGAACAGCGCCAGCAACATCGCCAGGGTGACGGCGGAATCCGTTTGCGACCAGACTGCTGAATCGTAGAGGACGGCCGGCTGCACGGCGATCACGGCCGCGGCGACGAGGGCGAGGACTTTGCTTCGAGGCAGGCGCAACTCCTCGAACAGGGCGCGGCTGACGGCGTAGACGGCGACGATCAGCCCAAGGTCGAAGAGAACGGGCGGGGCTTTGACCAGAAGACGCAGCCGGAACGCGTTGTAGTCCCACGACCCGCCGATGATGCCGTTGATCCGCGCGAGAAGCCAGAGAACATAGTGGTAGCCGACGTAGTCGGTATCAGTGGTACGAAAGATGTTGAGAAGGCCGTGCTGGTGGATGGCGACCATCCAGTTCTTCCAGAAGCCCTCGTCGTTGAAGCCCTTGTCCTGGTTGGCCCAGAGTGGTAGCAGCGGCAGGCGAATCGCAAGGGCGGCGACCAGCAGGGCGATGAGAGAGAGATGGTCGCGAATGGTTCGGCGCGCGTGGATCAGCAGCCTCATGCCGGCTTCCTCACAGGCTATGATAGCAGAGAAGGAGCGATCAGGAGCAGCGAAATGTTTACAATCGGACATTCCACGCGCCCGATCGACGAGCTCGTCGATCTGCTGAAGGTGCACGGCGTGAAGCGGGTCGTGGACGTGCGGACGATCCCGCGTTCGCGCCACAATCCCCAGTTCGACATCGAGGCGCTGCCTCAATCGCTTGAATCTGCCGGCATCGCCTACGAGCACATGCCGTCGTTGGGCGGGCTGCGCCACGCGCGAAAGGACTCGCCGAATGATGGCTGGCGCAACGCGTCTTTCCGCGGCTTTGCCGACTACATGCTGACGGAGGATTTCGCCAACGCGCTCGAGCGCCTGATGGAGATGTCGCGACGGGAGCCGACGGCGATCATCTGCGCCGAAGCGCTGCCCTGGCGCTGCCATCGCTCTCTCATCAGCGACGCGCTGACGGCTCGCGGCGAGGTCGTAGAGCACATCATCGGTCGCGGCGGCGCGCAGAGGCACCGCCTGACGCCCTGGGCCCGCGTCGAGGACGGCCACGTGACCTACCCGGCGCCACGCCAGGGAGGAGAAGGCATCGAAGACGGCGACGGCAGTTGAAAAACCTCCGCGGCTGTGACATTCTGAAGAGAGAGGGCCGCATTGTCGGCCACCAAGGAAGGTAAGCTCATGATGGAGAAAAGAAACGAACAGACAACGGTCGTAATGGGGCATGGTGATGAGACGGTCAACGTTCTCCTGAGCGGCGTCCACAGCCATGATTGGAAGGTCCGAGAGTCCTCACGAGAAGGGTTGGAGAGTCTTGGAGAGCTAGCGCTCTTCCCGCTCGTCGACCTGCTGAACGATCCAGACTGGCACGTCCGCTGGGAGGCCGCGAAGGCGCTGCAGAACATCCGCGATCCGAGGGCGGCGCCGGCGCTTGTCAAAGCTCTCAGAGATGGGCGCTTCGGCGTGCGCTGGCTGGCCTCGGAGGCGCTGGTAGCGCTAAAGGAAGGCGCTCTGGGCCCGCTGCTCGACGCGCTCGTTCACCAGGGCGACTCGCTCTGGCTAAGGAGAGGCGCCCACCGCGTGCTGCGGCAGTTGACGGATGAGATCCGTAGCCCGGGGGTCAGCGATGCCTTGAAGCCGGTGTTGACCGCGCTAGACAGCCTCGAACCCTCACTAACCGTGGGGTCCGCAGCGCAGGACGCTCTGGCGGAGTTGCAGCGGCGCGGCCTTATCGAACGAACTCACTGGCCCCAGGAGGAAGGCGCCGCCAGCGAGCCGCCAGCGACTCGCAGCCGGTAGAGGACCGTGAGCGCTACGCCGGTCGTCGAGAGGACGCCGAAGAGCACTACCGCCTGCTGAACGCCCAGCCTTTCCGCGACGTTGCCGAGGAGAAAGGCGCCCACCGGAGTCGTGCCAGCGAAGAGCAGCACGTAGAGACTCATAATCCTGCCCCTGAGGTGGCCCGGCGATAGAAGCTGCAGACGCGTGTTCGCCGAGGCCGTGAAGATGATGCCGGATACGCCCATCAGCATCAGCAGGATGAGCGTCACGGCGTACCAGTGCGACAGGCCGACAAGGATCAGCAGCACGCTGAACACGCCGCCGCCGATCAGGATCTGCCTCTCGTCGGAGCGCTTGGTGTAGGCGACCACCAGGGCCGCAACGAGCGACCCAACGCCCAGGACGGCGGTCATCGTACCAAAGCCGACGGAACCGGTGTGGAGGACGAACCGCGCCAGCAGCGGCAAGGCAGTGCTGAAGTTGTAGCCGAAGGTGCCGACGAACGCCATCAGTATGAGGATGAGCAGCACCGACGGCGTTCGGAAGGCGAAGTCCACCCCCTCGCGAAGCTGCGTAAGCATCCTTCCGCTCCCCTTTTCGACAGGAAAGAGCTCGGACGTCCGTATCATCAGCAGGGCAATAATCACGGGAATGAAGCTAGCAGCGTTGAGGTAGAACGTACCGGCGACGCCGAACAGAGCGATGGTGACTCCACCTATCGCCGGACCGACGATGCGGGCAGCATTGAAGAGAGTACTGTTCAGCGGCACGGCGTTGGGCACGAGCTCTTTGCCGACCATCTCAGGCACAAACGCCTGGCGCGTCGGATTGTCGAAGGCGTTGGTGATGCCCAGCGCCGTTGCCAGCAGGTAGATGTGCCAGAGACGCACGGCGCCAGTGCTGACGAGCAGCGCCAGCACCAGCGCCTGCAGCATCGCCGCGCTCTGCGTGATGACGAGAAAGCGCCGCTTCGGCACGCGGTCGGCGAAGACGCCACCGAAGAGGACTAGCAGGGTTATCGGCAGGAACTGGAGCGTCGTGACGGTGCCGACGGCAAGCGGCGACTGCGTCAGGTTGAGCACGAGCCACGCCTGCCCCACGGTCTGCATCCACGTCCCGCACAGGGAAATGAGCTGGCCGAACCAGAAGAGCCGGAAGTTGCGGACGCTGAGGGCGACGAAGATGCCGCGCACGCTCCGCTCGGCGGGAGCGCCCCGGGGCGCGTGAGCGTTATCGTCAGATGCCATTCGAATCCTTCCGGTAGCAGGCAGCCGCGGGCCGACGCTAGAAAAAAGGCTACCCCCGCAATTGCGAGGGTAGCTGAAATTCGAAAGAGCCGCCAGTGTCAGCGCGCGGGCACTTTCACCGCCCGGGGCGCTTCAGTAGCCGATGCGCGATGCGCACTTCGAACACGCGATGAAATGAAACAGCGCGGAGGTGGTCGATGAGCTGGAGCGAAAGAAGGGCTAGATGTACGGCGGGGGCGACAGGTCCCGGTTCATGCGCAGGTGCTGCAGATGAATGACCGTCAGCACCATGGCAACGCCGAGCAGTATGGCCGCGAACTTGAACGGCGCTTCCGGCCCATATGCCTCGCTCACGCGTCCGCCGGCGGCCTGACCGACAGCGGCGCCCAGTCCTTGCACGGCGGCCAGCGATCCGAGGAGGACGCCGCGTGTCTGGACCTGCGTCGCGTCAAGAGCGGCGGCGCACCAGGCGGGCACGCTGATGGCGTAGGCAAGGCCTGCCAGCACCGCGAGGTTGACGACGATGAACGGGCTTCGTGTCAGCGTGAGGGCGAACAGGCAGAGCGCGGTCACACCCAGCCCAACGATAAGCGGCAACTGCCTCCCAAAGCGGTCAGCCAGGCGCGAGAAGCGGAAGGCGATGACAGCCGCGACCGCCGCCGGCGCAATCAGAAGCAGCGCCATCTGGTGCATCTGGACGTGCAGCACCTGCGTCAGGTAAGTGCCGATGGCCGGCGTTTGCACGGCGATACCCAGGCTGAGGAAAAGGATGATGGCGGCCAGCATCAAGATGCCGGGCTTCATGATCGAGCGGAAGGCGCTGATCTGCAACGCCTCGGTCTTCTTCCGGGCGATGGCCACGATCGGCGCGTGGTCCGGCCGCATGGCAACCACCAGCGCCAGACCATTCAGCGCCAGACAAGCGATGAAGACGGCCGTGTAGGAGACGAAGTCGCCGAGGACGACGCCGATCATGGCGCCGACGCCAAGGCCGAGCATCTGCGCCAGGTTTAGATAGTGCATGACCTGCCCACGCTTCGCCGGCTCGTTGGTGTCACCGACGTGGGCCATGAAGGCAGGCCACATAGTCGCGGCGGCAAGACCGTAAAGGCCGGAGAAGGCCAGGAAGAGCGTGCCGCTGGGGAAGAGCATCATCGCAGCGAGCACCGGTATGCCAACGGCTATCCCGACGGCGAGGACAAGTCGCCTCCCGACCCTGTCGGCGATCCAGCCGGCGGGCATCTGCCAGAGGAAGCGCGCCAGGCTGTAGGAAGCGAGCGCATAGCCCGGGAAGGCGTTCGATGTGTTCAGGTGCTGTGGCAGGTATGCTTGGACGAGCGTCAGCATGAAGATGCCCAGAGACGCCTGCCAGAGAAAAACGGTGGCCGCCAGCTCGATCAGCCGACGGCGATGGGTCCCCGCAGCATAAGAGGGGAAGCTAATTCTCATCTGGAGTTACTCACCGCTTGTCGCATCGACCCATCCACTATAGCATCGGTCAATCGGCCGCTTGCCGAGAGGTGGAAAAAGCCGGCATCATAAGCGGCTGTCTCTTGTTTCACCAGGAAGTCCACCACCCAATCACTTCCCCCATCGTCGTCAGTATCAGCGGGAACGCAATGAGGAGTCGCGAGGAGCGCTATTTGCTTGTTGCAATCTATTGTACGCGTCTCGCGGCGCAATGCAAGTCGCCAGCGACCTCCGCTAGCTTCGGCGACAGTCATGACCGACGACATTTAACACAATATGCATCGCCATGAGTGCCGACGCTGCGGGGGCGGTCAGGCCGCGAGAGAGAGATCGTCCGAAGTCTTCTTAGCCCGCCCCTTGACGATCCTGTCTATCTCGCCGCTGGCGATGGCGCGCATGAACGCGTCCACGACGGCCGGTGAGTACTTCTTGCCCCTGTTCTTGGTTATCTCCGACATCGCTCGAACCGGCGGCCACGCCGCCTTGTATGGTCTTCTCGATGTCATAGCGTCGAAGCCGTCAGCCACGGAAACGATCGCGGAACACAGGGGTATCATGTCACCGTGGAGGCCGTACGGATAGCCTGTCCCGTCCCAGTTTTCGTGATGCCAGCGGGCGATCTGACGGGCCTTCTTGAACCATGGGTCGGGCGGAAGCAGTTCCTCACCCCATCCCGGGTGCTTCCTCATGATCTCCCACTCGTCCTCCGAGAGGGACCCGGGCTTTGTGAGGATGGAGTCGGGGACGCGTATCTTGCCGAGGTCGTGGAGGAGAGCGGCCAGACCGATCTCTTCAGCCTCCTCGGGGTTAAGGCCGATCTCAAGCGCTATCGCCTCCGAGTAGTGTCTAATCCTCTGCAGGTGGTTTTCAGTGTAAGGGTCGCGGGCCTCGGCGGCCGTCGCCAGCAGGAAGACTATGCTTTCATAGGCGTGGCGTTCTTCGGCTGCGGCCCGCTGGCGCCCGACGAAGGAGGAGATGCTCTCTGCGGCGAGTCGCAGCAGTTTGACATCCTCTTCTCGCCAGGCGCAAGTGCGGTGAATCGTATCGATACCGATGGAGCCGATGACTCGCCCGCGGGAGGTCAGCGATACTAGCACAAGTGAGTGAACGCCCATTGACTGCCAGATGCTCTTCTCCGCCGCTGCTTCGGGTGGGAGCGTCTCTATATCGTTAACGATGATGGGTTCTGCCTGCAGTGCCTTCCGCGTAGACCACGGGAAGGCAACAGAGTCGAAGTCGTACACGTCGCTGGCCTCTTCCGCTTCGGGCGCACACCAGCGTGCCACGCAGTGCATTTTGGTCTTGCCTTCCAGCATGAAGACGTGGGCCCGTTCGGCGCCGAAAGCTTCGCCCAATACGCGCAGGACGAGATTGAACACCGTGTCGGTGTCATCGGAGGCTGCCAGAAGGTTGGAGGCCTGGGCGATCGCGGACTCTATCCTGAGCCTGCCCGCCATCTCCTCCTCTGCGCGCTTCCGTTCGGTAATGTCCTCGATGGTACCAACGTAGCTGGTGACGATGTCCCCCGGCGAACGAATCGAAATGATCGTCGTATGCACCCAGCGCACCTCGCCGGTCTTGGTCAGTATGCGGTACTCCATGGAGAACTTGCGCCTCTCGGCTCGCGCCGCAGCCCCCTCGGCGTTCACTGCTTCGCGGTCGTCGGGGTGAATGTACTTGGTCCACACGCGCCCGACACCATCTTCAGAGGTCCCGCCGATCAGCACCACTGCGTTTTCGTTGGAGTAAATGCCGTTGCCCCACGCGTCGGAGAGAAAGATCCCGATGGGCACGGAGGCGCTCAACGTGCGGAGGCGCTCCTCGCTCTCACGCAGCGCCACGTCCGCCTGTTTCCACTGAGTGATGTCGCGGACAGTGCCCACCACAGCGAGCAACTTTCCGTCCTCGTCGCGAACGAAGGCGCGGTCATCGCTGAGCCAGCGGTACTCTCCGTTCTTGCATTTCCACCGGTACTCGATTCCCAAAGCTTTGCGGTCTGCCGCTGCATCGCCATTTGCCTGGCGCCCGAATGACCCGAATCTTTGTCTGTCTTCCGGGTGGAACCTGTTCCTTACCTCGTCGACCCCCATTGCAATGATTTCGGCGGGCGCGAACCCCAACAGCTCAGTGCATGAAGGGCTTATGTAGTCGTAAGTGCGGGTTCCGAGATTCAGCTTGTAGATGAGATCGCGCGACACGTCTAGGACATCGCGAAAGCGGGCCTCGGATTCTATGAGCTGCGCAGATCCCCGCACAAGTGTCTCTGTCATTTCGTTCAGATCGCGCCCAAGGGAAGCGGTCTCTTCGAAGCCCGAAACCTTCGACCTTGCTTCCCAGTTGCCGGACATAACTGCGCGGGCATTCGCTTTCAGCGAAGCGAGCGGGCGCACGAGCGCGACGGTGAAGGCGATAAGGGCTGCAAACCCCACCAGAAAAGTTGCTATGCCGAGCCCTATCAGCAGCCACATCGTGGTGTCTGAAGAGCGGTCCGCCGCCGCTCGCACGTTCGCCGCCTTGGCCTGCTGCGCTCGCGCAAGTTGATCAACCTGGCTAAGGATCTGTTCGAAGCCGGGCCAGAGGATCGGCTCGTACTGGGAGGCCATCTGGACGATGGTTTCCGGTGCGGCGTCGCTTCCCTGGAAGAGGTAGATGGCTGTGTCTGTCTTCTGCTGCAGATCCTCCACGGATGCGGCGAGCTGATCAAGCGTTGCAATATCATCGGTTTCACCGAGAGCGGCCATCTCGGCGCGAGCCTCAGAAAGCCTGTTCCCCGGGACGGGCCGGTTTTGGGTGTACTTGTCGAGGAGCGAAGGGCGTTGTTCTGTGTCCGCAAACGCTGTCGTTGCAAGGAGGGTCGTATTGAGGAAGAACTCAGCGCGGGCATCATCCAGCGCGGCGACTACGTTGGCCCTGTCCTCCAACGAGCTCCGTACGGCCTGGTCGCTCTGGGCGCGCCAAGCCGCGACCGCGGCGGTAGCGCACAAAAGCACGACCAGAGCCACGCTCGCCGCAACCGTGAGGCCTCGGGCCGATTTCAGTCTGGACACCGCGGCACCACTCGACGCGCTACGGCACGTCCACTCTTTGCCAGGATGATGGTCTAGCCTCCAACCTTCATCGTGCGCCCGCAAAGGGCACGTCGGCAGTAGGTCCCAAATAATGATCGGATAGGTCGGGGCGATCAGCAGGGCGTGGCACTCTACCTCTCGATGGCCCTTCGGAATCGCTGCTGGTAGAATTGAGGTAGAGTAACGTCCCCCTTAGAAACGAGAAGGAAGGTGCGCCATGGCGCTCAAGACCGGCGAAGAATACGTCGAATCCCTGAAGAAGCTGAACCTGAAGGCGCAGGTGTTCGGCAAGGAGACCGGCGACCTGACGGAGAACCCGCTTGTCGCGCCCTCAATGCGCGCCGTCGCCGCTACGTTCGACTGCGCCTACGATGAGTCGAGCCGCGAGCTCTTCCGCGTCCGCTCGTCGCTGACCGGCGGGGAGGTGAACCGCTTCACGCACCTCCACCAGAGCACGCAGGACCTGATGAACAAGGTGATTATGCAGCGGCACTGCGGCAACGTAACCTCCTGCTGCTTCCAGCGCTGCGTCGGATTGGACGCCGCCAACGCCGTCTTCAGCGTCACTTACGAGTGCGACCAGGCGCACGGCACCGACTACCACCGCCGCTTCCGCGACTACTGGGCGCAGATTCAATCGGAAGACCTGGTCGTCGACGGGGCGATGACGGACCCGAAGGGCGACCGCGGCAAGCGTCCGGCGCAGCAGAGCGACCCGGACCTCTACCTGCGTGTCGTCGACCGCCGGAGCGACGGCATCGTCGTGCGCGGCGCCAAGCTGCACCAGACGGGCATGCTGAACTCGCACGAGATCATCGTCATGCCCACGATCGCCATGCGCCCCGGCGAGGAGGACTGGGCGGTCTGCTTCGCCGTGCCGACGAACACGCCGGGCATTCGCTACATCTACGGCCGCCAGGCCAGCGACACGCGCAAGCTGGAACGGCTGAAGCTGGACGTCGGCAACGTGCGCTTCGGCGGCCAGGAGGTGATGACGGTGTTCGAGGACGTGTTCGTGCCGAACGAGCGCGTCTTCATGGACGGCGAGGTCGACCAGTCGGGCAAGCTGGTGGAGCGTTTCGCCGCCTATCACCGGCAGAGCTACGGCGGCTGCAAGGTGGGCGTCGGCGACGTGCTCATCGGCGCGTCCGCCCTCATCGCCCGCATGAACGGCGCCGAGAACGCCAGCCACATCCGCGAGAAGCTGGTCGACATGATCCACCTGAACGAGACGATGTTCGCCGCCGGGATCGCCTGCTCGGCGCTCGGCCATCAGACGGAGGCGGGCAACTACGAGATCGACATGCTGCTGGCGAACGTCTGCAAGCTGAACGTCACGCGCTTCCCGTTCGAGATCGCGCGCAACGCCATCGACATCGCCGGCGGGCTGCTGGGCACGATGCCGTCGGCGGAGGACCTGGACGACCCGACGACCGGCCCGTATGTGCGCAAGTACCTGGCGGCTTCGGACGCGTATGACGTGACGGACCGGATCAAGGTGATGCGCTTCATCGAGAACCTGGTCTCCGGGGCGGGCGCCGTCGCCTACCTCATCGAGTCGATGCACGGGGCGGGCCCGCCGGCGGCGCAGCGGATAATGATCGGCCGTCAGGGCGACATCGAGGGGAAGATCGAGAAGGCGAAGCGCGTCATCGGCATCTCCTAGTTGCGGACTGACAGTCCCTCTCGCAAACCGTTCGCGTTCGCGCTATAATCCCCGCGTAAGTCTCAATCGCTTTCTGCTCCCCGCGACAAGGAGGTGCTGCTATGGAATCCGAAGGGCTGTGGGCAGACGTCCGGCGCGTCGTGCTGCGCGGCGACGTTCTGGGTCTCGCCGTCGCCGTCGTGGTGGGAACGTCCCTCTATCATCTGTTCTATGCGCTGTTCGAGTACGTCCTGATTCCTCTCGGACGCGGATTCTTCAATTCGGAGTCCGGCAGCGACTTCCCCGTGCAGACGCCGCTCAATTCAGTCTACCGTGGTTATACCGTGTATTGGGGCGAGGCGCTTAGCCTCGTGCTCACACTCACTCTTGCGCTTCTGGTGGCGGCGATTCTGAGAAAGCGGCTCTTCCGGCCGGATGAGGAGGACGAGGTCGACGAGTTGCCGGAGTTCAGAGAGGACGATGGCCTCCGCGTTTGTCCGGAGTGCTTGAGTGAAGTATCCGCCGCCGCCCGTCGCTGCGCCTTCTGTACCACAGTGTTGAAGCCGATGCCCGACGTGCCAGAGGAGGCCTAATGCGTACCATCGGGGTGCGCCGGGATTCAAAGAGGATGCCAGCTAAGGAGAAGGCCTTTCACCTCGTCTTCGCCATCGGCGTCGGCCTTGCCTCCTATGACCTACTTTACAACTTCGCCGATTTCACAGTCGTCCCGTTCTTCCGCGGCTTCTTCAACGGAACCGACGGGCCCGGCTTATACCTTGACCTGCCACTCAGCGTCAACTTCAGAGGCTACCCGCTTGTATACAGTGGCGCGCTTGCTGCCCTCTGCATGCTCGTCCTTGGCGCGGCCGCGCTTCTCCTCCTCGTTTGGTATTCGCGGCACATGCAGCAGCGCGCATCTCCACCCGCAAACGTCGAAGAGTGTCCCTGTCGAGAATGCCGAAGCTTTATCCCGGCCGCCGCCAAGCGATGCCACTGGTGCCGCTCGCCGCAAGAGCCGCAGGCCGAAGCGCCGGCCGACTCGACCTGACATCCCGCCAATCGACGAATAGAAACGGGCCCGCCTCCAGACCGGAAGCGGACCCGCTGCTTTTCGATGCGCCGGCGCTCGCGCGCTAGCTGATTTGCGTCGCTCTCACCACAAGGCGATGGTCGTAGTTCCGCGTGCTCGGGTCGAACGTGCCGCCGCAGGTGACTATCGTCAGCTCCTGGCTGCCGTCCTTCAGCGCGTACTGCGTGAAGCTGTCCGTATCGCCGATCCACTGCGTCCAGTCGACGGCGTACCTGACCAGGGAGCCGTCGAGGAGCTGGACGTCGATCTCATCGCCCTGGACAAGGTCGTGCAGGTTCCAGAACACCGCCTCGAAGTTCGGGTGATAGTCGACGTGGCCGGAGAACAGGGCGTTGGAGCCCCCAAAACCGTTAATGCCGGGGAAGCCGCCCATGCCGCCGAAGTTCTGGAAGTCGTACCAGACCACGTCGTCCTTGCCGTTGGGAATGCCCATGACGCCGTCGGTGCCCATGATCCGCACGTTGACCGGCGCGTTAACGCCGATGCTAGGGATGATCAGGCGCAGGCCCGTCGGGGTCGCGGAGCCGTCGCCGTAGCCGCAGGCCGCGGTCGTAAACGTGCCCGCCGCCGAGGTGAACCACTGGCCGCTGACCAGCGTGTTGATCCGCCAGTGCGTCACCTGGTTCACCTGGAGGCCGGGGACTGTCGCTGAATTGGCGTTAGGATCGAGCGGGCCCATGCCGGCGAATTCCCCCGGCGGGAAGTCGCTGAAGAAGCTCACGTCGAGGTACTGGTCACCCTTCAGGCCGCCGGGCAGCCAGTGCATCGTCGCGTCGACCATGCCGGGCGTGGAACTGCACACCTGGTCCACGGAAATTGTCATAGGGAACACGCTGCAACTCATCGATGATAACGCCGTTAAGACCATGCCGGGAATCAGTAGTAACCAGAACGCTTTCCTCATTGATTGCCACCTCCCATCGGTATGCTTATTACGGTCATCCGGCCACGACTCTGGGGTCGTGGGCTCCTTCCACAGTTAGCTGGCCGCTATGGTAGCACTTTGCTGCTCATAAGCAAATACCTCCGGAAGGCTAGAATTGTATCGGCCGACGAAAACTGTCGAATCTGGAGGGGCGTATTGACTCGCCGCCAACCGCGAAGGACAATTGACGCACCTTCCGTCCGCCTGAACCAGGAGGAGAACGATGCGCGAAGTCGAAACCGTCCAATCGTCAATCGGCGAAGCGACGCTTGACGTCGAGGGCGCGACCGTTGCCGCCGTGCGCCTGGACCCGGCGCAGTCGTACGTCGACGTGCCCGAGTTGCTGAAGGAGGTTATCGACCGCGACGACCGGCCGGCATGGCAGGCTATCGTCGAGCGGATCGACTACACGTGCCTTTGTCTCGACGGCGCGCTCAAGGCGTTTTGCGAAGAGACGGACCTGAGCGAGATGCTGCGCAGCGAGCTCGCGGCGGGCAAGAAGCTGCTCCTCAAGCCGAACCTCGTCAACGCCGTCTGCATCGACCCGCAAGAGCACGGGCGCGGCCTTGGCTACGCCACCTGCACCGCCTGGCCCTTCGTCGCGGCGGTCATGCGCTGGCTGCACGACCGGCTGGACGTGTCTTATCACCAGATGGCGCTCGGCGAAGCGGCAACGTCGATGTCGGCGGCGGCCGCCTACGCGACGCGGCTGTTCGGCCGGCCCGTCACCCGCGAGGCGATTATGGAAGGGCGCGTCGACGACTCCTACGGCGGCTGGGGCTTCTATTTCGTGCGAAAGTACCTGGCCGAATCGCACGACCCGTCGCACCAGGACGACCCGATGCGGGGGTACGACGACAGCGTCGCCGGCAACTACCTGCCGCCTGGTCGTGCGATGGACCGCCTGCCGGTCTACGATTTGAATCGCATCCAGGACGTGCCGGAGCGCGGGCGTCGGGTGCCGGTGCCGGACGGAGCCAACTTCCAGTCGATAACGCTGCACAAGGCGGTTGTCGGCGGAGAGCCGTCGGATGCGGCGGACCGGCGCGACTATCCGGGCTGCGTGCTGCTGAGCCTGCCCAAGATGAAGGTTCACAACATCGCCCTGTTCACCAACGCCATCAAGAACCTGGGGATCGGCCTCTATCCGATGGAAGCGGCATCTGGCGACGAACCCGCGAGCACCGCCTGGCTGTACAGCTCGCCGCAACTGCCGGTGCCGGGGATGAAGAGCCGCCTGCCGCATCAGGTGTGGACGGCGTCGACGGACGACCGGACCGGCCGGCCGCACTCCGTCAAGCGTACGGCGGGCATCAACGGCACGATGGTCGACATCATCAAGGCGGTGCAGACGCAGGGCGTGCGGGTGTTGAGCGTCGTCGACGCCATCGAGACGATCAATATCGACCATTCGCTCGACGCGCCGGCGATTCGCGTTCCCGAGGGCTTCGTCTTCGCCGGCCTCGACGTCGTCGCCCTCGACCTGCTCTGCGCGCGCTACATGTTCAATATGCTTCCGATGGCCGAGGCGCGAAAGCTCGCCGCGGAAGGCAAGGCGCCGTCGGAGTGGCTGCAACGCGTGCCTCTGCCGACGGTCGAAGGGCAGAACATCGTGACGGCGGAGGGCTACGACTCGCCACTGTCCCGCCACGTCCTCTTCGAGTACGCGGCAGGAAGGGGCATCGGCGGTCAAGCGTACCATGTCGTCGGGAGGGACATGTGGCAGAGCGAGCGGCTGGCGTCTCTGGAGGGGCACCTGGGCCGCGTCGAGGGCGGGCGCTTCTTTGAGCTGTTGACCGACACGCTGTACTACGACCAGTTGAAGCTGCTGTGGGACCTGCAGACGACCGTGCTGAGCTATGCCGCCGCGAACGACGCGCTCACCGGCACTAGCTACCGTCAGCACTTCCTGAACGCGTTCGACGAGAACGGCGACGGCGTCATCGACTACGAGGAGATGGGCCGGAAGGGCATCGTCGATTTCATGTTGTACGCCGCAGCCTACGGCGTCCATCTGATGGGCAGCGAGGAGCACGGTATGCTGCGTGGCTTCTTCGCTTTGCGGGCGAACGCGCTTCGCTGGTCCGACGCGGCCCTGAACCCCGACGGGCTGGACTTCCTCAAGGAGTACTTCGAAAGCTCGACGGCGCTGGTGGGGCTGACGCTGTCGCAGATGGAGCTCGAGGGCGCGGACGCTTTCGTGCCATCGATGACGTGGGGCAAGGGCAAGTGGCCGAGCGTGCAGATGTCCCGCTTCATGGCCATCGGCTCGATGCTCTACGGCCTCGGCTTTCCGTTCATGACGACGGTCGACTCGATCTATGGAATCGCTTTCCAGTACGCCGACAAGGCGTTCAACGGCAGCACCTACACCGGCGACGTGGAGACGATGAGCGATCCGAACTCGACGGCGGCGGTGGAGTACGTGCAGGCGGTTTCCTCTGGGGCGAAGCCGCTCCCCTTCTTGCTGTACGTACCGCAGGGCTTCGGGCAGGTGCTCGGGAAAGCGGTGCCGAACGTCGAGGAGACGGAGGACCCGCGCCGGATGCTGCGAGTGGAGTTCGGCGGCGGCAAGGAGGTCTGGTAAAGTTTTCGTCGCTTCTGCCGATGGATATACTGCCAGGAGGGGATGGGCGGGCAGTCCGTCCGAATCTGGTCCCCCTTGACAGCCCTGGGTGTTGGGGCTAGACTGAAGGTGAGCCCGGGATGGGATCCAAAATCCGAAAGGAGGAGGCGCTCATGGTAGAGAACCGGGTTCTCTGGGGGGTGTGGCAGGTTGACTGTTGAGCCCTACCCTGACGGGGTAGGGCGTACGGTCGCCGAGTTGGCCCCGTCGCATCAGTGCATTGGTGGCCACCGTCCTGAATAGGACGGGTCGGCCAAGCGCTGGGGGGCAAGCCCTCGTGGGGGCCTCTCGGGATGAAGATTACAAGAGCCGTCTTGTTAAGACGGCTCTTGTTTTGTGTCGTGTTTCTCAGCCGCGGCAAGGAGCCTAGGCCTTCTCCGTGCACTTGTACTCCAGCCTCTTGCCCAGGATGAGACGGACCTGCGAGTCGAGGCCGGGCAGTGCGCCGAAGATGAAGGTTATCGGCGCCATTAGGAACCACTGCCCGAACTGCACCGGGTACATCCAGATCGGGAAGGTCTTCGGGCGCGGCGGCCGCATGAACGTGTCGAAACCGACCATTATGGCCAGCGGGACCATGCACGGGAAGAGGATCTTCGCGGACATCATGTTGAACCAGGGAGGCACCATCGGCATAACGGACGCGGGCAAGAAACCGTTGGCGCACAGGAAGACGAAGGCCGCAGGAACAGCGCGTCCGATGGTAATCAGGAACCACTGACTGGACCAGAGAACGTGGTTCTCGAAGACGCTCCAGGTGCGGCGGAAGCGCTGCAGGAGCGATATCTCCGGGTGGGCGGCCGCCATCTTAATGGCGTAGGAGATGTCGGACGCGCCCCAGGCGTGGCGCCGCGCCTGCTGATAGTGCTCCCAGAACGTGCGGAGGTAGCCGTGGGCGCGGACGCCGTCGTTGCCGACCACCAGGAAGATCGGCTCAACGTTCACGTTGCCGTTGAGCAGGAAAAAGCACTTCAGCATCATGTGCCAGTCTTCGGAAATGATATCCGGGTCCCAGTAGCCGACCTCGTCCGCCATGCGCAGGCTGAGGCTGTAGGTGGACTGCGGGAAGCGGATGGCGTGCTTGCGGGTCAGCTTCACGAGCTGGTTTAGCCCGCCGAGGGAGTTGGACAGCCGAAGCGGCGCCGGCACCTCCCAGACGTTGTTGTAGTAGAAGATGGGCGCTTGCCAGAAGCGTCGATAGCGCATTCGGCTGGTGGCGAACTTGTAGGTCAGACAGGCGTAGTAGTTGGGCGGGAACTGCGTGTCGGCATCGCAGCTAGTAACGGTCACCAGGTCGAGGTCGTAGCCCAGCTCATCGATGAGCTTGCGCTTGGCGATTCGGGCCGCCCACAGCTCGTTCGATGACTTGCCGCGTATCTCGCCTTCGATGTCCGGTGGATGGAACGTCGGGAAGAACAGCATGAAGCGGTCGGCGAACTTCTTCTGCAGGATCTGCGCCTTCTCGGCAGCGCCCGCTTCGGCGCCTTCGAGCGCCAGCACAACGACGAGCTGCTGGCGGTCCAGCGTCTGGTCCACCAGTGTTTGCAGCGTCGTCGAGAGCTTCTCCACGCTCTCCTTATAGCTTGGGATGATGACGATGTGGCGCACTTCCTCCCAGCGCAGGTACGCCTCGCCGCGGGCCGCCGCCTCGTTGTAGCTCTGGCGCCAGTCAATCTTCTTGTGGCGTCTCAGGATGGCGTGGCCGCGGACGACGTGGATGCCGGTGTTGATGGAGCGCCACGCCCAGTACACGTCGAAGCCGACGAGCATGATGGCCAGCGGCAGCGGCAAGAAGAACGTCCCCCAGACCAGGGTGCTGATAAGGAAGAGAGCGCAGGCGCCCGGAAGAATGTCCAGGGCGCGCTGAATGAGGTGGTCGCGCTGGGGATGAGCGTGCAGCCCTTCGATGGCGACCGGCTTGGGGATCGCAATTGTCGTTGTCGGGAAGCTCGGCGGAGCAATGGCCGGGAGCGGCATCATCAGCTCGCCGAGGTCGATGTCGGACGTCAGGGGGAGGCGGTCGCCTGCGATGATCGAGTTAGTGACGCCGTCGATGGCGCCCGATGCGATGGCCGGAGACAGAAACAAATCTCCGGAAGCGCCCGAGAAGCTCTTTGCCTCTAACGGTTCCATGGCTAATTCCCTGCCCTTTCTGTTTCGCCGCATCCTGCGGACGGACAACGGGCAAAGAGAAAAGGTCGTCCCGTTGCGGTCCGACCTTTCGCACGCCTACGAGGTTAGCTGACGGGTTAGGGCTGAAAGGTTGCCCTTCCCGGTAACCCGGGATTAACCCCTCTACTGGTTCCCCCGTCCCCGAGTCAACTCGGGCGTTCGGCGGTTTGCTTGTCAACGTTAATTTAGCGATAATGCAGGCCTTTGTCAAGCTTTCGCAGGCGCTGCAATCGAACCTTGGGGTCAGGGCCGTCGGAGGATGGCGCCGGTGCTCGCAGAGGTGACGAGCGAGGCGTAGCGGGCCAGATAGGGCAGCAGCTCGCCCTGATCCGGCGGACTCCATTTCGCCAAGCGGCGTTCGATCTCCGCCGGCGAAAGGCGCACGTTCAGCGACTTCGCCGGCATGTCGATTTCAATGATGTCGCCTTCCTCGATGACGGCGAAGGGGCCGCCCTCCATCGCTTCCGGCGAGACGTGGCCTATAGAGGCGCCCTTCGTCGCGCCCGAGAAGCGGCCGTCGGTGACCAGCGCCACTTCTGCGTCCAGGCCCTTGCTGACGATGGCGGACGTGGCCCAGAGCATCTCGCGCATTCCAGGGCCGCCTTTCGGGCCCTCGTACTTGATTATGACCACGTCCCCGCTCTTGATGCTGCCGCCGCCGATGGCGTCGCGGGCGTCCTCCTCGCAGTTGAAGACGCGCGCCGGCCCCTGGTGCCGCATCATGCCGGGCGCGACGGCCGATTGCTTCACGATGGCCCCATCCAGCGCGATGTTCCCGTACAGCACGGCCAGCCCGCCCTCGGGGTGGTACGGGTTGTCGATGGGCCGGATCACGTCCCTGTCCGTGATGCGCGCTTCCTCGACGATCTCGCCGACCGTGCGGCCGCTCAGCGTCATCGCGTCGAGGTGAAGGTGGCCGCGCGAGGCAAGCTCCTTCATAACGCCCTGGAGGCCGCCGGCTTCGAAGAGGTCCTCGATGAAGTAATTGCCGGCGGGACTCAGGTTGCAGAGGCGCGGCGTGTTGCGGCTGATGCGGTCGAAAGTGGCGAGGTCGAGGTCAACGCGCGCCTCGTTGGCAAGCGCCATGAGGTGGAGGACGGTGTTGGACGAGCCGCCGATCGCCATGTCGACGGTGATGGCGTTCTCGAAGGCGTCGCGCGTGAGGACGGAGCGCGCCGTGACGTTCTCGGCGAAGAGCTCCATCACCCGTGTGCCGGCGTGCTTGGCCAGCTCGCGGCGTCGACCGTAGACGGCGGGAATGGTGCCGTTCCAGGGCAAGGCGAGGCCGAGTGCCTCCGCCATACAGTTCATGCTGTTGGCCGTGAACAGCCCGGCGCAGGCGCCGCAGGTCGGCGCGGCGCGGTTCAGGACTTCCAGCAGGTCGGCGCCGCTGATCTCGCCGCGCTGCAGCCTGGGGAAGAACTCCGATATCTTGCTGACGTCGATTCGCTCGTCGCAGAAGCGGCCGGGCAGCATGGGCCCGCCGCTGATGATGACCGACGGCAGATTGAGGCGCGCCATCGCCATCATCATGCCGGGGGTTATCTTGTCGCAGTTCGTCACGAGGACCATGGCGTCGAGGGCATGGGCCATCATCATCGCTTCGATGGAATCGGCGATGAGCTCGCGACTGGGCAGCGGATAGCACATGCCGGCGTGTCCTTCGGCCCAACCGTCGCAGATGGCGATGGCCGGGAACTCGAATGGCGTGCCGCCGGCGGCAAGAACGCCGTCGCGGGCGGCGCGGGCGATCTGGTCGAGGTGTTCATGGCCGGGGACCAGTTCGTTCTGGGAGTTGACGATGGCGACCAGCGGCTTCTGCATTTCCTGGGCGGTACGGCCCATGGCCACGAAAAGGGGTCTGCGCGGCTTCACGACGTCGCTTCTCATTGCGGCCTCCCCGACTTCTGAGCGAATGGGTTCATGATCTCAGTCTAGCGGCCGCGGGCGCTCTCCGCCAGCACAGCGTTCCGCTACGTCAGCGAGACGCTCAGGACGAGAATAAGCTAGACTGAACGTGATCATCGCCCGGACACGGGCCCGCGGGGAGGCGGACGTCTTGGGAGAGCGCAGCTACAGGTCAGGACTGGCGATTTCCGTGCTGTTACTGTCGTCGGCGCTGCTGCCGGCGTGCAGGGGAAGCGGAGCGGCACCGTCGCCCACCGTCTCGCAGTCGATTAGCACATCGACGGCCGCGCCCACCCCCGACCCCGGCGCGCCGGGGCCCTATCCCGTCGGCGTCACCGAGATCACGTTCCAGCGGCCTTCGACGACCACCGGTGAGCCGCGCATCCTCAAGACCGTTATCTGGTATCCTGCTGACGCGGCCGCAGCCAACGAGTCGCCCGACGCGACGTACAAGGGCGTCATGGACGCGGAGCCGTCGCGCGAGGGCGCGCCTTTCCCGATCATCCTCTTCTCGCACGGCAGCGGCGGCACGCCCCTCCAATCGACATTCTACACGTCGCATCTCGCCAGCCAGGGCTTTGTGGTCGTCGCGCCGCCGCATCCCGGGGACACGATCAACGACTGCTTTCCCTGCATCGACATGAAGGCGCTCGCCGATTCACTGCTCAACCGGCCGGACGACATGACCTTCGTTCTCGACTCGATGCTGAAGCTGAACGACGACCCGTCGTCACCGTTCCAGGGGGCACTGGACGGCACACGCGTCGGGATGAGCGGCCATTCCTTCGGCGGGCTGACGACGCTGCAACTGGCGGGCCGGGACACGACACCGTTCGCGGCCGCGCTGGCGATGGCGCCGCCGGCTGCTGCAGTGGTGGGGAATCGCAACCCTTCCAACATTCCAATAATGATCATGGGCGGCGGCGAGGACACGACCTGCCCGCTCGCCCAGCAGGAAGCCTATTACAACGCGCTCAACGACAGCGAGCCGCGCTTCCTGGTCGTCTTTCCGCGCGGCGGCCACACCGCCTACACCGATCCGTGCATCCCGCTGATCGACACGTGCGGGCCAGCGGCAATCGATCAGGACAAGGCGCACGAGCTGATCGACTTCTATGCCACGGCCTTCTTCAAGACATACGTCACCGGGGACCTGAGCTACGCGGCCTACCTCGATCCGAAGCTGGCGACCGGCGACGCTGACCTCCAGTACGAGGCGAGCGTGCCGAACTGATCGGGGCGACGAGCGTCAGGATTCGTCGTCGCCGTCCTTCTTGTCACAACTGCATAACGACGTGAGGGCGTCGACGGAGATAGCGCCCGGTCCCGCAAGACCAAGAGTCGCGGCGCCCGTCGCCAGCGATAGCGGCAGCTCGAAACCGCCCTGGCCGAAGAAGCCATTCTTCCAGTGCACCTTCCAGATCGCCGTCGACATGTTGATGATGATTGGCAACGCGACGAGTCTGGTCTTGAAGCCCAGAACAAGCGCCAGGCCGCCGAAGAGCTCGGTTGCCCCGGAAACGTAGGCGGCGACCTGTGGGTACGGAACGCCCATCTTCTCGAGGCCGTCCGCGAACGCCTGCGGCCCGCCGTGCTCGATGGAGGTCTGCCAGTTGGGGCCAAGCACCTTCAGCGGCCTCTCGGGAACTTTCTTATCCGGCCCCCCGAAGAGCTTGGGGTAGCCGTGCGCCATCAGTATGACGCCGACGTTGAGCCGAAGCAGTAACAGGCCAAGGCTGCGAAACATTTCCTCATCCTCCTATCGTCCGTGATTAGCCGAAGGCTCGCTAGTACAATAGGCGTGACGCGTACAGCACCGGTGACAGCGCCACCAGCTCAGCCACTGCGCACGACGAGCGTCTTTGCTGCAAGATCGCCGATGCGTTGCTTCTTGTCATTGACCGCCACGGCGATGAGCCCTACGAGATAGAAGACGGGCAGCCCGTCAACGATGCGCAGTATGTTCCTGATGAGCACTGCCGCCCATGTGACGCGACTGCCATCGACGTCCACAACCTTCAGGCCCATGACCATCTTCCCCAGCGTGGCACTGAAGAGCCCCTCAAACAGCAGGAAGTACCCAAACTGGATGAGAAAGAAGAGCAAGAGCGGTCCCCCGTTCAGATAGGCGTGCGCGTTATGCGTGTTGTCCTGGCTGGTCGTGCCCATGTTTCCCCACAGAGCGGCCATGAGCAGGAACACGAGGAGGAAGAGCGCGATGTCTATGAGCGCAGCGATGATGCGGGTACCGGTAACATTGAATGCAAGCGGAGTCTCAGCAAGCTGTTCCTGCTGGAGTTCGGAATCCATCCCTCGCAACTCCTTTCGACTTCAAACGTCCCGATTAACAAACGCCTTCCGACTCGCCGAAGAGCTCCTCTTTGAGCGCCTTCTTCTGCACCTTGCCTGTCAACGTCTTCGGCAGATCGTGTCGAAAGATGACCTCCTGCGGCAGCTTGTAGTCGGCCATGCGCTCCCGGCAGTAGGCGATGACGTCGTCTGCCTCGAGTGTTGCGCCGGGAAAGGGCACGACGACGGCGACCACTCGCTCGCCCCACACTTCGTCCTTGCGGCCGAGCACCGTCGCTTCGGCGATCATGGGGTGCGTGAACAGCACCTCCTCGACCTCGCGCGGGTAGATGTTCTCGCCGCCGCGGATGATCATGTCCTTCCTGCGGTCGATGATGAAGAAGTAGCCGTCCTCGTCCTCGTAGCCCATGTCGCCGGTGCGCAGCCAGCCGTCAACGATTGTCTCCGCGGTCGCCTCGGCGTTGTTGTAGTAGCCCTGCATAACGTTGGGGCCTTGGATGACGATTTCGCCGCATTCGCCGCTGGGGAGCTCCTTCATATCCTCATCGACGATCTTCATCGCCTGGCCGCGAACCGGCAGGCCGATCGACCCGGCCTTGCGGACACCCCAGTAAGGGTTCAGCGCCGAGACGCAGGTGCCTTCGGTCAGCCCGTAGCCTTCGATGATGCGCAGGCCGAACGTCTCCTCGAATCGCTGCATGATCTCCAGCGGCAGCGGCGCCGCCCCCGAGATAACGAAATCGAGGGAGCTTATGTCGAGTCCTTCCTTGACAGGCGCCAGCAAGAGGATGGACAGCATCGTCGGGACGGCGTTGAACGTGTTCGGCTGGTAGCGAGCCACCGTCTCCCAGAAGTCGCTGGGGCTGAAGCGCTCCCACAGCGCGATAGCGCCGCCCGTAAGGAACTGCGTGAGGCTGGTAATCTGGGCGTTGGCGTGAAAGAGCGGCAGAACCTGGCCGAGGCAGCCTTCATGGGGCGAAACGGGGATGAGCTCGGCGGAGGCCATCGTGTCCCAGACGCAGTTCCAGTGTGAGATCATAGCGCCCTTCGGCTTGCCGGTCGTGCCGGAGGTGTAAACGATGGCCGCCAGGTCGTCGCGGGCGATCTCGACTGGCGCGAGCTCGGCCGACCGGGCGAGCAGGTCGCTGTAGGCCGAGGCGCCCTCTGTCGCGCCCTCCAGGCAGACGACGTGCCGGAGCGCCGGGCACGAGCCGCGGACGGCGTTCACCGTCGGCATCAGCGCTTCGCTGGTGATGAGCGCGACGGCGCCGGAGTCGCTCAGGACGTGGCGCACCTCGTCGCCCTTGAAAAGCGCGTTAATCGGCCCAAAGACGGCGCCCAGCTTCAGGATTCCGAACCAGACGTAGAAGTAGTCGGGGCAGTTCGGCAGATAGACGGAGACGACGTCCCCTTTCTTCGCGCCCAGTGCTTTGAGGCCGTTCGCGACCTGATTGACGCGCTCGTCCAGCTCTCGGTAGGTGACCTCTTCATCGCGCCAATAGATGCACGTCTCGTCCGCCAGCTCTTCGCGGTACAGTTCGACTAGCTCGCGCAGGTTGTTCGGGACCATCGTTGTTGCCTCCTGCTTTCGATGACCGTGAGCAGAGTTTACTCCGCGCCCGTCGCTTCGTCCACGGCGAGCGGCAGACAGGCGCGTCGGCGAGGGCTTTCCTTACCTCCGGCGGTCGTAATATCGTATTCCTAAGGGCTTTCCCCGACGCGACTAGGGATTTTCCTGAGTGCTATCTGCGGGGAAGCGCCGATACTATAGATGCGGCAAGAAGATAACAAGATGCTAACCGACATAAGACGTCGCTTGGGTGCGCCGGCGGATGAAGGCGCAACACAGGGAGCACGGATGCTCCTGCTGCGTCGACTCGGTCTCCTTCTTGCGGCGACTTCCTGGCGGGCGCGCGGCTTCGCTGCTCTGGCCGTCGGGCTTGTCATCGGCGCGGGATTCCGCTTCCACAACGCCGGAGACGTCGCCGTGGTGGCCGTCTACATAGTCGTGTTTGTCACCTGCGCCGCTACCGACATCGCCTGGTTCCGCGTTCCAAACGTCATCACCTACCCGGCGATCATCCTGGGACTGCTGGCCGGCGCGCTCATGCCCGGCGGCAGCCTGCGGACGACGCTGGAGGGAGCGGCTACGGCAGGCGGCTTCATGCTGCTCGCGTTCATCATCTCGCGCGGCGCTATGGGCTTGGGCGACGTGAAGCTGGCGCTTTTCTCTGGAATTGCGGTCGGCTGGCCGTTGGTGGGCAACGTGCTGATGCTGATGGCTTTGAGCGGCGGCACTGCGGCCGTCATTCTGCTGCTGACGCGGGTCAAGGGTCGGAGGGACCCGATACCGTACGCGCCGTTCATCTCGGCGGCTACGATAGCCGTCATCTTATGGCAAGGAACGTCTTTCGCGCGGTTCTAGAGCGCGACTGACATAGCTGGCGGCGGGAATCGAAAGGAGCGTGGTGTCTCGCAGGAGGCGAGGCATCCGGATGCGCTGGCTCGCCGTTCGTTGTGATCGCCACCTCGGTGTGGTATACTATAAATTGAACCACACCAAACGAGCTTCACACAAGCTACAGGCCGGAACCCCCGGATACCTCAGAACCTTTCGCGAGGCGGTTGGGCGCGGCGCACGCGGCCCGGCATCGCATATTAGCATGGAGGCTTTAGCATGAGAATCCTTCAACTGGCACCGCTCTGGGAAACCGTGCCGCCGCCCGCTTATGGAGGTACGGAGGCAGTCGTCAGCGTCCTTTGCGAAGAGCTGGTTAGACGCGGCCACGACGTGACGCTCTGGGCGTCCGGCGACTCCCGCACCAGCGCCGAGCTCTATTCCATCTATCATCGCAGCCTGCGCACCGCGTCCGATCTTGAGGATCCGAGTTGGCACGCGCTTATGCATGCCACCACCTCTCTCCGCGACGCCGGCAGCTACGACATCGTTCACAATCACATCGGCGAGATCGTGATGTCCATGGCACATCTCATCCCCACGCCCATGCTGACGACGATGCACTGTCTCATCACGCCGTACACAAAGTTCATCTGGGACCACTACGACGGCTGGTACAACACCATCAGCCACTCGGAGAAGCTGACGATGCCGGCGGTGGCGAACAACCGGTACGCCGGCGTGGTGCACAACGGAATCGACGTCGAAAGCTTCCCGTATAGCGAGAAAAAGGACGATTACCTCCTCTTCCTCAGCCGGATTTCGACCGACAAGGCGCCACACGAGGCCGTCGAGGTTGCAAAGCGGCTGGGCATGCGGCTTCTCATCGCCGGCAAAGTCGACCCGAACGACCAGGACCAGGCCTACTTCAAGAACGTCCTCGAGCCGCTTGTCGACGGCAAGCAGATCCAGTTCCTCGGCGAAGCGGACCAACGGATGAAGCGAGAGCTCTACGAGAAGGCTTACTGCCTGGTCCTTCCTCTTCGCTGGGAAGAGCCGTTCGGCCTGGTGATGGCGGAGGCGATGGCCTGCGGCACGCCCGTCGTTGCTCTCCAGCGCGGCGCCGCTGCCGAGATCATCGTCGACGGCGAGACCGGCTACCTGGTGGATGACCTAGACGAGATGGTGGAAGCAGTCCGCAAAATCGACCGCATTGACCCGAGGCGCTGCCGGCGCCACATCGAGGCGAACTTCAGCCCGTCGCACATGGCCGAAGGCTACCTGCGGGTGTATCAGCAGATTATCCGGCAGGCGTCCGCTCAGCCGACGCTCACGACCGTGGGCGCAACGGCGTTGCTGCCGATGCAGGGCGAGGCCGAGACGGCCGTAGCCTAGGACAGCTCCGCGAGGTTTCTCACTGGCTCAAGGCGCTTTGCCGCGCTAGAATGAATACGCCTGCCTGCTGACAAGCAGCGCGGGAATTCGCTAGCGAGGCCGCCCACTTGCCGATAGAAGTCAAACTCCTCGACCACAGCCACGACCCGATTCGCTCGCTTTACGTCGCCTACCGTACGGCGTACTCGTCGCTCAAGCCGGCGGAGATAGACGCGCGCATCGAGTCGGAGTGGATTACGCGCGCGCAGATGCTCGAGTTCGTCGAGAAGCGGCTGGAGACGGGCCACTCGTCGCCGCTGGAGCAGGTGTGGTTCGAGTTCGCGCTCTCCGGCGTCACGCGCGCCTTCAGCCATCAGTTCGTGCGGCACCGCATCGGCATCAGCTTCGAGCAGCAGAGCCAGCGTTATGTCGCGTTCAAGGAGGGCGAGTTCCCCTTCACGCTGCCGGAGTCGGTCCGAAACGCGGGCCTGGCCGACAAGATGGAGGAGGCGTTCGCCGGCCTGGGACACCTCTACCAGGAGATGCTCGACGCGGGCGTGCCGGCGGAGGACGCGCGCTTCCTCATCCCGAACGCGGCGCAGACCAACTTCAAGATAACCGTCAACTTCCAGTCGCTGCTGCACATCTGTGACCTGCGACTCTGCACGCGGGCGCAGTGGGAGTTCCGCAAGGTAGCATCGCTGATGCGGGCGGAGGTGAAGCAAGTCGCGCCGGAGCTGGCGCGCTACCTCCAGCCGAAGTGCGGTGAGCGTCGCACGGGCTACTGCGACGAGACGTACGAGGACTGGCAGAACTGCCCGATTGGTCGCAAGCGACCGCACAAGCGAGGCCTGTACACCGGATACCTTGAGTTTCAGGCGTTGCTGGCCAAGATCGAGCGCGCGAAGGAAGCCCGGCGCGCCAGGGACAGAGCAAGGCGGGTCGCAGAAAAAGCCCCGCGGGTTGCGGAACCTGCGGAACAGGGCAAAGCCGCTCTTGGGGAAGAAGCGGCAATTGTCTCAGATCGCGAGTACCTCAGGCAAAAGATGGGCCTAGGACAAATGTTCCTGATGGCAATTGAGGAACTGGCGGACGACGACTTCGCGACCATCGAGCGCGGAACGGACGTCAGCGAACGCGGCGAGAGCTACTGAAGCCTGGGGGTTCGCAGCACCTCGAACCGCGAGCCAAACGAGGAGGATGCAGGTGATCGAACCCACTCTCTCCAACGAAATCGCAATAGTTGCATGCGGCTACCCGGCAAACGAAATGGCAGCGCAGTTGAGCCGCCTTGTCGCGAGGTTTGACCGTGGCAACGTCAGAGACGCTGCCATGCAACTGGTCGACTCCCTCACCCTGGTTGCTGACGTTATGGAGACGTACCCGAAGGAATATATGAGCCAAGACATGAAGGACATACCTGAGCAACTGCGTGAGTGGCTGTTAAGGAAGCGCCAGCGCGCCGCTGAACTGAAGCGGGACATTCAGGACTTCGAGCAGGCTCTGGCGGAGACGGGCGTTAGTTCACAAGACTGACGGCCGGGAGGATGCCGAGGTTGACAGGTTCAGCACAGGAACGGTAGACTAGACTGGTTCTGCGCTCAGAGGAGGACTCCCATTTACGCGATCGTCCGTAGCGGCGGCAAGCAATATCGAGTCGAAGTCGGCACCAAGATCGACGTCGAGAAGCTGCGCGCGGCCGAGGGCGACACAATAGAGCTCGTGGACGTCCTCATGCTGGCTGACAGCGGCCACGTGACAGCGGGCAACCCCCTTGTGGCCGGCGCGAAGGTGACAGCGCAGGTCATCGAGCAGGGCCGCGGCCCCAAGAAGATCGTCTTCAAGTACAAGTCGAAGGTGCGCTTCCGGAAGCGGACGGGGCACCGTCAGCCGTTCACGCGGCTCGCGATCGAGCAGATCGTCGCGCCGGGCGCGGAGGCAGCGGCGCCGAAGCGAAGGCATCGGGCGAAGGCCGAGGCCAAGGAAGAGGAGAGCGAGGGGTAGGCCCCTCGTCGAGAAGAGATGGCGCACAAGAAAGGCACGGGCAGCTCTCATAACAACCGCGACAGCGGCGGTCAGCGCCTCGGCGTCAAGCGCTACGACGGCCAGTTGGTGCTGCCCGGCACGATCATACTGAGACAGAGAGGGACGCGCTTCCATCCCGGCGACAACGTCGGCCTCGGACGCGATTACACGATCTACTCTCTTATTCGAGGAAAGGTGAAGTTCGCACCGTACGCGAAGGGCCGGCGCAAGCAGGTGAGCGTGTACGGCGGCGAAGAGCAAGAATGAAAAAAGGTATTCATCCGGACTACGTCGAGGCGACAGTACATTGCGCCTGCGGCAACGAGTTCACAACCCGCTCGACGAAGAAGGAGCTGCGCGTTGAGGTTTGCAGCCGCTGCCATCCCTTCTTCACGGGCGAACAGCGAATCGTCGACACGGCGGGCCGCGTGGAGCGCTTCAAGAGGCGCTACGGCCTTAAATAGAATCGACGCAAGCACAACGAGAAGGGGCGGAGTCAAATCCCGCCCCTTCTTGTTAAGGACGACTCCAGCGACATGACTGACCAGCACGCGCCCGAGACGAGCGGCAGGGCCATCCAGCACTACGGCGGCCAGGCCGTCATCGAGGGCGTCATGATGCGCGGCGAACGCAGCATGGCGACAGCCGTGCGCCAGCCCGACGGCGGCATTCGCGTCAAGTCGCAGTCGCTGGGCGGCGTCTACGTCGGCCCTGTGCGACGTATCGCCGTCTTGCGCGGCGTCATCGTCCTCTGGGAGACGCTGGCGCTGGGCATGCGGGCGCTCGTCTTCTCGTCGGAGGTCGCGGCGGGAATCGCGCCGGAAGACGAGGAGGAGCTGGGCCCGGGCTACATCTGGCTGATCGTCGGCGTGACCCTGGTGCTGACGGCGGGGGTCTTCTTCGTCGCGCCGCTGCTCCTGACCGGCTGGCTGAGCTCGCGGCTGAACGGCAGTCTGGTCGTGCTCGTCGAAGGCGCCGTGCGGCTGGCGATGCTTCTCGGCTACATCTGGGGAATCGGCTTCATACCGGACATCCGCCGCGTCTTCGCCTATCACGGCGCGGAGCACCGGACGATCAACGCTTGGGAGGCCGGCGCGCCGTTGGAAGTGACGTCGGTGCGACGCTTCAGCAACGAGCATGCCCGCTGCGGCACGGCGTTCCTGCTGACGGTGGCCGTGGTGTCGCTTGTGCTCTTTGTGGCGCTGGGCACGCCGAGCTGGTGGTGGCGAATCGCCTCGCGCGTACTGCTGATACCGGTCATCGCGGCGGTGAGCTACGAGATCATCCGACTTAGCGGCGCCTACGGGCGATTCCGCGTCGTGCGGTGGGTGTCGCGGCCGAGCCTGGCGCTGCAGGCGCTGACGACGCGCGACCCGGACGACAGCCAGATAGAGGTGGCGATCCGGGCGCTGCAAGAGGTGCTGTCGCTAGACTCTCGCCCTTCCATCGCCGAAGGGAAGATGGAAAGTTGATGACAAGACGAAAGGCCGAAAAGAAGGGCTCCCCATGGGCGAAGGAGCTGTACAACGTCTTCGCGCCGACGCGGCACAGCCTTCGAGATATACCCGAGCAGGACATCAACAACGCGATCGATGAGACGCTTCACGCTGTTCGACGCAAGGGGAAACGAACGAGCGGTTCGCAGGAGTCGAACGCTCACAGGTGAGCCGTGGAAGGTTCAAACCCTCCGCTACATTCGCCGCTTTGCTTACAGTGTCTGGTCCCCCATCAGCCGGCCGTCGAACTCACGGTGGAAGCAGGTGCGCTCGCCGGTGTGGCAGGCCGGCCCGAGCGGCTGGGCGCGGATCAGCAGCGTATCGTCGTCGCAGTCGATCATGATGCGCCGGACGTTCAGGTAGTTGCCGGACGTGGCGCCTTTGTGCCACAGCTCCTGACGGCTGCGGCTGTAGAACCAGACCTGCCGCGATTCCAGCGTACGCTCCAGCGCCTCTTTGGTCATGTAGGCAAGCATCAGCACCTCGTTCGTCTCGTCGTCCTGCACGATGACGGGAACGAGCCCCTGGCCTTTGTCGAAATCAACCATCGAAAGCCTCCTGGCTAAAGGCGAACGGGGATATCGCGCTCCTTGAGGTATTCCTTCGTCTCGCGGATGCTGTACGTCTCGAAGTGGAAGATGCTGGCGGCCAGCACCGCGTCCGCCCTGGCGTCCTTGATGGCGTCGACCATGTGCTGCGGGTTGCCGCAGCCGCCCGACGCGATGACCGGCACCGTCACCGCTTCGGAGACGGCGCGCGTCAGCGGCAGGTCGTAGCCGTCGAGGTGGCCGTCGGTGTCCATGCTCGTCAGCAGGATCTCGCCGGCGCCCAACTCGACGACCTTCCGCGCCCATTCGAGAGCGTCGACGCCCGTCGGCATGCGACCGCCGTGCGTGTACACCTCCCAGCGCCCGTCGCCGATCCCCTTCGCGTCGATAGCGACGACGATGTTCTGGTTGCCGAAGCGCGTAGCGCAGCGCTCGATTACGCGCGGCTCCGCCACCGCGGCCGTGTTCAGCGACACCTTGTCGGCGCCGTACTCCAGCAGCCGCCGCACGTCTTCCTCGCTGCGGACGCCGCCGCCGACGGTGAACGGGATGAACACCTGGTCGGCGGTGCGGCGCACCATGTCGTACACCGTCTCGCGCGCGTCCGAGGACGCTGTTATGTCAAGGAACACGAGCTCGTCGGCGCGCTGCTCGCTGTAGAACGCGGCAAGCTCCACGGGGTCGCCGGCGTCGCGCAATTGAACGAACGAGACGCCCTTGACGACGCGGCCGCGGTCGACGTCGAGGCAGGGGATAACGCGGGTTGCAAGCATTGTGATACCTCTCAGAATCGATGCCATTGTATCAGCTTGCAGGGGTGTTGAGCACGGGCGAAAGGAGCGCGGTGGCGAAGTGCTCCATCTCCAGCCGCTCGCCGTCGGAGTCGACCTCCATGAAGCGGACGCTGCACCGCTCTGTGTGCATCCCTAGGGCCACGCTGCAATCTGATGCGGGCCGAAGAGGGCTTATGATTTGGCGACGGCGGCGAGAGCGTCCGGAAGGGAGAGGGCGCCGTCGTACAGGGCGCGGCCGAGGATGGCGCCTTCGACGCCCGTGCGCGCCACTCGACGCAGGTGGGCCAGCGAAGCGATTCCGCCCGATGCTATTATCCGCGCCGGCACCAATTTCACGGCTCGGGCGGTAGCAGCGACGTTCGGTCCACGGAGCGTACCGTCGCGGGCGATGTCGGTGTAAACGAAGCGGCGGACTCCCATCGCGGCCAGTCGCAGCATCAGCTCCTCCGCCTTCTCACCGCTCTGCTCTCGCCAGCCGTGCACGGCAACCCGCCCGCCACGCGCGTCGACGCCCACGACAATCGCCTCGCCGAAGCGGGCCAGAGCGCCTGCCAGCATCGACGGCGCTTCGACGGCGACGCTGCCCAGGATTACGCGTTGCACGCCTGCCTCCAGGTAGCGCGCGATGGTGTTCGTGCTGCGAATGCCGCCGCCGACCTGACAGGGCACGCTGACGGCGCGGGCGATAGCGATAACGACGCCGTTGTTCACCGGCCGTCCTTCGCGGGCGCCGTCCAGGTCGACGAGGTGGAGACGCCGCGCGCCATCCGCCTGCCAGCGTCGCGCCATGGCGACGGGGTCATCGGAGAAGACGGTCTCGCGGTTGTAGTCGCCCTGGTAGAGGCGGACGCAGTGGCCGTCGCGGATGTCGATTGCCGGAATTAGTTCCGTCGGAGCCTCATTCCTTCACGCGTTTCGTGATATCTTCCCTGGCTACGAAACCGAAGCTATGGGAGTCCGTCGCGCCGCAGCGGTTATCGCCCAGGATAAAATAGTTGTCATCGGGGACGCGTGTAGGCCCATAAGCGTAGTTAGCCGGATTCGCCACGTATGGTTCTTCGACGACCTCTCCGTCAACGTACACTGGACCATTGCGTACCTCGACGGTCTCCCCCGGCAGCGCGATTATACGACCGACATACTCGTGTCCAGAGTCTCCCGGCGGATGGTAAAGGACGATGTCTTGACGCTGGGGTTCGGCATCCCCAAAACCCGAAACGTGAATGGTTTGACCATCAGCGATCGTAGGTTCCATTCCTGTTCCGTGTAGTTTGCGCTCTTGCGCCTTCTCATGGCGGACGTACATGCTGACGGCCGAGAAGATAACGAGGACGACTACGGACGCAACCGTGTGCCATCGAATGCGACGGCTTCTTCTTCGCGGGGGCTGCCCTGACGGGTCCATAGGATCGGCTTCATAGGGCGATTGAGGCAGAGGGTGGCTTCCGTAGGGATCCTGCATCTGCGCCTCAGACACCGGATGCCCAGCGGAGGAAGTTGTCGTAGAAGACGAGTCCCACGTCGCCGCTCTTCTCCGGGTGGAACTGTGTCGCGATGACGTTGTCGCGGGCCAGGGCGCTGGCGAAGCTGACGCCGTAGTCGGTCTCTCCCAGCACCGTCTCACCATCGTCGGGCGACGGATAGTAGCTGTGGACGAAGTAGAAGTAGGCGCTTTCGGGTATGCCCTCGAATACGGCGTGCTGCCGCCGCCGCCGGACCTGGTTCCAGCCCATGTGCGGCACCTTGAGCCCGCCCGGCAGCCGCACGACGCGCCCCGGAACGATGTCGAGGCAGGGGTGCTCGCCGCCCTCTTCGCTCACCGTCAGCAGCGCCTGGAAGCCCATGCAGATGCCCAGATACGGCCGGCCGCGGGCAACGAAAGCGCGAATCGGCTCGACGAGGTCGCGCTCACGCAAATTGCGCATCGTATCGGCAGCCGCGCCGACGCCCGGGACGATTATGACGTCCGCCGCCTCGACTGCCGCCGGGGCGCCGCTGATCACGGCCTCGCCGCCGCTGTGCGCGACGGCCCGCTCCACGCTGCGCAGGTTGCCGGCACCGTAATCGACAATGACCACTCGCATGCTGTCCTCCCTGTCCGATTCTAGCACAGCTTCCTGTAACGGACTCCGACGGCTGGCGGCCCAGAGCTTCAGCCGTTTATAATGCGGTATCCGCTGTGCCCTCGGAACCGACCTGACAAAGCAGGATGACGAGTGTACTGGTCTTGTTGCTGCCGTTCGTCTTCCTCGTCCTTATGGTGGGGTTGAGCGTTACTGAGGTACTGACGCGCATGGTGAGGCAAGAGGGTATCATACTGTCCGGGGAAAAAGGTCTCATCATAGCGATGCTTCGCGGTTGCGCCGGCATACTACTCGGGTTAGTCCTCCTGTGGAACTACTTAGTCAATTCCGACCCAGCCTTTCTGTTATTCGGTACCATCTCGGTAATGGGAGGCATCCTCTGGCTGATCTGGCCCCCCTACGACCTACTCATTGGAAGTGAGAAACGCGCGGCACAGCAACGGATCATCGTGTTTCTTGCGGCCGTACCATGTTATGTTGCCTTGAGCACGGCCACAAATCGGTCCCTGGGCGACTCGGCCGACGTTTTTGTGCAACTAACGTTGATCGTACTCGTGATACCATGGGCCGTATGGCGTCTACTAGCGTTCAGAGGAGGCTAGCGAGATTCCCTATATGCATTTCCCGCCGAGGCCAATCGATTTGAGGGGGATCTGGGGGTTGCGCATAGCCGCCTGCCTTGGGGCCGCAATCCTAGACTGATGGCCGACAAAGCCCCGCGCCAATCTCCTGCTTCGCCGGTCGGCGAGCGCGCGAGCGAACCTGAGACGAGACGGCATCTCGTCCTGCTCGTCGCGATCATCGCCATCGCGGTCGGCCTGCGCCTGGCGTGGATTGCTTATGTCAACCCGAATCCCCTCGACGGCCGGATGGACGACACGACATTCTACGCCTCGGCCGGGCAATCGCTGGCAGCCGCGAAAGGCTACGTCAACTTCCTCGGTTTCCCGACGGCGCAGTGGCCGCCCGCCTATCCGTTCCTGCTCGCCGGCATATTCAAACTCTTCGGCAGCACCAACTTTGTCGCCGCTAAGGTCGTCAACGCCCTCGCCGGCGGCCTGGCCTGCCTGGTGATCTACCTCATCGCGATGCGCGTGTTCGACCGGCGAGTCGGCCTGCTGGCGGCGCTTCTGTTCGCGCTCTTCCCGGGGCAGATCTTCTTTTCGACGCTGCTGATGACGGAATCGCTGACGCCGGCGCTCGTCGGCCTGATGGCGCTCCTGCTGCTGATGTGGGTCGTGGAGCGCCAAGACACGCGCTGGTTCCATCACGTCGCGCTGGGCGTCCTGTTCGGCATCGCCCTGTTAGCCCGCGGCGAGGCGGTGATGCTGGTGCTCGTGGCGCTGATCATCTGGAAGCTGGCCGTGCCTGCCTGGCGGTTGTTCGCGCGACAGGCCGGCGTGTTCGTGCTGGCGGCGGGCCTCACGGTGCTCCCCTGGACCGTCCGAAACGAAATCAGCATGCACTCCTTCGTCCCGGTGAGCACGGCGCTCGGACACACGCTGCTCGCGGGCCACCAGCCTAACCCCTACGCCATCGGCTCGCTCTTCCCGGAAGCCAAAATCCAGCAACAGTACTCGTATCTGCCGTATCCGCAGCGAGAGATCAAGGTGGAGAGCGTCGCGGAGCATCAAGCAATCACGTGGGCGGTCCATCACCCCGTCGAAGAAGCCTGGTACCCGCTCCTGAAGTTCAAGCACATGTTCCAGAACGACACCGACGCCGTTCCGTGGATCAACTCCTGGGCACCGGCGCCCGACACGCGGCCCAAGCTGCTTTCGACGCAGCAGCAGGACAACCTCTCGGCGCTGGCGAACGTCTACTACGTCGCAGTGATGCTCTGCGCCGTCGCCGGCGTGCCGCTCTGGTTCTCGCTGAAGGACAAACGCAAACTCCTTCTCGTGCTGTTCGTCGCCGCCTGGGTGGCGATACACCTCGAGCTGTGGCCGTCCGGGCGCTATCACGTGGCGCTGGAGCCGATATTCTGCCTCTGGGCCGGATTGATGCTGGTCACGGCCTACGACTGGCTCATCCGGCATCGACAGCGCTTTCTGGCGCAGCCCCGCCGCACGCGACAGGGACCCTAGGTGCGACGGATGGACGGTTCTTCGCCCGGAACCACTCGCTTCTGGAAGAGGCTGCCCTTTCGACGGCCTTCGCTATCCGAAGGGGGCTTCCTGCTCGCCGTCTTCCTGCTGGCGCTGGGGCTGCGATTAGGCTGGATCGCCTACGCCAACTATGACCCCAACGATGGCCGCTTCGGCGATGACCTCTTCTACGACTTCATGGCGCGCGGCCTGGCAGCGGGCAAGGGCTACTTGAGCGCGTTCAACGCGCAGAGCGCCCTGTGGCCGCCCGGCTACTCGCTGATCCTCGCGGGGCTATACAAGGCGATAGGGCACAGCATCATCGCGGCGAAGTTGCTGAATGCTGTCGCTGCCGCTTTCACGGTCCTGCTCGTCTACTTCATCGGCGCGCGCGTGTTTTCGAAGAAGGTCGGTGGGGTCGCCGCCGTCATGCTGGCCGTCTTCCCGGGCCAGATCTACTACTCGACGCTCATCTTGAACGAATCGCTCTTCGCCTTCTTCTCGACGCTGATCCTGCTATTCACGGTCATCTGGATCTCGAAGGGAAGGGGCATCTGGCCGCCGGGGCTTCTCCTGCTGGGAGTCCTCTTCGGCTGGGCGGCGCTGATGCGAAGCGAGGCGCTCGTCCTGCTGGTCGCTGCGCTGGTTGTTTGGACGTTTGCCGCTCCCTCCTGGCGTTCCTGGGTCGGTCAGGGAACGCTCGTCGTCCTCGGCACAGCGATTGCGATAGCTCCCTGGATGGCGCGAAACGAAATCGCGATGCACGGCTTCATCCCGATTTCCAGCGGCGGTGGCCACACGTTCCTCGCCGGGCACATCGAGGACCCGTACCACACTCCGTACGTCTTTCCCGCAGCCGACATCTGGAACCGGTACTCTTACCTGCCATATCCACAACGTGAGCTGACGATGGAACGGGAAGCCTGGCGCGAGGGCTGGGATTTCGCGAAGTCGCACCCGCGGTACGAAGTGCAGCTCGTAGGCGAGAAGTTCTATCAGATGTACAAGGACGACTCCGAGGCGCTGCTCTGGATCGAAGGCGCCTGGCCGAACCCGGGCAACCTGTCCTGGCTGCAAGGGAGCTGGGTCGCCGAGCGGCCACCGCCGACGCCTGTGGTGACGATTCCGCCGGCAGCGGAACGGAACTGGGCGCGCCTGGCGGACCGCTACTACTTCGCGGTACTGGCCTGCGGGCTTGTCGGCGTCCCGCTCTGGTTCTCGGTGAAGGACAAGAAGCGCCTGCTGCTCATCCTTACGGTCGTGCTATGGACGGCGCTGCATCTGGTGTTCATCCCTAACTCGCGCTACCACGTGTCGCTGGCGCCGGTGTTCTGCCTCTGGGCGGCTACGTCGCTGGTCTTCGCCTTCGACGTGGTGAAGCGGGGACTCTCGAAGGCGCCGAAGGAGAGCCCGACGCCGTGAAGCGCTCTCCCCTGCGACTGCTCTTCACCCGCGAGACAGCGCTGCTCTGCCTGGCGCTCGCCATCGCCTTCGCGCTGCGCCTGGGCTGGATGCTTGCGGTGGACCCGCAGCCGTCGGAGTTCCGCGTCGGCGACCCGTACTTCTACGACCTCTTTGGCCGTTCGCTGGCCGCCGGCAAGGGCTATCTGAACATGTGGGGCGCCCCGACGGCGCAGTGGCCGCCCGGCTATCCGCTGGTGCTGGCGGCGATCTACAAGCTTTTCGGGCACAGCATTGCGCTGGCGAAGCTGCTGAACGTTGCGCTGGGCACAGCCACCTGCCTCCTGGCGTACCTCATCGGCAAGCGCGTGTTCAGCGGCGCCGTGGGGCTGACAGCGGCCTTTGCGCTGGCCGTCTTTCCCAGCCAGGTCTTCTGGCCGACGCTCCTCCTTAGCGAAACGCTGGCGACGTTCCTGGTCGCCTTGATCGCCTACATCGTCCTTTCGACGCTTGGCTCGCGCTCCTGGAAGAAGGCCGTTGTTATCGGAGCGCTGATCGGCTTCACGTCGCTGGTGCGCGGCGAGACCGTCCTGCTGGCGGTGCCGCTCGCCGTCGTCTGGGCGCTGGCGCATCGCTCCTGGGGCGCGGGCCTCCGCTACGGCGGGCTGACGCTCGTCGCCACGGGCCTCGTCATCCTGCCGTGGGTGGTACGGAACTGGGTCGTTATGGACTATCCGATCCTGATCTCGACGGGCTCGGCGGAGAACCTCATCGGCGGGCACTGGCCGGGCGCCGACGGCCTCGGCAGCTTCGTCCCGATCATCCAGGTCACCGACATGTACAAGAACCTTCCCTCCGACCAGGCGGAGACAGCCAGCTACAAGGAGGAGACCCGTAGGGCCATCGACTTCATGGTGCACAACCCGGGCAAGGAGATACCGCTGGTCGAGAAGAAGCTGCGCGCGTTCTACAGCACCGACGACCGGCCGATCCTCTGGACGCAGAAGGGCACGATCAACGACCCCGTCTTCAGCGACAGCACGGCGAACCGGCTGAACGCGCTGGCGAACACATATTATCGCGTCGTCTTCGTGCTGGCGGCGCTGGGCCTGCCGCTCTGGTTCTCGCTGCGCAACCCGCGCAAGCTGCTGCTGGTGCTGCTGCTGCTCTACTACTCGTTCTTCTTCGGCTTCGTCTTCGTCGGCGAGCCGCGACTGCACTCGGCGCTGATACCGATCTTCTCGATCCTCGCCGCCGTGTCGCTCATCGGCGTGCCGCGCGCACTCTACCGGTTCGGACGCCAGTCGCGGACGCGGGCAAGGGCTGGCACGTCGCGCCGTCGCGGAGTAACCTCTTAGGAAACACTAAGACCCCGGAGACGACGTGGAAGCGGAGCGCAGCAGAGCCCTGGTCATCGTTCCCGCCTACAACGAGGAGGCGACGCTGCGTCTCGTTCTCCAGGAGATTCGACAAGTGGCGCCGCAGTTCGATGTCGTCGTCGTCAACGATGGCTCGAGCGACAGCACGCCGGCCGTCGCCCGCTCGCTCGGCCTGCCGGTGCTAGACCTCTGCTTCAATTTGGGCATCGGCGGCGCCGTCCAGACCGGCTTCAAGTACGCGCTGGACAAGGGCTACGAGACGGCCGTGCAGGTGGACGGCGACGGCCAGTTCCCACCGGAGCGAATCGCCTCGCTGGTAGCGCTGGTGCTGGACGAGGGCTTCGACATGGTGATCGGCTCGCGCTACCTGGAGGAGCCGGGCTATGACGGAAGCCCGCTGCGACGCCTGGGCAACTTCATCCTGTCGACCATCGCCAGCCTCTTCAGCCGGCAGAAGATAACGGACGCGACCTCCGGCTTTCGCGCCTACAGCCGCCGCGCGCTGCGCTACCTTGCCGACTACTATCCGCCCGACTACCCGGAGCCGGAATCGATTGTCTTCCTTGCGCGGCAGGGCCTGAAGATTCGCGAGGTACCGGTGGCGATGAGGGCGCGCCAGGGCGGCGTGTCGTCTATCGGCGGGCTGAGGCCGCTGTCCTACATGGGCAAGGTCAGCCTTGCCCTGACGCTGAACGCCCTCAAGGAAAAGCCGTTTCCCACTTCCGAAAGGAGACGAGAGCAATGATCCTGCTTTCATTGTCGCCCAGGCCGATCAGCGTGTTTGTAATCCTCGTCTCCGTGGCGATTGCCGCCCTTGTGCTCACCTACGTGCGCAAGTGGCGCCTGCGCGAGGAGTACTCGCTGCTCTGGCTGTTGCTTTCCGCCGCGATGCTGCTGCTGGCGTCGTTCGAAGGGATCATGGAGTGGACGGCGGCGCGCCTGGGCGTACTCTATCCACCGTCGGTCATGTTCTTCGTCGCAATCGCCTTCGTCGTCGCCATGCTGTTCCACTACTCGCTGGAGATATCGCGTCTATCGGACCAGAGCCGTCGCCTGGCGCAGGAGCTGAGCCTGCTGCGCTCGCGGCTGGAGACGGAGGGCCGTCTGCCAACACCCCGTCAGTCCGGTGAGCGGCCGGTCGCGGAGGGCGAAGCGTAGGCGCGACAGCCGCAACGTTCCCTGCTATAATCCGCGTAGCCGACACCTTCTAGACTCGACGTGTCGAGGACGCAGATGAACCGAAACCGCCTTCTGTTTGCGCCGCTGCTGCTGCTGGCGGCCCTCATCGCCGCTTCCTGCGGCCCGTCGAAGAACTCGGCCCAGTCGACGCCGACGCCATCCGCCGCGCCCGCCACCGCTGACCCTTACGAGGGCGTCGATAGCGTCATCAAAGGTTTTGCCCTCCACAACGCGGCTCCCACCATAAAGGATGTCACGATCACGTACAGAGTCGATTACACGGATTCCTCTGGTGTGAACTGGGTTGGCGCCACAGTATGCCCCGTTCCAAAGGATGACGTGGATTGCGCTTTCGGGATAATGAAGAGAGAGCCCGGCGGGGAGTGGCAGTTGTATTCTCTGGGAAGTGGTTATGCCAGCGGTACGCTTCCGCCCGACGTCAGAAAGGGTTTGAACCTCGCTGACTAATGTAGGCGTGGCGCTGAGGCTTAGGCGGACCGCGATGCAATGAACATGAAGAAGGAGCTGTTGCTGCCAATGCTCGCGCTGCTGCTGGCGGCGCTTGCTGCCGCTTCCTGCTCCTCGTCCAACAACTCGCCCCAGTCCACCCCAACGCTATCCGCCCCATCCGCCACCGCGACGGAAGCCGACATCGACAGCGTCATCACCCAGTTGATCTCGGACTACATCCATATCGACGATATGCCGATTGACCGGACGACCCAGTACACGGACGCCTCGGGCACGGAGTGGGTCAGGTTCGACGTGCACGTGCCGGACGATGCGCTCCGCGAGGGAGTTTCGGCGGGCGCCTGGCAGGTCGGGCTCATGAAGAGGGCACCCGGCGGGAACTGGGAACTGGTCGACGTCGGGGTGGGCGACATACAGTGCGGCGTGCCGTCGGACGTTCAGGCGGGGTTGGGGTTCGATATATGTCCGCCGGACGAGGAGCAACTGAACGACGCGATTATCGGCTGGCTCTCGAGCGGTCCCGCTTTCGGCATCCAGAGAGCCAACCTAAGAATCGATCGCAAGACGTACTACACTGACGCCTGGGGCACGCAATGGGTTCGCTTCTCCATGCTGCCCATCCCCGATCTCACAAGCTCAACGTACGGCATCATGAGGAGGATCCCCGGCGGAAACTGGGAAGGGGCGGACTTTGGGTCAGCTCTCGTTGAGTGCTCTGTTCCAGCTGATGTCCAAGTCGGTCTTGGATTCCACAAATGCAATCCGAATGAAGATGACATGGACAGCGCGATAACCGCCTTCGTTTCTGAAACCTCGCCCGCGAGTCGGGTCATTGTTGACCGAAAGGAGAACGCGACGGACGGTTCGGGCACCGTTTGGCTCTACTTCGGAGCGCTCGTCGTCACCGACGCCTCAACACACCAGGTGTTCGGTCTGATGAAAAAAACGACCGAAGGTGACTGGGAGGGAGTTGTCGGTCTCGCTAAGGACGAGAGAGTGAGATGCCAGGTTCCGGAAGCAATTCGAGGCAACTTCGGCTGCCCCCTAGCCCCCACGCTGACCGCCTGGGCCCAAGCTACCCCTGCGCCTTCCCTCGAGACGACCCCGTCGCCATGACTGAAACATGCGCGGCGCCTCACCACTCAGGCGGGCCGCGGTGCATCCGCACGCTCTCTAATATCCCCAGCGCGATGAACAGCGTCAGCAGCGAGCTTCCGCCCTGGCTGATGAACGGCAGCGGAATGCCAGTCACCGGCACGAGCCGTATGTTCACGCCGACGTTGATGAATACCTGGAACAGTATGTACGTGCAGATTCCCGTCGCCAGCAGGCGGCCGAAGGGGTCGCGCGACGAGGCAGCGGTCTGCAGACAGCGCATCAGCAGCACGATGAACAGCGCGAACAGGATGACCACGCCCACGAAGCCCAACTCCTCGCCCAGCACGCTGAAAATGTAGTCGGTCGTCTGCGTGCGCAGATAGTCGAGCTGCGTCTGCGTGCCGTGCGTCAGCCCTTTGCCGAACAGCCTTCCCGAGCCGATGCTGATCTGCGCCTGAAGCGTGTTGAAGCCGGAGCCGAGCGGGTCCTTGCCCGGGTCGAGGAAGGTCGCGATGCGCTCTCGCTGGTAGTTGCTCATGACGGCGATAAGGGCGAACGGCGCGGCGACGGCGGCCGAGCCGATGAGCCCCAGCACGTGCGTCGCGCGGGCGCCGGCCATTATGACGATAGCCAGCCAGATCGCTATCAGGATTATCGCCGAGCCGAGGTCGGGTTCGGCGAAGACGAGCGCAGTGGGCACGAGCGCGATGACGAGCGACGTCACGAATACCGACGCTGAGCCCATTCGCTCCTGCCGGTCCGCCAGGTACTTGGCGAGAACGATGACAACGAGGAGCTTCGCCATCTCCGACGGCTGCACCGGCGTGCCCGCAAGCTCGATCCAGCGCCGCGAGCCGTAGACCGCCTGCCCAATGACAAGCACGAACAGCAGCGACGCCAGCGCCGCCACGAACAGCCATTTGGCGGCGTAGCCCCAGAGCCGGTAGTCGACGCGGGAGACGCCGAACATAGCCGCGACGCCCACCATGGCGAAGGCGATCTGACGGGCCACCGGGTGCTCGATGACGGAGCTCGCGCTGCCGTAGCTGGGCAGGCTGCCGCTGTAGATGAGGAGAATGCCCAGCGCCACCAGGGCGAGCGCCGCAAGCAGCAGTATGTAGTCGAACTCCTTGGCGTAGTTGACTTTCGCGGCTCTCATTGTCCGTTATTGCGGTGGAAGTAGTAGTTGAGGATCTGGCCGCCCAGCGGGGCCGCGTTCTTGGCGCCGTTCCCGTTGTCCAGGAAGACGACGGCGGCAACCTGCGGGTCGTTCGCAGGCGCGAAGCCGGTGAACCAGGCGTGGCTGGCGTAAGTGCCGCCGCCCAGGTCGGGACCGTACTCCGCCGTGCCGGTCTTGCCGGCGACCTCGACGCCCGGGACCGCCGCGGTGCTGGCCGTGCCCCAGGCCACCGCCTGTCGCATGCCCTCGCGGAAGATCGCCAGGTTGTCAGGGCTAATCGGAAGGTGGCTGGCGATGTTGGGAACGAACGGGAACAGCGACTTCCCCGTCGAGTCAACGACGGAGCGCACGATCCGCGGCACCAGGACGTCGCCCCCGTTGGCGACCGCCGCGGTGACGCGCACCATCTGCAGCGGCGTCGCTTCGACAAATCCCTGGCCGATGGCCATGTTGTAGGTATCGCCTATCGTCCAGTCCTCACCGATCTGGCTCTTCTTCCAGTCGGGGTCCGGTATCGTGCCAGCCGCCTCGTCCGGCAGGTCGATGCCGCTGGTCGCGCCGAGGCCGTAGGCGCGGGCATAACGGGCAAGAGCGTCGGCGCCCATGCCGTGGAACAGTTCGACGCCGTTCTGATAGTAGCCGCCGGCCAGCTCGTAGAAGTAGACGTCGGAGGACTGCGCGACGCCCTGGTAGAAGTTCATCGTGCCCAGCGCGGACCAGTCCTTAAAGACGTAGACGATGCTGGGGTCGTACTCGTTGGGGACGGTGATGGAACCGGTGCTGGTGATGGTCGTGCCCGGGTTGGCAACGCCCTCCTGAAGAGCGCCGGTGCCGGTTATCTGCTTGAACGTGCTGCCCGGCGGGTAGACGGAAGAGATGCAGTGGTTCAGAAGCGGCTTGCCCGGGTCGTCGAGGAGCGACTGGTACTGCTGCTGCGTTATGTTGGTGAAAATGTTGTTGTCGTAGTTGGGCAGCGACACCATCGACAGGATCTCGCCGGTATGCACGTCCATGACGATGGCGCAGGCGGTGGTGGAGCCGGAATCGCTCATGGCCTGCTGGACGAAATCGGTGACGTGCTTCTGGAGGTCGAGATCGAGCGAGAGGACAAGGCCGGCGCCGGGCGTCGCGGGGTTCTCCTTCAACGTTTGCATTTCCCTGCCCGAGGCGTCGACCTCGACGTCATTGCTGCCGGGCTGGCCCCGGAGCACCGATTCGTAGACTGATTCAATGCCCGTCTGCCCGACGCGGTCGTTCATCTGATAGCCCTTGGTCGCCAGGTCAGGGTACTGGTCTGCCGTAACTTGGCCGACGTAGCCGAGGATGTGCGAAAGGACGTCGCCGGTGGTGTAGTGCCGGATGGGCGTGACGATGACCTGGGCGCCGGGGATGCTGCTCTCGCGCTCCCGGAGAGCGAATGCTTCGTCGGAGCTTATGCCTTCCTTGATGATGACGGGCGTGAAGGGGTCTTTGCTCGCGCGCGCCACGTCGACCTTGGCAGTGATGTCGGCGGCGGGAACCTGAAGTAGGGCCTCCAACTGCCTTGAGAGGTCCGCCTCGCGGTCCTTCGGGAAATCGGCGGGCACGACGCCGGCCGAGAACTCGGGAATGTTCTCCACCAATGGCGTGCCGTTGCGGTCGAAAATGATGCCGCGCGCCGGCGTTACCGGCGAAACCCTCAGACTGTTGGTCTCGGCGCGCAGCTCGTACGCCTGTCCTTGGAAGATCTGCAGGCGCAGGAGCTGGAGCGTCATCACGCCGAAGACGATGAGGATCAGCAGGCGGAAGTAGAAGAACTTGTCGCGCAGCACCTGCTTATCGCTGCGCTCCTCCTTCTCCTTCGGCGAGCGCCACCTTCGCTCCTTGCGACCCAGCAAATCCATAACGAGCCTCAGCTTCTGAAAAGCTCAGTCAGACGTAGCTGCGAATCTTGCCCAAGCCACCGCTTCGCAACCAGACCAGCCAGTAAACCGGTAGCGTGAATAGAACGTTGACGATGCTCGTCGGCACGACCACGCGTACCAGTGCCGTTAGCCAGCCGACGCTGTCTCCCTCCAGCCGCAGCGCCACGAGAAGAACGACCTCGTATATGAGGCTGGACAGAAACGCGACGACCAGCGCCAGCAGCAGGTGATTCGGCGTGACATTGAGCGCCCGCAGCTCGGACAGGAGCAGCACCGGAACCGCGGCGAGAAGCGCCACGCCGACCGGCTGGCTGCCAAACAGGCTGAGGCACAGGCCACCGATAGGTATCACCACCATCGCCTCCTGCCGGCCGCGAACGATCGTCCAGCAGACGAGCAGCACGAGCACTAGGTTCGGCGAGACGCCGAACATGGGGAACGCCGGCATCACCGATGTCTGCACCAGGGCGGTCAGCAGGAGCAGCAGCGTCGCCAGAACGTATTTCACGGCGTCACCAGCTTCTGGGGAACGAAGCTCGTCAGCACCAGCACCGTCTCAATGTGCGATAGGCTTGCCAGCGGCTCCAGCGTCACCGACTGGAAGAGGTCCTGCGGCCCGCCACCGACGTCCGTTACCTTGCCGATGACCAGCCCGGCCGGGTACAGTCCGCCGATCGCCGAGGTGATGACGGTATCGCCGTCCTTGACGGCCGCACCCTGACCGACGAAATCGATGGAGAGCTTGCGGCTGTAGCTGCCCGTAACGACGCCCTCCGCGCGCGACTCCTGCACCATCGCCGAGATCGCGCTGCCGGGATCGGTGACGAGCGTGACCCAGGAGTAGGAGTCGAACACCTTGGTGACCGTGCCGACAACGCTGTTGCCCTCGGTGACGACGACCATGCCCTCCTGAAGCCCATCGTGGGTGCCCCTGTCGATCGCGACGGCCTCCTTCAGGCTGTCGGGGTCCTTCGCCACGACGTTGGCGACCAGGTACTGGGCGTCGGCGTTGCTCTGCTTGACCAGGAGCAGCGCCTGCAACTGGCTGAGCTGCGCCTGGGCGTTCAGCAGCGTGGCGACCTGATTCTTGAGCTGCTCGTTCTCCGCGCGGAGGCTATCGTTCTCGCTGCGCACATCGCCGATGTCGCGGACGTTTGAAAGCCAGCCGGCCACCGGGTCGGAGACATTACGAAGGGCGTGTTGGACCGGCGCCGCGACGTCCAGGAAGGCGTTCTGAAAGGGGTCGATGACGCCGGCGCGGGAGAGCAGGATGAGGACGAGGCTGAGGCCGACAACCCCCAACGTCCAGGTGCCCAGCCGAGAGCTCATCGCAAAACCCTCTTCCCGTCAACGACGTGGCTCCGAGAGAGCTGCCGCCGGGGAATCACTGCCAACCGCATGATTGACGCAGGCCGCGCCGAGGGTCTAGCGCGGCGACTTGCGCGCTGCCAAATTCGACTGAACCTTTGAGAGCAGGGCCGCCTCCTCCAGCACCTCGCCGGCGCCGCGGACAACGCAGGTCAGCGGGCCCTCGGCGACATAAACGGGGAATTTCGTTTCCTGCGCCAGCCTGCGGTCGAGCCCGGCCAGGAGGGCGCCGCCGCCGGCAAGCGCGATGCCCCGGTACATGAGGTCCGCTACCAGCTCCGGCGGCGTGATTTCGATTGTCGACCGCACGGCGTCGACGATGGCGTTGATAGACCCGGAAAGGGCGTCGCGCAGCTCGACGGTGCTGACTTCCACCGACTTCGGCAGGCCCGTCGCCAGGTCGCGCCCGCGCAGGACCACCGTCCCTTCCTCGTCCATCGGGAAAGCGGAGCCGGCCTCGATCTTTATCTCCTCCGCCGTCCGCTCGCCGATTAGCAGGTTGTGCACCTGGCGGGCGTAGGCCATGATCTCCTGGTCCATCTCGTCGCCGGCGGTTCGCACGGAGGTGGCGACGACGATGCCGCCGAGCGCTATGACCGCCACTTCCGTCGTGCCGCCGCCGATGTCGACGATCATGCAGCCGCTGGGCTCCATGATCGGCAGGCCGGCGCCGATCGCCGCCGCCATCGGCTCTTCGACGAGATAAGCTGCCCGGGCGCCCGCATTCAGCGAGGCGTCGTGAACGGCGCGCTTCTCGACTTCCGTCACGCCGCTCGGAATGCCAACGACGACGCGCGGTCGGGGGATACCGAAGCCGAACTTCTCGTGCACGGAGCGGATAAAGTACTGGAGCATGCGCTCGGTGACCTGGAAGTCGGAGATGACGCCGTCGCGCATGGGGCGAACAGCGACGATGTTCGAAGGCGTGCGGCCGACCATGCGCTTGGCCTCGGCGCCGATGGCGAGGATCTTCTTGCTGACGCGGTCGATGGCGACGACGGACGGCTCGTCGATGACGATGCCACGGCCCTTGACCATGACCAGCGTGTTCGCCGTGCCCAGGTCAATGCCGATGTCGTGCGAGAAAGCGCCCATAAAGGCTGACAGGGGATTCCACACGGGAAGCCGCTCCTTGGCTAGATGACGATCCGAATCGTGCCGAATTATAGCGCATCGTCTGGGCTAGGGAAAGGGGCGGCAGCGAATCAGTTTTCTAGCGCTTCGAAATGCCCTAGCGGGCAAATCAAAGCGCTAATGCAGATTGGACACGGCGGAGCGCACGGCATGCTGCGCCCTGGTTTCCCTACCGGCGCTCCAGCAGCGCCAGGAACTCCTCCTCCGAGACGACCTTCGTCCCCAGCTCCTGCGCTCGCTGCGCCTTCGAGCCGGGGCTCTCGCCGACGACCACGTAGTCGGTCTTGCGGCTCACGCTGGCGACCGCGCTCCCGCCAAGCTCGCGGATGCGCTCTTCCGCCTCCTCCCGCGTCAGCGTCGATAGCGTGCCGGTGACGACGATGGTCAGCCCGTGCAGCGGACCTTCCTTCCGCCCACCGGCGGACTCCTCCGCCAGGCGCACGCCGGCGCGTCGCAGCTTTTCGACGATGCGGCGGTTGTCCTCGTCGTCGAAGTAGGCGCGCACGCTCTGGGCGATCTTCGGCCCGACCGTCGGAACGGCCTCGAGCTCTTCGACGGAGGCCGCGGCCATGGCGTCGATGCTGCCGAAATGCTCCGCCAAGCGGTCCGCCATCTCGCCGCCGACGTGGCGGATGCCGAGCGCGAAGACGACGCGGCTCAAAGGCCGCTGCTTGCTTCGCTCGGTCTGATCGACGATCTTCTCCGCCGTCTTCTCTCCCAGCCTCCTTGGATGACCATCTCCAGGCAGCATCAGTTCGGCGAGCTGGTCCGCCGTCAGGCCGTAGATATCCCCCGGATCGGCAACGAGCCGGTTCGCCAGCAACACTGCTGCCAGCGACTCGCCGATCCCTTCGATGTCCATGGCGCCGCGTGAGACGAAGTGCTCGAGGAGGCGTTCCGCCTGCGCCGGGCAGGCGGTGTTTGTGCAGTAGCTCATCGCCTCGCCCTCCAGTCGCCGGACGGGCGCGCTGCAGACGGGACACTTCTCCGGCGTGCGATAGACCCGCTCCTTGCCGGTGCGCAGGCTCAGGACGGGCCCGACGACCTGCGGAATCACGTCGCCGGCGCGCTGGACGATCACGGTGTCGCCGATGCGGATATCCTTGCGATGGATGTCGTCCTCGTTGTGCAGCGTGGCGAGCTTGACGGTGGCGCCGCCGACGCGCACCGGCTCCAGGATAGCGTACGGGTTGAGGCTACCGGTGCGACCGACGTTGATGCCGATGTCGATTAGCTTCGTCGTCGCCTGGATGGGCGGGAACTTGTAGGCGATGGCCCAGCGCGGCTCGCGGCCGACGACGCCCAGACGCTCCTGGAGCGCCAGGTCGTCCATCTTCACGACAATGCCGTCGATCTCGTAGGGAAGGCTATCGCGGCGGCCCGCCCACTCGCGGCAGAGGGCGATTGCGTCGTCGATGCCGGGCATACGCGCGTTGTTCGGGTTGGTGCGAAAGCCCAGCGAGCCCAGCCACTCCAGCGTCTCCCACTGCGTCGGCGGCGGCGACCGGCCCTCTAGCCAGCCGAGCTGGTAAACGAAGATGTCCAGCGGCCGGCGCGCGCTGATGCGGGCGTCGAGTTGGCGGACGGAGCCGGCGGCGGCGTTGCGCGGATTAGCGAACAGCGGCTGGCCCTCCCCGACGCGCTCCTCGTTGAGCCGCTCGAAGCCCTGCTTCGTCATGTAGACTTCGCCCCGCACCTCGAAGCGCGGCGGCGCGCCCTTGCCCAGTCGCAGGGAAACGCTGCGAATGGTGCGCAGGTTCTCGGTGATGTTCTCGCCGCGGCGGCCGTCACCACGCGTCGCGCCCTGGGCGAAGAGCCCGTCTTCGTACACCAGCGCCACCGCCAGGCCGTCCATCTTCGGCTCGCAGACCAGCGCGAAGTCGTCGCTGCCGGCGAGACCGCTCACGCGGCGATGCCAGGCGCGAAGCTCCTCCTCGCTGAAAGCGTTGGCCAGGCTGAGCAGCGGCACGCGGTGCTCGACGATGCCGAACGCCGCAACCGGCTGACCGCTGACCCGCTGCGTCGGCGAGTCGGGCGTGATGAGCTGTGGGTAGCGCTCCTCGAGGGAACGCAACTCGCGCATGAGGTCGTCGTACGCGGCGTCGCTTGTCTCCGGGCTGTCGAGTACGTAGTAGCGGTAGTCGTGGTAGGAGATGAGGGAGCGCAGCTCCTCGACGCGGAGCTTGGCGGCCTGGAGATCGCGGTCCTCCTCCATGACGCTCCTTCTCCATGGTGGAGATGGCCTCAGTATAGCATGGCGCCGGAGCGAGTCATCGCCGTCTTCTGCGCCGCTTGTTGACAACGGTCGCGCCTTCTCCCTATTCTGCGAAGAGCAGCAGAAGCCGGCTGGGAGACCACGTTCGCATATGACGGTTTGGCCAACGGATGACTACAGGCACAGCGCTCTTCTTCATTTCCCTTCGCCTTCCCTTCCCCTTCCGACGTTGATGCGACAGAGCTCTTCCGACAAACGGATAGAGCGCCTGCTGGACGTGGAGTTCCGGCTGGGGCAGGAAGCCGCGGGCACGGTGCTGGAAGAGGGGCTGCTGCGGCCGGTCTACGTGCTGGACCTCTACCGTTACGAGGCGCCGCTGCGAAAGCCATCGAAGAAGCGCGACAGCGCGGCGCAGCGCCTGCTCTCGTTCGTCGGCGCGCTTTCGGAGAGCCTGCAGACTAACGACCGCCTTCGCGCCGTGCTCGACCTCGACGGCGAAACGTTCGAGGAGCTAGCAAAGGACGAGTCGCAGACGGTACTGCTACTGCGCGAATTGCTGGCGACCGGCCACCTGGAGGTCGTCGCCGGCGCCTACACCAAAGGGACCGGCGAAGCGTTCAGCGGCGAGTCGTTCATCCGGCAGCTTTTCTATGGGCTTGTCGCGGCCAGGCACGCTGTCGACGCGACAGCGGAGTCGTATCTCACGACCGAGGCGCATCTGTTCCCGCAACTGCCGCAGCTCGTGCGCGGCTTCGGGCTGCGACGCGTCGTCGTGACGCTGGACGGCAGCTCTGCCCGCCCGCCGGAGGAACGCCGCACGCTGGTCCTCCTGCGCGGGCCGGACGGCACCCACGTCGCGACCGCAGTGGCCCCCAGAGTCGACGCGGCGCTGACCGTAAAGCCGAAGAAAGGCCGTGACCATCCCGATCCCTTCCTCTGGAGCAACGACCGACTGGAGCGCTTCCGGCAGGAGACGCCGCTGACGCCGCATCCGCTGGTCTGCCGCGTCCAGGGCATCGAGGCGTGGCGTGGACGGTTCTCCGGCTGGTCGACGGTCACGGCGAGGAGCGACATCCGGCTCGTCACGCCGCGAGAGTACTTCGAGGTCGCGGAGTCACCCGCCATCGCCGAGCCGGCATCGCCCGTCGTCCGTCCGGGGCGCTGGGAGCTCGGCGGACGGCGTCAGCGAGAGCTCGTCAACGCCGAGATGGCGCTGCTGCTGGCGGAGCGGCTGGATGCGCTGGCCTACGCAATGGGCCGCGAAAGCGAGGAGAAAGAGCTCGATCAGGCCTGGAAGGGCCTCCTGCGGGCGCAGAGCCGCGGCTTGCCCGGACCTTCGGAACCGTCCAGGGTCGGGCGGGCGGCGGCGCAGTCGGCGGCGCGCTACCTGGCGTCGCACGTCGACAGCGAGGCCGTCGAAGGACGCGGCCTGGTCATCTTTAACCCCTCGTCCTCGCCGCGAGAAGAGTACATGGAAGCGAAGCTGGGCGGCGAAGGGTATCGCATCCTCCACGGCGAAGAGGAGGTGCCATCGCAGGTAGTGGAACGCCGCGGTGGCTACGTCACGCTGGGCTTCGTGGCGCAGGTTCCGGCGCTCGGCTACCGGCTGCTAGAGGTGCGACCGACCGGGGCGCGAGATGCGGCGGTCCCGAAGCGGACGCTTGATTCCCGCGCCTTCGCGAATGCCTTCTACGCTGCCGAGATCGGCGAGGGCGGCGCCCTGACCATCGACGTCGCCGGCGAGAGAGTGAGCGCGGCCGCCGGCCACCTGACGGTCTGGAAGAAGAAGGGCCTTCGCGACTCGCGCGGCTCCGTGAAGTCGATTGTGGCTCATCGGCTGGGGCCCGTATTCGACCGCTATCTGGTCGAAGGACGCATTGCCGGCATGCCCTTCCGGCAGCGGCTGACCCTCTACCATGCCCTGCCACGCATCGACATCCGGACGGAGGTCGGATTCGGGCGCGGCTCTGTCTTCGGGCCGGAGCTCCGCGACGGGCGACTGGAGCCGGGCGAGGAAGCGAAGATGCTGTCGCTGAACCTGAACTCGCCGCTATCGCGCTTCTTCGCCGACACCCCGTTCCTGCTCGCAGACGTCGAAGGCGAGAGGGCGCACGCCCTGAGCATCGCCGGCCTGGACGACGAGCGCGAGCTCGGCGTCGCATTGCTGAACCGCGGCACCAGGAGCCATCACTTCGACGCCGCCGACGGCATCCTCCGGAACGCGCTGGCCTGGGCGCCGAAAAACAAGACCTTCGATGGCACAGTCAAGGGCACCGGCGTTTGGGAGTGCGCGCTGCTTCCCTTCACGTCGCGGCTGGAAGCCGTGCGCGCGGCGCTCGACTATCAACTTCCCTGCCTGGGCGTGTTCGTGACGCCGCATGCCGGGAGGATCCCCCCGGAAGGCAGCTTCCTCAGCATCGCGCCGCCGGAAGCCCTTCTCTCCGCGCTGTTCGTCCGAAAGGGCAGCGTTTACGCGCGCCTGTGGAATGCGTCGACCGGATCGGTGGAGACTCGCATCGAAAGCGGCGGCTCGTTATCGCTGCAGCGCTGCTCCCTCGACCTCGTCGACGACTCGGCGGCAGGCGCTCCGGTGATGCGGCCCTGGGGCGTGCAGACGCTGCGACTTAAGGGAAGCGCCGAAGGTTAGCTTCGCGCCTGGTCCCGGTGTGCTCCTGCAGGAGTAGATGACGTTCCCCCGCCTTATGCGCCTCACTTCGCAGACGTTTAGTCGCTGTCCTCATATGCGCGCTCCCGCCGCTGAAGCATAATGACTGTGGCCAAGGGGATTCGAGGGAACGGATTCGCTGGCGCACCGGATGTAACGGCTCGTTCGTTCAGGAGGGTGGCCCTAAATGAACAAGACGCGCGTTCTTATCGCCGACCCCGCAGACCTGGCGCGACAGGGGCTCTCCGGCCTCCTGTCGGCGCAGGAAGACTTCGCGGTGGTGGCCTCCTGCCGAACGGTGAACGAAACAGTATCCGAGGCTATCGCGCAGTCGCCGGACGTGGTCCTTTTGGGCTACGGCTTTTCCGAGCCTCAGCGGCTAGAGACGGTCCGTCAGATACAGAAGAATCGGCCGTGGATCCCCCTGCTTGTCCTGACCGACCACCCCGAGCTAGAAGCATTCCTGTCGTGTATTAGGGCTGGAGCTCGTGGCTATCTGGGAGGAGATGTGGACGCGTCAGGGCTAATGAATGCCGTCCGGAAGCTGAGTTCCGGCGGCTGCGCTATTGACCCGTGCGTAATGCCGGAGCTATTTGCATTCCTGACCCAGCAGGCCGTGCCCTTCGCCAGGAACCCCGCCAGGGCCGGAGAGTCGGGCTCGCCGCTGTCGAAGCTGACGCCGCGCGAACGCGACGTGCTGCGGCTGATGGCGCAGGGCAGGGGGAACAAAGAAATCGGGGCGCTGCTGGGAATCAGCGTCGGCACCGCGAAGACGCACCTGAGGCACATCTTCCGCAAGCTGCAGGTGTCGGACCGCACGGGCGCGGTGCTGACGGCGCTGGAGATCGACGCTTCGCGCATCCTGCCGGCGGCATAGCGGATTTACGCCCATCCCTTTCATCGACGAACACTCGCGTCCCAGATGCGTCTCTTCCCTATAACGACACGACCGCCGTTGAACGATAATCCTCTATGACGCAGCGGAACCCGCGCGCCGAGCGCCCCCTGTCGTTCGAAGGCAGAGGCCAGCCCGGTCGTAGCTTCAGAGATGACGCGCCACCGCGCCAGACCGCGAACAGCGGCAGGCAGGTCCGCGTTCTCGTCGCTGATCCGACGGACCTGGCGCGACAGGGCCTGCGCGGGCTGCTCGCCGTTCGCGAGGACCTGGACGTGGTGGCGTCCTGCCGAACCATCGACGACGCGGTGTCGGAGTGCGCCAAGCAGTCGCCGGACGTGGCGCTCATCGGCTACGGCTTCTCGGAGCCGCAGCGGCTGGAGGCAGTGCGACAGATCGTTAGGAGCCGCGCCTCGATGCCCGTCCTCGTCGTTACCGATCATCCCGATCTGGACGTGTTCCTCGCCTGCGTGAAGGCCGGGGCACGGGGCTATCTGGGCGCGGACGTGCACGCCTGGGGGCTTATCGACGCCGTGTTGACGCTGGCCTTCGGGGGCTGCGCCGTCGAGCCGGTCATTCTGCGCGACCTCTTCGCCTACCTGGCCGGCGTCGCGAGTTCGATGACTCGCGGGATCGCATCCGGCAGAGATTCAGCGCTGGCGAAGCTATCGCCGCGGGAGCGCGAGGTCTTGCGACTGATGGCGCAGGGGAAGGGCAACAAGGAGATCGCCTCGCTGCTGGGAATAAGCGCCGGCACGACGAAGACCCACCTTCGTCACATATTCAAGAAGCTGCGGGTCTCGGACCGGACCGGCGCCGTGTTGACCGCGCTCGAGATCGACCCGGCCAAGCTTCTGCCGGCCGCCTGAGCCGCGTCGTTGGAGCATCTATCGTATGGCAGATTCTGATTCCGCCAAATTGTCCGAAGAATATTGTGGGAGCAATCGTCGCCTGACGTTGCGGCGATCTGTCTTTATCAGTCCCTAGAGGGGAGTCGCACTACGGACCAGGTGAAACACGCCACGAACTCCGTGTACAAGAGCTACTTCCATGCCCTCTATCTAAGCCGGCTGGCGTTCTTTGGGTTCTGGATCTGCTTCGGCTACTTCGTCATGTGGTCGATACCCTGGTTCGGCATTGGCTTGTCCAGGGAAGATTACACACCCCAGTACATCATGACGATGTCATTCGCCGCCGGCAGCATGGCGCTAGGCCTGCTGTACATGACCCTGCGGACCATGGCGCGTCACAAGCGGGAGGCGCTGGTCGCCTGGAATTCGCTCTACGATGAGTCGACGGGCACACACACGCGAAGCCACCTCTACGACCGCCTGTCCCTCGAGTGCGAGAGGTCGGAGCGCCACGGCTCATCGTTCGCCTTGATCCTCTTGAAGCTCAGACCGCCGGACCCGGGTCGAGGCCGCCACGGCGCCATCAAGACCACGAAGTTCCTCCGCCGCGCCGCCGACCTGGTGCAAAGCCTCACGCGGCCCAGCGACCTCGTCGCCCTGGTAAGCAATAGCGAGTTCGCCGTCCTTGCCTGCGGCGTCGACGCCGAGGGTGTGGCAGTGTTGACGCGACGCCTTCGCGCCTCGCTGGCCGTCGGTCTGCCCGGTCTCGCCAGGGACTGCGGCGACAGCGCTGAGCCGCTCGTAGAGCTCGGCGTCGCGATGTATGGCCGGGACGGCACCACACCCGAAACGCTCGTCGACGCGGCGCGCGCGGCGGCGCAAGACCGCGGAACGCTCCCTCTCTCCGACAGTCGCGTCGCCTGAAACCTACCGCAACACCACGTAAAGGATGAACGCCAGGTAGAAAACGCCTGCCCGCGCCAGCGTGCCGGGTCCCAGGTGGCCGCGTCGCGTTATCGACAGGAAGACAAGCGCCGTCGACAGGAGCGCGATCACCGCCGAGACCAGCGCCGGCTGCGTCAGCTCCCACGGCGTGAAGATGAGTCCCACGGAGACAGGAATGCAACTCTGGAAGACCATGGCGCCGCTGATGTTGCCCATCGCCAGCGTGTCCTTGCGCTGTCGCACCCAGAGGACGCTGTTGAACTTCTCCGGCAGCTCCGTCGCCAGGGGCGAGAGGATGAGCGCGAGGATGAGGGCCGGGACGTCGAGGTGAGTCGCCACGGTGCCGATGGCCGACACGAACAGCCGCGCGCCGCCGATCATCACCGCCAGCGCGCCGAAGAACTGGAGCACGCTCAGGAGCAGCGAGGCTTTCTCCGTCGGATAGCGGACGGCCCGCTCCAGGTAGAGACGCTCCGGGATCTCGACGGTCGCACCGCCGCGGGTCACGGTCCGGTAGACGTAGAAGGCGTAGAAGAGGAGCAGCAGGACGGCGAACCCGACCTTCAGGCCGTGGTTTGGCAGGAAGCTCGAAAGCACAACCAGAGCGTAGACGACGATGAAGTAGCCCATGTCGCGACGAAGGATGTTGGAGTTGACCCGCATCTCTCGCGGACGGCGGCCGCTGCGCGCGAACGATAGGACGGCGGCGCCGGTGACGAAGAAGGCTGCCGTTGACAGCATGAACGGCGCGCCGAGGATGGCGCCGATACCGATGTCGTCGGCGGTCGCGCCGGTACTGAAGAGGATGGCGATAAGCGGGATGAGCGTCTCCGGCATGGCCGTGCCGACGGCCGCCAGCACGCTGCCGACGGCGCCCTCGTTCAGGCGCAGGTGAAGACCGATCCACTCGACGGCGTTGATGAACAGCTCGGCAGCGACGAGGATGGCGGCAAAGCTGAAGAGGAGAAAGACAAGCGCTATCGCCATTCGCTTCCTCGTCGCGCGACCGGCTGAAGTAGCATCCTGCTCACCCGTCGGAGTATAGCACCAGGGACATCCTCGTCGAAAAGGCTGCGAGCGCAGATTGACTGTCCTTCGCTTCTCTCAATACACTGAAGTTACCAGGCCCGGGAGAGGACCATGTCGAGCGACAGCAAGGCCGAGTGGGAAGACAGCACGCTGAAGCGCTCGCTGGAGAGCGCGCCGCAGCGCCAGGAGCGGTTCGAATCTACCTCCGGCGCGGAGGTCGAACCGCTGTACTGCCCGGACGACCTGCCGGACTGGAACTACCAGCGCAACCTGGGCTATCCCGGCGAATACCCCTTCACCCGCGGCGTCCAGGCCAGCATGTACCGCGGCCGCCTGTGGACGATGCGCCAGTACGCCGGCTTCGGCGATGCCGCCGACTCCAATCGGCGCTATCGCTATCTACTGGAGCAGGGGCAGACCGGCATCTCGGTCGCCTTCGACCTGCCGACGCAGATGGGCTACGACGCCGACCACCCACGCGCCGAAGGGGAAGCTGGCAAAGTCGGCGTGTCGATCTGCAGCGCCACCGACGTCGAAGAGCTTTTCGACGGCATTCCGCTTGACCGCGTGACGACCTCCATGACGATAAACGCGACGGCGCCGGTCCTCCTGGCGTTCTACGTCGCGACGGCGAAGAAGCGCGGCATCGACATCCGGCGCCTGGGCGGCACGGTCCAGAACGACGTCCTCAAGGAGTATATCGCCCGCGGCACCTATATCTTCCCGCCGCGCCCGTCGATGCGCCTGGCCACCGACATCTTTGCCTATTGCCGCGAGCATCTGCCTTCCTGGAACACGATAAGCATCAGCGGCTACCACATGCGCGAGGCCGGCTCGACGGCGACGCAGGAGGTCGCGTTTACGCTGGCGAACGGCATCGCCTACGTCGAAGGGGCGATCGGCGCCGGCCTGGCCGTCGACGAGTTTGCGCCGCGCCTCTCGTTCTTCTTCGCCAGCCACAACAACCTGCTCGAAGAGGTCGCCAAGTTCCGCGCCGCCCGCCGTCTCTGGGCGTCGATCATGCGCGATCGCTTCCCGGCCCGCGACCCGCGCTCGCTGATGCTGCGCTTCCACACCCAGACCGGCGGCGCCACCCTGACCGCGCAGCAACCGGACAACAACGTCGTTCGCGTGTCGCTGGAGGCGCTGTCCGCGGTGCTGGGGGGAACGCAATCGCTGCACACGAACGCCCTGGACGAAGCGCTGGCCCTTCCGAGCGAGCGCGCCGTCCAGATCGCCCTGCGCACGCAGCAGGTCATCGCCTACGAGAGCGGCGTCGCGGACACGATAGACCCGCTGGCCGGCTCGTATTATGTCGAGTCGCTGACCGACCAGATCGAGGAGGAATCGCGCGAATACATTCGCCGTATCGACGAGATGGGCGGCGCGACGGCGGCTATCGAGCAGGGCTTTCAGCAGCGGGAGATCCAGGCCAACGCCTATCGGCTGCAGCGCGAGATGGAGGATGGCAAGCGCGTAGTAGTCGGCGTCAACGCCTTCCGCAGCGAAAGCGACGATTCGCCGGCGCTCCTGCGGGTCGATCCGCAGGTCGGCGCCCGCCAGTGCCGCCGTCTGGACGAGCTGAGGCGCACTCGCGACGCTGCGAAGGCGCGGGCGGCGCTCGACGGCCTGGCGAAGGCGGCGGTGGGCAGCGAGAACACGATGCCGTTCTTCATCGAATGCGCGGAGAGCGGCGTGACGTTGGGCGAGATGTGCGACGTACTGCGCGGCATCTGGGGCGAGCAAAAGGAATCGTTGGTCTTCTGATGATCAAGGGAATCGCGCACGTCGGGATCGCCGTCCGCACCCTGGAAAAGGGCATCGCGTTCTATCGCGACGTCCTGGGCCTGCCGCTGGTCAAAGTCGAAGAGCTGGCGGCGGAGAAGGCCCGCGCGGCGCTCTTTCAGCTTGGCGACACGCAGATCGAGCTGCTGGAACCGCTGTCGCCGGAGACGGCGCTGGCCCGCTTCATCGAGCAGCGCGGCGAGGGGCTGCACCACGTCGCGCTGGAGACGGACGACGCCGCGGCCGAGATGTCGCTGGTGCGGGAGCGCGGCGTCGAGCTTCGGGCCGACGCCCCGACGCGCGGGCTGAGCGGCATGGTCTTCTTCCTGCCGCCGCGTCAGATGCACGGCGCGCTGGTCGAGATTGAGGAGCCGCGGGAATGACAGGCGAAGCGCATCTGGAGCGAATCGTCCTCAGCGTCGCGGAGCCGGCGGAAGCAGTTGCGACCTGGCAACGAACGCTGGCACTGCCGGCGGAAGGCGACGCCGTGCGGGCCGGGAGCACGCTGCTGGAGATGCGACGCGTCGACGCCGGAGAGCGCGAGGGGCTGGCGTCGCTGGTCATCGAGGTCGACGGCCTGGAAGCGACGTTGCGCCGTCTGCGGTCGAACGGGTTCGCGGTTGCGACGTCTCCTTCCGTTAGGCTCGACCCGGCGTGGACCTGCGGCGTCGAAATTACGCTCGTCCAGCGCAGCGGCGAGAGGTAGGGCATGAGAGAAGAGAAGATACGCGTCCTCATCGCCAAGCCGGGCCTCGACGGCCACGACCGCGGCGCCAAGGTGGTCGCGCGGGCCCTCCGGGACGCCGGCATGGAGGTCATCTACACCGGCATCCGCCAAACGCCGGAGATGATTGCGGAGGCCGCGCTGCAGGAAGACGTCCACGTCGTCGGGCTGTCGGCGCTGTCCGGCGCGCACATCGAGCTGTTCCCCCGCGTCGTTGCGGAGCTGCGGGCGCGCGGCGTCGACGACGTGCTGCTAATAGCGGGCGGCATCATCCCAACCGAAGATGTGCCGGCGCTCAAGGCGCTGGGCTTCGGCGCAATCTTCCCGCCCGGCGCCGACACTCGCGACATCATTCGCTTCGTCCAGGAGAACGCCTTTGCCCGCCGGGCCTAGCGCGGAAGGCGGCGTAGAGGAGATAGTGCGACGCCTTCTCGCCGGCGACCGGCGGGCGCTGGCGCGGGTCATCTCCTGGATAGAGGACTGCGCCGACGAGGGCGCGCAGGCGTCCTGTCTGCTTTACGGACACGGCGGCCGGGCGCACACCGTCGGCGTGACCGGCGCGCCGGGCTCCGGCAAGAGCACGCTCGTTTGCGCGATGACGCAGGAGCTGCGACGGCGCGGCCGGACCGTGGGCATCGTCGCCGTCGACCCCTCGAGCGCTTTCACCCACGGCGCCCTTCTCGGCGACCGCATCCGGATGCAGGAGCTGACAGCTGACGAGGGCGTTTTCCTGCGCAGCATGGCCTCGCGCGGACAGCTCGGCGGGCTCGCGCCGAAGACGGCGGAGGTGATGGCGGCGCTCGATGCGGCGGGGAAGGACGTCGTCATCGTCGAGACGCTTGGCGCCGGCCAGGACGAGGTCGACGTCGCCGGCGCGGCCCAAACGACCATCGTCCTGAACGTGCCGGGCAGCGGCGACGACGTGCAGGCGATGAAGGCCGGGCTCCTCGAAGCGGCGGACATCCTCGTCGTGAACAAGGCCGACACGCCGAACGCAAGCCGCGTTGCCGAGCAGTTGCACGCGGCGCTGTGCCTGTCGCCGGTCCAGTGCGACGTGCCGGTGCTGCTGACGGTGGCCACGACCGGCGAGGGCGTAAGCGCGCTCGTCGACGCCGTCGAAGCGCACGGGCGGCTGCTCGCGGAATCCGGCGCTCTGGAGCGCCAGCGAGTCGACCAGGCGCGCCGGCAAGTGACGGCGGCGTTACGCGACCTCCTCTTCGACTCCGCCCTCTCCGACGAATCGGCCCGTGCCCGGCTGGACGAGGCCGTCCGCGCCGTCGCCGCCCGCGAGCTCGACCCGCGGAGCGCCGCCCGCAAGCTCGCCTACGAGCAACCCTAGGCCCGCCGCCTCCCGCGCACCAGCGACACCCCGACGCCGAACGGTTGTTATCCAGATGTCGACGCGATACGATACCGGAACCGGGGGAGCAGCGACACAACCGCCATTTGAGAATTGCCATTAGGGAGGTAAGTTGGACTTGACGGTACCTTCGGCACAGAGATTCAAACGATCTGCTTTAAGATTGGCGCTTACTGCGGGCATAAGCCTGCCGGCGCTGATGATTTATCATGTGGTTATTGGTGGAGCCAGTCCCCGGGACGTGATTTTTGTTTGGGCGGTATTCTTCGGAGGGAGTTTCATCGTGGGGTCAGGCTTCTTCCTTGCGTGGCGGATGTGGGCGCAACAGCGCAACCGCTCGTGACAGCAACAACCTTGGCATCCTCCTACCCACTCCTCGTCCCGCGAGCGCCATCTGCCCCTTACATTTCGCCGCTCGCCGTGCTCTAATAGACGCATGACCATCCAGACCAGCCGGAGGCCACATGAGGTATCTGAATGGCCTTCACCCTGATCACACGATAGACATTAGGCCTGAGCACTCTTGAGGTTCGGACATTATCATGGACCTGTTGTTTGACAGGGTTTTCCTGATCATGGTCTTGCTTGCCATGGTGAATCTGTTGTCGACCGGCTTCGCTGCCCTTTGGATATACAGCTGGATCAATGGATCCCAAATGGGGCATTCGGCAGCGGTCATACTCACTGCCCTTGCGATCATTCCTCTCATGTGGGGCGGGTGCCTGCTGTTCGACGTGCTTTGGGTCGCCTGGTGGTTCGTAAAAAGAGCATGGTCGCTTTCGAATAGGCTTCGGCACGGAGCGGCGGCATAGACCCTGCTCTTCAAGGAAATGACAACCAACTCACCAAGCACGTCATCTCGGGCGGTGGTACAATAGCGTGCAGATCGCTTGCGGACCAAGGACCACTCCCCATGCTTCAGGTGATCAGGGCGATTATTCTGATTTCCGCTCTCGCCATGGCAGCCAGTTGCGGTTCCCGCGGTCAGGCAAACGCGCCGAATTGGTCCAGTCTGATTGCCGCGTCCGGCAAGTCTGGCCTCGCTGCGGCCGGACCTAGCGCCACGCGGGTGACCAGCGTGGAAGATATGGAGCGAGTGGGCAGCTTCCGATTTGTCTTCCCCTCCTACCTCCCTCCCGGTATGGGCGAGGTGCAGCTTGACGCGTCTGCCGACACGGGGGGGTTATCGGGGGGACCCTTGCGTTGGGAGCAGGTCGCGATCACACCCCCTCCAAGGAACGATTCTCCGATTATAAGCATCAGGGAGGAGGATCTCACCACGTGCAGTTCTCCGCCCTGTTTTGACGGCCGAGAGATCTATCTTAACGCGTCAAACGAAACGATCGACAATACTAAGATTCATTGTGATACGGACTCATTCTTGTCCCAGTTGGAATGCTATTGGAAGACGGAGGACAAATGGTTCCATGTCACGTTCACGTGGGGCGGAAACGAGCCAACCCCCACCGCTGATGCTCGGGAGCAGGCGATGAAGGTTGTGGAATCGATGATATCGGCACCTACTCATCCTTGACCCCTGACCGATCGGACTGCCAGAGGGCGAACCGGTCAAGCACGTCATCTCGGGCGGTGGTACAATAGCGTGCAGATCGCTTGCGGACTAAGGATCGCGTCATTTCGCCTGGACAGAGATTCAAACGAATTATCCTAGCATGGGGGCTTGTCGCTGGCCTAAGCCTCCCCGCCCTGATGATTTATCATGTGGGTATTGGTGGGGCCAACCCCTGGCACGTGATCATTGCCTGGGCAATCTTTTTCGGATGGGGCCTTATCGCGGGGTCAGGCTTCTTCGTATGGTGGATGCGAACACAGCGGCGCAACCCTCATGACGGCAGAAACCCTGGCGTCCCGCGAACGAGTTTAGGAGTTCACGCTGAGACCGTCCAACGCTCTCCGGAGCCCAGGCGCACAGCGATGGTGCTGGCCATGTCCCTAGTCCTCATCTTTTCGGTGTACATGCTCGTCAAGGATTCCAGCCCGCTCTGGACAGCCGTGTGGACGATCTGGTCCGTCGTGCTGACGATCGCCGTGATAGTCGGTGTCAGGATCCTCTTGCGCCCACCGGATAGGCGAAGCTAACTGCAAGGCCGCTTGGGAGCAGCGCCTTGGGCGCTGCGAGCCGTGCGCGTGGCAGAGGGCCGCCAGTTGCTTATCCTCTCTCTGCTCCGCGAGTGCCACCTGGCCCTTACATTCCGCCGCTCGCCGTGCTCTAATAGACACGTGACCACGCCGGCCAACTGTCCACCCGCCAAAACCGCCCTCTCGACGGTCAATCCACCAAAACGCGCCTCTGCAGATTCACAGAAACGCAACTTTTTCCAAACAAATACAATCATAGCCTGCGGCGGCCCCACTCTTTGACAGGCCGCCCGGCAGTTGCTATGATCCCTTCTGCCCGGTGCCCGTTCTCCGCTGGTGTGAAGAGGCGCCGAGTTGATCTTTATGGTTCCATCTCTTGCCACCGGGCTTGGGGCAAGCGGCCTCAGCACTCCCCTCGTAATCGTCATCCTCGTTGTTAGCGTTGCTCTGTATGCGCTCGTAAACAGCATCGAGATCGCCGTCGTCGCCGCCGATCGCATTCGTATTCGCCACCTGGCGGAGTCGGGCGACCGCCGGGCGCAGGCCATCGAGCGCATTCGCGCCAACCGCGACCGCTTCTTCGCCGGCATCGTGCTGCTCCAGAACCTGTTCGTGGTGCTCGCTGCGGCCATGGCCAGCGTCCTCTCCGTCGAGGCGATAGGCAATCTGGGCCTGGTCTTCGGAACGCTCATCACCACCCTGCTGCTGGCGCTTCTCGGCGAGTTCACGCCGAAGGTGCTGGCCGCACAGTCGAGCGAGGGCTACGCGCTGCTGGTCGCACGGCCGGTGGAAGCGCTTGTGCGCGTGGTGAATCCGCTCACGGCGGTCTTGGCCGCGATCCCGCGCGGCTTCCAGCGCCTGCTCTTCGGCGCCGCGCCGCGACCCACGCCGACGGTCACGGAGGCGGAGTTGCGCATGCTGATCGACATAGGCACGGTGGAGCGCGTCCTCGGCGAACAGACCGGCGAGCTGCTGGAGAACGTCTTCCAGTTCCGGGACCGCCAGGTACAGGAGATAATGGTGCCCCGGACTGAAGTCATCTGGCTGGAGACGGACTCGACGGTCGGCGACTTCTACCGCGTCTTCGATGAGACGGGGCACTCGCGCTACCCGGTCTATCGCGAGAGCGTCGACAACGTGGTCGGCGCCGTTGCGATAAAGGACGTCTTGCGAAGCGTGGCCCGCGGGGAGCTGAAGCCCGACAGCTCCATCGACGCCTGCATGCGGCCTACCTACTTCGTGCCGGAGACGAAGCCTGTCGGCGCGCTCTTCCGCGAGATGCAGACGCGGAACCAGCACATGGCAATCGTCGTCGACGAGTACGGCGGCACGGCCGGCATCGTAACCATCGAGCTGCTGCTGGAGGAGATGGTGGGCCCGGTAGCGGAAGAGCAAGCGGGCACGGCCAAGGAGTTTGAGCCTATCGACGAGCGTACGTCTTCGGTCGACGGCGGCATGAGCGTCTGGGACGCCAACGAGGAACTGGACCTCCAGATTCCGGAGGGCCGCTACGAGACGGTCGCCGGCTTCATCCTCGACCGGCTGGGCCACATCCCCCTCGAAGGCGAGCAGATAGAAGAAGACGGCTTTCGAATGGTCGTCGCGGAGGTGCGCGGCCGCAAGATCGAGCGCGTGCTGGTGACAAAGAAGTAACGATGAAGATACAGCGTCTTCGCATTCGCTTTTCCCGCGGCGACGAGGTGAAGTACATCACCCATCTGGATCTGATGCGCCTCTGGGAGCGAGCGCTCAGGCGGGCGACGGTAGAGGTCGCTTACTCCGAAGGTTTCACGCCCCATGCGCAGCTCTCGCTGGCGGCGCCGCTGGCCGTCGGCGTGACGAGCGCCGGCGAGCTCATCGACGTGTTCCTGGCAACGCGCCTGACGCCGCTGGAGTTCATTCGAGAGGTCAGTTGCCAGTTGCCAACGGGAATCGAGCTGCTCGACGTGCAGGAGGTTGGGCTGCGCGGCCCGTCGCTGCAGTCGGAGTTGCGCGCCGCCGAGTACGAAGCGTCGCTGCCGGCGTCGCTGGCGGAAGAGGACGCGCGCGCGGCCGTCGAGCGCTTCCTGGCGGCGGAGTGCCTCCCCTGGGAGCAAATGCGCGACAAGGAAGTCCGGCGCTACGACATTCGGGCGCTGGTGCAGGAGGTGTGGCTGGAGCGGCCGAACGGCTCGCCTGTCGTCGCCATGCGACTTCGCGCCGATAGCGGCGGAGCGGGGCGTCCGGAGCAAGTGATAGCCGCGATGGGTCTGCCCGAGCCGACACGGCTGCACCGGCGCAAGCTGCTGCTGGCGGAGACGTCGCCGGCGCACGAGGCCTGGCGGCGGCACGGAAGGTTTGTTTAGACATCGATGAAGCTGATCCTGGTCAGACACGGCGAAACGGCGAGCAATCGCGACGGGCTCGGTCTCGGGCGGCAGGACGTGCCGCTCACGGAGAAGGGCCGCTTGCAGGCGCAGGCCCTGGCCGAGGCGCTGGCCAGCGAGGATATCGCGGCGGTGTACTCCAGCCCGCTGCGTCGTGCCTACGAGACGGCGGCAGCGATTGCGGCGCCTCACGGCCTGGACGTCATCACGGACGAAGGGCTGACGGAGATGGACGTGGGCGACCTGGACGGCCTGACGTTCCGCGAGATGCGGGAACGCCATCCGGACTTCGTCTCGCGCTGGCTGGGCGACGAGGCGGGAACAGCGGCGATGCCGGGCGGCGGCGAAAGCCTCCAGGACGTGCAGTCGCGCGCTGCGCAGGCGGCACGGCGCATCTGCGAGCGCCACGAAGGCGGGACCGTCGTTGCGGTGACGCACAACTTCGTGATCCACGCCCTGCTTTGCGAAGCGCTCAACATGGCGATATGCGATTTCCGCCGCCTGCGTCACGACCTGGCCGCGACGAGTCTGTTGGACGTACGCGGTGGCCGCATGGTCGTCGTCCACATGAACGACACCTGCCACCTTGAAGCGCGCGGCCTGGCGGATGCCCACGATTGGCCGGTCTCCCGCGCCGAGCGGTAGAGCGAGCGCTGCCCGCCAGAGTTTGCCTTTCCGTACGTAACCCCCTGTGCTACAATGGGCCAAACAAGGCGGGCTCCGCGAGGTCTCTCATTCTGCAATGGATGTGGGCAATCGCGTTGTCCTGCTGCGGAATCGAGGAGGCCTTAGCGTCTTGTCTAACGATTCGTCGCCTGATCCTGCAGGCACAAGCAGCGAGGGTTACCAGGACATGGCAACCCTGTTAGAAGCGGAGTCCCTGGAGTACAAGAGTCTTCGACGCGGCGATATTCTTGAGGGAGTAGTAGTTGGCTCCGACCGCGACGGGATGGTGGTGGACGTCGGGACGAAGTCAGAGGGCATCGTCCCACCCAGCGAAATGCATTCCCTGGGGCCGAACATCGAGGAATGGCCCAAGAGCGGCGACCACATCCTCGTGTACGTCATGCAGCCGGAGACGCCGGAGGGGCAGGTGCTCCTCTCGCTCGACCGGGCGCGCGGCGAAAAGGGATGGCGCGTCCTCCAGCAACGCTTCGACGAAGGCGAGAGCTTTGAAGTGACCGTAAACGGCCACAACAAGGGCGGCCTGCTGGTCAACGTCGAAGGCGTGCACGGCTTCATCCCCTTCTCGCAGTCCGTCAGCGCCCAGTCGCCGGCGGAAGGCGAGGAGACCGATGCGCCGGCGGAAGCGGTCGTCGGTCGGACCTTGCTGGTCAAAGTGATCGAGATCAACCGCGCCCGCAACCGCGTCATCCTCTCCGAAAGGGCGGCGATGCAGGACTGGCGGGCGCTGCAGAAGGACCGCCTGCTGGACGAGCTGCAAGAGGGCGAAGTGCGGAAGGGCAGGATAAGCAGCATCCGCAGCTTCGGCGTTTTCGTGGACCTTGGGGGAGCGGACGGCCTTGCGCACCTGTCGGAGCTGTCTTGGGAGCGGGATAGAACGCCGGAAGAGCTGTATCGCGTCGGCCAGGAGGTCGACGTGTACGTGATGAAGGTCGATCAGGAGGCGAAGAAGATTGCCCTCAGCATTAGGCGGGCGCAGCCTGAAAGATGGGAAGAGATTGTCGATAAGTATAGCGTCGGCCAGATCGTAACGGGCACCATAACAAAGCTCGTCACCTTCGGCGCCTTCGCCCGCATCGAAGGTCCGGTGGAAGGTCTGGTGCACGTATCGGAGCTGGTGAACCGGCGGATCGCGCATCCGCGCGAGGTCGTGAAAGAGGGCGACCAAGTGCCGCTGAAGATCGTCCGCATCGAGCGCGACCGGCAGCGACTCGGCCTGAGCCTCCGGCAGGCGCGCGACGAGGCCGAAGACATGGGCTTCGTCTTCGACAAGGATGGTCGGGTGACCGGGCTGCCCGGCGGCGTAGCGCAGAAGGGCGCGACGAAGGTCGCCGCTGAAGGCGAAGAGGCGGCAGCGGAGGAGATCGTCGAGGCGGAGGCCGAAGCGCTGGTAGCCGAGGAGATTGTCGAAGCCGAGGCCGAAGCCCTGGTGGCCGAAGAGATTGTCGAAGCCGAGGCCGAAGCCCCGGTGGCCGAAGAGATTGTCGAAGCCGAGGCCGAAGCCCTGGTGGCCGAAGAGATCGCCATCATCGAAGAAGCGGTCGAACTAGAAGCGGAAGCCGTCGAAGTGATGGCGGCCATCGAAGAGGAGGAGGCCGAGGAAGCCGTCGAGGCATTGACGGCGGACGTGGCCGAGGCGGTCGAAGAGCCGGCGGTCGAGGACGTTGCGGCGGAAGAAGCAGCGGCCGAGCTACCGCCCGCCGTCGAAAAGCCGAAGGCGGGAGCGGCGAAGGGTCGGAAAGCTAAGCCTCCCGTCAACGTGGAAGCGGTCGCGGAGATGGAGCCGGCCGAAGCGGTCGAGGCTGCAACAGTAGAGACCGCGGAGGCCGTCGAAGAGCCGACAGTCGAGGATGTAGCTATCCAGACAGCCGAAGAGAAGGCCGACGCCGAAAGCGAAGGGCAAAGCGATGCTGAACCGCCCGTCAGCAGCGAAGAGGGATCTGCCAAGGAGGACGCTCAGGGATAAGTTCGGCTGCCATGGAAGCCCTAGACTAGGTTCAAGCCGTGTGCTAAGGTTGATCTAGGGGAATTTTCACAGGAAACAGGCATGGCAGAAAGATTTGACAAATTTACCGAGCGCGCACGACGTGTGCTGACTCTTGCCCAGGAAGAGGCTCAGCGGTTCAACCACAACTATATCGGTACTGAGCATCTCTTACTGGGCTTGGTGCGCGAAGGCGACGGCGTGGCCGCAAAGGTCCTTGCCAACCTTGGCATAGAGCTCAACAAGGTGCGCTCGGCAGTCGAGTTCATCATCGGGCGCGGCGAGCGCTCGACGATGGGCGAAATAGGCCTGACGCCGCGGGCCAAGAAAGTCATCGAGCTTGCGGTCGACGAGGCGCGGCGGCTCAATCATCACTACATTGGCACCGAGCACCTGCTGCTGGGACTCGTCCGCGAGGGCGAAGGCATAGCGGCGGGCGTTCTGGAGAGCCTGGGCGTTAACCTGGAGCGCGTGCGCGCCGAGACGACGCGCATCCTCTCCCAGACGACGCCGCAGGGCGCGCAGCCGGCAGGGCGTCCAACGACGCGCACGCCGACTGTCGACCAGCTAGGCATGGACCTGACGGCGGCCTCGCGAGCCGGCAAGCTCGACCCGGTAATCGGCCGCCACTCAGAGATCCAGCGCGTCATCCAGATCCTTTCGCGGCGCACCAAGAACAACCCGGTGCTCATCGGTGAGCCCGGCGTCGGCAAGACCGCCATCGTCGAAGGGCTGGCGCACCGCATCGTCGCCGGGCAGGTGCCAGAGACGCTGCAGGGCAAGCGGCTCCTCACGTTGGACATCGGCTCGCTCGTCGCCGGCACGAAGTACCGCGGCGAGTTCGAGGAGCGCCTGAAGAAGGTCATCGAAGAGATAAAAGCGGCCGGCAACTGCATCCTGTTCATCGACGAGATGCACATGCTCGTCGGCGCCGGCGCTGCTGAAGGCGCCGTCGACGCGGCGAACATACTGAAGCCGTCGCTTTCCCGCGGCGACTTGCAGTGCGTCGGCGCGACGACGCTGGACGATTACCGCAAGCACATCGAGCGCGACGCGGCGCTGGAGCGACGCCTCCAGCCGGTGCTCGTTGAGGAGCCGTCGGTCGACGAGACGATCGAAATCCTCATGGGCGTCAAAGAGCGCTACGAGGACCACCACAAACTCACCATCTCGGAGGAGGCGGTGAAAGCGGCGGCCCAGCTTGCTTCCCGCTACGTCTCCGACCGCTTCCTGCCCGACAAGGCAATCGACCTCGTCGACGAGGCGGCTTCGCGCGTCCGCATCACGCGGTCGTCGGCACCTCCTTCGCTGCGAGAGGCAATGCACGGTCTGGACAGCCTGCGTCGCGAGAAAGAGGCGGCGATTTCCGCCCAGCAATATGAGTACGCCGCCGAGCTTCGCGACCGCGAGATGAAGCTCCAGGAGAAGCTCGACGACATGGAAGAGGGCTGGGAGAACCAGCGCGAGTTGACAAAGCAGGTGGTGAGCGAAGAAGACATCGCCGAGGTTGTCAGCATGTGGACCGGCATCCCGGTCTCCCGCATCGCCAGCGAAGAGTCGGCGCGGCTGCTCCAGATGGAGGAGAGCCTGCACGACCGCGTTATCGGCCAGGACGAGGCGATAACGGCGGTGGCGAAGGCGGTGCGGCGGGCGCGAGCCGGCCTCAAAGACCCGCGACGCCCCATAGGCGTGTTCATCTTCCTAGGCCCGACGGGCGTGGGGAAGACGCACCTGGCGCGCGTGCTGTCGGAGTTCATGTTCGGCAGCGAAGACGCGATGATAAAGCTAGACATGTCGGAGTTCATGGAGCGGCACACCGTGTCGCGACTGGTCGGCGCGCCTCCGGGCTACGTTGGCTACGAGGACGCGGGCCAACTCACGGACACGGTGCGGCGAAAGTCGTACTGCCTGGTGCTGCTGGACGAGATCGAGAAGGCACATCCAGAAGTCTTCAACATGCTCCTTCAGATCTTCGACGACGGGCACCTGACGGACGCCAAGGGCCGCAAGGTCGACTTCCGCAACACGATCCTGATCATGACGAGCAACGTCGGCTCCGACCTGATCCGTCGGGAGACGGCGCTCGGCTTCTCGACGAAGACGGAAGAGGCGAAGACGCACGAGCAGCGCCACAAGAAGATGCGGGAGAAGGTGCTCAACGAGCTGAAGAACACGTTCCGGCCGGAGTTCCTGAACCGCGTCGACAGCACGGTGGTGTTCCACGCGCTCTCCCGCGAGCACATCCGCGCCATCGTCGACTTGATGCTGCGCGAGGTCGATATCCAGCTCTCCTTCAAGGGGATCACGCTGGAGATCACCGACGCCGCCAAGGAGTGGCTCGGCGAGAAGGGCTACGACGAGACGTTCGGCGCGCGGCCGCTGCGACGTCTCATTCAAAACGAAGTTGAGGACCGCCTGTCAGAGGCGCTCCTGGAAGGGCAGTTCGGCCCGGGCGATACGGTTGTTATTGACTGCGGCGACGACGGCCTGAACCTGAAGGGCGTCTCTCAGCCGGCGCTCACGTAATCTCAAGGGGTCAGCAACCAGGGGGCGGATCTGAAAAGGTCCGCCCTCCTTTTATTTTGCGTAGAGCGGGCATCTTGCCCGCGTTCCCCTCCTCGTCTTCTTGACGAGGAGGGGAATGGTGGAACCACGCCTGTGGGCCTGCCTGCCGACAGGCAGGCGGGTGGGTGGGAAGATAGACGCCAATGTTTCCAGCAGCGGCAGCGGCAGGTTGGGGGAAGAACGCAGCATTCGAATCGGTATGTCGTGAGGCTTGTAATAGCGATCTTGCTGTGCTATGTTAAGCGCACGTTAACCGCGGCCCGAAAAGGGGCGTGTCCGAGGGAGAGGACGCGAAGGACGTGTTGGGACGCTCGGTGCCCCGGATAATCCTCGTAGCGGCGGCCGTCGTCGCGGGATACCTTCTCTTCACCACCGTCGCCACCGCTCTGAAGTCGCACGGCCTGGCGCAGAACGAGGCGTCAGTGCGAAAGCAGATCGCTGACCTCGACCGCCAGCACGACGAGCTCGTCTCCATCCGCGAGTACCTCTCGTCCGACGAGTACATCGAGAGCGTGGCGCGACGCGTGCTCGGCCTGGTGAAGCCGGGCGAGACGCGGGTCCTCGTCACCTCGCCGGAAGCGGACGCGGGCACGCCCGCGGCAGCGCCGACGCCGACAGACGGCGCCTGGTGGGAATCGCTCTTCGGGCAATAGGACCGCAGACTAGGCGACTGAACGGAGGCCAGGCATTGACCTGGCCTTCATTGATAAGCAAAAGTAACGCTATGTCTGCATCCCAGCTTGCCCGAAGCATCGAGAGGCGCGTTCTCAGCTACATTCGGAAGCACGATCTCGTCGCGGCCGGCGAACGCGTGGTCGGCGGCGTCTCCGGCGGCGCGGACTCGACGGCGCTGCTCCTGCTGCTCACCTGCCTCGCGCCCAGGCTCGGCATCGTCGTGCACGCCGCCTATTTCGACCACCAGTTGCGCGGCAAGAAGGCGTCGCAGGAGGAGCGGGAGTCCGTCGCACGGCTCGCCGGCGACCTCGGCGTCCCGCTAGCCATCGGCTCCGACGACGTCCGAACGTACGCGCGCGAAAAACGGCTCGGCATAGAAGAGGCGGCGCGAGAGCTGCGCTATCGCTTCCTGGCGCGGGCGGCGCGAGAGGCCGGGGCGCGGACCGTCGCGGTCGGGCATACGGCCGACGACCAGGTGGAGACAGTCCTCCTGCACATCCTGCGGGGCAGCGGCCTGGCGGGACTATCGGGCATGCTGCCGCGTTCACCGTGGCCGGTGGCGGTCCCGGAACGACACGGCCTGACGCTCGTGCGCCCACTGCTCGAGCTGCGACGCGCCGAGACGGCGTCGTACTGCCGCGAGATGGGCCGAAAGCCGCTGGAGGACGCCACCAACCGCTCGCCGCGGCACACGCGAAACGTCGTGCGGAATGAGCTGCTGCCCCTGCTGCGCGCCCACATCCCGGGCGTCGACACCTCGCTCCTGCGGCTGGCGCGGACGGCCGCGTCGGAGCGGCTGGCGTTGGAAGAGATGGCGGAGCGGGCGCTGACGCAATCGGCCACGCTTGAACCAGGCGCCGTGCGACTCTCGCTGGCATCTCTGGGCGGCGTCCCGGCGGGCCTGATGCCGCAGGTCATGCGCCTGGCTGCATCCAGGCTGCTGGGCGACGCGAAGGACCTGACGGAGCGCCACCTGCAATCGATGGCGGCGGCGGCCGCGTACAAGCCGGCCGGAACGGAGCTGGACCTGCCTCGCCGCCTGCACCTGCGCGTCGAATATGGCGAGGTCGTGCTCACGCTAAACGAGACAGCGGTCGAGTCCCTGCCGTTGGAGGGCGTTCCCCTCGTTGCGCCCGGCGTTACGACCACCGGCCGGTGGCGCATCGAGGCGTCGCTGTCCGGCGATACGTCGTCGCTGCCCGAGAGCACCTGGGAAGCGGCACTGGACGCGGATGCGCTTGTCGGCGCGCTGCGGCTGCGACGGCGACGCCCCGGCGATCGCTTCCAGCCGCTGGGGCTACCTGGCGAGAAGAAGCTCCAGGACGTCTTCGTCGACCTCAAGCTGCCGCGACGCCGGCGCGACCACGTTCCGGTCGTTGAGGACGAAGCCGGCATCGTATGGGTCGCCGGCTACCGCATCGCCGAGCGAGCGAAGCTTTCGCCGTCCACACGACGCGCCCTGCGCTTGAACGCGGTAGAAGTCACGAAATGACGACGTCGAGCTCGCAGATTCGGCGCCGGCCCTTGACAAGCCCCCACGCCGGTGATAGACTCAAGGACGCGGTGAACTGAACCGCCTTTCTAACGCTCATCGTTAACACAGGCTCTCGCTCCGATAAGCGAGGATGCGAGAGAGGTGTTAATTTTGTGTGTCGTCGGCTATGGCGACGGGCACCTTAACAACTGGATAGCGGAAGGAACAATGTGGGGCCAGACCGTTGGTCTTTGTCTCGGGGATTCGTCCTCGGGATGAAGGTTAGTACGGAGAGTTTGATCCTGGCTCAGGATTAACGCTGGCGGCGTGCCTTACGCATGCAAGTCGAACGGTCTCAATGGTTTCGGCTGTTGGGACAGTGGCGGACGGGTGAGTAACACGTAGGTAACCTGCCCGAAAGTGGGGAATAACTTCCCGAAAGGGAGGCTAATACCGCATGTGGTCAGTTCCGGCCTGCCGGAGCTGATTAAAGCCTTCGGGCGCTTTCGGAGGGGCCTGCGGCCGATTAGCTAGTTGGTGGGGTAACGGCCTACCAAGGTGACGATCGGTAGCTGGTCTGAGAGGATGGCCAGCCACACGGGGACTGAGACACGGCCTCGACTCCTACGGGAGGCAGCAGCGAGGAATCTTGCGCAATGGGCGAAAGCCTGACGCAGCAACGCCGCGTGGGTGATGAAGGCCTTCGGGTCGTAAAGCCCTTTTGCGGGGGAAGAAGATCTGACGGTACCCCGCGAATAAGCCACGGCTAACTACGTGCCAGCAGCCGCGGTAATACGTAGGTGGCAAGCGTTGTCCGGATTTATTGGGCGTAAAGAGCGCGTAGGCGGCTTGTTAAGTTCGGGGTGAAATCTCCCGGCTCAACTGGGAGGGGTCCTCGGATACTGGCAGGCTAAGAGGAGAGCAGAGGAGAGTGGAATTCCCGGTGTAGTGGTGGAATGCGTAGATATCGGGAGGAACACCAGTGGCGAAGGCGGCTCTCTGGGCTCTGCCTGACGCTGAGGCGCGAAAGCGTGGGGAGCGAACCGGATTAGATACCCGGGTAGTCCACGCCGTAAACGTTGGACACTAGGTGTAGGGGGTATCGACCCCCTCTGTGCCGAAGCTAACGCTTTAAGTGTCCCGCCTGGGGAGTACGGCCGCAAGGCTAAAACTCAAAGGAATTGACGGGGGCCCGCACAAGCAGCGGAGCGTGTGGTTTAATTCGACGCAACGCGAAGAACCTTACCAAGGCTTGACATGCCGGTGGTAGCGAGGGGAAACCTGAGCGACCCTTCGGGGAGCCGGCACAGGTGATGCATGGCTGTCGTCAGCTCGTGCCGTGAGGTGTTGGGTTAAGTCCCGCAACGAGCGCAACCCCTGTCGTCAGTTGCATCTTTCTGGCGAGACTGCCCCGCGAAACGGGGAGGAAGGTAGGGATGACGTCAAGTCAGCACGTCCCTTACGTCTTGGGCTACTCACACGCTACAATGGACGGTACAATGGGCTGCCAAGGAGCGATCCGGAGCTAATCCCGAAAAGCCGTCCTCAGTTCAGATTGGAGGCTGAAATTCGCCTCCATGAAGGTGGAGTTGCTAGTAACTGCCGGTCAGCACACGGCGGTGAATACGTTCCCGGGCCTTGTACACACCGCCCGTCACGTCATGGAAGCCGGCAACACCTGAAGTCGCTG